>JAUZRR010000017.1 GCA_030950285.1 Planctomycetota bacterium | reverse complement strand
GTGCAGCCCTTTGTCGCTCCACGTCCAGGTGTCGTCGTTACAGTTGACGTTGACGAAGTCGCGTTCGGCGAGCGTCACCCAGCCCGGCCCGCTGCCGTCGATGAAGGCTCTGCGGAGGCGGGTCGCATCGGTAGCGGCGTGATCGGTTTCGGGTTGTGCGCCCGAGGCCGTCGGGATGAAACACCCGCCCAGTGCGACAGCGCCGGTTGTAAGAAAGAGCCGACGGTCAGGACGGCTGTGCTGTGGTGTGTTGGTCTCGGGCATGGTTCGGCGTTCCTTGTCTTGTGGTCTGTTCGTGTCGAGGTTGCGCATCTCAAGCGTTCGGCTCGCCGCAAATCTGGGAGAGGCGGTGCCGGTCCTTACTCCGCCGGGGCATAGAACCCGTTGCCGGTGTACTTGAGTTTTCCCGCCGCAGCGAGGGCTTTCCAGACCCGGGTCGGGTACTCACTCGGCGGCTGGATCGCGTCGATCTTTGACTCGCGCCCACCCGAGGTGTAGCGCCCGCCCAGGCGTGATTCGTCGGCGAGCCGACCGAGCTTGAAGCGTTTGTTGAACGCCCGCAGCGCCGCCTTCATTTCGTCGTCGGTGACCGCTTCGGTTGCCGGGTCGGTTTCCGCTGCGGGCTCGGCGTCGGGGTGCTCAAGCCGGGTCACCAGCACGTCGAGCCCGACCGGGTCACGGTCGTCGCAGACCCGTTTGACCTCGGCCGCGTCGAGCGGCATCCGGGCGAGCAGGCGGGTCACGATCGGCCAGGCCTGCATTGCGCTGGCGGGGCCTTTGTTCACTTCGGTCACGAGTTGGCGGAGCTTCTGGATCGCGTTCATGGATGCAGTGTAGTGAATCACAACGGCGAAAACCGCTGTGGGGGGTGCTCAATCCCCTTTGGAGGGGGGAGGTTGCGTCGGGTGGTCGGGGTGCGAACAATAAAGGTATGAAGAACACTCGATCTATCGTGCGGCTGGGGTTTGGCGTCGTCCTCGGGACGGGGCTCGGCCTTGGGATGCTTCTTGGTGGGTGCAGCAAAGCGGATGATTCGGACTCGGCTTCGGACTCAGCTTCGGACTCGGCTTCCGCACCCGCGCCCGCAACCGATTCGGCCAGTGCCGATGCCGGTGCCGGTGAGGGGGCCGGTGAGGGGGCCGGTGTCATCCAGAACGTGGCGTTTGAATCCAGCGTCGTCGAAGCGGCCTGCGGCGAGTGCATGTTCGACCTCGAAGGCAATAGCTGCGACCTGGCGGTCCGGATCGACGGCAAAGCCTACTTCGTCGACGGCACCACGATCGAAGACCACGGCGACGCCCACGCCGAGGACGGCTTCTGCAACGCGATCCGCGCCGCAAAGGTCACCGGCAAGCTCGTCGACGGCCGGTTTGTCGCTGAGGACTTCGAGCTCGTCGAGGAATAGAAAACCTCAATCGAGAGAGCAAGAGCGGCCCGGCGCTGACGCGTAGGGCTCTCAAGGAAAACGGGCAGCGGCGTTCAGCCGTTCCAGCCCTCGGTGTGTCGCCGCCACCGGATCATCTCGGTGCGGTGGCGGCAGCGCCACGCAGAACTGAGCAACATGTCGGCCAGACGGACCGTCGTGTCTGACTCGGGGGGCGCAAAGGTGCGGGCGAACGCGCCAAGCGACATGGTATAGAGCAGTGTGATCCACGTGGCGTGGACCGCGGCAAAGAGCGCGAGCGCGGGCTCGATGTCGCCGCTGCGCGAGACCCCAAGCCCCGACTACGCGCTCTCGTCGCAGGCCTTGATCCGCGGCGAGGCATCGGTCAACGCCCACAAAGACAGTAAACAACGGCCCGGGCTCTGGCCCCGCGGGGAGCGGCGGTGGGTGGCCGGTCATGTCCGAGTCTATGGAAGTGGTGCAACCTTGCTGCGCGGTGGCTGATTGGGGGCGCTGGTGGCCTGCACCATGGGCTCATCGGTGGCCATTATCGGCCGCACCCGGCAGGTGGTGGCCAACGCCAGGCTTCCTGGCCTCAGAATCAGCCCGTATCGCTCCTCCAGGCGAACCCAGACTCTGGCACACAACTTGCAATACGCCATTGCACCCTGACCCACTCCACTCGTTGCGGGCACGGACGAACAGGCACCACGCAGTTCTTCGGACACAGCCTGAAACACGCAGTGTTATACCAGATAAGACACCCTTTGCACGCGACAGGAACACAGAATGAGTAACATCAGATTCAAGAGTGCAGCATCCGCTGTGGCGGCTTTAGTTGGCACAGCCTTTGGGCAGTTTAGTTTCTCCGGCCCCGATGCGTATGCCACCCCGCTCCGCCCCGCCGGCGTTGCGGTTGGCGACTTTGACGGCGTCAACGGCTCCGACTTTGCCGTCGTGACCAACAACCCAGACAAAGTCAGCCTTATGTTCAACACCGGCGCAGACACCTTCACCGGGTCGGTCGATATCTTCATCGGCGGCGGGATGATGGACATCGCTTCGGCCAACGGCGACGGCAACATCTCCCTCCTGGCTGGCAACGGCGCGGGCGGGTTCACCCCCATGGGCACGCTCGCGGTCAACCCCGCGACCCGCCCCGACGGGATCATCGCCGCCGACCTCGACGCCTGGGCCGCAGGCGACCCCTCGGCCGACGTCAACGGAGATGGCTCGCTCGACACACTGGATGTGCTGGTGTTCCTGAACAGTTGGAACGCCGGCTGCTGAGTTTCTTGTCCCCCTCTCCCTCCGCGCAGCCGAGCGAGAGCCCGGCTGCGCGGTTTGTCCAAACTGCGCTTCAACAAGACCCCTCACTCCTGGTCCTGGAGCCCTCCATGCCATCGAACACCAAAGCCCTCGCCGCGTCCCTGCTGATCACGAGCCTCGGTGCCCCGGCGGGCCTCGCCCAGACCGTCACCGTCGACACCCAGGGGGACAATTTCCTGCAGAACTTCCCCATCCTCGACGCCACCGAGATCACCGGGTCGGACGTCCACGTCAACACCCTCGACGTCCTCGAGTTTCTCAACCTCTGGACCGGCGGCTGCTGAGCGGCGGCACACGTACTCCCTCTTCGGACCCCTCGCACCTGCGTAGAGCCAAAGCATCGGCCTTCTCCTTGTGCTCCAAGGCCTCCCCGCGCAGTGATGCCGTGTGTGGGTGTGGGTGTGGGTGGGGGTGTGGGTGTGGGTGGGGGGGACTACTGCGCCGCAGAGGAGAGGGAGAAGCGGAGTTGCGGCGAGTCGTGTTGCCAGTCGTGCCGGGCCCCCCCGTCGCTATCCCCGAGCGCCAAACCTTCGCAGGCTCGCCTCTCGTGGCCGCAACTCATCGTTCAACCGGGGATCCCTCACGATCTGATCTGCCGAGACCTCTCCGGGCAGCGATCCCTGAAGCCGCTCCGTATCCAACCCCTCGGCCCACCATAGATTCGCCTCCCAACGGAACGCGTCCGGGTCCGTCCCCCCGCCCACATTCACCGCGGCTCGCATCGACTCGGGTGCAATGATGCAGTCGGACACCGCCGCGCCCGCCGAGGCGCCGAAGCGGGCATCTCGCGTTTCCTGCAACAACCGGAATGGCCATCGCCGCGTCCCCACGATTGTACAACGGCGTACCACCGCGCCGCGCGCTCCGACGATCGCCACCGCAGAATCTCCTGCGAGAAACACGCATCCTTCCACAACCACATCCTCGGCCTCCCACCAACTCCCCGCCTCTGCATCCTCCGGCACCGGCGGCCGGAAGTACTCAATCCCCGTCGATCCGCCCAGGTTAACCCCGCGCCTCCCTGCATCCTCAAACCGACACCCCGAGATCAAGACATTCGTGCTGCCCCCCTTGGCCTGCACACCCGATGCCTGAGAGTACCCATCCATCCCGCGAAAGGTGCTCCCCTCGATCACCACATCATGGCATCCCACCATGTCAACTGCGCTCCCTCCCCAACCCTCCACAAGGCAATCCTCCAGCCGCACGCCCCGCAGCCCCGAGAGCTTGATTCCATCGACGTTCCCTCGCGGGCCCGTCTCTCGCACTGTCACCCGCCGCAAAACCAACTGCGCATCCCACGGCTGCCCAACCGTCCCCGACCCATCCTGATCATCGATGTTGATGCCATTGTGTCTCGACCCCACGATCACCAGGTCTTCAAGCACCACCCACCGGGGCCGCTGCAAGCGCAGCCCCGTGTTCCCCGCGACAATCACGGCCGGCTCCTCGCCCTTTGCACCCCGGATGACAATCGGTGCATCCTCGGTCCCGCTGAGCCCCGAGAGTGACCCCGGAAGATGCTTGCCCGGCAGCAGCACAATCACATCGCCAGGCCCGACCTTCTCGGCCAAATGCGACCAGCTCTCACCCGGCAAGACCGGGTGCTCATCGGCCCCGGCCATCGCTGGAGACGCCATCCCCAGAAGCGCCATCCCCAGACCCAATGCCCCTCGTCGCCACCAATAGGTACTAGGCATGAGAGTCATGGCCTCGTCCTTTCCTGCGGGCGGGGTGCCACCGAGAAACCCAGCCCGTGCCACCGAGATCGGCTTTGGGATCTCGGTGCTCTTTGGCATAGTACGGCACAGGGCACCGAGGAGCATCTCAAAGCCGCGGCACCTCGGTGGCACGGGATCGGTGGCACAGGGATCGGTGGCACCTGCCCCCTCTTCCCCGTGTAGTCTTCCCCCATGCCCGCCGATGTAGCAACCCCTGCTCCCACTGTTCCCTCCATTCCCCCAACTCCCCCCACGTTGGCCGGCCGTGTCGCGCTGCTTGGGCTCGTGCTCGGCCCCACGCTCGGGCTCGCGGCGTACCTGTTCCTCCCCCGCGCCCAGTTTGACGACGCCGGCCTCCTCACCGCCGGGCTCACCCAGCCCGGCCGCGCCACCGCCGGGGTCGCGGTGCTCATGGCGGTCTGGTGGCTCACCGAAGCGATCCCCATCTCGGCGACCGCGCTGGTCCCGCTGGCGCTCCTGCCCCTCACCGGCTCGATGCACATCAAGGCCGTCGCGGCGCCCTACGCCAACGACGTCATCTACCTCTTCCTCGGCGGGTTCATCCTCGGGCTGGCGATGGAGAAGTGGGGGCTGCACAAACGCATCGCGCTGACCACGCTCCTCATCGTCGGCACCGGGCCCCGCCGCATCATCGCCGGCTTTATGATCGCCAGCGCCATGCTCAGCGCGTGGGTCTCCAACACCGCCACCACCATCATGATGCTGCCGATCGCGCTGAGTGTCATCTCGCTGGTCGCCGCCCAGCACGCGCCACCGGGCACGCGCCGCGAGGACGCGCCCTCCCCCGATCCCAACTTCGACACCACGCTCCTGCTCGGCATCGCCTACGCCGCGTCGGTCGGCGGCATCACCACCCTCATCGGCACCGCGCCCAACGCCATTCTCCGAGGCTTTGTGCAAGACGAACTCGGCCACGACATCACCTTCGCCAAGTGGCTGCTCCTCGGCGGCTCGATCGCATTCGTCCTGCTCCCCATCGTCTGGTGCTACCTCGTCTTTGTCAGCCAGCCGGTCAAGCTCCGCACCATCCCCGGCGGCAAGAGCCTCATCAAAAGCGAACTCCAGAGCCTCGGCAAAGTCAGCCGCGGCGAGTGGACAGTCCTCGTCGTCTTCTGCTGCACCGTTGCCCTCTGGCTTACCCGATCCGTGCTCGTCAAGTTTGGCCTGACCCACAGCATCACACCACTGGCCGGGCTCAACGACGCCTCCATCGCGGTCGGGGCTGCGCTTGTGCTCTTCTGCATCCCTGTCAGTCTGCGCGACCGCTCCTTTGCCATGGACTGGCACACCGCCCAACGCCTGCCCTGGGGCATCCTCATCCTCTTCGGCGGCGGGCTCAGCCTCGCGGCGGCGATCAGCGCCAACGGCGTCGATGTCTTCATCGCCAGCGGGTTTGTCCACATCGGGAACGTCCCGGTCTGGGTCGTGGTCGCGCTGGTCTGCACGCTCGTCATCTTTCTTACCGAGCTCACCAGCAACACCGCGGTCACCACCGCGCTCCTGCCGATTCTCGCGGCCGCCGCCCCGGTGCTCGGCATTGATCCGCTCAAGCTCGTCGTCCCCGCGGCAATCGTCGCCTCGCTGGCGTTCATGCTCCCGGTCGCGACGCCGCCCAACGCGATCGTGTTCGGCTCGGGCAAGATCACGATCCCCCAGATGGCCCGCGCCGGGATCGGGCTCAACCTCATCGGGATCGTCGTGGTCACGCTCGCCACGATGCTGCTCGGCGACCTCATCGTGGACCTGGGCTGACCCGCAGGACCGACCGGGAATCACCGTGTCGGCCTAGAGTTGGCCCGACCCACCCGCACAAGGCACGCCGGTGCAGTACAAGGCGCCTCCTGCATGAAAATCGTTCCGCTCCTCCTGCGAATCGGGCTCGGCATCGTGATTCTCGGTATCGGGTTCGGCATCGCGTACACGCTGTTCTTGACCAAGCCCAAGCTGCCCCCGCGCGCCGACGCCGCGGCTGCCCTGGTCGTCGGCACCATCCCCGCGACCCGCACCGACGTCGACCGCGTCTGGTCGGGCTACGGCACGGCCCGGGCGATGAACTCGGCCAACCTCGCCGCCGAAGTCTCCGGCCGCATCGTTGAACGCCCGCCGAGCATCGAGCCCGGCAACCGCGTCGCGGCGGGCGACCTGATCGTGCAGATCGAGCAGGCCGACTATCTTGCCCGCGCAAGGGCTGCCGAGCAACGTGTCGTCCAGGCCCGCGCTGATCTTGCCGCGCTCGACGTCGACGAAGGCGCGTGGCTCGAACAGCTCAAACTCGCCGAGGAACAGGCCGCGATCGAGAGCCGCGAGCTGAGCCAGGCGTACGCCGCGCTCGAGCGCGGTGCCGCTTCGGCATCCGAGATCGACCGCCGCACCAAGGCGCTCCGCGCCCTCGAGGTTCAGGTCTCGACGATCCGGCAGCAGCACGCCCGCGTGCCCTCCCGCCGCGCCACGCTGCGGGCGGCGCTCGAGCGCCTCCGCGCCGACGGCCAGGTCGCAGCCCAGAACCTCCGCCGTACCGGCATCACCGCGCCGTTCGACAGCATCCTCGAAGAGGTCAGCGTCGAGCGCGGCGAGTACGTCACCGTCGGCGCACCGATCGCCCGCGTCGTGGATATCACCCATCTCGAGGTCCCGCTGCGGATCCCGGCTTCGGCGCTCGGCTATGTCCGTGTCGGGGATACCGCGACACTCCGACCCGACGGCCCGGCGACACACACCTGGACCGGGACCGTCGGGCGTCTCTCTCCGGAGGTCGACCCCGTCACCCGCTCGATCACCGTCTTTGTCGAAGTCAGGCAGGACGCCGCGGCGTTCCAGAGCGCCAGCCACGACGCGACGACGCTCCTGTTGCCGGGACAGTTCGTGGTCTGCGCGATCAACGGCGCGCCCGAAACCGGGCGCCTCGTCGTCCCCCGCCGCGCCGTGCACGACGGGACGGTCTATATCGCGGTCCCCAACGATCGCGGCACGTGGACCGCCCGCAAAGCGTTCGTCCGCGCGATCTTCCACACCGCCAGCAGCTACCCGGACATCGACCCGATCGAACAGCAATGGACCGTCGTGGAGACCGACGACATCCCCGACGGGTCGCCGATCATCGTCACCAATCTCGACGTGATGAGTGAGGGCAGGATCGTCAACATCGCGTCGCGAGCCCCGGGCGGAGACTCACAATGAGCCTCCCCGCGTTCGGCGTCCGCAAGCCGGTCGTCGCCAATCTTCTTATGTTCGCGCTGCTCTTTGGCGGCCTGATCTTCGGCAGCAAAATCCGTCGCGAGTTCTTCCCGCAGAACGAATCGACCACCGTCATCGTCACCGCGCCCTATCCCGGGGCTGCGCCCGACGAGGTCGAGCGTGCGCTGGCGTCGAAAATCGAGGACGCCCTGCGCGACCTCCGCGACATCAAAGAGATCAACTCCACGGTCAACGAGTCGCTGGCATCGATCCGGGTCGAGTTCGAGTCCGGCACGGATATCGACGCCGCGGTCGCCGACGTGCAACGCGAGGTCGACGCGCTCCAGGACCTCCCCGAATCCGCCGAACGCATCGTCGTCGACAAGCTCGAGCCCAACCTCCCCGCGATCATCCTCTCGCTCTACGGCGACTCCGACGAACGCGCCATGAAGCACGCGATCCGCCAGATGCGCGACGACCTCCGCACGCTCCCCGGCATGGGGCAGATCGCTGTCGGCGGCACCCGCACCGACGAGATCACCGTCGAGGTCCGCCCGGAAGCAACCCTCAAGCACCGCCTCAGCCTGCCCCGGATCGCCGGCCGGGTCCGCGACGCGATGATCGAGACCCCCGCCGGTGCCGTCCGCTCGACAACCGCCAACATCGGCATCCGCACGCTGGGCATCGACGAGTCGGCCGACGCGGTCGGACGCATCGTTGTCAAAGCAGAGGGAGAGAACGTCGTCCACCTCGAAGACCTCGCCGATATCTCCTACGGCTTTGTCGATGTTGACATCCGCGCCCGGCTCAACGGCAAGCCGGCCGTCTCGCTCACGGTCTTTCAGGTCGGTGAGCAGGACGCGGTCAAGATGGCCGAGCTGGTCAAGGCCTACGCCGCCGGGCTCGAGCGCAAGGCGTCCCCGCTCTCGGGGTTCGACCGCCTCGCCGCCATGTTTCAGCGCCCCGGCGATCGCATCGACAAGCAGGTCGCCTACGACCTCGGGCTGGCGCGGGCCGACGCCGAAGAGATGCCCGGCCAGATCGCCATCACCACCGACCTGGCCCGCTTTATCGTCGGCCGGCTCCAGCTGCTGACCCGCAACGCGGTGCAGGGCGCGACGCTTGTCTTTCTGGTGCTCTTTGTCTTTCTCAACTGGCGCGTCAGTTTCTGGGTGATCCTCGGCATGGTCATCGCGCTCTCGGGCACGCTCGTTCTCATGCGCCTCACCGGCATCACCCTCAACCTGCTCACAATGTTCGGGCTCATCATCGTCGTCGGCATCCTCGTCGACGACGCGATCGTCGTCGCCGAGAATATCGTGGCCCGCCACGAGGGCGGCGCATCGCCCGACGACGCGGCGATCCGCGGCGCCAACGAGGTCGCCTGGCCGGTCGTCGGCACCGTCATCACCACCATCCTCGCGTTCTTCCCGCTCATGCTCGTCGAGGGGCGGATGGGCGACCTGCTCAGCGCACTGCCGATGGTTGTCGCCGCGGCACTCTTTCTTTCGCTCATCGAGTCGCTGTTCATCCTGCCCGCCCACATGGCGCATTCGCTCCACGGCGCCGACGCCCGCAAGGCTGCGCATCACCAGGGACGATTCGAGCGGCTCGAAGCCCGCTTCGACCGCGCCCGCGACGCGTTCTTCAACCGGTTCCTGATGACCCGCTATTCCAGGCTCCTCAGCCTCGCGATCAAGTACCGGTACATCACGGTCGCGGTTGGTCTGGCCGCGGTCACCGCGTCGGTTGGTATGGTCGTCGGCGGACGACTTGGCATCGCATTCCTGGTCAGCTCCGACAGCGAAACCGTCAACGGCGAGCTCCGTCTCCCCGTCGGCACCCCCACCAGTGTCACCGATCGCTACGTCCGCGAGATCGAATCAGTGGCACTCGGCATCCCCGAGGTCAAGAGTGTCTGGGCGATCGTCGGCGGGATCTCCAGCCTCGAAAACAACAGCGGATCCTCCGCGCCACACCTCGCCCAGGTCATCCTCGAACTCACCCCCGTCGAAGAACGCACCGCAAACGGCGAGCGCCGAAGCGACGAGGTCATCGTCGCCCTCCGCAAAGCACTCGAAGGCAAGCTCATCGGGATCAAAAACTTCCGGCTCGAAGAGATCCAGGGCGGCGGGGACGGCGCGCCCATCAGCATCGGGCTCGTCGGCGACGACCTCGATCGGCTCGAAGCCGCCACCAACGACATCATCGAAAGGCTCAACAGCTACGACGGCGTCTACGACATCGCCGACGACGCCGACGCCGGGCAGATGGAACTCCGCTTCGACCTCCGCGACGGCGCCAGCGACCTGGGGTTCACCATCATCAATGTCGCCGAGCAGGTCCGCGGCGCGGTGTACGGCCTTGAGCCCTTCACCTTTGCCGGCGACGAGGAAGACGTCGATATCCGTGTCGTCTTCCCCGCCGACTTTCGCCGCGACCTTGCCGCCATCGAGACCATGCACCTCTTCACCCCCGACGGCGACCCGGTGCCCCTGCCCGAGGTGGTCAGGGTCGAGATGGCTCGGTCCTACGCCACGGTGCGCCGGCTCGACGGCCAGCGGATCGTCACCGTCAGCGCCGACAATGACAAGAAAGTCATCAACGCCGACGAGGTTACGCGGAAGATATTCAACGACCGCAGAGCGTTCGAGGCTGCGCACCCCGGCGTGCGGCTCATCGAGAGGGGGTCCTCCAAGGACATGAAGGACGCCTTCGGCAGCCTGCCCATGGGGTTCCTCGTCGCGATCGGGCTGATCTACATCACCCTCGCGTGGCTGTTCCAGAGCTACACACAGCCGATCGTCGTCCTCACCGCGGTGCCCTTTGCGGTCGTCGGCGTGATCTGGGGGCACCTCTTTTTCGGGTTCTACCTGACGTTCCTCTCGATGATCGGGTTCATCGCGCTGGCGGGGATCGTTGTCAACGACTCGCTGATCTTCGTCCAGTTCTTCAACCGCATGCGCGACGCCGGCATGCCCGCCTACACCGCCTGCATCGCGGCGGGGCGCGCCCGACTTCGCGCCATCCTGCTCACCACCGTCACCACGGTCTGCGGCCTGCTGCCCATGCTGCTCGAGCAGTCCTTCCAGGCGAGGTTCCTCATCCCCATGGCGATCACCATCGCCTGCGGGCTCATCTCCGCGACGGTGCTGGTGCTGCTGCTGCTGCCCTCGCTGCTGATGATTCTCGCAGACATCAAGCGGTTCGCGCACACGCTGTGGACCGGAGAGCACACCGACCCCGAGCCCTTCACCGAGCCCGAAGAGTTCGTCACGGCCGACAACGCCACGGACCCTCCTGATTGATACGCACTGGAAGAGTATCTCGCGCGTTTCTACGAGCCCTGAGCGCAAGCTCGGGTTCACAAATGGTCGTTTTTTGCAGGCAAAACCAATCCTGTGTTCACGCACAAGCCCCGTAGCGTCGCACGCAGTTTTCGCACTCCCGATCATGCGGGCGTTCTTGTCCCCTCGCTCGCGCAAGGGGCTCTACAGGTGTTGTGATTGCCAGAAAAATGGAGCCCTCGCGCGAGCGAGGGCACACCAACACGCACAAAGAAGTGTAACACTCGCCGTGCGCCCTAGCGCCGGATCGTCGTGTACCCGCGTACTTTCCCGCGTTGCAGGTCGATCCGCACCGACCGCCCGGCGTTTCCCAGCGCCGCAACCATCGCGTCCACCGTTCGCACCGGCTCCCGATCCACCGCGATGATGACATCCCCGCGCACGAGCCCGGCGCGGGCCGCGATGCCGTTGGGCGCGACGCTGACGACGTAGACCCCGAGCCCCTTCGTGCCCGATCCCGAGCCGAGCGATTCGGGAGTCGCGGTGACCACTGTCACTCCGAGTGAGACGATCTCCTCCCCGCCGTACCGCTCGACCTCGGCGTCGGTGCGCGACGCGATCTGCGCGCGCACCTCGACCGGTCGTCCGTTTCGGACCACGTCGATCGCCGCGTCGCTGCCCGGAGGCGTGAACTGGATCGACCGGATCAGCTGTGCGCCACTGGTGACGTCGCGACCCTGGTACCGCAGCACCCGGTCACCGGTCCGCAGCCCCGCCGCCGCCGCTGGGCTGTCTTCCAGCACCCGCGCCACCCGCACGCCGTCGCCCGAGCTGTCGATCTCGACCCCGAGCCAGCCGAAGTCCACGCGGCCTTCGCGGACGATGTTTTCATACACGGCGCTCGCCAGTTCGATGGGGATCGAGAACCCGAGCCCGACCGACCCACCGTTGCGGCTGAAGATCGCCGAGTTGATCCCCACGACCTCGCCGTCGAGGTTGATCAGCGCGCCGCCCGAGTTTCCCGGGTTGATCGCCGCGTCGGTCTGTATGAACTGCTCAGCGTCCTTGAACTCATCACTCACAATCCCGAGCCCGCGTCCTTTGGCGCTGATGATTCCCGCGGTGACGGTCTTGTCAAACCCGAACGGGCTGCCCAGCGCCAGCACCCACTCGCCGACCTCCATCGCTTCGGAGCTGCCAAACCGCGCCGGGGTCAGCCCGGTCGCGTCGACCTTGAGCACCGCGATATCTCGCAGCTCGTCGCCACCGATCAGCTTTGCTTCGTACTCACGCCCGCCGGCCAACCGAACCATCAGCTCGGTCGCGCCCTTGATGACGTGGTTGTTGGTGAGGATGTACCCGTCCGCGCTGACCACCACGCCCGAGCCCAGCCCCGACGCCTGCCGCCGGACGCGGCGCCCGAAAAAGTCCGACGCCACCCGGCTGCTCCTGGTCGTGATATGCACGACCGAATCCTCGGCCTTGCTCGCGGCGTGCTGGAACGCCCGCGACAACCCCCGCGCCTGCCGGAGGTCTGCGGCGATCTGGGCATCGTCCATTGCGACGTGCTGCCGCGCCCGCTCGGGCTGCGCCGACGGGCTGTTGACGCCCGCCGAACTCTTGGGTGCGACCGACCCGACCGCGAGCCCCACGCTCGCGAGGACCGCCGCCGCGACAAGACCCATCCGCCACCAGTTCGCCTGAATCATCCCTGGATTCCTTTCCGCTACAGGCCGTACTCGGCCCAACTCGTCGAGGTCTCCCCGACGCGCACCCGCTCGAGCACCAGATCGTGCGGCAACCGGTACCGCGTCCCCTCCGGGTCGACAAACTCACGCCCCGCCATGATCTGGCTGTTCAGGTGTTCATAGATGCGCCGCGCCATCACTTCCGTCGTCGGGTCCTCTCCCTCAAAGACGATCACCCGTTCCTTGAGCTCCTCCTGGAGCACCTCGAGCAGCGGGTCGGCCGCGTTGACCACCAGCGCATGGTCAAATCTATCCAGAAACGCCCCCAGCGCCAGCTTGATCGCCTTGAAGTCGCACACCATGTCGTTGTCGTTGAGCCGTTCTCCGCTGAGCACCACCTCGACCCGTCGGGTGTGCCCGTGCGGGTATCGGCAGCGGCCCGGGTGCTTGAGCAACATGTGCCCGCTCTCGACCTCGAACGCTTTGCATATGCGATATCTCATTGCGGGAAGCATATTCCGGGCAACACGGCATGGCCCGGTCCGCCCCGCCGAGCACGCTCGGCCCGTGCTCTCACCGCCTCAGCACCACCCCGTCACGTCCCCCGGCGGTCCCCGAACAACTCGACGTGCAGCCGGTGGCAGTACCGCCACCCCCGCGCCAGGCACGCCTCGACGACCCACGCCACCCGCCCGGGCTCGGGGACGCTGGTCCCCTCGGGCATCAGCTGCACGTCCTCGGCTGCCCAGCCGGTGAGTTGGGCGAGCACGCGCTCGATCTCCGCCAGATCGCCCGGCTCGCTGACGACAAACTTCAGTTGGCGATCCGGCGTGCTGTCGATCAGCGCCTGCAGCGCCTCGAAGTTCAGGCGGCGTTGCTCGTGCCGCTCGCGCCACACGCCGAGCGGGTCGCGGGTGTCCCCCTCGGCCGGGGTCGAGTTGGCCAGCTTGGGGCTCAGGCTCATCAGATCGCACTCGACCTCTCGGAAGACCGTGCCTGCGGTCTCGATCGTGATGTGAAGCCCGGCGTTGCCGAGCGCCCGGGTCAGCGTGCCGACCTCGTTGAAAATCATCGGCTCGCCCCCGGTGACCACCGCGTGCCCGACGTTGCTGGCGCGTGCCTCTTCGACAAGCTCGGCGATCGCCCGGCTCTCTCCCTCGGCGTTCCAGCTCGCATACGGCGTGTCGCACCAGCCGCAGCGGAGGTTGCACCCGCTCAGCCGGACGAACCAGCTGGGCACGCCCGTGAGCTTGCCTTCGCCTTGCAGCGAGACGAAGGTCTCGGAGATGGGGAGCTTCACGTCGGTCACCGCGTGCCCCGCTTTTCCGGATCGCCCGGGTTACTCGATGCTGCGCGCGCAGCTTCGGGTTGGTACCGCGTCGGGTCGCCAACGCCCGCAGCCTCGAAACCACGCCGGCGGAGAACGCACGAATCGCACGCCCCGCAGGCACGCCCCTGCTCGTCGGGGTCGTAGCACGAAACGGTCAGGCTGTAGTCCACGCCGAGCCCGACGCCCGTGCGGATGATCGCGGCTTTGCTCAACTCCACCAGCGGCGTGCAGAGCTGCACGGCTGCGCCCTCGACGCCCGCCTTGGTCCCCAGCGCGGCGGCCGCGGCGAACGCCTCGATGAACTCGGGTCGGCAGTCGGGATAGCCCGAATAGTCCACCGCGTTCACGCCGACGTAGACCTCGGCAGCCTCGACGACCTCGGCCAGCCCGACCGCGATCGAGAGGAACAGCATGTTCCGTGCGGGCACATAGGTCACGGGGATTCCGCTGCCCGGGCTGTGTTTGGGGACGTCGATCTCGGCGGTCAGCGCGTTGCCTCCGATCGCCCGCAGGTCGACCGAGACCGTCCGGTGCGACGCCGCCCCGAGGTGTGTTGCGACCCGCGCCGCCGCGTCAAGCTCGCAGCGGTGACGCTGGCTGTAGTCCACGCTCAGGCAGTGACACTCACGCCCGGCGTCCCGGGCCATCGCCAGCACCGTGGCGCTGTCAAGCCCGCCCGAAAGCAGCACCACCGCCCGGTTCTGTTCGTGTGTGTCGCGCACAGCCCATCGTAGAACGCTTTGCCGCAGCGGGTTTCCGGCATCGCTCGAAACGGGTTGGCTCTTTTCTGCTCCCCCTCCCACGCCTCGCGGGAGGGGGTTGGGGGGAGGGTGCCTTTCTGGCTTTGGTGCGTCGGCTCCTCGCTTGCGCTTCGGGCTCTGTGAGTTTGGGATACTCCCTTGCTCGCCGTTTACCCCGCGCTACTCCCCCACCTTCTGCAGCACCCCGGCGTGAAAGCCCCGACCCTCCTTGCGGAACTTGCGCTCGAAGTTGGTCCCGACCAGCTCACCCGCGCCCGCGCTCTCGGGGCGGTCAAAGTCTTTCAGCACAAACGGCCCGGGCTGCCCGGCGGCGGTCCCGGCGCGAACCTCCACGCCGTAGCTGCGCAGCAGGTCCCAACCCGCCGCGCCCGTCCACCGCGCAAAGTGTTCCTGATCCCACGCCCAGAGGTCGTCGTGGTCGGTCACCACCCGCAGCTCGCCGCCCGGCTCGAGCGCACGCCACACCTCGCCCAGAAACCGGTCCTGCACCACCCGCTTCTTATGATGCCGAGCTTTTGGCCAGGGGTCGCTGAAGTAGAGGTGCACCACCCGCACGATCCCGCGCGGCATCCGCCACCGCAGGAACGTCGTCGCGTCGCTGTGGAGCACCCGGACGTTTTTCAGCAGCCCGCGCTCCTGCCTCCGCCGCACCCGGTCGGCGGCGTACCACGCAAACTCCCGCGCCCACTCGATGCCCAGAAAGTTCACCCCCGGTTGCAGCATCGCCTGCTGGACCAGGAATGTCCCTTTGCCGGTCCCGATCTCGACCTCGAAGGGGAACGCCGGCTCGGGGAACCACTGCCTCGGGTCGAGCCGACCGGCGTCGGGATCGTGCGCGATCGCGTCGGGCAAAGCAGGCAACTCGGCCTCGCTCACCCCGACCACGCCCATCGCCGGGTCCAGCTGTCGACCGTGTCCGAGTCCAAACGACATCACGCACTCCACCTGGAACTGATAGAGCCCTTCGCGCAAGCGAGGGGACACCACGAGCGTATCCCGCGTCGCCGGCTGTCGGCTGCGGTTGTCACGACCACCCCGTGCTGGTACAAACGGTCCTCATCCTCCCTCGCGAAAGGGACCACCATGCTGCGCTGTGCCTGCTCGGTCTTGTGCCGATGCCGACAGCCACCGGCCAGACCGGCTTCGACTTCGACACCACCCCCGACCGCGTCTGGATCGGGCGCGACTTCCGGGCCAATTCGTCCTCCCCGACTGGGACACCACCTACACGACCAGCTTTATCGATGCGGGCGTGTCGTTTGCGGTCTTTGCGGATCGGATGTTCAAGGAATCGCCGAGTGTCGCGGTGCCCGAAGGCAAGTACCGCAACGGCTGGCCTCAGGCTGACGGGTTTGATGCGCGGACGCACCGGGACGATTCGGCGATCCCGTTGCTCGGCGCGGAGCAAGAGGAGTTTCTCCGCGACTGGGCTGGCGACTGGTCGGGCGGTGTGTGGATGAAAGTCGCGCTCTCGCAATCGCCCTTTGCCGGGGCGCACACGCTGCCTGCATCAGCCAAGAGCGACGGCGTCGTGCCGGGGCTCACCAACCTCGTGCCGGGCCAGTACCCGCCTGACGATCAACCCGCAGCCGACGGCGACACCAACGGCTGGCCTCGCCCGGGGCGAGACCGCGCAGTCCAAGCCCTCCGCAGCGGGTTTGCGATCCACCTGGCAGGAGACCAGCACCTCTCGACACTCATGCGCTACGGCGTTGACGACTGCGCGACGCGGGCGCCTGCTTTACCTCCCCCGCTGAAGAACCCGCCCGCCGCGAACCGGGCGCACCGCGCTACACCGGCGACTTCACGGACGGGTTCGGGAACAAACTCACCATGCTGGCCGCGGCCAATCCGATCAAGTCCGGGCAAGAGCCGTCTGCGCTCTACGACAAAGCCCCCGGCTACGGCATCGTCCGCCTGAGCCGCGCCGACCGCACCATCACCTGCGAGAGCTGGCCGCGCTGGGTCGATCCCACTGCGCCCGATGCGGCGTGCTATCCCGGGTGGCCGGTCACGATGAAGCAAGCCGACAACGGCGGCAGTTTGTGGGAGTGGCTGGCCTTCGACAGCATCAGCATGGAGAACCTCGAACAGCACACCCTGACCGTCAGACGCACCGGTGAAACCGAGCCGCTCTACACCATCCGTCTCTACAACGGCTTCGTGCCACGCCTCCCCGATGCAGGACCCTGGAGCTTTGAAACCCGCAACACCGTCACCGGAGAAGTCACGATGATGCTGCCTGACATCCCCGCATCACGGGGTATCGACTCTTTCTGGAACAATCTCCGCAAGAACCGAAAGTACCTGCACCCGCAGCGAACACCCCGGCGGCTGCGCGTTCCTGTGATGGACTTGCCTCGACCCGGGCTCCGCTTGATGGATGATGTTTCGGCAGAGAAAGTGTCACGATCGCTCGGAGATTACTCGCATGTCCTTCCGCACCGACGGCGCTGTCTCTTACAGAAGAGAGTGTCTTGAAAAACGGACTCACCCAGCCCAAAGCGTTACTGTTATGTTGCTATTGCAGCAGATCGCAGGACTCTGCACCCTGCCCGCCACCCTCGCAATGGGCGCCGGACGAGTTGTTCGGCAGGCAGAGGTATGTCGGTGAATTCGAGGTTTCATCGCAACATGCAAAGTATTCATCGCGGCACTTCACATAGCGATCGCCAACGTCGCAACTGCTTGCTCCCAAGCCACCACCCTCGCATGCACTGAAGTCACCGTTTGTGTCGCTGAGGCACTTGCGGATGGCGGGAGTAACACTTGGGATGCAGCACGCCGAATACCCGTCCCGGCACACGATTGCTCCGTCACCTCCACTCCCCGGCCCGACTTTGGTCCGCATGTCCGTCGTCAGGCCGATGGAGAGCAGGCCGAAGGGAGCCACTTTGATGAGCGCGTTGGAGTCCTCGGCGTTGACCAGATACACCGCAAACTCGGATTGGTTCCAGTAGACACCTTCGCCGACCGGCTCGCCGACTTCGCAGTATTGGCCGAGGTCTTTGCCGATTTTGACCATATCGCCGCCCTGGAAGAGCCAGCCTTCGGTGTTGGCGATGACGGTGTATTCCGGCGATTCGATCGTCACTGCAATCGCCCAGAGATCATACTCTGAGAACCGTTCCCCCTCGGCAAGCATGGTCAAGCCGTGCTGGATCACCTCGGGCGGCGGGTCTTCCTCCTGTGTTGCCGACAGCACCGCAGCCCGCACATGCATCGCGGCAACAAGCCCCGTCCACGCCTGCGCACTCGATACGGCCACCAATATCGAAAAAACAACGATGCCGTTCCTTGCCGTTTTCTTCATGACTGCCCCTTCCTACCTCAGGTGAGGTGTGTCCTCTGTTGGTGCCGCGGATTCTTGATTCCACAACACACTCTACTTTATCTGCCCCCCCCCCCGAGGTTGCAAGAGTTAATCCAGGGAATCCATAAGATTTTTGCTGCTGGAGGCTCGGCAATCGTGGCATCTGGATGAAAGCCTTTGTGGGGGGGGGCGTCTCGCTCGTACGGATGTGTTTTGGGATGCCCCTCGGGCGGTCGAGGCGCCGGCTTCACTGGTTCGGAGGAGCCATCAGACAGAACCTAGGCTCTTGGCTGTGGGCACCATCACCATCCGAGACGACGCGATCTGCATTCGGCATTGGGACTGGTCCGAGACCAGCCAGACGGTGTCGCTGTTCTCGCGCGACCACGGGATTATCCGGGGCATCGCCAAGGGCTCAAAGCGCGAGAAGTCGCCGTTCTCGGGGGGGGTCGAGTTGCTGACCCTCGGCGAGGTGGTCGCGATTGTCCGGTCCAACGGCTCTCTGGCGACGGTCACCGCGTGGGATCTCCGCGAGAGTTATCCCGGGGTTCGGCGGTCGCTGCGGGCGTTCTATGTCGGGTCGTACCTGATCGACCTGATCCACCACGCGGTGACTGACGCCGATCCGCACCCCGGGTTGTTTGGGCAAATGACGGGGCTGTTCGACCTGCTCGCCGAGCGCCCGGAAGAGGCGTTGCTGCGAGGGCAGTGGGCGGTGCTCGCCGAGACCGGGTACACGCCGGCGATGCCGAAAGGGGCGATCGGGCCGGGTGTTCCGGTCTGCTTTTTGCCTCGTGAGGGGGTGTTTCTGGTCGGTGATGCCGCGGCGGCCCGTCCGGACGGCTGGCGGGTGCGGCCGGAGACTGTGGCGGCGTGCGGCCACCTGGCGGCGGAGTGCGCTTTGCCCGAGGCGCTCGAGTCCGAGACGATCGCGCGTGCGGGCCGACTGCTGGGCTCGTACCTGCGGCATGTGCTCGGGGCCGAGCTGCCGACGATGGGGCCGGTGTTCGGCGCGACAGGGCTGGTCTCGTAGTTTTCAGCGGATCCGGACCTGGGGTGAGAAACACCATCATGTAGTGCACGCCGAATGTTCTCGGACTGCGTAGCACCACCGCAATCATGTCAAAGCCCTTCGGCATTGCCGAAAAGTGCGTCCGATGGCTTTATCCCGGGTGGTGGGAAGCCGATGTTCGTGTGGTGGATCAAGCGCCGGAGCGCGACGGGAATCCACGGCTGCGGAATCACGATGAACCCCGACCTCGAAAAGATCCTGGCGTGCCCGAACCTGCCCTCACTGCCCGCGGTGGCGTTGCAGGTCATCGAGCTCACCGCGGACGTCAACGTCTCGCTGAAGGAACTCGCCCGCACGATCCAGAACGACCAGGGGCTGTCGGCGAAGATTCTCAAGACGGTCAACTCCAGTTTCTACGGGCTTCGGCAGCGGTGCACCACGATCGACAAAGCCCTCGTCATGCTCGGGCTCTCGCCGGTCAAGAGCCTGGCGTTGGGGTTCTCGCTCGTCGATTCGCTCCACGATCCTGCGCAGAACAACGAGTTTGATTACGTTTCGTATTGGCGGCGCGGCTTGTTCACGGGGATCGCCGGCAAGATCGCGGCCGAGCGCGCGGGGTACGAGATCGGGGACGAGGTGTTTCTGGGTGGCTTGCTCCAGGACGTGGGCATGATCGCGATGTACACGGCGCTCGGGGATTCGTATCTCGAGGTGCTCAGAGCAGCCGGGGGCGACCACCGAACGCTCATCAAGCACGAGCTCGAGCAACTCGACCTGCAACACACGTCGGTCGGCGCGATGCTGGTCGCGCGGTGGAAGTTGCCAGATGAACTGGTGCTGCCGGTGAAGTACCACGAGCGTCCCTCGGCTGCGCCGGGGTCGTGTGTGGACCATGTGCGTTTTGTCGGGCTTGGGAATCTGATCCACGACGTGTTGACGCTCGAAGACGCGTCGCAGCCGCTGCGGTCGCTCTATGAACGCGCCGATGCGTGGTACAAGCTCGATGGCACCACGATGGACGAGATCGTGACGCAGGTCGGCGAAGCGGGCCGGGAGATGGCGTCGCTCTTCAAGCTGGACGTGGGGCCATACACCGATCCATCGAACGTGCTCGCCGAGGCAAGCAAGCGGGCGGTCTCGCTGGTCCGTGAGAGTCACGACGACCCCAACGGCGGCTCGGGAGCGCAGGAGGGTTCGGTCCTTGCCGGCAGCGACCGTGACCCGCTCACCGGCTCGATCGGGCCGGCGGGCTTTGAGGTCGCGGTCCGGGAGGGGTTCCGAGCTGCGGCGGCCAACGACGAGGCGCTCACGCTCGTGCAGGTGGTGATCGACGAGTTCGCCGGGCTCGAAACAACGATGGGCGAGTGCGCGGACGCCGAAGCGGTCATGGGGGTCGCCGGGTTGCTCCGGCACGTCTTTGACGGCCAGGGTGGCGCGGTCTGCCACGTGACACCCGGGACCTTTGCGGTGGTGTTGCCGGGCATGGGGCGTCTCGCGGCGGTCGGGCTTGCCGAGTCGTTTGCCAAGGACCTGTCGCGGAGCATGTCCGACTGGACCACCCCGGCGACGGAAAGGCCGCTGGTCTTTACCACCAGCATCGGGATCGCGGCTCTTGAAGAGGAGACCCGCGGCATCTTTACCGAACCACGCCGACTCGTGCTCGCGTGCGCCAAGGCGATCCAGGCAAGCCAGGCGTCCGGCGGCGGGAGCATGAGGGTCTTCCAGCCCAAAGCCAACGCGGCCTGATTCGCCTTCGGCGATGCTCTCGTGCTCGACCTTTCGGTCGGGTCTGACGACCAAAGCAAAGGCACCCTCCCCCCCAGCCCCCTCCCGCGGGGCGCGGGAGGGGGAGCAGGAGGATGAGGCTCCAGGCGAGTCCCCCGGTGTGCGCAAAGCCCGTACACTCGGGCATGGCACTCAACTACCGTCAGCACGAACTGCCCAACGGGCTCACCATCATCGCCGAGATCGACGACGCCGCCGCGTCGGCAGCCGCCGGGTTCTTTGTCCGCACCGGCGCCCGCGATGAGCAAAGTCCGGTCATGGGCGTCAGCCACTTCCTCGAACACATGATGTTCAAAGGCACCGACGATCTCTCAGCCGAAGCGATCAATCAGGCGTTCGACGATCTGGGCGCGAGCAACAACGCCTTTACCTCCAACGAGATTACCTGTTTTTACGCCCACATCCTGCCCGAGACCGCGACGCCCGCGCTCGACGTGCTCGGCAAAATGATGCGGCCTTCACTCCGGCAGGATGACTTTGACACCGAGAAAGGCGTGATCCTCGAAGAGATCGCGATGTACAAGGACAACCCCTTCTGGGTGCTCTACGAGGAGTGTGTCGATCGCTACTACGCGCCGCACCCGCTCCGGCACCGCGTGCTCGGCACCGTCGAGACCATCACCGACCTCTCCCGCGACCAGATGGCGGGGTACTTCGCCGATCGGTACTCGGCCGACAACACGACGGTCGCGCTGGCCGGGCGGATCGACTTCGACGCCTGCGTCGCCCAGCTCGCCGAGCTCTGTGGCAGCTGGGCACGCACCGACGCCTCCCGCGACGCCTCGCGCCCCGCGACCAACGCCGAGCGGTTCACGCTGCGTGATGAGCGGGTCAACCGAGCGTATTTGCTGAGCCTTTCCGACGCCCCCGACGGCAACGACGACCGCCGCTACGCCGCGATGCTTGCTTCGCAGGTGCTGGGTGGGGCCGACAACTCCCGCCTGCACTGGGCGCTGCTTGAGACCGGGCTTGCGGACGAAGCCCAGGCGGCCTACGACGGGCACGAGGGGGTGGGGGAGTTCTTCGTCTACGCGAGTTGCGACCCCGACAAGGCCGACGAGGTATGGGCGGTGGTCGAGCGTGAGTGCGCGGGGCTTTCAGCGTCGCTCGAAGCCGACGACCTTGCCAAGCTCCGCGCCAAGCTGGCGACGGGGGTGACGCTGCAGGGCGAGCGACCGATGGGCCGGATGATGCGGCTGGGTCGGCAGTGGGTGCTCCAGCACAAGTACACGCCGCTTGAAGATGAGCTGGCGCGGATCGACGCGGTGACGCTCGACGAGGTGCGGGGGATGCTCGAGGCATTCCCGGTCACGCCGAAGATCGCGGGGCGGATGGTGCCGGGGGGAGACGCATAGCACGCTTTGTCCCCTCGCTTGCGCGAGGGGCTCTATCTTTGACAGATATGCAGGTCTCTCGTCATAGAGCCCCTCGCGCAAGCGAGGGGACAGGGGCTCGCCGTCTTCAGGCCATGCGTGCAAAGGCGATGTTGCGCCTTACGGATAATCCTGCCTCGTCGGCCGAATCAGCGCATCGCTCAGGTGCACAGCCGGCGGCCGGCTCACGATGAACGAGATGATCTCGGCGCAGTCTTCGGGCGTCAGCACCGGGCCGATGCGGTCGACCACCTCGGCGAACCAGTCCTCAGCATACCCCGCGACCCCCTGAAACTCGCTGCGGACAAAGCCCGGCTCGATGAGCGAGACCCGGACGCCCTTGGGGCCGATCTCGCGGCGGAGGGCTTCGGCGAGTGAGTTGACCGCAAACTTGGTCGAGCCGTACATGGAGCTGAAGGGCGAGACGTGCCTCCCGACCGTGGAGCCGAGGACGACAATGTCGCGGGCTTCCTGTTGCCAGGAGACGCCCGAGTTCTCGATATCGGCGAGGAGATTGTGCGACGCGGCCCGCATGAGCTTTGCAGCTCCGAGCAGGTTGACGCGGATCATCTCTTCCCACTCGGCGGTGTCGGAGGTGGTGACCGACCCGTTGAGCCCCCGCCCGGCATTCACAACGACCAGGTCGGCCTCTTCCTCGAACCGGGTCCGTGCGGCGGCAAAGAGACGGTCGATAACGGCGTCGTCGGCGGCGTCTCCAGGAACGATCTCCACCCGTTCGGGGCCGAGGTCTTCGGCGATCTCTCTCAGGCGGCTCTCGCGGCGGGCGTTGAGGACCAGGCGGGCCCCGCGGTGGGCAAAGTCCCTCGCGACGGCTTCCCCGATGCCGGCCGACGCTCCGGTGATGATCGCGATACGTCCTTCCAACCAGTCGTGCATTGGGGGCCTCCTTGAGCCGATGGTAGACGCAGACCCTCTCCCGGAGGTGGCCGACAGGCTTTCCCGAGGCTCCCCCGGGTGCTAGGCTTTGTGGTTCGGTGGGTCGGTCCGAGGCTCCCGCGTGGTGCGGGGTCCGGTGGTTTAATAACACGTCAACCGCCCCGAGTATGGGGTCGGCCTTGGGTCTCTCCCGAGGCTGTGGGTGTCTTGCCCTGTGTCTTCTTCCGACCCGACACAGGTCCCCAGGCATCCGGAAGGAACGCCAGCACATGATCGATGAGACGCTGATTGCCTCGCTCGGAGTGACAGATTCTGACACCGACGACCTGCTGAAAGGCATGTTCGATGACAAGTCCACCGAAGAGGCGATGGACGAACTGCTCGGCAAAGAACTGGGCGACGTCTCGCCCGGGAAGCTGATCAAGGGACGCATTATCGGGATGGCCGGGGACGACGTGGTCGTCGATGTCGGGCTCAAGAGCGAGGGGCTCATCCCCAAGGAAGAGTTCGGCGACGAGGACATCAAAGCCGGCGAGACCATCGACGTCCTGCTCGAGTCGCTCGACGGCGAGGGTGGGATCGTCCAGCTCTCCAAACGCCGCGCCGACCGCATGATCAACTGGCAGCGGATCGTCGACACCACCAACGAAGAGGACGTGATCGAGGGCACCGTGATGCGCAAGATCAAGGGCGGGCTGCTCGTGGATATCGGCGTGCCCGTCTTTCTGCCCGCCAGTCAGGTGGATATCCGCCGTCCGCACGAGATCGGCGACTTCATCGGCCGCAAGATCCGGGCGCAGATCCTCAAGATCGACCCCGAACGCCGCAACATCGTCATCAGCCGTCGCAAGCTGATCGAAGAGGAACGCGACACCGCCAAGAAGCGTCTGCTCGAGACACTCACCGAGGGCGACACCGTCACCGGCACGGTCAAGAACATCGCCGACTTCGGAGTGTTCGTGGACCTCGGCGGGATCGACGGGCTGCTCCACATCACCGACATGTCTTGGGGCCGGGTCAACCACCCCTCCGAGCTGGTCAAGATCGACGACAAGCTCGAGGTCAAAATCCTCAACATCGACCTCGAAAAAGAGAAGATCGCGCTGGGGCTCAAGCAGAAGGAATCGAGCCCCTGGGAAGAGATCGAGGCGAAGTACCCCGTCGGGTCGCGCATCCGCGGCGAGGTGGTCAACCTCATGTCCTACGGCGCGTTCATCCGCCTCGAGGACGGCATCGAGGGGCTGGTCCACATCTCCGAGATGTCCTGGACCCGCCGCGTCAACCATCCGTCCGAGATGGTCGAACCCGGACAGGAAGTTGATGTCGTTGTCCTCGATATCGACAAGGACAAGCAGGAGATCAGCCTCGGGATGAAGCAGACCGAGGTCAACCCGTGGGAACTCGTCGGCGAGAAGTACCCGTCCGGGACCGTCATCGAAGGGGACGTTCGCAACCTTGCCAACTACGGCGCGTTCGTCGAGATCGAGCCGGGCATCGACGGCCTGCTCCACGTCTCGGATATGTCGTGGACCAAGAAAATCACACACCCCAACGAACTCGTCAAGAAGGGCGACCAGGTCAAGTGCGTCGTCCTCGAAGTGGACCGCGACAAGCAGCGGATCAGCCTGGGCATGAAGCAGCTCAGCGAGGACCCGTGGGTCCACGCGATCCCCGATGCTTACAAGCCGGGCATGGTCGTCCGCGGGCACGTCACCAAGATCACCAACTTCGGCGTCTTCGTCGAGCTCGAGGATGATCTGGAAGGCTTGCTGCACATCTCCGAGCTGGCCGACCACAAGGTCGAGAACCCGCAGGACGTGGTCAAAGCCGGCGACGAGATCGACGTCAAGATCCTGCGTGTCGATATCACCGATCGCAAGATCGGCCTCTCGCTCAAGCGGGCCCAGTGGGGCGATACGTCGGCGTCCGACGGCGAGGCCTACGACGGCAGCGGCGGCGGCGGCGACGAGTCGATGCCCAAGCGCGGCGGCATGGACGACCACGGCTCGATGGGCACCGACAAGATCGAGTTGTGATTCGAGCCCGCGATCGCTCGGCACCCTGAGACGGGGCCGGTGAGCCTCAACTGACCAACCCACGGCAGCCCGGATCGATGATCCGGGCTGTCTTTCTTTTCTCGCAGCCGGGAGGGGCTGCGCTCGTACACTGTGTCATCCAAGGCCGGGCGGGGTCGAGCCCGGCCCGCCGCCCGAGGGTCCGATCAGCACATCGCCAGGAAGCTCATAAGAGCGAGGAGGGCGATCCGCTGGTGGTTGCTGGTGACTTTGATGAGGGTTGCCATTTTCATATCTCCGGTTTTTTTGATCCGACGGGAAAGAGAGAAACAACCGGTGTGCCAGACGAACCGCGACACGATGCCAATGCCCTCTAAGCCCCGTTTGGGCCGATCCGCGTCCGAGAAAGTGTACCGGTTCTGCCGATCGTGGTTGCACCGCGACACCGGGTGTGGTGCCCGGGCAACACGGTGCCCCCACGCGGCGCCGGCCCGGGCGCGGCGTGCAGGCTTGGTGGTCGCGGTGGTGGTGGGAGCAGTGGGGGTGGGAGCGGTGGGGACCAGCGCGGCTGCCCAGGACACCACCACGTCCGAGAACCACGCGAAGGACCGGCAGCCTGATCCACTGGCCGAGGTGCTCGCAGCGAGGGAGCCTCGGACTCACCTGCCCACGCCAGCCGAGGCGATGGACGCCTACGCCGCGGCTGCATCCTGGCTGCGCGGGTGGGACGATCCGGATGGGTTTGCCACCCCGGCGGCTGCGGTGCGGGTCTCGATCTACGAGCGGGGGCGGCTGGTGGGGGAGGCGAGCGAGCTGGCTGAGCACGCCGGCCCGGATGGTCCGCTGGCGGTCGCAGCAGCCGGCGCGATGGCGCGGGCCCGCCGCGTGGTCCTGCCGCGCGGCGGCGCGATCGGGGACGAACTGATGGCGGAGCTCGCGGCCGACCTCACGCTGAGTCTCGAGCTCGCCGGCCCGTTCACGCCCCTGAGCGTTGTCGAACTGCTCAACCCGGCGGCGGAGATTCAGCCTGGGCTCACCGGCATCGCGGCACGGGCGCAGGGCCAGTGGGCGTTCGTGTTCCCGTCGGAGCTGGCGGCTTCGGGTACAGCGCCCGGGGTGAAGCTCGCGGCGATGGCGGCGTCTTTGCTCGGCGAACCGACGCTGGGCGTCGAGCTGTTGACCGACCTCGCCCAGCACCGGGGCGTGTCGTTCTATCGGTTCGAGGTGGTGCATGTCGCGGGAGTGGGGGTCGGGGTGGGGGTCGGGGTGGGGGTCGGGGCGGAGGGTTCGCCGGTGTTTCTCACGCGGGGCAACCGGATCGTCGAGCAGAACGAGGTGACCACCGCGTCGCTGGTCCGGTTTGCGGCGGGGATGGTCGGCCACATCGCGGCGACGCGGATCGGGGGGGATGCCGGGCTCGGGCTGATGGGGACGATCAACGGCGCGCGCGGCAACGCCGACCCGGCGGTCGCGGCACCGATGCAGCAGGCGCTGGTCGCGCTCGCGCTGGTGCGGCTTGCCCAGACGCAGAAGATGCCGGCGGCGACGCGCGACCGTGCGCGCAGCCTTGCCCTTGCGATCGTGAAAGACCTCGCGCGGGTCGAGCCGGGCGAGTTTGCGCCGGCTGAGGACGGCGTCGCGGCGGCGGTGCTGTGGGTGGTCCTGACCGAGCTGGGCACGACCGAGGCACCCGAGCTGCGCGAGCTGCTCGAGACGTGCGAGTCGATGCTCGCGGCCCACGCGGCTGCGGTGCCGGTCGAACGGCAGGGGACGGTGTCGGACGCGGTGCTGGTCTGGGCGCTCGCCGAGCGGGCGGCACAGACGGGGCGCGATCGCGAGTTTGCCGAGCGTGAGTTGCGTTCGCTCGTGCGGCAGGTGCCGCGGGGGGGGATGGTCGGCCTGATGCCTTGGATCGGATGGGCCGAGCTGGCGCTGGCGGGGGACGAGGGGCCGATTCCGTCGGCGGTTGTGCTGCGGGAGGCGCGGGACGTGATCTGGACGCACCAGCTCACGCTGCGGGACACGGGCGCAGCCGAGCGGGACCTGCGGGGAGGGATCGTGTTCACCGCGGGAGGCTTGAGTCTGCCGACGTGGAACACGGCGCGCCCGGTCGCGTTTCTGGCGACGATGCTGGGGGACCCCCGGCTGACGACGGCGCAGGAGATGCCCGGCGAGGTGGGCAGGCTGATCGACGCGATGCGGTTCCTTCAGCAGCTGCGCGCGGGGGAGGCGGTGTGCGCGTTCAGCCCGCGGCCGGAGCTTGTCCGTGGAGGCATCCGGGCGGCGGTGTGGGACCCCAGGCAGCCGCCGGAAGCGACGGCTCTGACGCTGCTGGCGGTGGTCGAGTTGCTCGACTCACTTGACACACTCGAAGAGACGGCCCGAACCCGAGCAGGCGGGGCTTCTCCGGGCGGTGCTGAGGGGCCATAAGAGGGTGTTTTTTTCGGGCAGAGCGGGGCTGATCGCGCTACGATATCGTCTCTATGAGCGATACCAACGGCCCCCCCGACAATACCGAAAACCCACCCTCCGAAGACGGCGCGTTCGAGGGCTATTCGCCCCCGGCAGCCGGGCACGTTGTCGATCTCAAGATCGAGGACGAGCTCAAGGATTCGTACCTCACCTACGCGATGAGCACGATCATGGACCGGGCGCTGCCCGATGTCCGCGACGGGCTCAAGCCAAGCCAGCGGCGGATTCTGGTCGCGATGAACGACCTGAACCTCAAGCCCAGCCGAAAGCACCTCAAGTGTGCGAAGATCGCGGGCAACACCTCGGGCGATTACCACCCCCACGGCGAGAGTGTGATCTATCCGACGATGGTCGGGATGGCGCAGGAGTGGAAGATGCGGGTGCCTCTGGTGGCGCCGCAGGGCAACTTCGGCTCGATCGACGGCGACCCCCCGGCGGCGATGCGGTACACCGAGGCGCGGATGACCCACGCAGCCGTCGAGATGCTCGCCGATCTCAAGCTCGACACGGTGAACTATCAGCCCAACTACGACGACCGGCTGATGGAGCCGACGGTCTTGCCGGCAAAGTTTCCGAATCTGCTCATCAACGGCGGGATCGGGATCGCGGTGGGGATGGCGACGAGTTTGCCGCCGCACAATCCGACCGAGATATTCGATGCGATTGTGCGCATGATCGACGACCCGGATATCAGTTTGTTCGACCTGATGACGGACGTGACCGACGAGTCGGGCGAGGTGGTGTGGCAGGGTGTGAAGGGGCCGGACTTCCCGACCGGGGGCGTGATCCTCGGGCGGCGTGGTATTCTGGACGGGTACACCACAGGGCGCGGTAAGGTGACAGTGCGCGGCGTGTGCCACACCGAGAACGTGCCGGGGCGGGGCGAGCGCATGCAGGTGGTGATCGACGCGATCCCTTACGGCCTGATGCAACAGACGCTCGTCGAGCGGATCGTTGACGCGATCAAGGACGAGCGGATCATCGACGTCTCGGACGTGCGCAACGAATCGGGGCGTGAGGCGCGGACGCGGATCGTGCTCGAGGTCAAACGCGGCGGCGACCCGGCGGTGGTCGAGAACCAGCTCTACCAGTTCACCCCATTGCAGCAGACGTTCAGCATCATGAACATCGCGCTGGTCAACCGTCAGCCGCGCACGCTGGGGCTGCGGGAGTTGATCCAGTGCCACATCGACCACCGGGTCGAGGTGATCCGTCGACGGACGGCGTATCTGCTGCGCGAGGCGAAGAAAAAGGCCCACTTGCTCGAGGGGCTGATCTACGCGGTCTGCGATATCGACGAGGTGATCAAGCTGATCCGGTCGTCGCGGACGCGGGAAGAGGCGATCAACAAGCTCGCCGACCGGCGGTTCCGTATCTCGCCGGACCACCCGCACGCGGCGAAGATCCCCGCGCGGATGATGGACCTGGCGTCGGGCGCAGAAGGCGTGCTGCTCACGCGGGTGCAGGCCGAAGCGATCGGCGCGCTGCGGCTGATCCAGCTCGTCGGGCTCGAAATCGACAAGCTCACAAGCGATTACCGGGGGCTGGTGGAAGAGATCGAGGAGTACGAAGCGATCCTCGCCGACAAAGAGCGTGTCTTTGCGATCATCCGGGAGGACATCGCCGAGATGAAGGCGAAGTTTGCCAGCGATCGTCTCACGCGGATCGACGAAGCCGAGGGCGACATCAACACGGCGGCGTTGATCCGGGTCGAGGACATGACGGTGACGATCAGCCACTCGGGCTACGCCAAGCGGCTGCCGTTGGACACCTACCGCGCGCAGGGGCGCGGCGGCAAGGGCATCCGCGCCAGCGACTCCAAGGACGACGACTTTGTCGAGCATGTCTTTGTCGCGAGCACGCACGATGATCTGCTGTGCTTTACCGACACCGGGCGGGTGTTCAAGCTGAAGGTGTACGAGCTGCCCGAGATGAGCCGCACGAGCAAGGGGCGGGCGATGGTGAACCTGCTCGAGCTCAAGAAAGGCGAGAAAACCAGAGCGTATCTGGCGATCAAGGACTTCGAGTCGGGGAGTCACTACCTCACCTTTATCAGCCACGGCGGGATCGTGAAGCGGACGTCACTCAAGGAGTACCGCAACGTCCACCGCGGCGGCCTGATCGCGGCGAGCCTCAAAGAGGGCGACGCGCTGCTCGACGTGCTCCTGACCACGGGCAACGACGACATTATTCTTGTGACCGCCAGCGGCGGGGCGATCCGGTTCAACGAACAGGACGTGCGACTCATGGGTCGCAACGCGGCGGGGGTCAAGGGGATCGGACTCTCCGGCGACGACCGGGTGATCGGCGCCATCCGTGTGCCGATGTTCGAGGATGAGGACGGGGACCTGATGACCGACCAGGCCGCGATCGACGCGGGGTTCAGTCTGCTGACGGTCACCCGCCACGGGTACGGCAAGCGGACGAGTGTCGAGGAGTACCGCGTGCAGCCCGAGGAGGGCAAGCCGCGTTCGCAATCGCGCGGAGGCAAGGGGCGGGCCGACATCAAGACGACCGCTCGCAACGGGCCTTCGGTTGTGGCGATCGGGATCTTCGAGACCGACGACGTGGTGCTCATCACCCGCGGCGGGCAGCTGGTGCGGATGGCGGCCGACTCGATCAGGACCATCGGGCGGGGGACCCAGGGCGTCCGGGTCATCGGGCTCAAAGGCGGTGACGAGGTCGTCGCGGCGGCGCGGGTCGAAGAGAACGACGACGAGCCCGGGCCGATCGATGCGGCTGGGGGAGGGGCTTCCCCCGACGCGGCATCCGACGCAGACGCGGACTCTGGTTCGACACCCACCGGGGAGACCGAGCCCGGCACTGGAAATCAGCCGAGTTGACCGGGGCGATCGGGGTTTCTGGGCTCTGAGACAGGATTGCGGGGGCACAAAGGGTGCTTCCGGAGGCCGGAGCAGGCGGGGCTCGACCCGCGGCGTTACACTGCGGGCATCATGCCCGACTGGTCGGAAGACATCATCGTGACCGAACTCGCCGACGAGCCTCAGCTTTCTGAGGAGCTGGCGATCGTGATCGACCGTTTGATCTCTTCAGAGGGTGTGATGCCTTCGGTGGTGGTGAACTTCACCAACGTGACGTATGTCAACAGCTCGAACCTCGCGCAGCTCTTGCGACTCAAGCGGACGCTCGCTGAGGGGGGCGGGCACCTGCGACTCTGCGCGGTGTCCGACGAGGTCTGGTCGGTGATGATGGTGACGGGGCTCGACAAGGTGTTCCGGTTTGCGCCCGATCCGCTCACCGCGCTGGCCGGGTTGCAGATGGACGATTCCGACGACGACGGCTGACCTGTGCGGTTCGGCGGGAAGGTCTTTTCGCTTTGCCCACGTTTCCACTTATCGCGATCTTTGTTATTGTGATCGTGGCGTTCTTGATGGTTCGAGTCGGCGCGATCGCGTTGATGATGACCGGCTTGCCCCGAGAGACCGCAAACTTCCAAGCGATCTCAGCGTTCTTTGGCGTGGGCTTTACGACCCGGGAAGCCGAGCTTGTTGTCTCGAACCCTGTCAGACGCCGGATCGTTCAGCACCTGATCATCCTGGGCAACCTCGGGATCACGTCGGGGCTGGCAACGTTCATTGTGGCGATTCTCAGCGACGGGGGGAAGCACGAGCCGCAGCCGTTGGAGATTCTGGGGATCGTTCTGGGTGGTGTGCTGGCGCTCTTTGTGTTCTTCAATGCCAGGCCGATCCGGGCGGTGCTGGATTGGTCGATCCGGCAGTCGCTCAAGCGAGCGGGGATCGTTCGGCCGATTGACTACGACCTCATGCTCCGGGTGATGGACGGCTTTGCGGTGGCCGAGATGCGCGTCGCGGCCGAGTCGGACCTCGTCGGCCGATCGCTCCGAGAGTCGGGGCTGCGGGATCGGGGCGTGCTGGTTTTGGGGATTTCTCGGAACACGGGGGCGTACGTCGGAACTCCCGGGCCGGATGATCGTCTGCAACCCGGGGACACCTTGCTGGTTTACGGTCAGGAGGCAGCCTTGCGGGCTGTCGGGGCGGGGGCCGACCCGGCGGGGTAGGCTTTGCCCGACTCTCGCACCCACGGAGCACACACACGATGGAAGCTGTTGACCTCGTTGCCCAGTTGACCAAGGTGCGAAAGATCTATTACAAGCCGGACGGGTCGGTCATGGTCGAGGCCCTCCGCGGCATCGACATGGACATCCGCCGAGGTGAGTACGTCGCGATCATGGGCGCGTCGGGCTCGGGCAAATCGACGCTCATGAACATCCTCGGCTGTCTCGATCAGCCGACCGACGGCGTGTACCGCCTCGACGGGCTGCCGGTGGGCGAGATGTCCGACGAGGACCTCTCGGTCTTCCGCGGCCGGACTGTCGGGTTCATCTTTCAGGCGTTCAATCTGATCCCGCAGCTGACGGTGGTCGAGAACGCCGAGGTGCCGTTGTTTTATCAGCGGGTGCCCCCGGCCGAGCGACGCGAGCGGGCGATGCACTCGCTCGAACAGGTCGGGATGGCCGACCGCGCCACCCACCGCCCGCGCGAGCTCTCCGGCGGGCAGCAACAACGGGCGGCAATCGCCAGGGCGCTGGTGACCCACCCGGTCATCCTGATGGCTGACGAACCGACGGGCAACCTCGATTCCAAGACCGGGGAGGCGATCCTGACGCTGTTTGAGGGTCTGCACACCGAGGGGATGACCATTCTGATGATTACGCACGACGACGAGGTCTCGGAACGTTGCGAGCGGATCGTTCGGCTGCGCGACGGGTTGGTCGAACGCGACGAGGTGCTGCGGAGTCGCAAAAAGTTGGCAGGGACCGCGGCGGGGAGTCCGTCGTAGGTGCAAGGGCCGGTACACGGCGGGCGTGCCGTTGTCCCCTCGCTTGCGCGAGGGGCTCTATGCCGAGGCGTGGTTCTTCCGTGCGCGGTCCACGAGCACTGTCAGGAGTGTGACATCCGCGGGGGTCAGCCCTTCGAGGCGTGACGCCTGGCCGAAGGTTGTCGGGCGGAAGCGGGCGAGGGCTTCGCGGGCTTCGGTGCGGAGCGAGCCGAGCGTGCGGTAGTCGATCCACGCAGGGAGGGTGCGGCGTTCTTCGCTCGCGCGGCGTTTGATATCAGCACACTGGCGGCGGATGTAGCCTTCGTATCGCGCTTCGGCGTGGAGCGTCGCGGCAACGGGCAGGGGGCAGGGCGTGCCCGCGTCGTCGAGCGCCTGCCGGAGCTGGTCGATCGAAAGCCGGTCCTGCCGGACCGCGTGGGCGAGCGAGACGCCGTCGTGCTGGGCGCGCGCAATGGTGGTGCGGGCGGCGGTGAGCGCGCGCTCGCGGTCGCCAAAGAGCTGGGTACGCCAGCGGCCGAGGTCGGTCGAATCGAGCGCGCCCAGTTCGCGGGCCAGCGGTGTGAGTCGATCGGCGGCGTTGTCGGCACGGAGCAGCAGGCGGTGCTCGGCGCGGCTGGTGAACATGCGGTAGGGCTCGACGGGGGTCTTGGTCACCAGGTCGTCCATGAGCACACCGATGTACGCCTGGTCGCGGCCGAGCGTCCATTCGCGCTCGCTGCGGGCAAGTCGCGCAGCGTTGATCCCCGCGACGACGCCCTGCGCGGCGGCCTCTTCGTAGCCGCTGGTGCCGTTGATCTGCCCGGCCAGGAACAGCCCGCCCACGGGTTTGGTCATACATGTCGCGTTGATCTGATGGGGGCGGACCATGTCGTACTCGACGGCATACCCGTATCGGTGGATCTCGGCGCGTTCGCAGCCGGGCATGGCGCGGACGAGCAGTTCCTGCACGTCGGCGGGGAGGCTGGTGGCGATGCCGTTGCAGTAGACCCAGTTGCTGCGGAGGCTCTCTGGTTCGAGAAACACGCCGTGGGTCGGGCGATCGGCGAAGCGTACGACCTTGTCCTCGATGCTCGGGCAGTAGCGCGGCCCGGCGGATTTGATGTCGCCGGTGTAGATCGGGGCGCGGTGGAGGTTGGCGCGGATGACCTCGTGCATCTCGGGTGTGGTGTTGGTCTGGCGGCACTCGATCTGCTGCATCTTTGGGAAGCGCTCGCCCACGACGCCGCCGGTTGATTCCAAAAGAGCCTCAAGCGTCAGCGCCGGGCCCTCTTCGACCGCCGAGAGTTCACTCAACGGCGTCGGTGTCTCATCGCCCAGCGCAACCGGCAGGCTGTCCCAGTCGATCGTGGTGCGGTCGAGTCGCGGCGGGGTGCCGGTCTTGAGCCGCCCCAGCTCGAACCCGAGGCGTTGCAGGCATGCGCTCATGCCGGTTGCTGCGCCCTCGCCGTGACGGCCGCCGGGGGTTTTGGTCCGGCCGGTGTGCATCAGGCCGCGCATGAAGGTGCCGGTGGTGAGGACGACCGCGGGGGCGTGCAGGGGTGTCGCGTCGTCGCTGGCTGCGGCTTTGATGACCACGCCGGTTGCGCAGCCTCGCTCGACGATGATGTCCTCGACACTCGCAGCGATGATGTCGATCTCGGGTCGCGAGCGGATGAGCGATTGGACCGCTTCGGCGTAGGCGTGTTTGTCGTTCTGGCAGCGGGGGCCGCGCACGGCGGCACCTCTGGAAGCGTTGAGCACCTTGAACTGGATTCCCGAGGCGTCGGCAGCGAGGCCCATCAGCCCGCCGAGGGCGTCGATCTCGCGGACGAGTTGTCCCTTGGCGAGCCCCCCGATCGCGGGGTTGCAGGGCATGACGCCGATCTTTGCGGGGTCGAGGGTGACCAGGGCGACGGTGGCGCGGGGCTCGGCGCTTCCCCGGCGGGTCTGGGGCGGCAGGAGGTTGGCAGCTGCCCACGCGGCTTCTGCGCCGGCGTGTCCGCCTCCGATCACAATGACGCGGTAGTTCTGTCGCACGCGGGGATGGTATGCGCGGGTGGGGATTGCGGGCTTGCGTTGTCCCCTCGCTTGCGCGAGGGGCTCTATTGACGAGATAATATGTGTAAGCAGAGCCCCTCGCGCGATGTGTAAGTAGAGCCCCTCGCGCGAGCGAGGGGACATGCGCGAGCATCGCCGTGTGTTCAGCGCGTGCCGAGTGTCGAGTCGCTGAGGCCGGCGATGGAGCCGGAGTTGTTGTTGGCGTCCTCGCGGGCGAGTTTGACGAGGAGTTGTTCGCCGCGCTCGGCGAGTGCCAGCGCGTTGCCGTCGCCGTTGAGGAGGTACCCGTTACGGACGAGGGCACCCTTGAGCGGCTTCCAGCTGTCGCCGAAGCCGAGCCAGAGGGAATCCTCGAAGCGCTTCTCGTCCCCGGTCTGGAGCGCAGCCAGCCCGCGGGCGAGCCATCCTTGCTGTTCGGCATCCAGCCTCATCGGGGTCTTCTCCTCTTCCACCACACCCCATACGGCCCCGGGCCGCGGGAGGGTTGCACACTGTAGTCTGCCACAGAAATACCGTCTTGGCCACGAGAGCTCTTCCCCGAATGGGGACATGACCATACGCGACCTGCCTTGCGGCGGTTCCCGGACGTTTTTATGGGGATGGTCAGTGGGCGTTGCGGTGTGAGAAGCCGCGGAAGATGGTAAGCCAGAGGATTTTGAGGTCGAACGCCAGAGACCAGTAGCGGATGTAGTGGAGGTCGTAGCGGAGGCGTCGGCGGAGTGAGGTGTCGCCACGGAGGCCGTTGACCTGGGCCCACCCTGTCATGCCGGCCTTGACGTGCTGACGGAGCATGTAGCCGCGCCAGTCCTCGCGGAACCGTTCGATGAGTTCGGGGCGTTCTGGGCGCGGGCCGACCAGTGACATCTGCCCTTTGAGCACGTTGAGAAGCTGGGGAAACTCGTCAAGGCTGGTGCGGCGGAGGAACTTGCCGACGGGGGTGACGCGGGCGTCGTCGCGGGACGTCCAGCGGATGGTTTCTTCGTCGGCGACGTGGTACATGGTGCGGAACTTGTAGATCTTGAAGGTTTCGCCAGCGATGGAGACGCGGCGTTGCTTGAAGATGACGGGGCCGGGGCTGGTGAGTTTGACCGCGAGCGCGCAGGCGAGGATGACCGGGGCAAAGAGCAGCCCGCCGGCGAGCGAGCCGAGGATGTCGAGCCCGCGTTTGGAGAGCCCGCCGAGCCCGCGTGTGGGGCACTCGCGGTAGCTGAGGACGGGCATGCCGTCGAGCTCACCGACCGCCATGCTCTGAGGCAGGTAACGTGGCATGACGTCAGGGATGACCCGGACCTCAACGGCGAAGCGTTCAAGGCGTTTGAGCAGCTCGGGGAGGCGTTGGGCCCGCGAGCTGGGGACCGCGAGATAGACCGCGTCGACGGGGTTTTGTTCCAGCGTCCGCTCGAGCTCGGCGAGGCCGTCTCTGACCGGGTGGCTCAGACACGACTGGCGTTCACTCCGTTCGGCAGCGGAGATGAAGTAGGCGACCTTAAGGCCGGTCCAGCTGTTGCGTTCGATGGTTCGGCAGGCGACCTGCCCGAGGCGTCCGATGCCGACGACCGCGACGTGGCGGAGGTTGAACCCGCGTTTGCGGAGCTCTCGCAGCGTCCATCGGAACCCGGTCCGGTGCAGGCTCAAGAGCGTGGGAAGGATGACCGCCAGCGCGAGCAACTGCACCCGGCCGGGGTCGGGAGTGGAGGCAACGAGGCCGTCGTCGACCACCGAGGTCGGCGTTGCCGCGATGATTCTGTCGCGGAGAAGCCAGAGCCCGACCACCAGCAGGACTATCGCAATGACGGAGGCTTTGATGATGGTGCCGTACTCGCCCCAGAGGGATTTGTCGCGGCGGGGCCGATAGAGGCCGAGAAACCAGAACGCCGCGATGACGATCGGGACCGCGAAGAGGAAGAACGAGTCGCGGACGGTGGTTTCCCAGTCGCCCGGGAGGTCGGGGAGCGTCTGGCCGAGGGCGGAGAGGCGGAAGAGCCACGCGGCGTAGCAGGCGACGACGACGACCATCGCGTCGAGAATCACCAGGATTGAAGTGAACAGTTGGTGCTGTTGCTTGAGCATCCCCGGGTCTCCATTCCAGCGGGTGGCCGGCCGAATCCTTGGCCTTGGTACAGTGTGCGGCGCGGCGGGGCGTCTGTCAACACCCGAGGCCGTTGACCGCACTCCCGGTGCGGTCCGACTCTTGTACGCATTTTGGTTTCCACCGCGCTCCGGACCGGGTGTTACCCCTCGTCTGCGGCTTTCGCGGCCGCGGGCCAGCCGTCGTCCGAACGGGGGTTCGGGGATCGGCCCGCGATTTCTTCGAGCGTTTTTCGCTCGGTATCACTGAGTGTAGCAGGATCGGGGGGGACGATCTTGATGACGGCGTAGAGGTCCCCGGCTCGGCCGGTCTGGTCGGTGAGCCCCTTGCCCCGAAGCCGGAGCTTTCTCCCGCTGGGTGTGCCGGGGGGGATGGTCAGCTCGACCGCGTTGTCCAGCGTGGGGACAGTCACGGTGGTGCCGAGGGTCGCTTCGGCGATGGTGAGTGGGAGGTCGAGAGAAAGGTCGAGCCCTTTGCCCGCGCTTGCCCCCTCGCCGCGGCGGAAGAGGGGGTGGCCGCCGATCTCGACGCGGAGCAGGACACTCCGCCCATCGACGCCCCGGACGCGGAGTTTGGCGCCGTGCTCGACAGCCGGGGGGATTTTGACTTCCAGCGAGGTGTCTTTGCCGTTGATGGTGAGGCGGACCCGCTCGCGTCCACCCCGGGCGGCGGTCATGAAGGAGATCGGGAGTGAGACTTCGAGGGGCGGCGTGGGGCGGGGCCGTGCGCGAGGGCCGTGGGGGGTGCCGGGACGAGTTCCGCCAGCGTTTCGGAACCCGCCGGGCCCGCCCGCGGGGCCGCGGCCGCCCTTGCCTCCAAAGAAGGCATCGAACATCGAGCCGAGGTCCTCGACCTCGACGTTGAACCCGCCCGCGCCGCCGGCCCCGGGTGCGCCGCCTGACCAGGCGGCGCCGGGCGCGCCGGCGGGTTGGCCGGTGTGTCCGAACTGGTCGTAGAGCTTGCGTTTCTTGGGGTCGGAAAGGGTGTCGTAGGCCTCCTGGATTTCCGCGAAGTTCTTCTCGGCATCAGGAGACTTGTTGACGTCGGGGTGGTGCTTGCGGGCGAGCTTTCGGTGGGCGGCTTTGATCTCGTCGGCGCTGGCCGATCTGGGAACTCCAAGGACTTTGTAGTAGTCGCGTTGTGCCATGGCAGGTGGGTCTCGTTCGTGGCGCAAAGCCGCCCGCCGGGGAGATGGCGGGCGGCGGGGTGTGCTGGATTCTTGGAGGGCACGCGCTGCGGCGTGGCTCGACCGGTCAGGAGAAGATCACTCGCCTTGGGGGGTGGCTTTGGTGACACCCACCAGCTCGGCCTCGAAGATGAGGGTCGAGTTGGGGGGGATGCGGCCGCCCGCGGCGCTGCTGGGGCCGTAGCCGAGGTCGGAGGGGACGATGAACTTTTTCCAGTCGCCCTCGGTCATGCCGTAGGTCGCGATGTTCCACCCTTCGATCGCTGCGGCGGGGAGTGTGTACTGGAACATCCGGCCGCTCTGGCGCCTGGAGGTGTCGAACATCAAGCCGTTGGTCAGCCAGCCGGTGTATTGGAACGCGACGGTGTCGCCGTCTGCGAGTTCGGGGGTGTCCTCGTCACGGAGCATGATGGTGACCACGCCCATGTCGTCGGTCTCGACCGCGAAGGGTGAAGCGATCGGCTCGAAGACGTAGGTGTCACCTTCGCTTGCGCCCCAGACCACGTTGCCGTCGGCGTTGTAGCCTCGGTCGGCGGTCTCGATCCGGCCGTTGGTGAGCTTCATGCGGCTGGTCATCTCGAACGCACCACCCAGAGCGGTGGGGTAGGGGTAGGGCGATTCGCCCACCCAGCCGTCGGGGGTTTGGGTGAACTCGAGATCGAGGGTGGCGATCATGGCGTCGCGGGGGATGTCGGGCATGTACTGAGGCACCGCCCACATGCCGATGAGCAGGTTGTTCATCGGGTTGTTGGGGTCGCGGACTTCGAGGGTCCGCATACGGATCTCGCCCTGGCGTCGGTAGAGCTGGAGGAACGCGGCGCGGTAGGGCTGATCGGGCGAATCGGCGCGGGCGGTCTCGACGTAGAACGCATCGGGCAGCGTGCTGAGTCTGGCCGGGGCGACCGACATGATGACGTCGGAGGTTGCGCCGGCCTCGCCGTTGAGCATGGCGACGGGCTGGGTTGTCTTCCAGCTGCCGGTGAGCAACTCGGCGATCTCGGCGAACGTCGGGTCCGACCAGCTCATCTGGAGCGTTTCTGGGGCGGTTTGGGTGCGGGCTGGGATGGCGGGTTGGGCGCCGTGATCGTGGCCTTCGTGACCGTCCTGTGCTGCAAGCGGGGCGGCGGCGATCGCGAGGCTTGCGAACGCGAGGGCATAGGTTCTGCGAATCAAGTGGGACATGGGATGGTCCTCGGTGTGTGTGCGTGGGGTAAAACCGCCTGAAGTCAGGCGAGGTCGGGGAACATTTTGGTGACCACCGCGACAAGATCGCGGACGTGCTGGGCCGATTCGTCGAAGAGTTTTTGTTCGTCTGGGGTGAGTTTGAACTCGATGACTTGTTCGACGCCGTTGGTGCCCAAAAGTGCCGGGACGCCGACGAATCCGCCGCCGACGCCGAACTCTTTGTCGCAGTAGACAGCCGAGGGGATGATGCGTTTCTTGTCGCGGACGATTGCTTCGACCATCTGGATGGTGCCGCTGGCGGGGGCGTAGTAGGCGCTGGTGCCCATGAGCTTGACGATCTCGCCGCCGCCGACTTTGGCGCGATCGACGCAGGCGGTGATTGTGGCTTCTGGGAGCATGTCGGTGATGGGGATGCCGTGGACGCTGGTGAGGCGGGGCAGGGGGACCATGTCGTCGCCGTGGCCGCCGAGGAGGAGGGCGCTGATGTCTTCGATGGAGCAGCCGATTTCCATCGCGAGGAAGGCGCGGTAGCGGGCGACGTCGAGCGCCCCGGCCTGTCCCATGACCCGGTTGGTGGGGAAGCCGGTCGCTTTCCAGGCGGTGTAGACCATCGCGTCGAGGGGGTTGCTGACAACGATGACCTTGGCATCAGGAGCAAACTCAGCAACTTTTTCAGAGACCGAGCGGACGATCTTGACGTTGGTCTGGATCAGGTCGTCGCGGCTCATGCCCGGCTTGCGGGGGAGGCCTGCGGTGATGACGACGACCTCGGAATCGGCGATGTCCTTGTAGTCGCTCGTGCCGATGACTTTGGAGTCGAAGCGTTCGAGCGGGCCGCAACAGGTGAGGTCCAGAGCCTTTCCCTTGGCGACGCCCTCCTTGTCAGGGATTTCGAGGAGGACGATATCGCCGAGTTCTTTCGCGGCTGCCCAGTGGGCACAGGTCGCGCCCACGTTGCCGGCACCGATGATCGAGATCTTGGACCGCTGCATAAATCAGGTCTCCGTTAGGTATAGGGTCGTGTCCCCGGTCTATGGGTGGCGATCATAGGCCCCAGGTGTGGTGTTTCCGTGGGCCTCGGACCGATCCATGGATACCCATGGCAAGAGTTCCTGCAACTTTGTGAAACTGGGGCTTCTCAGAACCGCTCGCTTCCGCTAGACTGGTGCCAGCCCGAGGAGGCCCGCTGCGGGTCGTTGCTCGGCAGGAGTGAACGAGACACCCCGATTTTGGAGGGAAACGAGATGATGATTCGTACAGCTGCGTTTTTGACTGTTCTTGGCGGCGTTGCCGCGGCTTCGGTTGCGGGCCCGACGTTTATCGCGTTTGGCAACAACACCATGTACCGTTTCGGCGCGGCCGGCCCGATCGAGACATTCACCATGGGCGACAAGATGATGAGCCTCACCACCCGGCCCGACGGCGCCATCGTCGGCCACAGCGCCGAGCGCAACTCCGGCCAGATGTGGGAGTCTTACGAGATTCTCGGTGCCAACACCAACTCGCCCATGCTCAGCATGCTCAGCGACCAGGTGCCCGGCCCGCGCCCCACGCTCAGCTTTGCCGACGGCAGCGCGTACTCGGCCCGTGAAGGCGGCAGTGGCGCCGAGCTCATCACCGTCGACGACGGCACGCTGATCGACAACGGGCTCATCGGCAACCTGAACATCCAGGACGGCGTCAACGGCAGCGGCTACGACGCGACCAACGACGTGCTCTACGGCATCAACCGTGACCAGGACGTGCTCGTCACCATCAACCGCGCCACCGGAAACGCCACCGTCGTCGGCAGCCTCGGGATCGACTTCTTCAACGGCGGGGCCGAGTTCTACAACGGCACGCTGTACGCCTTCGTCCAGGACCTGGACAGCCAGATGCTCGTCTTCGGCAGCGTCGACACCAACACCGGCGCGTTCACCGCGATCCGCGATATCGACACCTACGACGCCAACGGGACGACGTTCATGAGCCTCGCGCTGGTGCCCGCCCCGACATCGCTCGGGTTGCTCGCGATGGGTGGATTGGTCGCGATCCGTCGCCGCCGCTAAACCCTATCGAGGGGTCGGCCTCGTTTGTGAAACACGCATGGGGCCGCCGATCCTGGATCGGCGGCCCTTTCTTTTCTCTCGGCACCCGGCGTCGTCATCCGATGGGCCACGAGAGCCGAAGGATCAGCACATCATTCATTGACAGACCACACATGGAGAGAAACATGCACACCAAACCGATCACGTTCGCTGCCGCTCTTGTCGCGATTGCCGCCGGCGGGGCGCTCGCCCAGCCGATCTACCTCGCCACCAGCGGCAGCACGCTGTACCGGGCCGAGCAGGGCGGCGCAGCGATGACCTTTGCCCTGAGCGATGAGATCAACAACCTCGTGCTCGCGCCCAACGGCGACATCCTCGCGATCAGCGGCAGCGAGACCGGCTCGGGCACGTTCGAGATCTACCGCCTCGTCGATGCGCTCTCGAACGCTCCCTCGCTCGAGATCATCTCCGACGACCTGCCCAACTCGTACCCGGCTGCGACGTTTGTCGGGGACACGCTCTACGGCTACCGCAACGGGTCGCGCATGCTTGTCACCTACGACATCGACGCCGAGGTCGAGACCGAGGTCGGGCCGAGCGCGCCGATGCAGGGGCCCATCGGGGGCGCGGCCTACGACGCGGCGACCGACACGTTCTACGCGGTCACCCGTGGCGACGATTCGCTGTTTACCGTGGACTACGCGGCCGGCGGGGGCAGCCCCGACGCGACACTCGTCGGCAACCTCGGGATCGACGTCTTCAACATGGGGCTCGATCTCTACGCGGGCACGCTGTACGCCGCGTTCGAGGACACGACGAACAACCAGTTTGTGGTCGGCACCCTTGACACGGGGACCGGGATGTTCACCGGCGACACAGTGCTCTTTGATGGCTCGCTGGACGGGTCGGTCGGATTTGTGGTCGTGCCCGCGCCGGGTGTGCTGGCGGTGTTTGCTGCGGGCGGGATTTTCGCGTCCCGTCGTCGGCGATGATCGAGCGGGTGCGAACCCGCAGCGGCGGGTGCGAACCCGTCCTGATTGATGCAGATATCACCTCGGGCCTCGGCATCACGCCGGGGCCCGCTTTGTGTTTGAGCCTCTCGTCCGAGCGCGGGGGTACCACGATCGTCAAAGCAAAGAAACACGTTGACACACGGCGCTCTGGCGGGATGGTCCGGCGAGCGTCCCCTACGATCGTGGATGCACTCTGCGATTGTGACGCTTGCTGTTGGCGGTGCGGTCAGCCCACTGCTCGGTGAGTTGGTGGTCATCCTCATCATGGCGGGGCTGGTCAGCCTGATCTTTCAGAAGTTGAATCTGTCGGCGATTCCCGCGTACCTCGTCGCGGGTGCGTTGATCGGGCCGGGGTTGCTGGGGATTATCTCGACCGACGAGCACGTTGCGAGCATCTCGCAGCTGGCGATCGTGCTGCTGATGTTCGGGATCGGGCTGCACATGGACGCGGGGATTCTCCGCAGCGGGTTCGCGTCGATCATGGGCGTGGGGGTGGTGTCTTGCGTGATCGTGACCGGGGTGGTGACAGCCGGGGCGATGGCGTTCGGGCAGCCTGCGCCGGCGGCGATCCTGATCGGGGCGGGCATCAGCATGTCGTCGACCGCGGCGGTGATGCGGATTCTCCAGCAACACCGGCAGCTGCGCGACGTGCACGGGCGCGTCGCGTTCGGGGCGCTGATCGTGCAGGACCTCTACGCGATCGTCGCGCTGGCGGCGGTGCCTCTGCTGGTGGCGTGGGCGATGGCGCGTGGAGACATTCCCGCGGCGGCCGACGGCGTGGAGCAGTCCGGAGCGCTGAGCGTGCTCCTGCCGCGGATGCTGTTGGCGGTGGGAGGGATCGCGGCGATCGTCGTGCTGGGTCGTCGGCTCCTGCCGAGGGTGCTGCTCTCGGCGGCGCGGGGCTCTCATGGAGAGCTTGTGCTCATCATCGGCGCGGCGGCTGCGCTGGGTTCGGCGGCGCTGACCTCGGCGCTGGGGCTCAGCGCCGAGCTCGGGGCGTTTCTTGCCGGGTTCCTGCTGGCGTCGACACCCGCGCGGCACCAGCTTATGGGGCAGCTCGCTCCGGTGCGCGACCTCTTTATCCCCGTCTTCTTTGTGGCGGTCGGGCTCGGGGTGGACCTCAACGCGGCGCTCTCGATGTGGTGGATCGTGCTGTTGGTGCTCGTCCTGGTCTTTGCGGTCAAGACGCTGGTCATCGCGGCGACCGCCTGGAGCTTCGGATTCAGCGGCCCGGTCGCGGTGATGGCGGGATTGGTCCTGGCCCAGACCGGCGAGTTCACCCTTTTGACAGTTTCGGTCGGGTCGGCGAAGGGGCTGATCGGTCCCGAGGCGATGGCGGTGGTGACGACGGTGGTCGCGCTCTCGTTGATCTTCACGCCGACGATTATTGCGTTGGCGCCCAGGGTCGCGTCGTTGTTTGTGGGGGTGCCGCTCCCGGCGTGGAAACGGCACCAGCTCGGGGGCGTGGGCGCCGAGGGTGCGTCGGCCGAGAGCACGAAGCTCCGGGCGATCATCGCCGGGTTTGGACCGGTGGGCCGAGAGCTCTATACGCGGCTCGAACAGGCGGGGTTTGACTGCACGATCATCGAGCTCAATCCCGATACGGTGCATCGGCAACGGGGGCTGGGTCGACGGGTGATCTACGGCGACGCGGCCAACCCCGACGTGCTTGAAGAGGCGGGAGTTCGAGCCGCCGACGCCGTGCTGCTGACTATGCCGGACCACAACGCGATGCTCGGGGCCTGCCAGCTCGTGCGCTCGGCAGCGCCCGACGCCTATATCGCGGTGCGGTCGGGGTTTCTGAGCCGAGGCATGCAGGCGACCGCGCTCGGGGCCGACTACGTGGCGGTCGACGAGATCGCCGCGGCGAGCGTGATGGCCGACGAGGTGTGCTCGAAGCTCGGCGAACGGGCCGGGAATGGTCAGGGTGGCAGCGACGGAACGGCACCCGCGGGTGTCAGTCCGGGAGCATCTTGAGCTCGTCCCGCAGGATCGACGCGAGTTCGTAGTTCTCGTCCTCGATCGCGCGTTGGAGGCGTTGGCGGAGTTCGGACTTCTGACTCACCGGCAGCTTGGGGATGAGCGAGTCCCGCATCTCGCGGAGCATCTGCACCTCGCCGGAGTCGTCGAAGAGGTGCCCCGAGTCGTGGCTGGAGAAATAGCCGCGGAGGGTTTCGATCGCTTCGTCGATCGCGTGGAGCGCGGCTTTGGTCTCGTTGTCGGCGAGCGCCTGGCTCGCCAGCGCCCGCGCCCGCATCATGGTGATGTAGGGGCGGAACTGTTCGAGGATGGTGCGGTCGTCCTCGTGGGCGGCGTGCTCGTGGCAGATGTCGAGCACGCGGAGGTTCCGCGTCGTGTCGCGGATGACGCGGTCGAAGTCCTCGAGCACCAGGAGCGCCACGTAGCGGTGGTAGTACTGCACAGCCTCTTCGCGGAGAGCGCGGCAGTCCTCGGCCGAGAGTGTGAACGTGGTTTCCTCCGCACTGTCGTCTTGGGCAAAGACGCCGTCTGGCTCCTCCGGGCCAAACCCGGCCGTGTCTGCTCCGGGGTTGTCGTCGGGTTTTGGGTCAGAATTTTCCGCGTCAGCGGGGTCCGAGATTTCAGCATGGTCCGCATCTTCGGGTGGGGTTTCGCCGCGCATGGCGCGGTCGAGCCTGGCCTCGAAGTATTCGAGGAGGCTGTCGTGGTCGAGGGGTCGCTGGCCGTCGGGGCGGCCGTCGAGCTCCATCTGGAGGACGCCCAGGTCGAGCCGGACCTGGATCTTTTGCTCGCCGTCCTCGCTCTCGATGAGGCGAACGTTGATTTTTCCGGGCTCAAACGGCCAACCCTGCAAAAGTTCTGTGATATCAACATTCATGGCGGTAAAGCATAGATCAGCGTGTCCAAAAACCTTGATGATACATCGGTTCTGCGCGTGTGCCAGCAATATCGGAAAAAGCCGTCCAGATCGTTGCAGTTCCTCCCAGTTTCCCAACCGTCGCAGGGGGTCTGGGCAGGATAGGTGCCGGGGGCGTCATCCCGTGGGTGTGAAGTGGCAATCGTTGCGCCCCGATGCAACCGCTGAGGGACGTCGGACGAATCGGAATGCGCTGTGCATGGTACTCCAAGCATGCTAGAGTGAAGTGAGTGAGTAGTGAGTGAGTGTGAGTGGGACGGCGGTTCAGGCCGTGAAAGGTTGGGTGGAGAAGTGAGTGGGAAGCAGTACAAATCTGCCCCTTCCGGGGCTGGCGTGCAGTCGGATATTCAGCTCTATCTGCGCGAGATCAACAAGACCGCTCTTCTGACCGCAGAAGAGGAGCGTGAGTTGGGTTGGGCGATCATCAACGACAACTGCCCCGCAGCACGCGAACGGATGATCCGTGCGAACCTGAGGCTGGTGGTTGCGATTGCCAAGAACTACGCCGGGCGGGGCTTGCCCCTGACCGACCTCATCGATGAGGGCAACATCGGGCTCATGCGTGCGGTCGAGGGCTTTGACCCGTCGCAGGGCGCACGGTTCAGCACCTACGCGAGCTGGTGGATCAAGCAGGGCATCAAGCGTTCGCTCATCAACGCGACGCAGCCGATCCACATCCCGGCGTACATGGTCGAGCTGATCGCCAAGTGGAAGGTTGCTGCGCGAACGCTCGCCAACGAGCTGGGTCGCCAGCCGACGGTTGACGAGCTGGCAACGCACATGGACCTGTCGCCCAAGAAGGTCAAGATCATCCGCCGCGCCATGAAGGCGATGCAGTCCGTCAACCAGCAGCCGACCAATGCCGACGGCGACATGGTGGGGCTGAGCGAGTTGATCGCCGATACCAAGGCCGCCGCTCCCGAAGCCGCGGTGTTCCACGAAGACGAGCTGGCGATCCTCCGCAAGCTGATGGAAGCGATCGACGAGCGTGAGGCGACGATCCTGCGGATGCGGTTCGGGCTCGACGGCGAGCAGCCGCTGACCCTCAAGCAGATCGCCGACGCGGTCGGGATCAGCCGCGAGCGGGTCCGGCAGATCGTCGATGAGGCGTTGACCCGCCTGAACGCGCAGATCACCGATTCCAAGCCCTCGCGGTTCTACCGTGAGAACCGCCGCCCCGGTGCGGCGAACCCGGCCCAGGAAATCGAGTCCTACGAGCAGGCCCGCCGGGTCCGCAGCCGGGCCCGCAACGCGGTCTCCTGAACGGGTTCGATCCCTGCGAGCACGCTCCAGATATGTCCTCCGCCCCGGCATTGTCGGGGCGGTTTCTTTTTTACAGAGAGCGGTAGAGGGCAGCGGCGGGATGCCGGGTCCCACCGCGCGGGCGGGTCGTGCTACCATGCGATTATGAGCGAGCCGAATCCTGTACCGACCCTGTCGTTTTCTCTCCGCCACACGCCGTTGGTGCGTGCGGCTCTCTTCGTGGCAATGGTGGGGGTGATGTTGGTCGTCTCACCCGCGCGGGCTGACGAGTTTGTGGACCGTGTCAACGCGGCGTACGCGGACATCCGCGACGAACGTCGCAGCGATCCGATCATCCTCGCGGCCCTCGCCGAGATGGAGCACGCGCCGGCGATGCTCACCGATCAGCGTCAGGCGGCGCTCTACCCGGCGTCGGGGTCGGCGTGGAGTCAGCTCGCCGAGTGGGCGGCGGCCTCCTCCCAGGCGACGGCGCTCGACGCGCTCGACAGTATCACCAAAGAACAGGACTACCGCCGGGCGATGGTGTTTGCCCAGCCCTACGGCCTCGAGCAGGTCGGGGCCGACCCCGAGCAGATCGCGTTCATCCAGGCCGGGCTGTACACCGATCTCGGGGACCCGCCGCTCTTGGCTGCGGCGCAGCACCTGTACCTGCGGAAGTTTGACGACCTGGCAAAGCTCGTCCACGTCGAAGCAACCCGTCGGCTCGAAGCAGGCGACGGCGCGGGGGCGCTCGACGTGCTCGCCGACCTGATCCAGTTCGGTCGGCAGATCCTGGACCGCGAGTTCCACGCCGAGAAGGTGTGGGCGTTTGAGGCGATGATCCTCGCGGCCGAGCGGATGCGCGACGTGGCGTACAACGATGGTCGGGGCGCGGCCTCCTTGACCGCCGAGGAGTTCAAGACCGCGATCGACCGGCTGCTCGATGTGCGAGGCCCGATCTCGATCGAGCGCATCCGGCTGCCCAAGGGTGATTTCATCGCTGGCGAGCAACTCATCGCGACCGTGATGGAACCACGCGGGAGGATCCGCCCGGAGGTTTTCGCGTCGACCATGTCGAGGCTCGAATCCACCGAACGCCCGCTGCGACTTTTCGGCGAGGCGGCCCGGTGGCGCGACGCGGCGCAGATGCACGTGGGTTGGGAACGAGCCAACAAGACGCTCGATAGCCTCCGCAACGACTTCGACTTCCGTTGGAGCCTCAGCCCGTTCGACCCGCAGATGGCCCGCGCCTTTGCGATCGAGGGTCTGTTCTCGAGTCAGGTGGTGGCCGACCGGGTCGCGGCGGTGTCCCGCAGCGTGCCGGACATGCGTGACCTGTTCGTCCTGAGGCAGCTCCTGCGAACCGAACTGCTCGGGACACAGAACGCTCTGGGGCTCGCAGCGTTCCACGTGCAGAACGGCCGCTTCCCGCTGGACCTCTCGGGGATCCGCCCCAAGTACATCAAGGACGTCGGGATCGACCCGTTCAACCCGGCGGTCGCCGACGGGCGCGTGCCGACGCTGAAGTTCTTTGTGCCCGTGCGGGATACCGCGGACCGGTTCTCGGGCCAGCCGAACACGCCGCCGCACGAGATCAGCATTCTGGTTGATGACGCGCCGAACGTTTCGATTCTGCTTCGTGAGGACCAGTTCGTGCTGTACTCGGTCGGTGCCGACGGGTCGGCGCAGTGGGCCGACGAGGTGCAGAACAGCCCCGACGCGCCCCCGGGTCGTGACTACCTGCTCTGGCCGCCGGTGCTGTCGGTGGTGCGGGACACGCTGCTCAACGATGGCGTGTTCAACTAACGGGCAGCCGATGCAGTCCTTGTTCAACACTCCGGCGACCGCGTGGGGAATACTCCCGGTCCCTCAACTGTGAGTTTCTTTCTATGGCAGACACCGTTCGCAACCTCGTGATCGTCGGTTCCGGCCCCGCCGGGTGGACCGCCGCGATCTACGCCGCCCGCGCCAGCATCGACCCGGTCGTCTACGTCGGGGTCCCCAAACAAGACCCCGGGCCGATCCTCCCCGGCGGGCAGCTCATGCTGACCACCGAGGTCGAGAACTACCCCGGCTTTCCCGAAGGCATCGCCGGCCCGGAGATGATGGGCAAGTTCCAGGCCCAAGCCGAGCGGTTTGGGACCAAAGTCGTCGGCGAGGACATCACCCGCTGCGACTTCTCCAAGGACGGCTCTGCGCCGCACGTGCTGCACACTTCGAGCGGCGCTGAGGTCCACGCCCATGCGGTCATCATCGCGACCGGCGCCACCGCCAACTGGCTCGGGCTCGAGAGCGAGATGCGCCTGGCGACCGCCGGCGGCGGGGTCTCGGCGTGCGCGGTCTGCGACGGGGCGCTGCCGGTCTTCCGCGATCAGGAACTCGCGGTCGTCGGCGGCGGGGACACCGCGATGGAAGAGGCGACCTATCTCACCAAGTTTGCCTCGACCGTGCACCTCATCCACCGTCGCGACAAACTCCGCGCCAGCAAGGTCATGCAGGAGCGGTTCCTCTCCAAGCCCAACGCCAAGGTCCACTGGAACAAGCAGGTCGTCGATTGCCTGAGTGACGGCAAAGAGGGGATGAACGAGAAAATCCGTGCGGTCGTGCTCGAAGACACACAGACCGGCGAGCGGTCCGAGCTTGTCGTCAAGGGGCTCTTTGTCGCGATCGGGCACACGCCGGCGACCAAGTTCCTCAAGGACTCGGGGCTCGAGTTTGACGACGCGGGCTATCTCGCCCTCCGCTCCCGCCACAGCGCGACCAACATCGACGGCGTGTTCGCAGCCGGCGACATCGCCGACGGCGAATACCGCCAGGCGATCACCGCGGCCGGGATGGGCTGCCAGGCGGCGCTGGACGCCGAGCGGTGGCTGGGGGGGAAAGGGCTGGTCTGATACGAGTCCCGGGAGGTTGCCATGCGTCTGTACGAGCCCTGTGCGCGAGCACTGGATTGGTTTGCTCTGTGAAAACGACCATTTGTGGTCCCGAGCTTGTGCTCGGGGCTCGCAATGACGCACAAGATATTCTCGTGATTCGTAGAAGCGGTTGGTTGCAGTTGTCCTTCCAACACAAGAAGCATGGCTCGGTCGGGCGTCCCAGGTTCTGTTTGACGGCTCCAGCAAGCGGTTGTTTCGTGTGCCACGGCTTTGTGAGCCGTGCGGGACTTACCGCCCACGGCCGTGGCACACCGATCTCGAAACACCTTCTACGCACCGGGGTACAGTCTGCACACTCACGGAGTTTACATGACACCTGATCGCACCATCCCCCCCCCGCACGACCCCCCGCACGACCACTCGTCGCCCACCCCCGTCGTGCTCACCGACGCCGACCGCGAGGCCCTCGCCCGCATGGCCCGCCTCACGCCTCGGGCGGCGCCGCTCGAGCACCTGCCCGACGTGCCTCCGTCGCGCATCCCGCGTCATATCGCGATCATCATGGACGGCAACGGCCGCTGGGCGACCCGCCAAGGCCTCCCCCACGCCGAGGGGCATCGGCGCGGGGCCGAGACCGTCCGCCGCGTCGTCGAAGCGTGCGGCCGGGTCGGGGTCGAAGCCATCACCCTCTACTCGTTCTCCACCGAAAACTGGAAGCGGTCCGCCGACGAGGTCGAGGCCCTCATGCAGCTCTGCATCGCCTATTGCGACAGCGAACGCGACGCCCTCGCCCGCGAAGGTGTCCGCGTCCGCGTCATCGGCCGGGTTCACGAACTCCCCGAAGGGGTCCGCGAAGCGCTCGACCGTCTCGTCAGCGCCACCGCCGAGATCACCGGCCCGACGCTGTGCCTTGCGATCAACTACGGCTCGCGCCAGGAAATCACCGACGCGGTCCGCACCCTCGCGACCCACGTCGAGCAGGGCACGCTCACGCCCGACGAGATCGACGAAACCCGCATCTCCGACACCCTCGGCACCGCCGGCCTGCCCGACCCCGACCTCCTCATCCGCACCGCCGGCGAGATGCGACTCTCCAACTTTCTGCTCTGGCAGATCAGCTACGCCGAGCTCTACGTCACCGACATCTTCTGGCCCGAGTTCTCGACCGAGCACCTCCACGCCGCGATCCGCGCCTTCGCCGCCCGTGACCGCCGCTTTGGGGGAAGACCGCCACCCCCGAACACGCCGAGCACCCCGGAAACGCTCCCATCGACGAGCCGCTAGAGTCTCCCCGTGCTCCGCAAGCGTGTGATTGTCGGCTCCTCGCTCATCGTCAGCCTCGTGCTGGTGCTGTGGCTTGATGGTGTGCTTGACCGTCTCAGGCTGCCCGCCCTGCTCGCGGACATTCTTCAGAGAGAAACATTCCCCCCGGGCACGCTCTTGTTCCCCGTCGTGGCGGGTCTCAGCCTCATTGCCGCCCGAGAGTTCGCCGCCATGCTCCGCCGCAAGGGCATCGCCGCCTCGGCCCGGGCTTCGACCACCGCTGCCCTGATCGGCCTGGTGGTCTCGACGTTCGTCCCCGAAGCAATGCCCGCGGTCAATGCTGCCGCGCTGGTCGCGACCGCGGCAGTTGCGGTGCTGGTTGCTTCGATCGTCTTCCACGCCAGGCACTGCACCGTCGAGGGTGTGATTGCTGCGACGGGTTCGACACTGTTTGCGTTTGTCTATCTTGGGCTCCTGTTCGGGTTTCTCATGGCGATACGCCGTCAGCACGAGGTCTGGATCATCCTGTGGGTGCTCCTGGTCACCAAGTCCTGCGACATCGGGGCCTATTTCACCGGTCGTGCGATCGGAAAGCACAAGCTGATCCCCTGGCTCAGCCCGGGCAAAACGTGGGAAGGGCTCTTCGGCGGCATCGTGTTTGCCAGCCTCATCGGGGCGCTCGGAGCGTGGCTGCTCGGCCGAACGGGCGTGCCCGCAAGCCCCAGCCCGCTGGTCGGGGCCTTGGCCGGTGTGCTCTTTTCGTTGGTTGGCCATGCCGGTGATCTCATGGCGAGCGTCCTCAAACGGGACACCGGGGTCAAGGACACCGGCACGGCTCTCCCGGGCATGGGCGGGCTCATCGACGTGCTCGATTCGCCGCTCCTGGTCTTCCCGGCGGCGTACTGGTTGCTTGTGCTTACCACCTGAAAATTGACATCGGTGTGATTTGTCGCCCGTTCCGGGATACACTCACTTGAGGGAAGCCGTTGACTGCCTTGGAGTGCTCATGGACGTTACGAACCGTCTGCTGCGTGTGTATCAAATTGATCGACAACTGGCCGGGCTTCAATCCCGCCTCCGCGCCGCAGAGCGGTTCTTTGCAGAGCAGTCCAAGCAGCTTGCGATCCTCGACGCCAAACACGACGCGCTCGACCGCCAGATCAAACAGATCAACGCCGCGGTCGCCAACCTCGAAAACGACACCCGGTCCACCGACCAACGGCTCGAGCAGATCCGCGAGCAGATGAACGCCTCGCGGACCAACAAGGACTACAAGACCTACCTCACCGAGGTCAACACGCTCAAAGCCGACAAGGGCAAGGTCGAGGAGGACGCGATCGGGCAGATGGGCCGCGCCGACGAGCTCAAAGCCGAACTCGCCGAGCTCGACACCCAGCGAGCCAAGCGGGCGAAGATGCGCGACGTCGCCGAGGCCCAGTGCAACGAACGCAAAGCCGAGATCTCCGGCCGCGTCGAGCAGCTCAAAAAAGAACGCATCGAAGCCGCGGAGGATGTCCCCACGAACATGCTCGCCGACTACGAGCGCCTCTACGAGCACCGCGAAGAGGACGCCATGGCGCCGATGGAGATCACCGACGTCAAGCGGCACGAGTACCACTGCGGCGCGTGCATGATGGCGATCCCCATGCAGTCTGGCGTCGCTCTGCTCACCGGGCAGTTCACCAACTGCCCCAACTGCCAGTGCATCCTCTACCTCTCGGCCGAGACCGCCGACGCGATCACACCCACCAGCAAGCGCTGACCAAACGCCGTGGGCACGCGCCTGAACATCCGCGTCCCCGCAGATTTCGTGCTCAGTCGCGACGCCTGTTCCTACGGCTATTTCCTCCTCGCGCCCAACCACTGGGACGTTCGCCAGCAGACCCTCGCCCGCATGTTTCTTCTTGCCGAGGGGGGGGCCCGGGCGACGATCACGCAGGAACAACGCAACACCCATCGCACCAGCCGACCCGGTCGAATCAGCTTCCCGCACGTCCCCGGTGCCCCGCTCCGCGTCGGCTTTGACCGCGCACTCACCCGGGCCGAGCAAATCCAGGCCCGCGCCCAGCTCACCCGCATGCTCCGCCTCGATGAGGACGAGACCCACGCCCGCGCCTTCCACGCGCTCGACCCGCGCTGGAAACAGTCCGGCCGCAGCAGGCTCTACCGATCGCCCACGCTCTTTGAGGACGTGCTCAAAACCGTCACCAGCTGCAACGTCACCTGGCCGAGCACGATCCACATGAACCGCAGGCTCTGCGACGTGCTCGGTGAATCCGGCTCATTCCCGTCGGCCCGCCGCATGGCCCGCGCCCGCCCCGGCACCCTCCGCGCCCGCTGCCGCGTGGGCTACCGCGACCAGCGCATGGTCGAGCTCGCAAAGATGTTCGTCCCCCGAGGCAACAAACCCGCCGAGGTCGACGAAGCCTGGCTCACCGACCCCTCGACCGACGACGACACCGCGTTCACCTTCCTCACCTCGCTGCCCGGCATCGGGCCCTACGCCGCGGGAAACATCATGCAACTGCTCGGCCGCTACTCACGCCTTGCTCTCGATTCCGAAAGCCTGCGCCACGGCAAAGCAGTTCTCGGCATGACCGGCACCGACGCCTCGATCATGAAACGCCTCGCCGCCCACTACGAACCCTTCGGCGAGTTCAAGTTCAAGAGCTACTGGTTCGAGATCTGGGACTACTACGAAACCAAACGAGGCGCCAGCCACAACTGGGACCGCGACGAGGTCGGCTCAAGCTTGACCGCAAGCAAGCTCTGACACGCAGCCTGCAAATACCTTGTGCTTTGGGTTTTTGCCTTGGCTCTGGTTTTGTGCCTTGGCTCTGGTTTTTCCTGCTCCCCCTCCCGCGCCCCGTGGGAGGGGGCTGGGGGGAGGGTGCCTTTCTCTGTGTGCAATCCCTGCCGAGACGGTGACGTGCGAGAACGCAACAAGAGCCGTATGAGCAACTCCCGGCTCGGCACAACACCCGTGCAATAATCCCCCATGACTACCCTCACCGCCACCCTCACCGCCGGCGTCCCCAGCAAGAACGCCATCCTCTACCACGCCATCCGATTCAACGTGGGTGACCCCGCCGCCCTGATCGAGATCGAGGGCGCGACACCCGCGCGCAGTCTCATCCTTCGTGAGATCGAGATGGACCGCGCCCGCAAGCACGCCCGCGCCGACGCGGTCTTCGGCTATGCCGATTTCACGCCCGAGGGCGGCCTCAGCGGCGACCGCGAGACCGGCGCCGCCCAGGCCGTCGTCGAGTTTCTCCGACGCAACAACATCACCCGCGTCGTCACCGACCGCTCGCTGCCTTTCATCTTCGCCCACCACATCCAGCAGGCCGGGATCGCGCTCGAGTACGACCCCGACAAAGGCGTCCTCGACCGCCGCGCCAAGGACGAGCAGGAGATCGCCCGGCTCGCCGAAGCTCAAGCGATCACCGAACAGGTCATGGAACGCACCCTCCGCATGATCGCCCGCGCCCCGGCCGACCGCGCCGGCATCCTCCAGCACGACGGCGAACCCCTCACCGGCAGCCGCGTGCGCGCGATGATGGACATCTGGCTGCTCGAGCTCGGCTACTCCAGCCCCGACGCCATCGTCGCCTGCGGCACCGAGGGCGGCGACTGCCACAACCGAGGCACCGGCCCGATCTCCACCGGCAAACCCGTCATCCTCGACGTCTTTCCGCAGAACAAAGCCACCCTCTACAACGGCGACTGCACCCGCGTCGTCGTCCACGGCGACGTGCCCGACGAGATCGCCCGCATGCACAAAGCCGTCGTCGAAGCCAAAGCCGCAGCAATCGCCGCGACCCGCGCCGAAACCACAGGTGACGCGGTCCACGCCGAGACCGCGCGCGTCCTCACCGCCCACGGCTACCACATGGGGCAGCCCACCGAGGACGCGCCCGACACCCACACCTCCATGCCCCACGGCACCGGGCACGGCATCGGGCTCGAGGTCCACGAGCCGCCGCTGCTCGACAAGGACGGCCCGGAACTCATCGTCGGCGACGCGCTCACCATCGAGCCTGGGCTCTATTCCCCCGCGCTGGGAGGCGTCCGCATCGAGGACATGGTGATCGTCACCGCCGATGGCTGCCGAAACCTCAACACCCTGCCCGAGGGGCTCGACTGGCGGTAACCGCCCGGCAGCCCGTGTTATCCGGGCATTGCCTGCGCGTTGGCAACTATAACTCACGCAGGACCTACAACCCGGCCGATCCATCGTGTAGAGTCTTCACCCATGAGCGACCGCGTCCTCCCATTCTCGACCGCCGCCCAGGCCTACGGCACCACCCGCCCGCTGATGGTGCGCGCCGTGCCTCAAGGTCGGACACAGGCGCAGGGCGCACAAGCCAGCCCGCAAGCCGTGCAGGTCGCCAAGCCCGCGCAACACGACACCTTCGACTTCTCAGCCGCGGCCCGCGCAAGGTCAACACCCTCCCACCCGCTCGCTGCGGCCAAGGTCCCCGGGCAGGTCAGCTTCGAGGGAAGCGCCGCAACTGCGGCCACGACGCCCCCGCCCGCACCCCAGGCCCGGACCCAGGTGGCAGGCTCGATGCCGATCTACACCAACCCCGCCTCGCGCAACGTCGCGGCAACCGGTGTCGATGCCGGTCGACTCATCGACTTCGAGGCCTGATCCTTTCAAGACCCGCCAACGGCGCGGCTCGAGCAGTCTGCGCTCCTCTGTCTTTCTTTGCGCGTTGCGAGGGTGCGGGTGTCCCCTTGCTTGCGCAAGGGGCTCTATGGTGCGCGCGTCGCTGGGGGTAAAGCCTTTCGCAGGTAGAGCCCCTCGCGCAAGCGAGGGGAAGGCATCGCCGACGCCATGCACAAAACATGGTGACACAATGCGCTCTATCCTGCGGTCATGCCAACACTCCCCAACCCCTCGACCCACGCGCACCACTGGCGGATCGACCCGGACATCGTCTTCCTCAACCACGGCAGCTACGGCGCGTGCCCCCTCCCGGTGCTCGAAGCCCAGCGACGCTACCGCGACCGGATGGAACGCGAACTCGTCCGCTTCTTCATGCTCGACGTCGAAGGCATGCTCGACACCGCACGCGACGCCCTCGCGGCGTTCGTCGGCTGCGATGCCGAGGGGATCGCGTTCCTCCCCAACGTCACCCAGGCTGTTGCGACAGTCATCGACAACCTCGAACTCAACCCCGGCGACGAGATTCTCGTCAACGACCACGAATACTCGGCCTGCATCAGCACCTTCGGCCGCGCAGCAAAGCGGGCCGGGGCCAACGTCGTTCGTGCAACCATCCCCTTCCCGACGAAATCGTCAGACGACATCTACAACGCCGTGATGAACGCCGTGACCGACCGCACCCGCATCGTGCTGCTGAGTCACATCACCAGCCCGACCGCGCTGGTCTTTCCGGTGGACCGCCTCGTCGTCGCGCTGCGGGCCAAGGGGATCGAGGTGCTGCTCGACGGCGCCCACGCGCCGGGACAAATCGACCTGGACGTGCGCGCAACCAACGCCCACTACTACGCCGCCAACCTGCACAAGTGGCCGTGCTGCCCCAAGGGGTCGGCGTTTCTGTGGGTCCACCCCGAACGCCGCGAGGGCTTCGAGCCGCTCGCCCTCTCGGCCCGTGCTCACCTCGATCGGCCCGACCGCGACCGCTTCCGCTGCCTCTTCGACTACATCGGCACAGACGATTACACCCGATTCCTCGCCGTCCCCGACGCGCTCGAGTTCATGGGTTCGCTCGAAGGCTCGTGGGACGCGCTCCGCGCGCGCAATCACGCGCTCGCGCTGCAAGGCCGCACCATCATCTGCGACGCGCTCGGCTGTGAGCCCGCGACGCCCGACGACCTCGTCGGCTCGATGGCAACCATCGTCGTGCCCGGCGTCGGGCTCGCGTCGGGCGGCACGTCGCCCGGCGGCTACGAAGACCCGCTCCAGGAACGGCTCGTCGAAGACCATAAAATCCAAGTCCCGGTGTGGAGTCTGCCAAGCCAGGGCCGACGCCTCCTCCGCATCAGCGCCCAGGCGTACAACACCGCCGAACAGTACGAGTACCTCGCCCGCGCGCTCAAACAGGAACTCTCGCGCGAATAGCCCGCATCGAACACGCGATTTTCGCAGAGCCCCTCGCGCAAGCGAGGGGGCACGCCGCATGTGCCGCGCGAGATCACTCACGCAATGAACCTCAGAGCAGTTTCTGTCTCGCGGTCGCTTCGTCGAGGCCGGTGAGCCGGGCGACCTTCTCCGGGTTGGTCTGGCCGCTGACGATCTCGACATCGCGCAGCTTGAGGCCGAGCGTCTTTGCCAGCAGCACGCAGATCGCTTTGTTTGCCTTCCCCCCCTCGGGCGGCGCGCTCACGCGGACCTTGAGCCGATCGCCCAGCACGCCGGCGATCTCGTTGCGCTTGGCGCCGGGGACCGCCTTGAGCCGGACCGCAACACCCCCCTCGGCCGCCGAGATGATCGCCCGGCGGTTCATTTGGCAGCATCGTTCTTGGGCGGCAGCTTCCTGCGATTCGGATACAGCGCCGAACTCACCCCCCGCGACATGTCCTTGCGGAGCATGCTCTTTGCGGTGCGTTCATACGCCCCGTCAAGATTCTCACGGCTGTATTCGGTGCCGACAAAGTCGCGCCCGTGTTCGCGGGCGACGACCGCGGTGGTCCCGCTGCCGATGAAGGGGTCGAGCACGATATCGCCGGGGTTCGAGCAGGCGAGGATCACCCGCTCGAGATAGACCTCGGGCAGTTGGTTGTCGTGTTTGGCGCGGCGTTCCTTGTTGTTGCCCTGGATGCGCCCCCAGTACTGCCCGTACCACACGTCCATCGGCACGCGCATCCCCGCGGGCATGCCGTCGCGTTTGCTCTCGGTGCGCGGGTCGCCATAGATCGCCCGGCGGTCGGAGACCTCGACGATGTCCTCGTTGTTCCAGACCCGGTTGTCAGGGTCGCGGCAGAAGTAGAGCGCGTGGACCTTGCTGTTGATGAATCGTTTGGTCGTGTTCTGCCCGAAGCGGTAGTGCCAGATGCACCAGTTGACCATGTGCAGCCCGCGGCTCTTGAGATGGACCACGATCTCGGCGGCCGAGTCGTCGGGGATGTTGACCCAGAGCGAGCCGTCGTCGGTGAGCGCGTCGATGCAGGCATCGAGCCACTCGGCGGTGAACGCCAGATATTCCTTGCGCGACATCGCGTCGTCCCACGAGTGCCCGGTCTCGTGGCGGTCGTAGTCGCGCTTCCAGTTGAAGGGCGGGTCGGCGAAAACCAGCCGGACTGATTTTTTCTGCACCTCGGGGATCGTCGGCAGCACCTGGCGGCAGTCGCCCAGGTACATCGAGATACTCCCCTTGCCGCCGGCGGTGCGCTTTCGCCGGCGAACCTTCGGCTTGGTGGGCGTTGCTGTCGCGCGCGCAGTGGGGGTGGTCGTGTTCTGGTTGGCGAGGGTGCGGACGTTGCCCATGGGCGAACAGAATAGCGCGGACCGGCCCCGCCTGCCGATCGCACTTCAGAGCCCGACGCGCCAGCGAGGACCAATCTCGATGCTTCGGCGGATCATGCACGACCGAGCACGGGCAAGGCGCCCGCGCCACGCCCGCGCCACAGAGCCGGAACACTTACCACTCGTTGCTGCGGTAGGAGCCCCGGCGGTCCTTGCGGTTGTTCTGATCGCCGAGGACCGCGCCGCCGACGCCGCCGATGATCGCCCCGGCCGCTGCGCCCTTGCCCATGTCCCCGGACAGGCTGCCCAGGCCCATGCCCGCCAGCGCGCCGAGTGTGGCGCCCGAGAGCGCCCCCTCGCCGGCGTTGTTGCACCCGCCGGCAACCGATGCCAAGACGAGCGACCCGCCCGCGACCAGGCCGAGGCCGATCCTGCGGGTGTTCCAGTTCGAGGTGGTGCGATGCTGCATGGTTGATCCTCCTGCTTTGCCAGCCTTCGAATCGCTCCGGAGGTTGGCGGGCCTGTTGGTTCCACTCAATAGAACGCCCGGGTTCTCGGTTTGGTTCCCGATTTGACCGCAGTGAAGCAAAAAAACTAGTGGTTACTCACTTATGGCGAAAATATACCGATCAAAACCAGATCATCATGGTGCATTGTGGCACGGCGATTCGTTGCCATGGACGGGCGGTGTTGCCCCCTCGCTTGCGCGAGGGGCTCTTTTGCTCTGCCCATAGAGCCCCTTGCGCAAGCGAGGGGACAACGTCAACCACGCGGCACAAGAAACACGATCCTGCCGGACGCCCCGGCTACAGAATCGAATGGACGGCGTACCCATTGGTGCCAACACGCCCCGCGGGCCGAAAGACCAACAACGCGACCACGCGCAGAGATCGGCACCGGTACGGTCCGAGCCTCAGCGCGGCGGTGCTTCGGCGCGGCGGCGCGACGAGCAGGCAAACCCAAGACGCGAGCAACAGCGGAGGCGGCATGGACAGGTTCATTCTCGAAGGCGGGCGGCCACTCTCTGGCACCATCCGCGTCAACGGCTCCAAGAACGCGGCGCTCCCCCTGCTCGCGGCGGCCCTCCTCACCGACGAGCCGGTCACTCTGCGTGACGTCCCGGACCTCGCGGATATCCGCAATATGCTGCGCCTGCTCGCCGAGCTTGGGTGCGGCAGAACGAACGGCGCCGACCCCCACCCCGACAACCCCGACAACCCCGATGCTCCCGACGCTCCGCTCGGCGACCCGGTCACCCTCCACGCAGCCGACGAGAGCCGGTGCCACGCGCGGTACGACATCGTGCGGACCATGCGGGCGAGCATCTGCACCCTCGGGCCGATGATCGCACGCAGGGGAAAGGCGAGGGTCTCCATGCCGGGCGGCTGCGCGATCGGCGACCGACCGGTGGACCTGCACCTCCGAGGCCTGCGGGCGCTGGGCGCAACAATCGCCCTCGAAGGGGGCGATATCGTGGCCAGCGCTCCGGCCGGCGGACGCCTCCGCGGGGCGACGGTCTTTCTCGGCGGCCCCTTCGGGTCGACAGTCCTGGGCACCGCCAACGTCATGAGTGCGGCGACACTCGCCGAGGGGACGACGATCATCGAATCGGCCGCCTGCGAGCCCGAGGTGGTCGATCTTGCCGCGCTGCTCGGCAAGATGGGCGCGGAGATTTCCGGCGCGGGCTCGCCTCGGATCGTGGTGCGGGGGGTGGACCGTTTGCACGGGGCCGACCACGCGGTGATCCCCGACCGCATCGAGGCCGGGACGTTCCTGTGCGCCGCGGCGATGACCCGAGGGGAGGTCACGATCGAGAACTGCCCGATCGACACGCTGCTGGCGGCGGTGGATCGGCTCGAGCACGCGGGCGTGTCGGTCGAGACCCTCGGCGACGATCCGCTGCACGCAACCTGCCGGGTCTCGGCGCCTGACACCCTGCGGCCGATCGAGGTGACGACCCAGCCGCACCCGGGATTCCCGACCGACCTGCAAGCACAGTTCATGGCGATGCTCGCACTCGCCGACGGCAACAGTGTCATCACCGAACGGATCTTTCCCGAGCGGTTCCTGCACGTCGCGGAGCTGGGGCGGATGGGGGCGAGCCTGTTCCGCGCCGGGCCGACGGTGGTGGTGAGTGGCGTGAGCAAGCTGACCGGGGCGCAGGTGATGGCCAGCGACCTGCGGGCCAGCGCCTGCCTGGTGCTCGCGGGGCTTGCTGCGGAGGGCACGACGATCGTGAACCGGGTCTACCACCTCGACCGGGGGTATGCCAAGCTCGAGGAGCGGCTGCGGCCGTTGGGCGCGAGCATCGTGCGCGAGGGGGAGAGTGCGTGAGGCGCGGTGCTTTGCAGAGCCGAGAATGCATGGCCCCTCGCTTGCGCGAGGGGCTCTACGGTGAGACGTCGAGTGTGGTGTCGGGTCTGATGTCGGGTCTGATGTCGGGTCTGATGTTGGGTGTGGTAGAGCCCCTCGCGCAAGCGAGGGGACATCGGCGCACGCACACACCAGAACCACACCGGCATACAACCCTCAGTTCCAGCTGCACCCCTTCGGCCACTCCTCGGGGTGTTGGGCTTTGGCGCGGCGGAGGAGCCTCTGGATGTGTTCGAGCTCGCCACGGACCAGATGAGCGCGGCGGGTCGCGTCGCCCTCGGCCAGCAGGCGGTACCGCAGCTCGCCGCTGGGGGTCATGGTGAATGAGACAAGCTCGAGCAACGCCGAGGTGGGGATGCTCTCGTTGCGGACGTAGTCGAGGATCTTCTCGGCTTTGGTCATCTGCGTCAGTGGGCTGTCACTCAGCGCGCCGTCGAGCCAGTCGCGCAGGCTCTCGAGTTCGTCCTCGTCCACCTCGCCGACACCGATGGGCCGGAGCATGACCTGCCGGAAGAGCTGGTCGTCCTCGGGCTCGACCTCTTCGATCACCCGTGCGCGGCAGATGCCCTGGAGCAGGATGTTGTACCGATCCTCACCGACCTGTTCGTGCTGGACGATCTGCCCGATGCAGACCGCCGGGCGGACCGGCGGCTGGGCGTGGTATTCCTGCTTCCAGCGGTCGCCCCGGAAGACCCCCATCGCGATCTGCCCCGCCCCGTCGAGCGCGCGGCTCACCATCTGCAGATAACGTTTCTCGAAGATGTGCAGCGGGAGCATCTGCTGGGGCAACAGCTCGGCGGTGTCGAGCGGGAACAAAGGCATCGCCCGGGTGAAGTTGACATGGATCGAGACTTCGTCGGACATCGAGGGCTCCGAGTGCTGCGATCAGTGTAGTGGATGACCGGGCGAGCGGGATCGAAAGATTTCTATTCGTTCAGCGGGTCGGGACGGTAGAGCTTGGTGTCGAGCGCCCAGAGGCGTTCGGTGAAGTTCCCCCCCAGGTCGTAGGCACGCCGCTGATCGGGGCGGGCGGCGTTCAGCGCGATCGCCAGCTTGGCGTCCACGTTGTCGAGCATCGAGACGAGAATCGCTTCGGGCGTCATCGGAATCTTGGCGGCCCCGTACTCGGGAATACCGTGGTGGGAGAGGATGATGTGCTGGAGCACGGTGAGCGCACCGGCGGGCAGGCGGACGCCCTTGGTCGCCATGGTCTGCTGGGCTTTGTCGTGGAGCATGATCGTGCCCTCGACGATGTGCCCGATCAGTTCGCCCCGCTCGGTGTACCCGAACGCCCGGTCGTAGAACAGCTCGCGGGTCTTGCCCAGGTCGTGCAGAAAGAGCCCGAGCAGCACGATGTCGCGGCTGATCTTGGGATAGAGCGGGCAGATCACGTCGGCGAGCTTGAGCAGGTTGAGCGTGTGCTCGAGCAGGCCGCCGAGATAGGCGTGGTGCATGCTCTTGGCAGCCGGGGCAGCACAGAACGCGGTCATCAACGGCTCGTCCTCGAGATACGTCTCGGCGAGGGCTTGCATCGCCGGGTGTTTGAGCGTGCCGAGCAGGGTGGTGACCTCGGCGAACATCGCGGTAACGTCGTGCTCGGTCGAAGGCAGCAGCTCGCGCATCTGCTCGGGCGAGGGCTCGGTGCGCTCGATCGAATGGATGATGAGTTGCAGCTCGCCCTGGTAGGGCTGGGTCTCGCCTTCGAGCCAGACGAACCCCTCGGTGGGCAGCTTGTGGAATGACGTTTCGTCGATCGACCACATGCGCCCGGGCACCTCGCCGGTTTTGTCAGCGATGAGGCAGCGGAGGTAGGTCTTGTCCTGCCGGGTCTTGCCGAGCTGGGCGTTCTTGATGGTGAAGGTGCCTTCGAGCCTTTCGTTTGGGCCAAAGTCACGGATGTAGCGGCGGTCGGACTTGAACATCGTGGACATGCGCAGCCTTTCGGGGCAAGGGTGAAAGGGATGGTAGGGGAGGGAGTGGGTTGGGGGGTGGGTGTGGGATTCCGAGCCCCGGACTTCAGTCCGGAGGTTGGCTGCGTCCCCCCAGACCACCCCGGACGGAAGTCCGAGGCTCGGGGTTTTGGCGTTCAGGTCCGGACCTCAGCGCCCGCGATAGTGGGCGGGCACATCCCCAAAGTCGGCGCGGATGACCGAGCGGATCCCCCCCCGGCCGCGCCAGTTGGTCACGATCTGCAACCACTCGGGGCTCATCAGTGCGACCAGATCGTCGCGGATCTGGTTGGTGACCGCTTCGTAGAAGATGCCTTCGTTGCGGAAGCTCTGGGCGTAGAGCTTGAGGCTCTTGAGCTCGACGCACGTCCCGCCAGTCTTTGCCGGGGCGGGCTGATAGCGGAGTGTGATCTCGCCGAAGTCGGGGTGCCCGGTCATCGGACAGACCGAGGTGAACTCTTCGTTCACGTGTTCGATGACGTAGGGCGCATCGCCGGGCGAAGGGAAGGTTTCCAAGAGAGAGACGTCGGGCATGTCAGAAGTAAACGCGGGCCGAACCCGGGGTCAAGCGCCCAGAACACAGAGCCCCTCGCGCAAGCGAGGGGACAGGGGCAACCGCACAGAGATGAAACACCACGAGGCAAACCGCGCTAGTACCGGGTCAAAAGCTCGGCGATCCTCGGCTGATTGCGTTCGATCTGCAGGCTTCGGCGGAGGGCGTTGCGGGCCGAGTCCAGCGCGTTGAGGTCGGACTTGTTCGACCACAGGTACCGGTTGAGCAGGCAGACCCCGATGCCGTTCCAGGCGGGGTAGTGGCGTTCGTCCATCTGGGTGGCGGTGCGGAAGGCTTCGAGCGAGAGGTCGTACTCGCGGAGGCGGAAGAGCGCCGACCCGAGCCGTTCCTGCGCCATCGCCGAGGGGTGCTGGCGGATCACCTCGCGGATCGTCCCGGCCATCTCCTGATGCCGACCGACTTTGCCCAGACTCTCAGCAAGGTTGAGCAACAGCTCGGGCGTGAGGGGCATGAGCTCGGCCGCCGCCTCGTACTGCTCGATCGCTTCGTTGTGGCGTCCGGCATTGGCGTAGGCAGCCCCGAGGTTGACCCGCGCCGGGCCGTTGCTCGCGTCGATCCGCACCGCTCGCTCGGCGTAGATCACCGCCTGGGCGTCCTCGCCGAGTTGCAGATAGGCGGTCGCGAGGTTGAGGTTGGCGTTGAAATCGTCCGGGCGGATCGCCAGCGCGCGGAGGTAGGCCCGCACCGCTTCGGTGATGCGGTTGAGCATCTGCAGCGCGTGCCCGTGCCAGTAGTTGGGCTCGAATTGGTTGGGCGCGGTGCGGGCGGCCTGCCCGTAGTGCTGCTCTGCGCCTTCAAAGTCTCCCCGCTCGCGGTAGATATCGCCCGCGCCCATATAGGCGGTCGTCATCGTCGGGTTGATCTCGATCGCTCGCTCAAACTCGCGGAGCGCCTGGTCCACGAGCCCTTCGTTTTTGAGCCGACCCGCCAGCTCGGCCGCTTCGGTCGCCCGGGTGTCCGAGTGGCGGGCGGTGCGGGTGCCCGACTCGCCGCTGCGGCCTGCGCCCCGGCACCCGCCCATGCCGGCGACCAGCCCCCCGCCGGTGAGCGTGGCGAGAGAGAGAACAACAAGGAGCTTGTGGGTCGTCATCGGGCGGCTCCGGCGGCGGTGCGTTTGGGTGAAGAATCGAGCAGACGGCGCAGGCGGCGCAGATTGATCACGTCCATCGGCGTGCCTGCCTCGGTCGGTTCTTTCGGCGTTTCGAGGATCATCGGTACGGTTTTCAGTGCTTTGTGGTTCACCACCGCGGCAAATCCGCTCTGGAGCAGCGACCGCGAGGTTGTCCCGCCGCCGATGGTGCCCGCCCCGATGTGGGCGTGGCGGTCGCGGCGGCTGCCCAGGTCCCCGATCGAGTCGTTGAGGTGGACCACCCGGATGTGCTCGAGCCCGCACAGCCGATCAAACTCGGCCAGAACCCCCTCGGCCGACGCGCGGGTGGACATGTCGTACCCCCCCGCGTGGGCGTGGCAGGTGTCAAAGCAGAACCCCACCCGGTGCCCGGCTCCGGTTTTCTCGACGATCAAGCTCCGCAACGCGGCCAACTCCTCAAACGTGCGGCCCATGTTCGAGCCCGAACCCACCGTGTCCTCCAGACAAAGCACCGTCGCAAACCCCGCGGTGCGGAGCAGCAGGCTGCGGTACGCCTCGGCGATCCGTTCGAGCCCCTCCGCGGCGGTGCTGGTGGTGTACGCCCCGGGGTGGTGGACCAGAAACGGGATCTCGAGCCGTTCGCACCTGTTGATCTCTTCGGTCATCAGGTCGATCGACTTGTGCCAGAGCTCGTCATCGGGGCTCGCAAGATTGATGAGATAGGAGGCGTGGCTGACCGTTCGCCCGGCCCAGCCCAGTTCCTTGATCGCGGCGGTCCAGTCGTCCGCCGCCCGCTCGTCGAGGGGTTTGGTCTTCCACTGGCGCTGGTTTTTGGTGAAAACCTGGACGCTCTCAAAGCCGAGCTCGGCCGCCCGCAGTGCTGCGGCCGCCATGCCGTCGGAGATGGAAAGGTGTGATCCGAACATGCCGGGAGTGTAGAGCCGGCAGGACCAGCACGGAGCCGCCCGGTGTGTCCCCTCGCTCGCGCGAGGGGCTCTATGAAGAAATGGCACAGGGATCACGAACATCCATATTGCGTTGTAGAGCCCCTCGCGCAAGCGAGGGGACATCCGTATCCATATTGCGTTGTAGAGCCCCTCGCGCGAGCGAGGGGACATCCGCATCCATGGCAAAGCGACACTTTGGCGCAAGATGCTCTTGCACATTCAACGGGCAAGCATCCGGGCGACGGCTCCGGCGTTCTGCCTCAGGTGCTCGGGGTTGATCGTCCCGGCAATCACCGACGAGACCCCGGGCTCGGCGAGCAGATACCCCAGGCAGGCCTCGACCGGATCGACCGGGGGGGCGGCCGGGGGATCGGTGTCGTGTTTTGGTTTGCCCAGCACATCGAGGTGCCCCGAGAGCAACCCCTTCTTGACCAGCACCCCGACGCCCGCCGCGTGGGCTTCGCGCACGACGGGCAGCATCTCGGTCTCACGCGGGTTGAGCGCGAGCATCAGCACATCGCACACCGGCAACGCCGCGCGCGCGCCGGCGACCGTCTTTGGAGAGAACCCGATCGCGCGGACTTTCCCCGACTGCCGAAGGTCGGCCAGCGCGTCGAGTGTGCCCTGGCTTTGGATGATGTCCAGGTCGTTGCCGTCGGCGTGGACCAGCGCGATGTCGAGCGCATCGCGGCCGAGGCGTTGCAGGCTGCGCTCGATGCTGGCGCGGGTGTGCTCGGGCGAAAAGTCGAACCGGGAGACGCCGTTCTCGAACGCTTCGCCGACCTTGGTTGAGAGGAGGAATCGGCCCGCAAACTCGGGCAGCAGCGTGCCGAGCCGGGTCTCGCTGGTGCCGTATGCCGGGGCGGTGTCGATGAGGTTGATGCCCAGATCGGCGGCCAACGCCAGCAGCGCGCGGGCCTCGTCGTCGGTGGGCAGGTCGTAGGGCGTCGGGTACTTGACCCCTTCGGTGCGGCCGAGCTTGACGGTCCCCAGGCCGAGCGTCGAGACGAGGAGGCCGGTTGTGCCGAGTGGTCGGTGGTGCATGTCATGTCCAGAGCAGATTGTCGTTATCCCAGACGGGCAAGGCAGGCGCGGGGCAGGGGCTGTCGAGCGGGACGGTATTCGACGGTTTGGGCGCGGGTTCGCACAGGTCTTTGAGGTGTTCGAGCACTGCGCACGCAGCCAGCGGCGCAAGCACGAGCTTGGTCGGCCAGCAGGCGATGACGTTGGCATGGGCGCGCACGACGGGGGTGTCGGGCCGTTGCCCGTTGGCGTCAAACCCCTCGGCCCGATCGACCCGGAGCGTGGCGAACTCGACGCCCGTGAGGTCGATCCAGGGCAGGACCGCGGCGAGCTCCTGCCGGGCTTGGGCGATCTGGGCAGCCGGCGAACGATCAACCCCGGATTCGGCGAGGGTGCCCCCGATGTACCAGACGGTGCGCCCCGTGGCGTCGGTTGCGCTGGTGATCGTGGCGCGGGGTTTGTCGGAGAGGCCGACGCAGTGGGCGTGGATCGCGGGAAGGTCGTTGCCGTGCGCACTCCGACGGGCCAGCACCATGTGCAGCGGGCGGCGCTGCGTGCGGATCTCGGCGTCAAGATCGAGCGCCGCGAGCAGCGCCTCGTTGCCGGTGCCTGCGGTGCAGACGAGCGCGCGGGGGGTGAGGTGGAGGTCGGCGTTTTTGCTTTCGGCGGTGGCGTCGGATGTGGGGGGGGCGATGGTCAGGTGGACTTCGGCCCGACGCTGACGCTGAGGGCTCTGTAGAGCCGCACGTTGAGGGCTCTGTGCGCTTTGCCAGCGGAGTTGCACCGCTTGGGCGCGCAGCATTCGATCGCGCACCGGGGTGGCGAGCGTTTCGAGCAGCGCGGGCAGGTCCAGCACCGGCTCGTCGAGCTGGTAGACCGCGATGCCGGGCGGGGCATCGGCGAACGCGGCGGGGTACTGCGCTCGGCTGAGTTTTTGTGGGCCGCTGGTGAGGGCCTTTGATGCCGCCAGCCCAGCAAGCCTGGAACCGACGCCGGGGGTGGTGAACATGCAGGTGTGCTGCGAGAGCACGGCCGCGCCGCGGAGGTCGATCGGGCCGGTGCCTGCGAGGCACTCTCGCCACACGGCAGCGGCGGTCGCAGCGGCTTTACTGGCGCGGGAGGCGTCGCCGGTGAGGGCGTACTTGGTCCCGGCGTGGAGGATGCCCTGGCTGGCGATGGTCTGCCCGTGCCCCAGTGCGGCGGTCTCGACGAGCAGCGCGTTGTAGCCGGCGTCCACGAGGGTGCGGAGGGTCCAGAGGCCGGCGATGCCGCCGCCGAGGATGAGGCAGTCAGGAGAGTGAGACACAGCAGAGGGTAGGAGATCGAGCGCGGGGTGAGGTGGTCGGGTCTGTTTGTCCTTCGCTCGCGCGGAAGGGTATCGACGAAAGACCTTGCTCTCTCGCTTGTCCCCTCGCTTGCGCGAGGGGCTCTATGCAAGACAACGGAAACGCGGTAGAGCCCCTCGCGCGAGCGAGGGGACACCGGAGCGCCAACCGCGACACGAACGGGCATCGACGCAAGAGGTTCTGCGTTCAGCAGCCGGCGACCCACTCATTCAGAAACGCGATGAAGTCCTGGGAGTTGATGCTCCCGTCCTGGTTCCAGTCGGCTTCGGGTTCGCCCGCGACCCAGGCGTTGAGGAAGAGGATGAAGTCCTGGGTGTTGACGGTGCCGTCGTTGTTGAAGTCGGGCGGGCAGGGGGTATCGGTGAACACGATCCCCGCCGCGTCCACGCCGCCCAGGGCCGCGATCTCAGTCGGGGTGAGCATGTCGTCGGCAAAGTAGAGGTTGGCGAGGTACGCCGTTTCGGAACGCCCGCCGGGCCCGAGGTCGGCGTCGCCCAGATCGCAGAAGAGGCCGAGCGTGGACGCCAGCGGCGAGGGGCCTTGGGAGTCCGGGAAGGTGCCGGTGCTGAGCGCCCAGGGGGAGGGGAACTCACCCCACGCGAGCCAGTCGGCGTTGTCGACCGGTTCGCCGTCGCCGAACTCGGGCGAGGTCGGGTCGACCGAGTTGTAGTGCCAGTCGGAGTTGGTGGTGCCGATGGGCTGGCCGTCGATGTAGATGGCGGTTTCGTTGGTCTGCATGAAGTTGCTGACCAGCGCGATGCGCATCCAGCGGTCGGGTCCGATGGCGTTGGTTTCGAGATAGTCCCCCGGTTCGGCGATGTACCCGATCGCGCCGTTGCCGTTGCCGGGGTTGCGGATGAGGCAGTCGGCCCGGCCGTTGTTGTTGTGCGAGCCGTGGACGAGGGCGAGGGGCCACTCGGTGTTCCAGCTCTCAGCGGGGATGTAGAGGTCGTAGATGAGTGTCCACTGCCCAAGGAACCCGCCTGGAAAGGCTGGTTTTGCAGCGGGAAAGAGGGCAAGGCCGATGCCCCGGTAGAGGTCCGGGTCGGGGTCTGCGAGGTTGCGGGCGGGGCTGGTAACGTAGACGGTGGCGCTTTCGCCGCCGGGGCCGGGGATGCCGAGCGAGTCGGTGGTGGTGAAGGAGGACTGGGCTTGGGTGACGCCGGTGGGTGCGTTTGGGTTGGGTGTGTCTTCGTTGCCGATGCCGCCGAGGATGGTGCCGAACGCGGGGTTGTCGAGATAGTCGAGCTTTGCAGGCCCGGAGTTGCTGACACTTTCGAAGGTCGTGTCGAAGTGCCACTCGGTCTGCTGGCGGGGCGAGGGCGTCCATGTCTCGATGAGGCAGGAGCTGTCTTCGAGCCTGATCTCGCCGAAGAGGATGCCCAGGCCGATGTCGATATCGCGGAACTCGAACTGTCCGACGCCTTGGTCGGAGATGGAGGTTTGGAGGGTGATGGCGAGCTGGATGCCGAGGATGTCGTCGGCGAAGGTCTGGAGCCAGACGGTGTTCTTTGGATCGGGCAGCCCGCCGGAGGGGTTGCGCATGAAGCCGGTGAGCATGCGCGACTGCCCGGCTTGCAGGATGTTCATCATCTCGCCGAGGGTGGAGCCGTCGGGGATGATCTCCCCGATGAGTCCCGACGAGCGGACGGTGCCGTCGAGCGTGTAGCGGTAGCCCGCAGCCGGCAGGATCGTCTGCGGCGTGCCGGGGGGGAGTGGGTTGTCAGCACTGTTGCGGGACTGGTCGGGGAAGCACTCGCCGAAGAGGACGCACTTGAGGCGCATGCCGTCGAGGGAGAAGAGGACGTCGTTGTCGGGCTGGGCGAGCGCGTGGGTGGTGGTGGCAACCGCGAGCCCTGCTGCGGCGATGATGTATCGAGAAATGCGGACAGCGTGGGGTGTGGACGGCATGGGGTGTTCTCCTGCGGCGGGCGTGGGCCGTACGGGCCGGCGGGAAACTGGTCCGGCTCTGAGCCCGAGAAGGCATCGTACCGGGTTGTGCTGCAAAACCCAAAGCCAAGAAAAACAGAGCCCGAAGCGCCAGCGAGGAGCCCTCTTGAGCGCGAAGGCCGCGAAGGGCTCGAAGAAAGACCGTGGGATGGAACGCCCCTGAGAAAGAGGCTCAAGGCGCAAGCCTGAGCGTTCGTCCCCAATATCCGAGACCCGAAGAAAGCCGGAAAGGCACCCCCTCCCCAGCTCTCCCCCGCGGGGCGCGGGGGAGGGAGCAGGAAAAACGCGCTGGCGTGGGGGTCGGGTGTGGGTGGTCGGGTGTGGGTGGTTGGTCGTGGGGGGCGGGTTGTGGTAGGCTTGGGGCATGTCTGGAAAGTGTTTCAGAGCGTTCACGTTGATCGAGCTGTTGGTGGTCATCGCGATTATCGCGTTGCTCATCGGCATCCTGCTGCCGGCGCTTGGCAAGGCCAGGGCCGCGGCCCGTCGCAGCGCGTGCCTTTCGAACACGCGGCAGCTCGGGCAGGCCTGCCAGCTCTACAGCAACGAGACCACGCGCGAGGTCTTTCTGCCCGCAATCTTTTCGTTCGAGGACAACGTCGGGTGGCTGTTCCCCGACTACATCAGCAGCTACGACGTGGCGATCTGCCAGGCGACCCGCAACATCATCCGTTCCAACGAGATGCTGAGCAACCACCCGGTGCTGGGTGATGTGCCGTTGCTCTATGGGCGAGACTTTCTCATTGATACGTTCATCGCAGCCAAAGACCGCGACGACGACGAAGGCGGGCACAGCTACGAGACCTTCGCGTGGTTTGCCGACGGGAAGTACCCCGACGGCACCGTGATCTACGGCCGCGATCGCGGGACCATCGGCGGGCAGCTCGGATGGAACTACGACCCCGGCGGCGGGATCGACATCCTCAACGACTATCCCGACGGCGTGCTCAAAACCCAGCGCAGCGTGCGGTTTCCCGACCGGACGATCATCATCATCGACAACGACAACGACGACGTGCAGCCGCCGGGCGACAGCCTGGGGTTCGGACGGACCGACGGCGTGAACAACTACCCCGACCGCTGGAACAACCACGGCAAGGACGGCGTCAACGCCTCGATGTGCGACGGGAGCGCCAGGTGGGTCGGGGCCGACGGCGTCGTCGAGGCCTACCTGGAAGGTGCCGACGGTTTCAGCGGCGATGACTCGGCGTACCTCGACCTGCTGCGGGCGGCCGGCTTTGGCAAGCGGAGCTTCACCTACAAGGGCAAGAGCCTGCCGGAGTATTTCAAGCGTTGACGGGTGCTGCTGTGTAGAGATACATGACGGCGTTGTAGAGCCCCTCGCGCAAGCGAGGGGACAATGCCCCCTCCCCATCACCACGAAATACATTGCTGCAAGATGGTCTAGTGCGGCACTTCCTTGACCGCGTTGCGGTTCCACGCCGGGACGCGGACGACGATCGGGCCGTCGCCTTCGATAAAGCACTGGCAGCTCAGGCGGCTGTTGCGTTGCAGGCCCATCGCCTCCTCGACGCGGTCCTCCTCGGCTTCGGTCGATTCGCTGAGGTCGTCCATGCCCTCTTCGATGTAGATGTGGCAGGTCGAGCAGGCACAGACCGCCCCGCAGGCGTGCTCGATGTTGATGCCGTGCTCGACGGCGACCTCGAGCAGGTGCTCGCCTTTGGCAGCCATCAGGGTCCACTCGGTCTTGTCAGAGCTGGTGAGCCCCTCGGGGTCTTCGAGGAGAAACTTGACCGCCACTGTGGCCGGGCCGTGGTCGTGGTCGTCGGAGTGTCGCAGGTGCATGGACAGGTCCTCTGGCAAAGAGAATCGGCCCGAGAGAGGCTCGGCGCCTTGATTGATTCTAAGTCTCAGCAGAGCATAGGCGGCCGCAGCGGGGGCGGTCGACCCGCTCGCCCTATCGTTCTGCCTATGGACACCGCGCCACCCAACGACGCTCCCAGCCCGGCTCACGAGGGCTCTCCCGAGGGGGCGGTCGGGTCGATCGTCGGGCCGATCGAGGTCTCGGTCGTTGCCCCCGCCCACAACGAGGAAGAAAATATCCCCGCGCTGGTCGAGCAGGTCGGAGAGGCCCTGTTGCCCCTGGGCATCGGGTTCGAGTTTGTCATCGTTGACGACGGCTCGACCGACGCGACCCGCGAGGTCGTCCGCTCGCTGATGCACGATCGGCCCTGGCTCCGCTGCCTCTCGATGGCGGACACCCCCCCGGGCTCGGGCAACGGCCAGTCGGCGGCGTTCCACGCCGGGTTCCGCGCCACCCGAGGCCGGCTCATTGCGGTCCTCGACGCCGACCTCCAGAACGACCCGGCCGACTATCCCGCGATGCTCGACCTGCTCGCAACGCGCGACGCCGACATGGTGCAGGGTGACCGTTCCCGCGCGAGGCAGGACTCGCCCGTCCGCAAGTGGGGGAGTTGGGTCGGCCGCAAGTTCAGGCTGTGGCTTTTGGGCGACCGCATCCGCGACACCGGGTGTTCGCTGCGGGTGATGAAGCGGGAGGTTGCGTTGGCGTTGCCTCTTGAGTTCAAGGGCATGCACAGGTTTATCCCCGCGACAGCCGGGATGCTGGGGTACAAGGTCGTGGAGATGCCGGTACACCATCGGCCGCGGGTTGCAGGGGAGACCAAGTACGGCATGGGGATCACCAAGCGTGCGCTGCCCGGGCTGATTGACTGCTTCGCGGTGCGCTGGATGCGCGCACGGCGGCGGCCGGTGGTGGGGACCGAGATCGAGATCGACCGCAACGAATCGGCCGCGAACGCCGAGACGCCCGCGGTGCCCGTTGGGGAACGTGCATGAAGCCCGGCCCGGTCGTTGCAATGGTGGGGTTGATCTTTGTCGGCATGTGGCTGGTCTTGCAGCCGACGTTTGAGCGGAACGAGCGTATCGATCCGACAGCCCAGCGGTTCGAGATGACCCTGGGCTCGCGGCAGTTCGCGGTCGAACAGCGCAGCCGCGATGACAATCCGGACATCTCGTTTGAGTACCACACCAACGGGCTCCCGGCGGCCGACGGGCTTGGGTGGATCGGTTCGGCGCGGTTCGAGGCGGTGGTCGCCCAGGAACTCGAAGCCTGGGAGAGCCGACCCCAGATCGAGCGCACGCTGCTGGGGTTCTTCAATATCTCGAGTTGGTTGAACTTCGGCTGGATCGCGGTGGGCCTGCTCGGGCAGTGCGCGTTCTTTGGGCGCATGATGGTCCAGTGGATCGTGAGCGAGAAGAAGCGCGAGAGCGTCGTCCCCGCGGCGTTCTGGTGGATGAGCCTGGTCGGTGGCATTTTCCTCTTCAGCTATTTCGTGTGGCGTGTCGATTTCATCGGCGTCCTGGGGCAGAGCACCGGTGTGGTGATCTACGCCCGCAATATCCGCCTGATCCACAAGCAGAAACGCCGTCTGGCTCGTCTTGAGACGCACGCCTCTGAGCCCGAAAGCCGCGGGCACGCCGGCTGATCTTTGCCGTCGCGCTTGCACCAAACCCCTCCGTGTGGGAGACTCTGCCGATATGAACATCTACCTTGACGATGCCCCGTTGACCGAGACCGCCGACACGCTCGCCGGCGCGATCGCTGCTGCCAGGGATCGGGCATCGTCGCTTGAGCGCGTGATTGTGGACGTCATCGCCGACGGCACGCCGCTCGCGCCTGCGCAGCTCGACGACGACGAGTTCATGGGGAGCAGTTTCGAGGAGGTCCGCCTGACGACTGCTGAGCCTCGTACGTTTGTGCGGGTGACGATGTGCGACGCGGCCGATGCGCTGGAGTACGCCCGGGAACAACAGAAGAAGGCCGCCGAGCACCTCGAAGCGGGGCACGTCGAGGACGGGTACAAGTCGCTCGAACAGGTGGTCGGCACCTGGCAAGCCGCGCGGCAGTCGCTCGACCAGGGCGCGCAGCTGCTCGGGCTCGATCTGAGCACCATGCCGCTGGCTCGGCCTGAGACGCTCTCTGAGGCGATCGAGCAGCTGACCACCGGGCTCGCCGAGGTCCGTCGGTGTGTGCAGGGGCAGGACTGGGCGGGGCTCTCTGATGTGTTGCTTTATGATCTGGACGAGCTCGTGGTGCGGTGGCAGTCGTTGCTGCGTGAGGTCGCGGCCTGTATCGCGGCCGACACCAAGCCGTCGGATACGCCCTGAGAGTGAAAGGCCGGTCGTGAGTCGTTTGCACCAGTCACCAGCACACATCGACGAGATGATGGAACGCGCAAGCCGTCATCTTGTCGAGTGCGAGTACTTCGACGCCGAGCGTGCCGCAGCTCGGGCGCTCCGCGCCGCCCGGGAGCGCAACGACTTCGAGCGGATGGCGAGGATCTGCCTCCCGCTTCAGGAAGCCCGTCGGCAGAAGCGAGACAGCGCGATCGACACCGGCCCGGTTGCGCTGGTGCGGGCGCAGCGTGATCTGCCCAAGCCGCTGGTTTCCGGGTTGTATCTGCTCCAGCCGCCGATGATCGGGCGTGACGGCCGCAGCCTGCGCGACACCCTCGACCGCCGCCGGACCCCCGCGAGTGTGCTCACCCGCGAGCCCCTGACCCGCACCGGCAAGTGGCCGATCGTGGGTGTGGGGCCGATGGTGATCCGGGTGCAGGTCGATCCTCCCTGGCCGATCGAGCGGGTCGAGACCTCGATGAGCAAGGACGACGACGACCGGGTGCCTCCGACCGAGTGGTTTGTGCGTGCAAGCGAGGCGCTGGGCGACGCGGCGATCGCGGCTCTGGATGCCGGCGACCACCCGCACTACCGGGTTGATGACCTGCTCGACTTTCTCGACGCCCACCCCGAGCACGAGAAGCTGCACCAGGCGCTTGCCGATGCCTGCCGGGCCGCGATCGGGACCGACGAGCCGTTGCTGCCCCGGCGGCGGGGGCTGGATGAGCCGGCGGGGTTCTGAGACCGGTCATGAAGAGGTTGTTTGCGATCTTGCGAGCCCTGTGCGCGAGCACAGGATTGGTCTTGTCTGGGAACGTCAACCATTCGCAAAGCCGAGTTTGGGCTCTGGGCTCGTAGTGCGGCACAAGACTTTCTCGCAATGCGTCTTTGTCGTTCTCGGTGCGTTCAGATGATGTCGGTTTGTTTCCTTGCTTGCGCGAGGGGCTCTGCAAGATTGTACGATATCGCCGCGGATGTGCGTGCACTGCACAGAGCCCCTCGCGCAAGCGGGGGGACAATCTGGCCGTGTTGTGCATGACAGATGACGCACGCCACGACGTGCTCTGACTTCTACCGCACCCGCTCGCCCAGCGGCTTGATCACGAGGCTGAGCACACGTTTGGACCCGAGAGCGTCAGCGAGCACGGGCATGGTCTCGACCGAGGTGTTCGCTGTCGAGCGGGGTGACGCGCGGCGGGTGTTGAGGGTGATGGGGGTGTTGGGGGTGTTGGTGAGTGACCGCATCGCGCTGACGCCCGAGCGCAGCACCGCGTCCACCGGCAGCGAGACCGCGGTGAAGGTTGCCATCCGGCTGATGACGTGCAGTTCGTCGCGGCCGCCGGCGGCGATGAACTCGCCGGCGCGGGCAAAGGCGTCGGCGTACGCCCGCGCGGCCGGCTCGATCCGCTCGACCGCGTCGCGTTCGTGGGGGTGTTCGTCCGGCGTTTCGCTGCCTTGGGCGATGAGTTCGGCGACCTCGCCCATCGCCAGGGTGAGCTCGTCGAGTTCGTCGCCGAGGATCTCGCGGGCCGCGAGCACCCGCTCGGCCGAGGCCTGGACGAGCATCGGGGCCGCGAAGGCGAACACCCGTCGCCCGAGCTTCTGCTCGGCTTTCTGGGCGACGCTCAACGGGGCCGATCGCATGACGACGAGCCCGCGGCGTGCGGCGAAGCGGTCGATCCCGGCGGCGAGCGGCAGGCTGATGCCCGGGTCCGGGCCGCCGCGGAGCAGGTCCCGGCTGATCACGTCGAGAAACTCGGTCTGGCACTCGAAAAGGGTGGCGCGGGCGAGGGGGCGGAGGGTGGCGTACCGCTCGTCGTTTGCCAGCTGGGTCCAGGCGGTGTGGAGGTCGCCGAGGGCGTCGTCCCCGTCGTCGAGGGCCGACCCGAGCACGCCTTTGGTCCACAGCGGCATGGACCACGCCCAGGTTTCCATGAAGCGGACGTACTGCGGGGAGGCGGCGGCGGCCTGCTCGATCTCTTCGCGGGTGCCCCGGGGGGAGGGCATGAAGGTGACCGCGCGCTGGGCGAAAAGCAGCGCCGCCATCGCTGGCGGCTCGCGGGTGGTGAGGTGGTATGGGCTGACCGCAGCGAACATGCCGGATCATACAGGGGCGGGCAGGCCGAGCCGTCGCGGGGGGGGGCCGGCGTGTCTGTGCTAATCGCGGGCCTGGAACTTGGCGACGATCCCGCCGCGGCTCACCGCGTAGAGGTTGCCATCGACGAAGCGGTCGGGCTTGAGCATCGCCACGCCGGGCAGCTCGGCCGAGAAGATGACGTCCCCGGTGTCGGGGTCGAGGGTGGTGGCGACGCCCGTTGGGCCCGTGGCGGCGGCGGCCTGGTTCCCGTCCCAGGTGAGGAGCCGGCCGTTGCGGACGCCGACGACCCGGCCTCGGGCGTCGGGCTGGTGCCAGAGCTCGATCCCGGTGTTGGCGTCGATGGCTCTGAGCCCTTTGTCGGCGGTGGGGACGTAGAGCACGCCGGCGTGGAGGGTGGGGGTGATGCGGAGGGGGTGTTCGGTGCGGACGCGCCAGCGGAGCGCCCCGTCGAGGTTGAAGGCGTAGATGGATTGATCGAGGCTGGCAAAGAAGACCGCGCCGTCGCCGGCGACGGGTGCGGCGTCGCAGCCGCCGTAGATTTTCGCGCGGCCGACGAGTGTGCCGGTGGCGGCATCGAGCATGGCGATATCGCCGTTGCGTGAGACCGCCGCGACGATGGGCCCGGCGAGCACGGGGTCGGTGTCGATCGGGCCGCCCAGGTCAAAGGCCCACGCGTCGACGGGGGGGTTGAGCCGGCGGGCGTAGACGTGTCCGACGGCGGAGCCGTAGATCATCTGTCCGGCGGCGTGGACCGGGTGGGTGGTGACGACGTGGTTGAGGCTGTGGCGGGCGGTGAGCGCGCCGGTGTCAAGGTCGAAGGCGAAGAGTTCGTTGTCGCTGGAGACGACCATGTGGTTGCCCACGCGGACGTTGCCGACGAACCTGGTGATGGGGTTGGCGACCTGGCTGGAGTTGCGGAGCGCGCCGGTGTCGGCTTCGAGGACGCTGACGGTGGCGCCGGATTCGTGGGCGACGACCACGTCGTCGTAGACATCGAGGAAGTCGATGCGTTCGCCCTGCCGAACGACGGGGAAGCCTCGCCAGTCGAGCCGGTAGCCGAGTTTGGTGTAGACGTCGTGGTCGATCGTGAACGCGGCGCGGCGTTGTTCGATGAGGTCGGCGGTGCTGAGGCGTTGGCGTCCGGCGGCGGTGGTCGCGGGGGCGGTGGTCGCGGGGGCGGTGGTGTACGAGGGGCCGGTCGAGCCGGTCGGCCTCGAGCCGCCGCAGCCGGGCAGGGCCATGGCCAGGGCGAGCAGGGCGGCCAGCGACGCGGCGGCGGGGCCGGTGCGCCGGGGGCTGGGGCCACCGGCCCGGGGGTTAGGGCCACCGGCCCGGGGGAAGTGGTTCGACGCCTGGTGAGGGTTGGCGGCCTTGGTCATCGGGTCGGCGCTCCTGTCGGGGGGGTGGGCGGTTGGGCGTCGCGGGTGCCCGGCCGGGCCTGTCCCGGGGGTGGGTCGGTCGGCGGGGCCGCGGTGCGGCGTGGGGATGGGAGTATCGAGGCTCGGGCCGGTGCGGTCAAGCCCGGGCCTCGGATCGGTTTGCGCTCTTGGCCCGGGAGCGGCCAAGGATGGACCATGTTTACCGGGATTATTCGTGCCACGGGGCGTGTTGTCGGGGTCGAGCGGGTGGCGGCGGGGGTCCGGCTGCGGGTGGAGCCCGAAGGCACACCCGGGAGCCCCGGTGGCACACCCGGGAGCCCCGGTGGCACACCTCGGCCTGGCGACTCGATCTGCGTCTCGGGCTGCTGCCTGACCGTGGCGGACCGTGGCACCGGCTCCCAGCCGGTGTACGTGGCACCGGCTTCCAGCCGGTGTGCCGACGGGGTGCTGGCCTTTGACGTCGTCCCCGAGACTCTCGCCAGGACGACCCTCGGCGGGCTCGAGCCGGGCGACGTGGTCCACCTCGAGCCCTCGGTCACGGCCTCGACGCTGCTCGACGGGCACGTGGTGCAGGGGCACGTCGAGGGGGTGGGGGTGGTCGTGGGGGTGGGCGTGGGCGTGGGGGGGGAGTACCGGATCAGGATCGCCCCGCCGGCCGGGCTGATGCCCTGCCTGGTGCCCAAGGGCTCGGTGGCGGTGGACGGGGTCTCGCTGACGATCGCGGCGGTGAGCCCCGTGGCACCGGCTTCCACCCCCGTGGCACCGGCTTCCAGCCCCGTGGCACCGGCTTCCAGCCGGTGTCCCACAGCAAACCCACCCGTGGCACCGGCTTCCAGCCCCGTGGCACCGGCTTCCAGCCGGTGTACCGCAGCAAACCCACCCGTGGCACCGGCTTCCAGCCGGTGTCCCGCAGCGGGGGGGGCGGATGGGGGATGGTTCGAGGTGGCCCTCATCCCCACCACGCTGGAGCTGACCACGCTGGGGGGGCTGGTGGTCGGATCGCGGGTGAATCTCGAGACCGACATCCTCGCCCGTACCGTGGTCCACGTGCTGCGGCATTATGGGGTGGGGCCGGGGGCCGGT
>JAUZRR010000016.1 GCA_030950285.1 Planctomycetota bacterium | reverse complement strand
ACGATCAGGTCGATCCCCTTGCGTTCGAGTTTCTCCCGGGCTGACGACAGCATCCGCTCTCTGGGTTCGAGCGCAAAGCCGACGAAGACCTGCCCGGGTTCACGCCGTGCCGAGCAGCCCGCGAGCAGGTCCTCGGTGGGTTCCAGGCGGATGACCATCTCCGCCCCCTCCCGGCGGAGCTTCCCGGCGAGTTGCCCTTCGGGTACGCAAGGCCGATAGTCTGCGACCGCCGCGGCCATGACCAGCACATCGCACTCAGGCTGGTGCGCTTTGAGCAACTCTCCAAGTTCCGACGCCGTCCGATAGCGCACGAGTTCGACCGCGTTCTCGGTCGGTGCCAGGTGCGATGGCCCAAGCAGCAGCGTCACCGCCCACCCGCGTCGTGCCGCCTCGTCGGCAAGGTTCACCCCGAGCCTGCCGCTCGAACGGTTCCCGATGTACCGCACCGCGTCGATCGGTTCGTGCGTCGGCCCGGCGGTAATCAGCAGCCGGCGTGGATGGTCCTGGGTGGGCTTCATGCTCTCTCCGTCGTTCGTGCTGAGTCGGCGGTCACCGCCGCTCTGTGCTCTGGCCTGTTCGGATACGCGATACTGTCCGGTTGGTTGTACGCCGTTCGTTGTGTGCTGGAACCGGAGGGGTGGCTGCCGCGAACACCTCTCCGCTGCCTGAGCAACCGGTTTTGTTTCTTCGTCTGTGTGCCGGAGGCTCTGTTCTCCGGTGGTCGCCGATCAGAGTTGCTACGATGAGGCGGTTGAGGCCGTCCGAAGGCCACCATAAACCTTTCAAGAGCCGAACACACACGGGCCCGCCGCCGGGCACCGACAGGACCATTCCCGCCGATGGCACGATCACGCAAGAAGCTCGGTGAAATCCTCGTCTCCTGGGGAGTGGTGACCGCCGACCAGGTCAAGCAATCCGCCAAGCTCGCCAAAGGTGCGGGCAAGCGGCTCGGCGAGATCATGGTCGAGCAGGGGCACGCCTCGGAAGGGCAGGTCGCCAAAGCGATCGCCAACCAGTTCGGGATGGAGTTTGTCGACCTCGCCGCCACGGGTATGGCCGACAAGATCGACATGAAGCTGGTCCCCGAGGACCTGGTCCGCAAGCACCTGATCCTGCCGATGAACAAGACCGGGTCCAAGCTCCAGCTGGTCATCCATGATCCGATGGACCTCGAGCTGATGGACATGCTCCGCTTCAGGCTGAATGCCGAGGTCGAGCCTCGGATCGCCGCTCGCTCGGACATCAAAGCCTTTATCGACGGCACGCTCGAGACCAAACGGCCCGGGATCGTCGACGCCGATCCCAACGCCTCGCTCGTCACCGATTCCATCGACCGGACCATCGACCGCTCGCTCGACCGCTCGATGGACCGGTCCATCGACGTCTCGAGCGAAGACTCGCCCATCGTCAAGCTCGGCAACCGCATGCTCAGCGAAGCGGTCAACATGCGAGCCAGCGATATCCACATCGAGCCCATGGCCGATCGGGTCCGGCTCCGCTACCGCATCGACGGTGTGTGCATCGAGCGGGACAATCTCCCCAAGCGCATGCAGAACGCGCTCATCAGCCGTATCAAACTCATGAGCGGCATGAACATCGCGGAGAAACGCACGCCGCAGGACGGACGGATCAAGCTTCAGGTCGAGGACGTCTTCATCGACTTCCGTGTCTCGGCGTGCCCGGCGTACCACGGCGAAAGCATCGTCCTGCGTATTCTGAGGCCGGACTCGGTGCGGATTGGTCTTGAAAACCTCGGGTTCGAGGCCGAGAACCTCACCGTCTTCAACAAGATCATCCGCCGACCCAACGGCATCTTTCTCGTCACCGGGCCCACAGGTTCGGGCAAGACCACCACCCTCTACTCGGCGCTCGATGTCCTCAATCGGCCGGACAAAAAGATCATCACCGCCGAGGATCCGGTCGAATACAACTTCGACGGCATCAACCAGTGCCAGGTCCGCGAGAGCATCGGGTTCGGTTTCTCGTCGATCCTCCGGTCCATGCTGCGGCAGGCGCCCAATATCATCCTCGTCGGCGAAATCCGTGACCGCGAGGTCGGTGAAATTGCTATCCAGGCAGCCCTCACCGGACACCTCGTGTTCTCGACGCTCCACACCAACGACGCGCCCGGTGCGATCACCCGCCTCATCGACATGGGTATCAAGCCGTTCCTCGTCGCGTCATCCATCCAGGCGATCATGGCTCAACGCCTGATCCGAATTCTTTGCCAGGAGTGCAAGGGGCTCGCTGAGGAGGCCGACCTCGACCGCAAGTATCTCGATCTCATCGAACTCGAAGCCAAAGACGCGATCGGCCGGGTCAACAAGCCGGTGGGCTGCTCGGCCTGCGCCAACACCGGGTTCAAAGGACGCCGCGCCATCTTCGAGATGATGATGATGAACCCCGAAATCCGTGACCTCGCGTTCCACCGTGCCCCCGTGGTGCAGATCAGAAACGCCGCCCTCAAAGCGGGGATGTTGCCGCTGGTCCACGACGGCAAACTCAAAGTACTCAAAGGCATGACCACCGCCGACGAGATCGCCCGCGTCGCCCAGGTCGCCGGCGTCGAAGACTGACCAGACAACCCGAGGGGTGCGACACCCCGCAGGAGCCGTTCCAATGAGCTCGATGCAGATTGACCGATTGCTCGATACCGTCGTCCGCCACGACGCGAGTGACCTCCACCTCACGGTGGGCAGGCCGCCCACGATCCGCCTCCACGGCCACCTGCAAAACCTCAAGACCAAAATTCTCGACTCCGAGGACATGGTCGGCCTGATGAAGTCAATCACTCCCGAACGCAACCAGCAGGAACTCCAGGAAGTGGGGGGGACCGACTTCGGGTTTGCCTACGGCGACGCCGCCCGATTCCGTGTTTCGGTCTTCCGCCAGAAATCCGAACTCGCGATCGTCCTCCGCCAGATCCCCAACCGGTTGCTCACCTTTGAGGAGATCGGCCTGCCCGAGATCTGCCGAGAACTGATCCGCCGACCCCAGGGAATGTTCCTGGTCACCGGCCCGACTGGTTCGGGCAAAACCACCTCGCTGGCGACGATGCTCAACTACATCAACGAGATCTACGACCGCCACATCATCACGATGGAAGACCCCATCGAGTACTACCACCAGCACAAGAAATCGGTCGTCAACCAGCGCGAGGTCGGGAACGATGTCCCCAGCTTCTCCGAGGCCCTCCGCCGGTCTTTGCGACAGGACCCCGATGTGATCCTTGTCGGCGAAATGCGAGACCTCGAGACCATCGAGGCTGCCATCCGGGCGGCCGAGACCGGTCACCTGGTCTTCGCGACCCTCCACACCAACGGCGCTGCCAAGACGATCGACCGTGTGGTCGATGCCTTCCCCGTTGCCCAGCAGAACCAGGTCCGGGTGCAGCTCTCCACCTCGCTCATCTCCATTCTGAGTCAGCAACTGCTCGCCAGGACCGATAAGCCGGGGCGCGTCGCGGCCTATGAGTTCCTTGTGGTCACTCCCGCCATCTCCAACCTGATCCGTGACGCCAAGACGTTCCGCATCGACTCGATGATCCAGACGGGCAAGAAGTTCGGCATGCAGCTGCTCGACGACCACCTCTGGTCGCTCTACTCGCAGGGGATGATTTCGGCTGAGGAGATGATTGACAAGTCCAAGAACCCATCTGACCTGACCGATAAGGTCCACAAGATGGGGCGTACCGTGGGTCGCACGGAGTGGGATGAAGACTTCGATTCGGCCGCTGCAGAGTAGTAGTATGTACGGGTGTCGACCAGAATGAGCGAAACAAAAAGTACATAAAGCCAGATGTCAAGACCTCAGAGATAGGCTCTGAGGTCTTTTGTATTGCAACAGATGTTGATAAGATGTCGAAACGGACCATGGTGCCGTCGTTCGTGACGCAGTGAGTGGGCACGAACGACGGCCACCTCAAAAGCTCCCCGGCGCAGCCAGATGTCAGGCTGTTTACCGGTTTTCGGATGCGAGTCCAGTTTCGGCAGGAGACCACAAGAGATGGCGATAGACCCTGCTGAACTCAAAGGCCGCAAGCTCGGACGGGCCCTCACCAAGATGGGCAAAATTACCCGCGAGCAGGTCCACGAAGCGCTCACGATCCAGAAGACACGCAAGGTGCCAATCGGGCAGCTTCTCGTCGAGCTCGGCTATTGCACCGAACGCGACGTTGCTGAGGCCCTCGCCGGGCAGGCGGGCATGGCCTATATCAGTTTGGCCGACGCCGAGTTCTCGGACGACACCATCGAGGCGATCGGGGCCGAGACGGTCCAGGCCTACCAGGTCGTCCCGGTCGAGTTCAGCTCGGCCGGCCGCAAGCTGAAGATCGCGATGAAGAGCCCGGACAACTTCCGGGCGGTGGACGACCTTCGGCTGCTCATGGGGTTCAGCGTCGAGGCGGTCGTCGCGGACTCGGCCGAGATCGACGCGGTGATCGCCAAGCACTACGCCACGCGCGAGTCGGTGACCGACGTCGTGCAGGAGCTCGCGAGCAACTCCAAGTTCCAGTCACTCGCAGCCGGGGGCGGCTCGATCGACCTCGACGCGGTGATGGAGATGGCCGGCGACAACCAGGTCATCAAGCTGCTCAACCTTGTGCTGCTCCAGGCGATCAAGGACCGCGCCAGCGATATCCACTTCGAGCCTTTCGAGAAGGAGTTCAAGATGCGGTACCGCATCGACGGCGTGCTCTACGAGATGGTCCCGCCGCCCCAGCACCTCGGCCCGGCGATCACCAGCCGCGTCAAGGTCATGGCCAACCTCGACATCGCCGAGCGACGCTTGCCTCAGGACGGGCGTATCGAGCTGCAGGTCGGGGGGAACCCGGTCGACCTGCGTGTCGCGGTGCTGCCCACGATGTGGGGCGAGAGCGTCGTGATGCGTGTGCTTGATCGCGCGAACGTCTCGCTCGAGCTCGACCGGGTCGGGTTCCGCGAGGACGACCTGGCCAAGTTTCGCAGGCTGATCGCCAAGCCCAACGGCATCGTGATCGTCACCGGCCCCACCGGTTCGGGGAAGACCACCACGCTCTACGCAGCGCTCTCCTCGCTCAACGAGATCGGGACCAAAATCCTCACCGCGGAGGACCCGGTCGAATACGACATCGACGGCTTGTGCCAGTGCCAGGTCAACGAAGACGCGAACACCACGTTCGGCCGCCTGCTCCGCAGCTTCCTGCGTCAGGACCCCGACATCATCCTCGTGGGCGAGATCCGCGACCTCGAGACCGCCCAGATCGCGGTGCAGGCGTCGCTGACCGGTCACCTGGTGCTGTCCACGCTGCACACCAACGATGCGCCCAGTTCGATCATTCGGCTTGCCGACCTCGGGCTTGAGCCGTTCCTGCTTACCGCAACGATCGAGGGCATCGTCGCCCAGCGGCTTGTCCGCACGATCTGCACCAAGTGCAAAGTGGAATACACGCCCAAGGAAGAGGAACTCCTCGAACTTGCGCTGACTCCCGAGGATGTCAAGGGTCGGGTGTTCTTCCGAGGCGCCGGGTGCGACAACTGCACCAACTCGGGGTACCGCGGCCGCATGGCGTTGTTTGAGATCATGGAGATGGACGACACACTCCGCGATCTGGTGATGAAAGAGGCCAGCACCAACGTGCTCCGCGAGCACTCTCGTCGCAACGGGATGCGCTCGCTCCGGGAGTGCGGGCTCATGGGTATTTACGAAGGACAGACCACTATCGACGAGGTCGTGAGAGAGACGATCTCGGAGGAATGACGCGGCCACAGCCTGCTGGGCGTGCGTGCGGAGGAGCATGCACGCCCGGCACGGCCGCTGAGAACGCACGTCGGGAACGCCCGAAACCAGGACCACGCACGCGGGCATCGCGTGAAAAGCCGGAGAATCGCAGATGGCTACTTTTACATACGAAGCACTGAACACGGCAGGGAAGCCTCAGAAAGGCACGATCGAAGCCACGTCGAGCGATGAGGCGGTGCAGCGGATCAAAGCGCAGGGGTACTTCCCGACGTCGGTCCGTGAGCAGAAAGTTAAGAAGTCCGCGGTCGCCGAGGGCGGCGCAAGCACCAAGAAAAAAAAGAAGCGCAAGAGCACCGGCGGCCGTGTTGGTGCCAAGCAGCTCACCATGTTCACCCGCCAGCTCTCGACGCTGCAGGACGCCGGGTTGCCCCTGCTGCGCTCGCTGCAGATTCTTGAGAGTCAGTCCAAGCCCGGCGGCCTGAAGAACACGCTCATCACGGTCTGCGAAGAGGTCGAGGGCGGCACGAGCCTCTCCGACTCGTTCGGCAAGTGCCCGAAGACCTTTGACCGCCTCTACGTCAAGATGGTCGCTGCCGGCGAAATCGGCGGTGTGCTGGACATCATTCTCCAGCGTCTCGCCGAGTTCATGGAAAAGAGCGAACGGCTCAAGCGACGCATCAAGGGCGCGATGGTCTACCCCATTGTGGTCATCTTTGTCGCGATCGTGATCATGATCTTTATCATGGTCTTCATCATCCCCAAGTTCGAAGAGATCTTCACCGACTTCGGCGTCGCGCTGCCCGCGCTCACGATGTGGCTCATCAACACCAGCCGGTGGGTCGGCGGCACCGCGACACCCGACCAGGCGATGCCCGGCGTTGTCTGGCTTGTCGCCTCGCCGTTCCTTGTGTACTTCGGGTGGAAGCTCATCCGCAAAGCCGGCCCGGGACGCGCGATCACCGACATCATGCTGCTCTGGACCCCGATCCTCGGCAAGCTCATCCGCAAGTCCACCATCGCCCGCTTCACACGAACGCTCGGCACGCTCATCTCGGCGGGTGTCCCCATTCTTGAAGCGATCAAGATCACCGCCGAGACCTCGGGCAACTACGTCTTCGAGAAGGCGCTGATGAACGTCCACGACTCCATCCGTGAGGGCGAGAGTTTCGCCGATCCGTTGCGCGAGTCCAAGACCTGCGACGCGATCGTCGTCAACATGATCGACGTCGGTGAAGAGACCGGCGAGCTCGACGCGATGCTGCTGAAAGTGGCTGACAACTACGACGAAGAGGTCGATGTCGCGGTCGCGTCGCTCGTGAGCCTGCTCGAGCCGCTGATGGTCGTCGTGCTCGGCGGCATGGTCGGCACGATCGTTGTCGCGATGTTCCTGCCTCTGGTTGCGATGATCAACTCGCTGGGCGGCTAAGCCCTTGTTTCTCGACCGTCTGGCGATTCAGTCCCGGAGATACCCGTGAACCGCAACGCGAACACAACCCGGCAGCACGGCTTTACGCTCATCGAGCTGCTGGTCTCCATCCTGATTATCTCGATCCTCATCGGGCTGCTGCTCGTTGGGGTCAGGCAGGCGACCCGGTCGGCCAAGGCCACCGCGGGGCTGCAGGACATGAACAGCCTCAACATCGCGATCCAGACTTTCAAGAACGATTTCGGGTTCCTGCCGCCGCTTGTCAAGGACGGGTACCCCGGCACGCCGGGTGCGGGGGAAGATCCGCTCGTCCGGCACGGTTCGGGCCGCGGCGCTCACTTTACGCCCAACGTCTACAGCCTGTCGGACACGACCGACCTTGGCTTCCTTCGGGACGACACCCAAGCGGCCGACTACCGCTTCAGCGTCCACTCCCTCTCGTACTACATCATGGGCGCACTCGGTGAAGAGGCAGACTACGTCGAAGGCCCCGGCGCCCACGAGCCCGGGCCGGACGGCGAGTTTATTCAGCAGACCAACCGGACCTACGGCCCGCTCTTTGACCCCAAGACCGGGCAGGTCGCGCAGACGGCGAGCGACTCTACCGAGGGACGCATCGAGTTGCAGGACGCCCGAGGCAACGCCTACCGCTACTACCGGTGGGAGCATGCCACACCCACCACGCCTGGGTACAGCAGCACCAACCCGCTCGAGAACCTCCGGCTGCCCAACATCCTCGGCCGCGCGCTCGAACCGGGCTACAACCCCGCGGCTGAGAATCTCGAACTCCGTGATGCGGGGTACGCGATTGTCGCGGCGGGGGGTGACGGCGTGTTCGGCGACCTGCCGATCGAGTCGCTCACCACGATCGAGGAATCGCACGGCAAGTCGTTCGGGTCCAACGAGGAGGCCGAGGACGCCGCCCGCGAAGACAACATTGTGGAGGTCGGCCGATGAACATCACTCCTGCCACCGGCACCGGCCGCACACACACGATCGAGGTCTCCTCGATGCACAAGTACGCAACGGCCCACCGTCGCGGCTTCACACTCACCGAGCTTATCGCGGTGATTACGATCATCGTGATCCTGCTGGCGGTCTCGATCCCGACGTTCCGCTCGACCATCGCGTCGAGCGATTCATCGAATGTCGAGACCCAGCTCCGCCTGGCGGTGCTCTCGGGCCGAAATGCGGCGTTGCACTCGGAGCGCGGCGCGGACACGGCTGTGGTCTTCTCCTATGAACCCGGAGGCAAGACCAACATTATCATCTGCGAATACGTCGGCACGATCAGAGACAGCTCGGAAACACCCTCGACCACCCGGGATATCTTCGTCCCCGTGCCCGCCTTCGAGCCGGTGCAGCTCTCGGCCGGGTGGATGGTCTCGGCGCTCGCTCCCGCGGGGACGCTCTCAAACAGCAGCGACCCCGGCTGGTACGAGGACCGCAGCGGCCGCAGCTTTGATATCGATCAGCGTAACTGGGTCTTTCCGGAGACCGAGTTCTTCGACGCCCTCAGGACCGACGACGGCCGCAACCGGCAGACGTTCATGATCCGCTTCAACGGCGGCATCGGGTCGGTCGCGGTGGGGGACAGCCGCGAGGCGCTCATCGTCCTGCCCAGAGTGACCACCATCGGCCGTGACGAGGGCGTGTTCAGGGAGGTCCGGGTTGACCGGGCTGCCGACCTCGGTGCGACTGTCCGGCGAGCGCTCAACAACACCGATTACATCGTAAGGAGTCAGGGAAGCAACAACGGCCCGTTCACCCAGCTCTTCGGCGACCAATCAGGCGACACCGTGCTCGCTCGCACCGTCGAGCAGATCGCGCTCTACAAGACCACCGATCTCGCCAACGACCTGGGGATCAAGCTCAACCGCGACACCGGGGTCTTCTACGCCGATGATGTCGAACCCAAGATCGACCTCCGCGGCAACAGCGTGGAGTTCCACAACCGCCTCCGCTGGTGGATCGAGGGCAACACCACCGCCGCCCGCAACAACAGCGACGACGACTGGATCATCAACGACGAGGACGACAAACCCATCGCCCGCCTCTACACCGTGCAGCGGTACTCAGGCGTGCTCCAACCGGTCCCCCTCCTCGATCTCGCCGGAGCAACCGATGAACACTGACCGATTCACAACCCCACTCTCGACCGGGAAGGCATCCCGGGCCACACTCGGCCCGCCTGGGTCACCCGGCCGTGCTGCTCGCTTCGCCCGGGCGTTCTCGCTGGTCGAGGTGCTCATCGCGGTGCTGGTGCTCTCGCTCGGGCTGCTCGGGCTGGGCGCGGTCTTCCCGATGGTCATGCGCGAGCAGCGCATCTCCACCCAGACCACCCTCGGCATCAGCGCACGCAACGCCGTCGAGCAGATGCTCTTTAGCCGATCCGACTTTGCCCGCGACGGCGGGCCGGGGTGGGAAGCCCTCCGCGAGTACGTCATCACCAACGGCGGCGACACCGGCAACTGGGTCGCGGTCGAGCCCGACGACAGCGATTTTAACCAACTCAATACCTACATCTTCACCCATCCTGACACCGGTGACGAGTACTACATCCCCCTCGCCCAGCGTCTCTATCCGATTCCGTACTCGACCGATCAGGACCCTCGGTTTGTGTGGGACCTTGTCGCACGTCTCACCGACTTCCGCAACCCCGACACCAGCCCGCTGCTGGTCGCGGTCTTCCTCCGCCCGCTTGATCCGGGGATCAAGACCGCGATCGATCCGAACGCGGTCCCGAGAGCGCCCTATTCGGTGCTGTCCACGCTGATCGATCCGACTGTCCCGCCGCGTGAGCGGCGCAACCCCGTGTCGGCCGACGGGCAGGGGCGGCCGACGCAGGACGGCCGCCGCGATCGGGGGGCAGAATATGCCAAGCCGATTGTTGCCGAAGCAACCATCGGCCCGGGCATCGGCAACTCGCCCGATATCTTCGATTCTCTGATTGTGCAAAGGGTTCTCGAGTCGAGTTTGCGTCCGACGGACGCTGCCATTCTTATCTCGGTTCCCGGCCAACATTTTCTTGATTTCCAAGGGCGGGTGTACGAGGTGACCGCGGGTAAGAACATCCTCGGGCGGGTCCGCACCGCGACGTTTTCGCCGGCGATTTCCGACGTCGATGGCAACGGGAATGTTGACACGGCCGACTACAACCCCATCGTCTTCCTCCCCCAGGCCTCGCACGTCAAGCCGATCGTCTTCACCGTGCAGCCGTAGTGAGTTTCTTCGCACCACCCTCCGAGGCAGCCCCTGAGTTCCAACTCCCGAGTACAGCCATGACGCAACACGCCACACACACCCAAGCCGCACCGAACCCGCGTTCGGTCGTGCGCGCATTCACGCTCATCGAGCTCATCGTGGCGATCGGTGCGATCTCACTTATCGCGGTCGGGATCGCAGCGGTCTTCCAGTCTGTAGGCAACACCGTTGCCGGCGGGCGGCGCGTCAACCAGCTCAACCAGTACGCCGCCCTTATCGAGCGGCAGATGCGCAGCGACTTCGAGGCCATGACCCGCGACGGCGTCCTGGTCATCAAGCACGACTACGCCGATGCCAACGGCGACGGGCGGATCACCCTCAACCCGAACTCTTCTGATGACCACGTGCTCAACTCACCAACCCAGCGCGCCGACGAGGGACGCCTCCGCCGCATCGATCAACTGCTGTTCTTTGTCGTTGACGACCTCTCCAGCGCCCGCGCGCCGATCATCCCCGGGCTCAACGTCTCGGCCAACGAGGGCATGATCATCTACGGCCACGGCATGAGGCTCGACCCGATCGAGGACGTTGTCGGGCGAAACATCGGTGCTGCGAGTGTGCGGTACGACCGGCCGCAGGTCAACGACGGCGGGCCGGTTCGGCCTTACGAGGAGGACCGTGCTCTGGGGTTCTCCGATACCGGGTACACGACCAACCCCAACCGCTTTGCCGAAAACTGGGCGTTGCTTCGTACGGTGGTCAGCCTCACGCAGCCGAACCCGTCCAACCTCGACATCCCCGAGGCTCAAGATCCATTCTGGAACGGTTATCCACTCACCTGGGACGAAGTTGTCGACAACGACATCCAACTCGGCGGGCAACCCGCAGCGAGCAGCGTCTTTGCGCACCTCGCCGCGTTCCTTCCCGATGCGAACTATCCTGTGAACTTCATCCGTGGAGCGGGGGGCGAGCCCGATCGCTACCCGAGCCTGGCGTCCGGCCTTGTTGATGCAGCGAGCACCGATCTCGCCGAGATCCGCCGCATTATCATGGACGCGGGCGAGTTGCCGTGGGTCGTGCTCGGTGATCCATCATACTTTGATCCCACCGATCCAAACTATCTTCTCGACGATCAGTACAACGCGAACCTGAACCTCACCGACCTCAACAACAACCTGCTGCACATGCACGCGTGGATGGAGGACCTGTTCCCGGTGATCCACGACCAGCGGTCGCCGATCGCCAACTCGCGCGGCATCCGCACCCGCTTCGAGGAAGAAATCCCCGACTATGTCGGCACGCTCTCGCTCTACACCGACCAGCGCACCCGCAACTTCCCGTTCATCCAGAACTACCGCCTCACCGATCAGCGCATGCTCGGCAGCTCGGTCTTTGTGCCGCGGTGTACCGAGTTTATCGTCGAGTATTCGTTTGGTGAAGTTGTTGACGATGTGACCAGCGCCTTCCATGGCCAACTCGTCTGGCACGGCATGGCGCGAAGCACGCAGAACACCAATACTGCTGGCACCATTGTCCAGCCCTATCCGTTCTGGGAGGATCCGCTGGACGACACTCGCCGTAACGAGTTCTGGTACGACGAGACGTACAGGAAGCTCGACGGGACCGAGGGCTCGCAACAGCTCACGACCGAGTTGCTCTACGGCAGAGAGTTTGGAACCCAGGACGACTTTGCCCTCTTCGAGTCACTCACCGCCCACTTCGGCTACACCGATCCGACGTACTCGCCGCTCGATCCGAATGTTGATCCCACGACCGTGCCTTGGCCCTGGCCCACGCTCATCCGCGTCACGATGACGCTCGCCGATCCGGTCGATCCGACGATCGAGCAGACCTTTCAGTTCGTCTTTGAGACCCCCGAAGGCCGCGCCTTCTAAGCCCTCTCGTGGGGCCCCTCTCGTGGGGCCGCACGCGCCGACCTTGGCGCGAAGGAGTCAGCCATGCTCAAACGCCTGCGCAACCGCTTCCCCGTCCGCCGTGCTTCCCGCGCAGCGATTCTGGCTCACCTCGCCGGCCTGTCCGGCAGCCTGCGCCAGACCCGGCGCGGCTCGTTCCTGATTATGGTCGTCGGCACGCTCGCGCTGATCGCGGTGATCACGGTGCTCTACGTCTCGATCGGCCGCGCCGACCGCCAGACCAGTGCCGCGGCTGTCCGCGTCGAGGACCGCAAGAACGTCCCCGAGATCATGCGCGACTACCTCGCGGGCATCATCGCTGACGACCTGTTCGACGTGGTGTACCTGGGCGAGCGCGCCCCCAACCCCGACAACCCGAACCAGCTCATTCCCGTCTTCCGCCGCGAGGCGTGGGATTATCCGTCGTCGGCCTACGAGGTGACAGTCCCGACGCTCCTCAACGACGTCACCCGGACGCTCACCGTCGGCGCGGGCTTCAATGCGAACAATACGGCGGCCGATTCGCGGTTCTGGTTCACCCCGACCGGCAACTACACCGGCACCGACCCGTGGCTGGCCGCGAGCGAGCCGACGCTGCTCAACTTTGACGGCACGGCGTTGACCACCGAGACCGTGCCTACTGATTACTGGCGCGAACGGCTCGACTGGGGGCAGATCTCGAACGTTGCGCCCGATGGGGCATTTGTCAATCTGTTCAATCTCATCGGGAACTTTGACGCGACTCCCTTGGAGATGCGCCGGGAACTCACGCTCTACCAGATTTCTCCCGAGAACGCCCGCGGCTTCCAGACCGTGTACGGCGTCAACACCAACTCGACCGGCAGCTCCGACACACTCAACACCATGCCCGCGCAGTGGGCGCACGCCCAGCAGGGGGCTGCTTATCCCATGGTCGAGCCCGACATCAGTTTCGGCCCCGGCGACCGCCTCTACCTCCCCTACCAATGGGCCGATGCCGACGGCGACGGCATCGCCGACTCGCGCTGGTACGAGATGGTCGAAGACCGAGACCCCGCCGACGATCTCATCCGCCAGCTCATCGCGCCCGACGGCGAGTACCGCTACTTCTTTGCGACCCGTATCGTCGATCTCTCCGCCCGGGTCAATGTCAACACCGCGACCGACAGCACACTCGCGCCGGCGATCGAGGACCCCTTCGGCTTCACCCCCGCAGCCGTCGATGTCCGCCGACTGCTGACCTACGAGGACTTCTTCGCAGACACCCGCGTGGACTTTGACGGCACCCCGGGCGACGGCAACTACGGCATCGGACCCAACCTCCACTTCCAGCAGCCCGACTATCCCAAGCTCCCCGATCCCAACTCCAGCCAGTTCTACGGCGAGTACGACCAGTTCAACGGTTACTACGTCGGCGCGTCTGCCTACGACGGCCTCCGCACGTTCCTCGACCTGGGCTTTGCCCCCGGACCGAACTACCAGGGGCTGTCCGACGTCGATACCAGCGGCAGCACTGACCGCGAGTTTGCCACGGCCGATCGTTTCACCCTCAACCCCTACTTTGCCAGCTACCAGAAGCTCGACGGCGCACCCTTTACGCCGAGTGATTACTACGAACTTTTCGCGGGCAACGGCGCCCACGGCGGCACCGGTGACCTGACGGGCGGCAGCATGGGGCGCTCGGGCATCTTCCGCCCGTTCTCCAACGAGTCCCTGATCGAGCTGTTGACGTTCAACGGCGTGAACGACGACCGCCACCGTTCGCCGCTCGAGGCCGCCCTCGGCGGTCGCGCCGAGCCGGGCACTGTCACGCCGGGGGGGCTTGAGGAGCGTTTCAGCCCGCTCCGCGACAACCGCTCGACCGAACTCGAACGCACCCGGGTGGTCTTCGATCGTCTGGCGTTCAGGTTCATCGACGAAGCCAAAGCCGCCCTCTACACCGACATCCGCCAGCGACTCACCACCGACTCGGGTGCCCGGCCCATCACGGCGACCGCGATCAACGCGAGCCGCAGCGGACGAAACTTTGTTGTCGATCAGGCCGAGCTGGCGTTGGGCACCGGCGATCTCAAGAAAACCAAGGACAACATCTTCACGGACCTGTCAAGGCTCTATCAGTTCTATGCCGACGCGCTGGCCCCCTATTCCGATATCACCGAGAGCGGCACCAGTGTCTGGGACGCGGCGAGCCGGCCGGAATACGCCACGCTCTTCTACGGCTACCGCGGGCCACACCTGGCGGTCCGCACGGCGGCACACCTCGCGGCCAACATGCAGGATTCCTATGACGAGGATTCGACGCCGACCATCCGCACGGTGCTGCTCAATGGCAGCCAGCAGTTCCGCAGAAACAACATCATCGCCCCCGGCGGGCGCAACCCGTTCTATCCGTGGCAACTCCTCGATCTCGATCAGAACAACTCGACGCTCGCCAAGCGGCTGCCAAACCTGACGACCACCGCGATTTCCGGTGTTCCCGACGCGGTGAACATCCACGGCATCGAGGCCCAGCCCTTCCTGGTCGAGGCCGCGTCGTTTATTATGTACACCGACACGCCATTCTCCGCGCCAAATCCGGGCGACAAGGACTGGCCGCACGACACCAACGGCGACGGGCTTCCCGAGCAGTTTCTTCCCTCGATCGACGGCGATCCGGTCGCGAGCAACCCCGACTGCCTCTTCGAGGTGCTCGCGTTCCAGCTCCACAACCCGTTCGACGAGACCATCACGATCACCGGCCAGGGCAACGGCATCGGGCAACACTACCTTCAGTACGGCGACACCTATTACAAGCTCTCCCGCTTCGACCGCGACAGCGGCGATGAGGATCCCAACGGCACGATCGAGATCGGACCCCGCGAATCGCGCACGTTCTACGTGCTCAGCGGCACCACGCAGGACATCCTCGACCGCATCAACAACGCCCTGCCCGGCTCGGCCACGCTCGACACCATCCACGCCTGGATCGACACCCAACTCGGCGACACCACCAACGCCATCCGGGTCGGAGCGTTTGATCCGGCCACGGGCATCGTGGCGCCGCCAAACACAGGGTTCCAGCCGCTCCAGTCCGGGTCGGACGCCGACCGACAGATCATCAGGCTCTTCCGGATTGAAAAACCCGAGTTCGACAGCGCCAACGGCGGCAAGCCGATTCAGGGGGTCAACGAATCCTCAACCAACGACATCACCAACGACACGGTCGTGGACCGCATGCGCATGCGCGACCCCTCCGGCAATATCAGCAAGGTCCCGCTCGATCGGCACCTCCCGCCCTCTCCCGGCATCCTCGGCGAGATCGGCGGCGCCGACCCGGGCTTTGAGCCCCCCAACGTCGGGTTCAGCGTGGACAATCAGGGGCTCACGATCGTGCGCTGGGGCCGGGTCTCCCGCCGCGAGGATCCCAACGGCGGCACGGCTCCCAACACGCTGCGTGGGATGCTCCCGGCGTACTGCCTTGAGAGCAAGACGCAGGCCAGCGCAAATAGCCGGAACATCACCGACGATGAGGGCTCGACGAACAATCTGGTTATCTCGGACTTCAGGAACAACAGCTGGACCGAGGAAACGCTGCGAGGGGCGCTCGACAACCAGGCCGACTCCACGCCGGTCAAAATCCTGCCCACCATCAGCCAGGACCCCCAGGACAAGGACGAGGGCGCAACCGAGGATATCGGCGTCAACCTCGCAAACGTAGATTTCGAGGAGCTCTACATCGAGCCTCACCTCGACAACTCCCAGTTCGACGGCGACTCGGGCATCTCGACGATGCGCATCGCCGACATCCTGCTGCCGTTGGGCATCGGGCCGCACCAGATCCCCGATCCCGCGTTCAACCTCGGCGACGAAGATGTCGAGTGGACCACGCTCAGCGAAGCCCTCGCCTTCGCGCTCTACTACGAGGACCCCGCTGCCGCCGAGAGTGTGTACTCCGGCGTCTTTGTGCCGCCCGTCACGGCGGCAGATCCCGAGATTCTCCTCGACCGCGGCAGCCTGCAGATCGCGGCGTTTGTGCCCTTCTACGACAACGACGCCGACGGCGTGTTCGATGTGACGACCGACCCCCTCGACCGTCGCTGGGGCCTGGGCGTGCCCGTCGCAGCAACACTGCTCGACCGCTTCACGACGTTCGACCGGCGCTTCGGGTCGCTCGTTTCGCCGACCTTTGGGCAGCTCAATATCAACACCGTCTCCCGCGAGACCGCGCGGTCGATCCCCGGCCTCAGTCCAAACGAGGACACCGGTGCCGACGGCAGCTCCTCGCGCTGGTGGTGGACCGAGCCTACCTTCAACTGGCGGTCCGACATCGCGACCACGCTTGTCGCCTACCGCGATCGGCTGGCGATCTTCCCGCGGGCGATCAACAACACCGAGCCCAACAACGTGCTCGACTTCCGCAACTGGTGGGATTCCGATCTCGTCTCGCGGAGCACGCTCCCCATGCCCGGTTTCGCCCCCGGCACCATCGACGCCGAGATTGCCGGCGACAACGGGCGCCAGGGCACAGCCGGGGTGCGCGGGCTGCACGAGTCGCCCGGGTTCCGCTCGCTGGGCGAGATGCTCCTGCTCCGCGACTTCGGGTATGTCACAAATGATCTGAGCTACGCGTCGCCGCACGATATCGACCGCCTCGGCTTTGACGGCGACGGCATCGATATCTCGGGCGTCGACTCGATCAACTTCACCACCAACACCCCCGACGAGATGGACGACGACTACGACGAGCAGCTCGCGCTGGTCAACGCCGCCCTGGGTTCGACGACCGTTCGCTCCGACTACTTCGCGGTCTGGTTCCTCATGCACGGCTACCGCGAGGCGGACGTCATCCTCGGCAACAACGACCCGCTCGTTCCCAGCGTGGCGCGGCGGTTCCTGATGGTCGTCGACCGGTCCAACGTCATCGAGCCCGGCGACAAGCCCCGCATCGTGCTGTTCAAGGAGGTACCGCTCTAAGAGAGGGAGCGAGCGGTACCGATCGCGGATCTCCACGCGGATACGCCCCGCTGGAGGAGAGCGCCGGCTCGGCCGAAATGGTCGGGCCGGCGTTGTTTTTCAAGCCGGGCTACACTTGCCCGGCGTCCGAATCAGAGGGCGTCGACAGGGTGTAGCTCAGCTTGGTAGAGCACCTGCTTTGGGAGCAGGATGTCGCAGGTTCGAATCCTGTCACCCTGATTTTTCCGCTGCGGGCCGATTTCACAGGTTCGCGGTTGTTTAACCACCCGATGCTGATACACGACTCTGCCGGGCTCGGCATCCAAGGCGATGGTGGCGTGCTCTACCGCGCGATCAGCGTGTCGCGTACTTTCTCTTGGCGAGCTCTCGAACATGGAGATACGCGAAGCTTTGCGCTCAGCCGCGTCGGCGTCGGCTGCGAGCATCGCAACGAGCGTGCGAACCATCTCGGGCGGTTCACTGGTGCAGAGTTTCGCCAGAGCGCACTTTCGCTCGGCAGTACCGACCTCGCGCAACTCGCCGAAGACTGTGCTGAGCCACTCAAACTCTTCGGGTGTCAGCGTGTCCATCATCGAGCCGCCCTCTCAGCCACGCTCTGGCTGTCGCCCATCGGTTCTGGACTGTCTTTCCACTCACGCCGAGCACCGACGCCGCCTCTTCGACAGTCAACCCCCCGAAGAAGCGCAGTTCCACCACCCGGGCGGCATCAGAATCCAGAACTTCCAGCCGATTGAGCTCGTCCTCCAACGCCAGCAGCCAGCCGACATCCTCCCGGTCGGCCTCCGCTGACGCCAACGCCGCCCCGGCACCCGGTTCGTGGTTCCCGAGCCTCTCGACCTTGCCCGCTCCCCGTTTGATGGCGTTGCGGCGGCGGGCGTGATCGATCAGGACATGCCGCATCGTGCGGGCCGCGAAACCCAGAAACGCCTCCCGCGTCGCAAAGACCACGTCCTCGGCCGCCAACGCTCTGAGCCAGACCTCACCCACCACGGCTGTCGGCTGGAGGGTGTGGTCGGGTCTCTCCCCCCGCATGACAGCCCCCGCCGACTGCGCCTCTCCCTGTGGAGAGCAGCATACATCAGCGCCGCCCAAATTCCAAGAAGAAGCCCCGGAGGGGGGGAGTGAGACGAACCTTCAGGAGATATCCATGTCGTCATTCCCAAGACTGTCAACTGCAACTCTTTCACACGCCAGCAGCATGATGATCGCGGTGCCTTGATTGCAGCCCTCTTCCCGAGCGCCGCATCGGCACAGCAGTTCATGCCAATCGACCCCTGGCGGACCTATCTCCGGACCGCCCAGGACCCCGATTCGAATAGCAGCTTCCCGATCGACCTAGATCAGGATTCCCAGGGCAGGTCACCGGGAGGCCTCGTCGCGGGAGATGAAGGCCTCTTCGCGGCACAAATCGACGCCTTCGCGCGACGGAGCGGCCGCTGCGCGGGACAAATCGACGACTTCGTGGCGCGAGGAGGGGCCTCCCCGCGGCATATCGACGGCACCGATGGACGCATGGGCGGATCGACATAAATCGCTTGTAGCAAAGAGGTTGCGACGAGTTGCGAATTTCTTCCGATTTCCTGCAACTCGGACATTCACTGCCGGTACACCTCTGTACGGGAATCCTCACCCGGCCAGCCCCCGGTGCATTTGCCGGGGGGCTGACACGCCCGCGCTCGAGTCCTGAGGGGCTGCCCGAGTGGTGGTCGCGGAACACGGAGGGACAGGCTGCTTGTGCAGCCCCTTCAGGCCGTGGCGCGGGAGAGAGGCACGCTGCTGGCAGTCAGCCGGCGGGAGGTGCGATGGCCTGGATCCGGGGTCGCATTCGCGGGCTCGGCACACTCGGTTGCGGCGGCGCGAGTTGCTGCCAGACACAAAAGGGGCGAATCATGACGCAGTATCGTAAGAGTGCGATGGGCGCGGCGGTGGTCGTGGTGGGGCTCGCGGGCGCTGCGTGCGGGCAGGCCGAGCGGCCGATGCTCCAGCAACTCGAACTCGGGACCGAGGTCGTCCCGCTGCGGGTTGCCCCGGCGGTCTACGCCGACGGTTCGTTCGAGCGCGTGGGTGAGTGGATGCCCTACAGCAGCCCGCGCGGGCCGCACGATGTCTGCCGCGACTACCGCGTCTTTGACAGCTACGGCGACGCGGATGCCAACGCCGTGCCCGACGACCTTGCCGGGTGCGACATGGGGTCGAGACGCTGGTTCTTTGGCACCGCCTACTGCAGCCCGTTTTACACCAACGACATGGTGCTCGCCGACGACACGATCCTCTCCGAGGGCGCGTGGCGGGCCGACCTGGCGTGGGCCTGGACGTGTGCCGGGTTCGAAGAAGAGCAGTGCGTGATCGCGGTGTTCACGCAACGATCCAACCCGGACGAGTGCGAGCCCGATTCCTTCGACTATCCAGGCTGGCTGTTCGACTTCGGCGACCTGGATTGCAACCCAGGCCTGTACTACCGCACTAGGCTGGATATTTCGTCGTACGGGAGGTGGACGCTCCCTCCGGATGCTGAAGGCTCATACGCGGTCATGTTTCTGACCGACGACGGCACCGTGCTGGCATCGTGCGCACAGACCATGCTGTGGGGCACGCCGGACGCGGGGGGCACACCGGGCGGTGTCGGTTTCCAAGCTGCGGGTCAGATGGATGACGACTACCCGACTGATTACTACCACGATCCGACGGACGAGTGCTACACGTATTGGTTGTCGCAGTGTCCCGATCCGCTCGGCGGGATGCTCCAGTTCTGGGGCGAACGCGACGCGGAGCTCTGGCACCGGGCCGATTTCAACCGCGACGACATCGTGGACTCACGCGACTTTATCGAGTTTCTCAACGCGTGGCGGCACTGCTCGTTCGGCGCAGACTGCACCGGCAACAACCGGTGTACGTCGGCGGACGTGATCTGCTTTCTCGACCTGTGGGCGGGGTGCTCGAGGGAGTGAACGTGTCTTTGCGTTTCATCGGATCGCGCGTGGTCGGATCGCGCGTGGTCGGATCGCGTGTGGTCGGATCGCGTGTGGTCGGATCGGGTGTGGTCGTTGTCCCTTCGCTTGTGCGAGGGGCTCTACGCTCAATGTGCAGAACCCTCCGGTAGAGCCCCTCGCGCAAGCGAGGGGACAAGGCACCGCCCGTGAACCGCCGAGCATGGCAAGGCCGGTTCACTCACTCGGCAAAGCGTGAACAGTGCGGTCGCGTTCCATCACGACCTCGCCGCCCACGATTGTCGCGACGGCGCGGCCTCTGACCGTGCGGCCGAGGAAGGGGGTGTTGACGCTCTTGCCCGCGAGGGTGTCCTCGGCGATCGTCCACTCGGCGTCGGGGTCGATGATCGTGATGTCGGCCGGGCCTCCAGCGAACAGCTCGCCGAGGCCGTCGTTCTGCTTGCGCGCGCGGTCGAGGTTGCACAAGCGCGCCGGCTCGATGGTCAGCAGCGCCAAGAGGCGTGGCCAGTCGATCGCGCCGGAATGCACCAGCGCCTCGGCGTAGAGCGGCAGCGCCGTCTCGAGCCCGATGATGCCGAAGGGTGCGTCCTCGAAGGGCTGGGCTTTTTCGTCTGGTGTGTGCGGCGCGTGGTCGGTGGCGAGCACGGTGATCGTGCCGTCGGCCACACCGGCGCGGATCGCGTCGATGTCAGACTGCTCGCGCAAGGGCGGGTTCATCTTCGCGCTCGTGTTGTACCCCGTGGCACCGGCTTCCAGCCGGTGTGCGCTTGTGGCACTGGCTTCCAGCCGGTGTGCTTTTGCGGTACCGTCTTCCAGGTGGCGATGGTTCTCGCACCGGCTGGAAGCCGGTCCCACGGCGACCGCTTCATGTGTCAGCAGCAGATGGTGAGGGCTTGCCTCGGCGGTGACCGGCAGCCCCGCAGCCCGCGCTTGCCGCACGATCTCGACGCTGCCTCCGCTTGACAAGTGCTGGACGTGGTAGCGGCACCCGCTCTCAGCGACGAGTCGAACATCGCGCTCGATGATGAGTTCCTCAGCAACCCGAGGCCAGCCGATGAGCCCGAGCCGTGTGCTCACGTCCCCGGCGTGCATCGTCGCGCCGCGGGTGAGCGTCGGCTCCTGGCAGTGCTGCATGAAACAGAGCCCGAGTGGTGCGATCTCGCGCATCACACCAAGCATCATCCCGGCCGATGCGACGACATCGCCGTCGTCGCTGAACGCCACCGCGCCGGCCTTTGCAAGCAGTCGAAGTTCGGTCGGCTCGATGCCCTGCCTGCCCCGCGTCGCTGCGGCAACCGCGAACACCCGGCAGCGGGCCTCGGCGCGCGCACGATCGGCGATGAACCGCACGATCTCAGGCGAGTCGATCGCGGGCGTCGTGTTGGGCATGCAGCAGACCGTGGTAAACCCGCCGGCAATCGCGGCGAGGCTGCCGGTCTGGATCGTCTCTTTGTGCTCCTGCCCGGGCTCGCGGAGATGGACGTGCGGATCGATCAGCCCGGGGCAGACGATCATTCCTGTGGCGTCGATGACCCTCACAGCGGGCTGGCGGGCGAGGTCCGGGCCGATCTCGACAACCCGGCCGTCCGCGATCGCGACGTCGGCGATCTGGTCAAACCCCGATGCCGGGTCAAGCACCCGGCCTCCTGTGATGAGCAGCGTGGTCATAGTGGGGGATGGTAGGGTGGTGACGCGGCCGTGCTGCTGGGGCATTGGGGAGTGGTCGTCGTGGCCTCGGCGGGCCGGGGGGTCTATCCTTGTGCCCAGTCCATCGGGCTGGTGCCGGGGTGTAGCGCAGCTTGGTTAGCGCGTCTGACTGGGGGTCAGAAGGTCGGAGGTTCGAATCCTCTCACCCCGATTTGAGCGAGGCCGTCTGCCGGGGTCTGACTTGGCACGCCTGGCCTTGCCTAACCCTTGTGGCTGT
>JAUZRR010000015.1 GCA_030950285.1 Planctomycetota bacterium | reverse complement strand
ACCCGCCTCGGCGTCGGCTTCCCGTTCCGCAGCTTCTCGGGGGACCGTCTCTACAACGGCATGGTGGACCGGGGCGTCAACTCGATGCTGACGCCCAGCGGCGCGACCTCCTCGCCCGGCTTTGTCCGGCTTGGGAGCTGGGAGGTGCCGTTGCGGCCTATCTGGCCGGGGCTGCTGCTCAACGTGGGGATGGTGGTCGCGGCCGGGCTGCTGGTGCTGGGCGGGCTGGACTGGTGGCGGTGGCACCGGCGGGTGCGGGAGGGGCAGTGTCCGGGGTGCCGGTACGACCTGGCGGGGGTGCCGGGCGGCGTGCCCTGCCCGGAGTGCGGCCGGGAGGACCGGGAGCACGTCCAAGAGCCCCAGGAGCGTGCCCGAGGGGCGTTCCCGGCCGCCTACAGGCCGTCGTGCGCGGCTGTACGGTGGTTGTGAAGCCATGCAACACGACTGCGCGCGGCTGTACGGTCGTCGTGAAGCCATGCAACACGACCGTGCGCGGCTGTACGGTCGTCGTGAAGCCATGCAACACGACCGTGCGCCGATGAAACATCGTCTCGCAACGCCCGATAGCCGCGCGGGGGGGGCGGGTGGTGCGCGTCCGGGGCCGCGGCCCGCCTCGGGGCGGATGGGGGGTGGGGGGAGGCCGCCGGCGGCGCGACGCTAGCCGATCGTCTCGACCCGGTGGTGGTACTCGATCCCCCGGGCGCGGTGCTCGGCGAGGACGTGCTCGACGAGGTGTTCGTCTGCGCCGAGCAGCTCGGGGGGGTTGACGCCCGGCTGCCTGAGCGAACCTGCGGCCACCAGCCGCGCCATGATCGTGCAGGGGATCGCCGTGGTGCGGGACATGCTGGTGGCGCGGGTCTTCTTGTCGTAGAAGTCGAGCAGGTCCCAGGTATGTCGCTCCCGGCGTCCGGGGTGGCGAACGCGGCGACCCCCATCGCCGCCCGCCGCGGCGCCCCGGCCGTGGCCCGCGGGGGGCTCGCCCTCGACGACGATCCGCATGACGGTCAGGTCCTCCTCGTCGGGCTCGTAGGTCCACTTGGGGAACATCAGTTTACTTATCACGTCGATCGGCTTGACCCGGACGCCGGGAGCGCCATCCCGCGTGCCGCCGACCTCGATCTCGTCGTGCCCGAAGAGCCCGGTCTCGCGGAAAACCCGCATGAGCTCGATGTGCCCGGGGTAGCGGAGGGTTTTCTCCTTCATGTCGGGGACTTTCATGGTGTAGGCGAGAGAGCGCAGGCCGTCGGTGTTGAAGGACTCGAGCGTGCCGACGCCGGCGAAGTCCATGAGCTCGGGCTCAGAGAGCGCCGGGCGGACGACGATCTCGCCGCCCTCGACGATCCGCGCGGGGCGGGTGTACTCCTCGATCACGTCGGCGGGGGAGAACCCGGCTTTGTACTCAAAAGGCCGGCGCCGCTCGCGGGGCAGCCCCCCGACGTAGATCTCAATCGAGTCGGCGCGGTCGAGCATCGCCACGCCGCGGGCGGCGAGCAGGTTGCTCATGCCCGGCGCCACGCCGCAATCGACGATCGCGGTGACGTCGTGCTTCCTGGCCAGCGCGTCGAGGTCTATCGCGTCTTCGGGCATGAAGGAAATGTCGCAGTAGTCCTTGCCCGCCTCGATGACGGTGCGGAGGGTCGCAAACCCGATGCTGCTGGCCAGCGCGCCGAGCACGATGTCGAAGGGCTCGATGGCGTTGCGCAGCACGGCGGGGTCGGCCAGGTCGGCCTCGATGGTGTCGATCGAGCACCCGGCGGCGGCGGCGCGGGCCCTGGCCCTTTCGAGCGCCTCGGGACGGCTGTCGGCGATGGTGACGGCAAGAGCATCGGTGCTGCCGGTGCCGGTGGCGAGGTCGACCGCCATGACGCTGCCGACCATGCCGGCGCCAAGGACGATTGCGGTGGGCGTGGAGGCCATGAGGAGGTGTCCTTTCAGGATGCGGGGGGCTCAGCGGGCCTTGTAAAGCACCTCGCCGGCGCTGATGGTCCAGAGGACCTTGGTGCCGGGGATGTCCGCGGCGTCGCAGGTCATGATGTCGCGGTCAAGCACGACGAAATCTGCGAGCTTGCCGGGCTCGAGCGTGCCGGCACGGTCCTCCCAGAACGCCGCGTAGGCCGCGCCGATGGTAAAGCCGCGGAGGGCCTCCTCACGGGTGAGCCGCTGCTCGGGGTGCCAGCCGCCCGCGGGGATGCCGTCGGGGTTCTGCCGGGTGACAGCGGCGAAAATCCCGAGAAAGGGGTTGTGGCTCTCGACGGGGAAGTCGGACCCCAACGCCAGGTGGGCGCCGGACTTGAGCAGCGAGGCCCAGGCGTAGGCGCCCGCGGCGCGGGCGGGGCCGACGCGGGCGTCAACCCAACGCATGTCGCTGGTGGCGTGGGTGGGCTGCATCGACGCCACGACACCAAGCCCGGCAAAGCGGGGGATGTCGTCGGGATGGAGCAGCTGGGCGTGCTCGATCCGATGGCGGGGGAGGGTCTGCGGCGGGCGGGTGTCTTTGGTGGACTCGAGGGCACGGGCGTAGGCGTCGAGGACCTCGCGGTTGGCCCGGTCGCCGATGGCGTGGGTGTTGAGCTGGTAGGCGTGGTTGAAGGCGTGGACGGCGAGGGCCTCGATCTCGGCGGGGGTGGTTGTCGCGAGGCCGGTGTAGGGGGTGCCGTCGGGGCTATCGCTCCCCGCGTCGGGGGCAGCAGGGCGGTCGGCATAGGGCTCGAGCAGCCAGGCACCCCGCGAACCCATGGCGCCGTCCATATACGCCTTGGCGGCGTAGATGCTGAGCTTGAAGTTGTCGTAAGGGCCGTAGGTCTCGAAGTACTCGGGGGCGTCGCGGCCGTGGAGCATGGCGTAGATGCGGATCTTGAGCCTGCCCTCGGCCTCGAGCCTGCGGTAGACGGCGATCTCCTCGGGCGAGACGCCCGCGTCGTGGACGGCGGTGAGCCCGACGGCCAGGCACATCTCCTGGGCCTTGAGAATGCACGCCTCGGCGTCGGGGGTGAGGCCGGAAGGGAGGTGGCTTGCGATGAGCGACATGGCGGCATCGACAAAGACGCCGGTGGGCTCGCCGAGGTGGTCCAGGAGCATCTCGCCGCCGGCGGGGGAGACTGTCGAGCCGCTCACCCCGGCGGCCTGCATGGCGCGGTCGTTGGCGAGCCCGGCGTGCCCGTCGACCCGCGAGAGCCAGACGGGGTGGTCGGGGACGGCCTCAGAGAGCAGCCGATGGTGGGGGAGGTCGGTCTCCGGCCAGGACTCGTTGTCCCAGCCGCGGCCGACGATCCAGGTGCCGGCGGGGGCGCGGCCGGCCCGGTCGCGGACGATGTTGATGACGTCGTCGAAGGAGGTCGCCGCCCGGAGGTCGAGCAGCCCCAGGCCGAGCGCCCCCAGGCTGATCATGTGGCCGTGGGCGTCGATGAGGCCGGGGATGACGGTGCGACCCTCAAGGTCAAACTTTTCGTAAACACGGACGCCCTGCTCGCGCATCGCGGTGCGGACCTGCTCGCTCGACCCGATCGCGGTGACGAGCCCGTTGTCCACCAGCATCGTCTCGGCGCGGGGGTTGTCGGGGTCGAGGGTGTAGATGTTGGCGTTGACGTAGAGCTGGGACTGGGCGTGGGCGGCCAGCGCCGGGACGAGGACCGCTACGAGGGCGAGAACGAGTGTGCCGAATCGGGTATGGGTCTGCATGGCAAAGCCTACCCCCGGATTGGCGCTCTGGGCGGCGGGGAGTTGTGGTATGGTGTGGCGTGTTCTTGATGAGCCGGGCGACGGGGCCCGGGATATTGCAGAGGGCGGCACGGAGGCGGGATGTTCTGGAGACGATTGGGTGTGATTGCTGGGGTTGGCCTGCTCTCGGCGGGTGGGTGGTTTGCGGCGGGGCAGCCCGGGGGTGGGGATTCTGAGCCTTCCGGGCCGGACGTGCTGGGGCGGGTGCTCGAACAGCGCTTCGCGGAGAACGTCGCCCCGATCATGGAGCAGCACTGCTTTGGGTGTCACGGCTATCGCAAGTCCAAGTCTGACATCCGCTTTGAGGGTGTCGAGACGATCGCGGACTTTCTTGCGATCGCTGAGGACTGGAAGGTCGCGCGGGAGATGGTCCACTTCGGGGACATGCCCCCGGAAGACGAGCCCCAGCCGACCGAGCTCGAGCGGCTGACGATCGTGCAGTGGATCGACGACGTGCTGCGGTACACGCCGCCCGACGGGGAGATCGACCCGGGGTGGTTCACGATCCATCGGCTCAACAAGGCCGAGTATCGCAACACGCTGCGGGACCTGCTGGGGGTTGATCCGGATTCGATCGATCTCGCGGCGCGGTTGCCTCCGGACGGGACGGGCTACGGCTTTGACAACAACGCGGACGTGCTGAGCATGTCGACGTTGCAGCTCGAGCTGTATCTTGACGCGGCCGAGCGGGCGATCGAGATCGGGCTGGGTCCGGTGGTGGCGGTGGGCGACGAGCCGCGGAATCTGCACCCGCTGGAGGTCTCGCGGGAGAGCCGACCCTTGAGTGCCGGGGGGTACTTTCTGACGACAAATGCCGAGGTGACGGCGGCTGTTGAGGTGCCGTTGACTGGTGAGTACGAGGTGATTGTCGAGGCGTGGGGCACGCCGGGCGGCGACGAGTTGCCTCGGTTGAGCGTGCGTGTCGATGGGCGCGAGGTGGGGGAGTTCTTTGTCGGAGCCGAGCGAGGGGATGTGCAGGCGTGCCGGGTTCGGGTGCGGCTCGAGGCCGGGCCGCGGCGGATCTCGGGGGCGTTTACCAACGACTACTGGGTGCCCAACGTCGCGGACCGGAACATGGCGATCGAGGCGGTGTCGCTGGCCGGGCCGTTGGATGAGGAGGGGCTCGAGCGTCCCGAGGCGTACGGCACGGTGATGTTTGTGCGGCCGGGCGAGGGCGCGAACGGGGCGGCGGAACGTGTGGTGGCGCGCAAGGTGATCTCTCGGTTTGCGGCGAGCGCGTTTCGCAGGCCGCTGCGGGATGAAGAGTTTCGTCGGTTGATGAAGCTCTATGAGGACTCGCGCGGGGCGGGCGATACCTACGAAGAGGCGGTGCGGGTGGTGCTCAGCGCGGTGCTTGTGTCGCCAAATTTTTTGTACCGCTCGATTGCGAATCGGCACAGCGACGATGCGTCGCATGTCTACACGCTGAGCGGCTACGAGCTGGCGAGCCGGTTGTCGTACTTTTTGTGGAGCAGTTTGCCCGATGCGGAGTTGCTCGCGGTTGCAAAACAAGGCAAGCTCGTTGATGATGGTGTGCTGCGCGCGCAGGCGCGGCGGATGCTTGCCGACCCGCGGGCCGATGCCTTTATTGAGAACTTTGCCGGGCAGTGGTTGTTGCTGCGCAATCTGGACCGGATGGATTTCGATCCGGCGGTGTTCCCGGCGTATTCAGCAGAGCTTGGTGACGACCTGCGTACCGAGGCGGTGATGTTCTTTGGTGATGTGGTGCGGAGCGAGCGGAGTGTGCTCGAACTGATCCGAGGCCGGGAGACGTTTTTGAACGCGGACCTCGCGGCGCACTACGGGATTCCCGGCGTGGAGGGGGAGGACTTTCGGCGGGTGTCGCTCGATGCTGAATCGCCTCGGGGGGGGATTTTGACGCTGGGTGCGGTGCTGACGGTGACGAGCAACCCGACGCGGACGAGCCCGGTGAAGCGCGGGCTGTATGTGCTCGATCAGGTGCTGGGCGCCAGGCCGCCGCCGCCGCCGGCGAATATTCCGCGGCTCGAACAGTCGGCGGCTGCACTGCCCGAGGACGCGACCCCCCGGCAGAAACTGGCTGCGCACCTGACGAATCCGACGTGCATCACCTGCCATCGGCGGATGGACCCGATCGGGCTTTCGATGGAGAACTTCGACGCAATCGGGCGGTGGCGGGAGCGCGAGTACGGCGTGCCGATTGATGCTTCGGGCGAGCTGCCCGGGGGGGTGCGGTTTTCGGGTCCGGTCGAACTCCGCGAGATTGTGCTGGCACGGGCGGACGATTTCGTGGAGAATCTGACCAGGCAGGTGCTGACCTATGCGCTCGGGCGCGGGCTCGAGCCGTTCGATCGGCCGACGGTGCGGCGGGTGGTCGAGGAAATGGGGGCGCGCGGCGACACGTTCGGGGCGCTGATCGAGGGCGTGGTGTCGAGCGCGGCGTTCCGGTCTTGCCGGGGCAGAGCAATGGAGCAGAGCGAGTGATGAAAAAATCGAACACATCGAAGGGAAACCCGTCGAAGTCGAACCCGGCACCCGCGGCACACTTTGTGACCGGGCGGGCCGGGGGGATCTCGCGGCGTGCTGTGCTGCGCGGGCTTGGGGTGTCGATGGCGTTGCCCTGGCTTGAAGCGATGGGGGGCGTGTCGTCGGTGGCGCGGGCGGCGGGGGGCGTGCTCGGGGCGTCTGGAGAGGCGGGCGCAGCTCCTCTGCGTACGGCGTTCATCTTTACGCCCAACGGCGTGAACTATCCGCACTGGCTTCCTGAGGGCGAGGGGCGGGACTTTCGGCTCTCACCCACGCTCTCGCCCTTGGAGCGCGTGCGCAAGCACATCAACATCGTGACCGGGCTGACGCTCGACAAAGCCCGCTCAAACGGCGACGGGCCGGGCGACCACGCCCGTTCGTCGGCGACCTTTCTGACCGGGCGGCAGGCGCGCAAGACCTCGGGGAACGATATCAATCTCGGGGTGAGTGTTGACCAGTTTGCCGCCCAACAGATCGGGCACCAGACCCGGCTGCCGTCGCTTGAGATCGGGTGTGAGAACAGCCGCCCGGCGGGCAACTGCGACTCGGGGTATTCGTGCGCGTACACGTCCAATGTCGCGTGGCGGGACGAGAACACGCCGGTGCCCAAGTCGGTCGATCCGGCGGTGGTCTTCGAGCGGTTGTTCGGCGACGCGACGGGCAAGGCCGAGCGGCGGGACCGGATGCGGCGGCGGTCGAGCGTGCTCGATTATGTTTCGACGGATGCCGAACGGCTGGAGCGCCGACTCGGTGTGGCCGATCGGCAGAAGCTCGACGAGTTTCAGACCTCGGTCCGCGAGATCGAGCGAAGGATTCAGCACGCGATGACCGAGACCGGCGACGAGCCGTTGCCCGACTATGACGCGCCGGTTGGGATCCCGCGGAAGCTCAGCGAGCACATCGACCTGATGTACGACATGATGCTGCTGGCGTTCCAGACCGACTCGACGCGGATCGCGACGTTTATGGTGGGGGTCGGGGGCAGCAACCGTTCGCTTGCGGAGATCGGTGTGAGCGAGGGGCACCACGAGCTTTCGCACCACCAGCACAACGAGGGGATGGTCGAGAAGATCCGCCGGATCGACCGGTTCTATGTCGAGCGGTTCGCGGCGTTTCTCGAACGCATGGCCGCGACGCCCGAGGGGCGGGGCTCGCTGCTGGACAACTGCATCATCATGCACGGCAGCGGGATCAGTGACGGGAACATCCACAACCACGAGAACCTGCCGATCGTGCTGGCGGGGGGCGGCGGCGGGACGATGCACACCGGGCGGCTGCTGCACTACCCGAAGGAGACGCCGATGTGTGATCTGTACGTGGCGCTGCTCGAGCGGATGGGGTGCGACGTGGCGAGCTTTGGCGATTCGACCGGGCCGTTGCCGGGGCTCTGATTCCTTCTTGATAGCGGCATAGCGCATCGTGCGGAATCGTGCTTTATGGTTGAGGGGTCTTTGTTGAGCTTTACCATCTTTGCGGGTGTTGCCTTGTCCCCTCGCTTGCGCGAGGGGCTCTACCACACATCTCTGGGCTCTCCTGGGCTCTCATGATCCCGCGATTCCCTATCTTATTTTAGAGCCCCTCGCGCGAGCGAGGGGACACCAACCACCAGGACAACGAGCACAATGATGCGGGGCGATCTGGCCAGAACTCGCCAGGGTGGCGTGTGCAGTGGCCAGAGAGAGCCACACGACAGGGACGGGCCTTGCGGCAGCTGTGCTTAAGGATTCTCCCCGCGGGTGAAGGGCCTCGGCACGGCGATTGCATGGTGGAGAGGGCGATCGTTGTGTGCGGAGCGCGATCCGGTGTCTGAGCCCCCGTGGTTCTTCGGGTGCCCTTTGTCTTTGCTGAGGGAGAAGTGCGTTGAAATCCGAGGCGGTAGCTGAATCTTTCTCGGACCATGGCGCGGCCCCTCGGGGGAAGGCGGGGCGGCACAACCCGTACATGTTTGTGGTGGGGTGCCAGCGTTCGGGGACGACGATGTTGCAGCGGATGCTCGATGCGCACCCGTCGCTGACGTGCGCGTACGACTCGCTGTTTATCACGCGGGCGATCAAGGGTGAGCCGGTGGGGTTTGACCCGCCGCTGTCGCAGAAAGTCATCGAAACGGCGTGTACACACCCGCGGTTTTCGCGGCTGGGGCTTTCCGACGCGGCGGTCGCGCGGGCGGTGGAGCGCGGGGGGCGTTACAGCGAGTTTGTCTCGGCGGTGTACGACGAGCTGGCGGCATCGCAGGACAAACCGCTGGCCGGGGAGAAGAGCCCGGGGTACTGCCGTCATCTGGAACGGCTGCACGCGTTGTTGCCTTGGGCGCGGTTTGTGCACCTGGTGCGTGACGGTCGGGATGTGGCGTTGTCGATCAAGGACTGGGGCAAGGGGGCGGCGAAGCTGGAGCTGTGGAAAGAGGAGCCGATCGCGATCGGGGCGCTGTGGTGGAGGCGGGATATTCGGCTCGGGTGCGCGCAGGGGCGGGCGTTGCCGACGGACAGGTACCGTGAGTTCAACTACGAGCGGCTGGTGGAGGACCCGGAGGCATCGTTGCGGGAGATGGCCGAGTTTCTCGGGTTGCCGTTCGACGCGGCGATGCTGGAATACCACCAGGGGCGTACCCGCCACGAGCCCGGGCTGAGCGCCAAGGCGGCGTGGCTGCCTCCGACTCGGGGCGTGCGCGACTGGCGGACGCAGATGTCGGCGCGGGAGCGTGAGCTTTTCGAGGCTCTCGCGGGCAAGGAGCTTGCCGATATGGGGTATCCGCCGAGTTGCGATTCGATCTCGGCGGAGGTTTCCGAGGTCGCGGCGGCGTGTGAAGCGTGGTGGAGCCGCGAGGTGGGTGAGGACGGGAGCTGACGTTTCGGGGACCTGGCTTCCAACCACCGCTCGGGTGGCCAGTACAGGCCAAGAGGCCCCTGCAAAGGGTCGTAAAGGCACATTTCTGTGCTGGCATCAATGTTGCAGTCTCGTGAAGTATGTGTCAGGACTGTGACAAGTTTTTGCAGTGTTTCAGGCCGGCGGGGTTCTCCCGAGCGGGGCTTGTTGTAGGTGTGCGGGGTTCTCTCTCACGCTGTCGTCAATCCATATGTACAGGCCAAGACGTCTTGGCTCTCGGGTGATTTCCCATGATGTTCTTTGAGGATGAACTTGTTCGCGGGCTTGATCTCGCCGAGTCGCTGAACGGCGAGGGATCGCGGGGCTCTTCTCCGCTGCGGATCGCGTTCTATTCGCACGATGCGCAGGGGCTTGGGCACCTGCGTCGCAATCTGCTGATCAGCCGATCGTTGTCTGCGATCGAGCCGGCGCCGAGCATCCTTTTGCTTTCGGGGCTGCGCGAGACGGCGACGTTTGGATTGCCCGAGGGTGTCGATTGTGTGACGCTGCCGTCGCTCGGCAAGGACGCGGCGGGGAAGTACGAAACCCGTTCGCTGGGCATCGAGACCGACGATTTGATCTCGTTGCGGAGCGATCTGATTCTCAGCGCGATCCGGTCGTACCGGCCCGACGTGCTCATTGTTGACAAACTCCCGCTGGGCGTGCTGGGCGAGTTGGCGCCGTCGCTGGCGTGGCTGAAGAAGCACACGCGGGCGCGGCTGGTGGTGGGTATCCGCGACATTCTTGATGAGCCGGAAACCGTTCGGCGTGAGTGGGCTCGCGACAACACGATCGGGGTGATCCGCGAGTATTACGACCGGGTCTGGGTGTACGGCGACCGGGACGTGTACGCGATCGAAGAGGAGTATTCGATCCCGGCCGACATCGCGGCCAAGATCCGTTACACGGGGTATCTGAACCCGAGGGACGAGGCGGTGAGCGCTTCGTGTTCTCGGCCGCAGCAGTCGCCGTCGCTCTCGGAGATCATGGATGTCCCGGGCGGCTCGCTGACGCTGTGCTCGATCGGTGGCGGGCGTGACGGGTTGCCTTTGGCGCTGAGTTTCTTGCAGTCCGAGCTCCCCGCGGGGAGCGGGGGCGTGCTTGTGACGGGGCCGTTGATGGACGGCGAAGACCGGGCGTTGCTCAACGCGATGGTTGCGAACCGCCCCGATATGCGGCTGATCGAGTTTGTGACCGATCCCGAGCCGCTTTTGTGCTGTGCCGATCGTGTGATCAGCATGGGCGGGTACAACTCGGTGTGCGAGGTGCTCGCGTTGCAGAAGCGGGCGTTGATCGTGCCTCGGGTGACACCTCGGCGTGAGCAGATCATCCGTGCCGAGCGGTTCGCCGAGTTGGGCTTGCTTGACATGCTGCATCCCGATCAGCTCGACGGTGATTCGCTTTCGGCGTGGATGTGCAGCGGGGATGCGCCTGTGCGTCCGGCAGAAACGGTGCTCGATTTCCGCGGCCTGAGCCGGCTCCCGAGCCTGCTTGACGAGCTGCGTGCGGGTCGTGGCGATTCGTCCGAGTTCCCGGGAATCGTGGTCCGGAACGGGAAGGGTGCTCGGCATGTCTGACCGTGTGGGCTATGTGCTCAAGAGATATCCGCGTTTGTCGGAGACGTTCATTCTGAACGAGATCCTGGCGCACGAGGCTGCGGGTCTCGAGGTTGAGATTTTTTCGCTTCGGCCCGCCGAGTCCGGGCCGCAGCACGCCGATGTTTCGCGTGTGAAGGCTCGCGTGACGTACCTGACCGAGGAGCCTGTTGAGCTTCACGCGTTCGCAAGGGCGATGCGCGACGCCGAGATGTTTCTTGATCCGGAAGAGCGAGTTTTCAACTATCGGGACGCGAAGCGTCCGTGGTCGTTGTGGCTTGCCGGGCAAGTCGCCCAGGCGGTACGCGAGCGGGGAATCACGCATCTGCACGCTCACTTTGCGACCGAAGCCACGGTGACGGCGCGGCTGGCTGCGGCGCAGGCGGGGGTGCGGTACACGTTCACAGCTCACGCAAAGGACATCTTTCACGAGTCGGTGGACCAGGCAAGGCTGTGCCGCATGGCTCGCGACGCGGCCGGGCTTGTGACGGTGAGCGATTTCAATGTCAGGCATCTGGCGGGGGTGCTGGGGGCTGATGCGTGCCCGGTGCACAAGGTGTACAACGGGCTCGATCTTGGGTGCTTTCCGTTTTGCGATCGGCCGCGCACTGCTGGCCTTATCCTCGGCGTGGGACGGCTTGTCGAGAAGAAGGGGTTTGACGATCTTTTGCGAGCTTGCGCTTTGATGCGAGACGCCGGCCGTGAGTTTCGTTGTGTGATCGTGGGCGACGGTGAAGAGGCGGATTCGCTCGCGACATTGCGTGGGGAGCTCGATCTTGGGGACTGTGTCGAGCTCGCCGGCGCACTGTCGCGAGAGGATGTTATATCGCTGATAACAGACGCGGCAGTGTTTGCCGCACCGTGCGTCGTCGGCAACGATGGCAACCGCGACGGGCTGCCGACGGTGCTGCTCGAAGCGATGGCATTGGGGACGCCCTGTGTGTCGACGCCGGTGACGGGGATACCGGAGGTGGTGCGCGACGGGGAGACCGGGTTGCTTGTTCCCGAGCGGGACCCGCAGGCTCTTGCCGGCGCTCTTGGGCGGGTGCTCGATGCCCCGGCGCTGGCGGCAGGATTCGCAAAGCAGGCGCGGGTGTTGATCGAGGATTCGTTTGATCTCACGCGGAACACGGTGCAGATCCGCGAGGTTTTCCGGGCCGCGGGCGTGACGGGGGTGGTGTGATGCGGCTGGCGTACGTCTGTACCGATCCCGGCGTGCCCGTGTACGGGAGCAAGGGCGGGTCGATCCACGTCCAGGAGGTGCTGCGTGCGCTGATTGCCAAGGGCGTCGAGGTTGTGCTGTTTGCGCGGCGTGTTGGAGGAGATACCCCGCGCGGGCTCGAGTCAGTCGCACTGCGCCGGCTCGACCGGGCGCCGAGCGGACAGACCCAGGAACGTGAGCGGTTTCTGCTTGATGCCAACGTCGCGCTCCGGGACGCGCTGGCGGCTGAGCCCGAGTTGGACATGGTGTACGAGCGGCACGCGCTGTGGTCGTATGCCGCGATGGAGTACGCGGCGAGCGCGGGCCTGCCGGGCGTGCTCGAGGTGAATGCGCCGTTGGTTGACGAGCAAGCCCGATACCGAAAACTGCACATGGTCGAGGAAGCAGAAGCAGCTGCGCAGCGGTGTTGGGACAGCGCCGGATCGTTGCTGGCGGTCTCGGCGCCACTCGCGGCGTGGCTCCGCGACCGGGTCGCGTGCCCCGAGCGAGTTCACGCTGTGCCAAACGGTGTGGATACAGCACGGTTCGGATCGCATGTTGCAAAGGAACTCCCCGCAGACGCGGGCATTGTGACCATCGGGTTTGTCGGATCGCTGCGGCCCTGGCACGGGGTGGAGCGGCTGGTTGCGGCGTTTCTTCGTCTCTGGAAAGAGGGGCTGCCGGTACGGTTACTCATTGTTGGTGACGGGCCGATGCTCGAGCGCATTGAGGAAGATTGTAAAGAGGCGGCCGCGGCGGTTGTGCTGGCCGGGTCGGTGACGCCGGATCGTGTGCCGGGGCTTTTGGCTTCGATGGATATCGCGGTCGCGCCCTATCCGCGGCTTGAGTCGTTCTACTTTTCGCCGCTCAAGCTCTTTGAATATATGGCGGCGGGCCTGGCGATCGTGGCGAGCGCATGCGGGCAGGTTCAGGAGGTTATTCTCGACGGCAAGACCGGGGTGCTGTTCGAGCCGGATGACGTTGACGGGCTGTGCGCCGCGTTGCGTCGGCTTGCGACAAACGCCGCGCTGCGTGAACGACTCGGCGAGCGGGCGCGACAGACGGCAGAGCAGGAACACAAGTGGGAACTCGTTGCCGAGAGCATCCTCGCGCGGGCGACGAATCGCGGGGGGGCTGCGGTATGACACAGGACGAGAACAGCGACAAAGAGCATATCCCCGCGGCCGCTGTGGTGAGACGGTTCTTTCCTTATATGCGAACGCGTTGGAAGATCATCGGCGGGTCCTCGTTTGCAATGTTCGCGGAGATCGCCCTGCGGCTGCTCGAGCCCTGGCCGTTGAAGTTTATCTTTGACGCGGCGCTGCACAAGACCGGCGCATCAACAACAGGCGTGCCGGTGCTTGACAGGTTGGCGCCGATGACGGTGCTGACGGTGTGTGCGATTGCACTGGTCCTGATCGTCGCGGCCCGGGCGGGGGCGGCGTACATGCGGCGGGTCGGATTTGCGCTCGCAGGCAACCTTGTCCTTACCGACGTTCGTGCGGATCTCTTCGCGCATATCCAACGGCTGTCGCTTTCATTTTATAATCGGCGCCGGGCGGGCGATATCGCTACCAGGCTGACCAGCGACATCGGTCGCCTGCAGGAGGTTGTGTCAACTGCGGTCCTGCCGCTGGTGGCGCATCTGCTGACGGTAGTTGGTGTCGCGGTAGTGATGCTGTTCATCGAGTGGCGCCTCGCGCTTGTCGCGTTTGCGGTGTTACCTTTGTTCTGGTTCTCGACGCAGCGGATCGGGAAGAAAATCCGATCTACCGCCCGGCGAGAACGTGAACGCCACGGCGAGATGGGAGCAATCGCGACCGAAGCCATCGGCTCGATCGGGGTCGTGCAGTCGCTCGGTGGCGAGGATACCCACAACACCCGGTTTGGTGCCCGCAACATGTCGAGCCTCAAGGAGGGTGTGAAGGGCAAGCGGCTCTCGGCTCAGCTTCTCGGTGCGGCCGATGTGTTCATCGCGTTGGGCACCGCGATCATGCTGTGGTACGGCGCTCGCCTCGTGATGCAGGGTGAACTGCAGGTTACTACGTTGCTGGTGTTCTTTTTCTACCACAAGAACATGACCCGGCCGATCCGGAATGTGGCGAAGTACTCGGGCCGGACCGCCAAAGCGCTCGCGTCGGCCGAGCGGATCGTGGAGCTTCTCGACACCGCACCCGCGATCGAGGACGTCCCACACGCCGTGGACGCACCGACGCAGATTGCTCGGGTCGCGTTTGAGAACGTTCGGTTTGCGTATGAGCCGGGCAAGCTTGCGATCAGTAATCTCACGCTCGAAGCGCGCGCCGGCGCGGTCGTCGCAATCGTGGGTCCCTCCGGGGCTGGGAAGTCCACGCTGATGAGTCTTCTCCTCCGGCTCTACGACCCGGTAGACGGTCGTATTACGGCAGACGGGATGGATATTCGTGAGTTCCGGGTGGCATCGTGGAGGAGCCGGGTTGCGGTGGTGCCGCAGGAATCAACGCTCTTTGCCGCGAGCATCGGGGAAAATATTACCTTCGGAAGAAAGGACATAACTGATGAGCAGATCGTCGAGGCCGCGACTGTCGCGTGTGCTCATGAGTTTATCAGTGCCCTTCCAGGCGGCTACGACACACCGGTCGGTGAGCGCGGCTGCACGCTGAGCCAGGGTCAGCGTCAGCGCATCGCGATCGCGCGAGCGGTTGTTCGTAATGCGCCGATCATCGTGCTCGATGAACCCACGGCGAGCCTGGATCGTGAGAGCGCGGAGATGATCGGGATGGCGGTCCGGGGTCTCTCCAAGAATCGGGTCTGTTTCATTATCACGCATGATCTTCGTGCGGTCACGAACGCCGACCAGATTGTGTATATGGCCGGCGGCGAGATCGTAGAGCGTGGAAGCCACGCGGCGCTCCTTGCTGCAAATGGCGCGTATGCCCGGGTTCACAATCTGCATTCGGACGAGTCCGCGGAGTATGAGAGCATCGATGCTTAGGAAAGCCGATACCAATCTTGTCCGGCACGATGCCGGGTTGCGGGGGCTCGCGACCCTGCTCGACGAGGATGCATTTCTCGCGACACTGCGGGTGTTGTGTCCGGAACACGATATTCGGTCGGTGCAGGCACGTTATGTGCGATATAAGCCGCACAAGAGCTGCCTCGTCGCGTACTCTGTGCAGGTTGGCGACACCCACACAGGGGTGTATGCGAGGTGTCACGCGGAGGATCAGATAGTCAAGGTCGCCAACGCTCGTCTGAAGATGGAGGTGCGAGGTGCGTTGGGTGCCGGGTTGCACACAGTTCCAGAAGACGGCATTGCCATCTTTGCGTATCCGAACGATTACGAGATTAGATCTCTTCGAAAGTTGTATGAGGGCGAGCGGACGCCGCCTCGGATGCGGCGGATTCTCCCGGCCAGCCCCCATCTGCACGGCGTTTTGGCGACAACACTTCGATACAAGCCCGAACGCCGCTTTGTTGGAAAGCTCGAAAACGGGAATGGCGAGGCGGTTGTACTCCGGTTGTATCCCGAGGCGCAGTACGAGGACATTCGACAGCGGGCGTGGGCGTTCAAGGATCAGGGCGATCTCCGCGTGCCGCGAGTGGTCGGGGACTCGAAACGGTATAGTGCGCTGGCGCACCGGTGGGTCGACGGGCAGCTACTCGAGGACATGCTCTGCGGCAATGATGATCCGGGTCCATTGCTCGAGCATGTCGCTGGCGCCCTTGCGACTCTGCACCGGCAACGTCCGCGACTGAACGCGATGTACTCGGCGAGCGACTATTGCCGTGGTGTGGCGGCGGCATGCGATGCGGTTGCCGCGGTCGATCCGGATCTCGGCGTTCGGGCTGCAGAGCTGCGCGACACGGTGCAGGGTGCGGTGCTCGAGTTGAACTGGCGGTCGCAGGTTGTGCACGGTGATTTTTCCGCGGACCAGGTTGTTGTACACAGCGATGGTGTTACGGTGTTGGACTTTGATCGTGCCGCCTACGGCAACCCAAGCATGGACATTGGTTCCTTCGCTGCCGGATTGCTCGCGCTTGCGACGGAAGGCCGGGTGCCGTTCGTTCGGGCGACTGCCATCGCGAACGAGCTCGCCGCGGCGTACTGGCGGGCGATGGGGTTTGAGGATCCCGTTGGGGTGCGAGTATTCACTGCAGGAGCGCTTCTTATGAGAGCGCCGGAGCCGTTCCGCTTGCGGGTCAAGGCGTGGCCCGCTCGCGTGGCGGCGTTGTTAGATCATGCCGATCGAGTCATGCAGACGGAGACTCTCGATGTGTAGCCCGCTGCCCTCCAAAGTGGTGCTGCCCGCGGCCGAAGCCGTGGCGCACGGACTAGACAGCCCGTTGCATCTGCGCAGAGTTTGGCCGCGGCACGAGTCGTCGCTGGCGATGCAGTATACGGATGCTGCGGGGATATCCGTGCCCGCGATGTGGTACGCCGACGAGAAGGAAACACAGAAGCTCGGGCAGAAGCTCGAGAGCGTCGGCGGGCTGTTGGTTCGGTCAGGGGGCGTCCTTCTTGCTCTCCAACCGAATGGGGCGGATCCCAAACTCCCTGCCTTGGAGCAGTTGCTGCAGCGGCCTGACGCGTCCCTTGTATCGCACCGTCCGGGTCGGCGTGCGGTTATAAGGTTGCAAGGCAACGGCGTGGCGCACTTCGCGAAGGTGTTGCGTCCATCCCGGCTCGGGAAGATTATGAAATTGTACGGGCTCATGGAGCGCATGAACAATCGGGCGTTTGATATCGCAGTGATTGAGGATGCCGATGAGGAGTCGGGCGTGCTGCTCACCCGCGAGTTGCAGGGTACCTGCATGGCTGATATTCCGGCGAGTAGCGATGCTGCTCTTGTCTCGGCGTGTGCTGAAGCGGGGCGGGCGTTGCGAGTGATGCACCAGAAGCCGCCGGCGTGGATGGATGTTCACGACGCGGGTGCCGAGATTGGCATGTTGGAGGAGAGGCTCTCCTGCGCTCGGGCATTTCTCCCGGAGTTGAGCGAGGCGTTGTCCTCAGCGGCGCTTAGCGTGTTTGATGCATTGCGAGAGACGCCGGGCCGAGAGACCGTTGTTCACCGTGATTTCTACGACAAGCAGATCGTGATCGGCCCCACCGGCCGCGTTGGTATTCTGGACTTTGACACGCTTGCAGCCGGCGAGCCCGCGCTCGATGTCGCCAACATGCTGGGGCACCTGGAACTCCGATGCTTGCAGGGATTCTGCAACGCAGATGCAGCAATGGGCGGGGCGCGTGCGTTCCTTCACGCGTATGGGAATGAGCGGGTCCGCGAGGACGCAGCACGAATCGCGGCTTACCTCGATGCGACCCGGCTGCGGCTCGCGGTGCTCTATGCGTTCTGGCCGAAGTGGTCGGGGCTGGCCCGCAGGATTCTCACAACGATCGGAACGGCACCCTGTATCGAGAAGGAAGTGCAGCAACCCGTCATCAATGTTGCTTCGTCTCGCGCTGTTGCCCAACAGCGTCCGGCGTCTGATCAAGCCGCGTGCCCTTTGGTGTTTGTTGTTGGCTGCCCGCGTTCAGGAACAACAATGCTTGAGCGGATGCTGGATGCCCACCGGGACTTGGCGATGGCGCACGAGACGCACTGGATCACCAAGTACGGGAAGCGGCGGAGGGATGTCTCGCGGCGGGGCATTGTCGGTGCGGACATGCTGGACAGGCTGTACGCGGACCGGCGCTTTGTAAGAATGGCTCCAGAGCGAGAATGTCTTGAAAAGTTGCTGGCGAGCCAACCAACCGATTATGCAACCTTTGTTCGTCTTGTGTATGACCTGTACCGGCGAGAGAGAGCGAAGGCACACGTTGGTGACAAGTCGACCGGAGGTTACCTGCGGAATCTTTCCAGGTTGCACAAGATATGCCCGGCGTCGCGTGTGATTCACCTGATCCGCGACGGCCGTGATGTGTGTCTTTCGATGCTCACGTGGCCGAAGGCCCGGCGAGCGGCGGGCCGCCATCGGCTGTGGGAGATCGACCCCGTCGCGGCTACCGCTGTGTGGTGGCGCTGGCATGTTCGATCCGGGATAGAGGACGGCCGTAAGCTTGGAGATCACGTGTATCGCGAGTATCGGTACGAACAGTTGGTCGCTGATCCAAGCGGGCAGTGTGCCGAGATATGTCAGTACCTTGGTCTTGCACCCGACGCGGGCATGGCAGCGTTTTATCAGGGGCGGAGCGAACCGGCAACCGGTCGATCGGCCAATGCCTCGTGGCTGGCTCCGACGCCGGGGTTGCGGGACTGGCGGACGCAGATGCCCGACGAGTCGATCGAGATGTTCGAGGCGATTGCTGGCGACACGCTGGCGGAGTTGGGATACGAAAGAGGAGTTGCACAGATCTCTCGGCCCGTGGCAGCGCTGGCGGAGAAATACAAGCAGGAGTGGGGGGCGCAGAAGCCTCAGGCGACGGCCTCCCATCCATAGTATGAGATAGTTCTACTCGAAGGAAGTTCATTACACGAAGGAGAGACAGAATGATTACGGCAACAGGAATGAATCGACGTTTGGTTTCGACGCTGGCACTCGTTGCGTTGAGCGGTGCGGCATTCCCCGCGGCGGCGCAGGTGACGCGCGAATGGATCGCGGCGGGCGACGGGGTGACCTTTGCCGACCCGCTCAACTGGCTCCCAAACGGGGTGCCGGGCGTGCTGGACGAGGCGAAGTTTGATGCGAATGGGATGCAGACCGTGCAGTTCGCATCTAGCCCCATCAACAATGCCTTGTCGGTCGAGAATGACGATGTGGTCTTTCAACTGACTGGCAGGACTTACTCGATGGCCGACCTCGTCGTTGGCGACCGCATGATCGATGTCGGCGTGCTGGTGGTGGAGGGCGGCACACTCAGCACGACCACCGGGCTCGCCCGTATCGGGAAGCTGTCGCCATCAACCGGCCATCTTACATTGAGCAACGGCGCGTCTCTCGTGAACCAACGCGACCTCATCATTGGAGACGGCGGGAGTGGCTTCTTCGTGCTGAATGCTGGCTGCACCGCGAGCAGCCTCATCACCTTCATTGCCGACGAACCGGGGTCGAATGGTGACGCGATCATCCGTGGCAACTGGACCATTCAAAACAGCGCACTCCTCGGCAATGGCGGCACCGGGATCCTGCGGGTAGAGGCCGGGGGGACGGTGAGCGTCGGCCTCAACACGAAGATCGGTGACGATGTCGGCTCCTCCGGCACACTCGAGGTCAGCGGCGCAAACTCAACCTTCGCCAGCGGCGCGGTCACCACGGTTGGCAACTTCGGCCGGGGTGTTCTTATGGTGTCCAACGGCGGGCTGTTGACTACACCCGGCCTCCACATTGCCGACGACGCGCTCGGGGATGTGACCGTCGACGGCGGGAGTGTGGTTGATACTGTCGGCGTGTTTGTCGGCAACCGGGCGCTTGGGACGTTGACCCTGGCCAACGGGGGTGCGGTGCAATCGCCCCTGGTGACTGTGACTCCGCTGGGCACGATGAGTGGTTCGGGGAGCGTGACCGGCAATGTGCTCAACCAGGGTGCCGTGGCGCCCGGAAACGGTGCCGGTGTTCTCGCCGTGAGCGGCAGTTTCACACAGACGCTCGGGGCGCTCAATATCGAACTCGGTGGGTCGGGGCTCGGCACCGAGTACGACCAGCTCTCGGCGACCGGCACCATTTCGCTCGGCGGCACGTTGAACGTTTCACTCATCAACGGGTTCAATCCGGATTCGGGTGAGTTCGTGATTGTCCAGGGCGGATCGGTTTCGGGCGTGTTCGCGGTGGAGAATCTGCCCGCCGGGTTTTCGATTTCCTACGAGGCGTCCCGTGTTGTGCTCACTATCGGAAACGCATGCGTTGCGGACTTCAACGGCGATGGCATCGTGAACACCCAGGACGTGCTTTTGTTCCTGAACGCCTGGGTTGCGGGTGATCTGACTGCCGACATGAACGGCGACGGATTGGTCAACACACTTGATTTCATCTTGTACCTGAACCTGTGGACGGCGGGTTGCTGAGAAGTACCATTCCGATGTGTCATGTGCGGAAAGCACGCAGGAGTTCAACATGAAACATGGACGCGGATTCACACTCATCGAACTGCTGGTGGTGATCGCGATCATCGCGTTGTTGATCGGGATACTCCTTCCCGCGCTCGGAAAGGCGAGGGCGGTTGCGCAGCAGGCGACCTGTACGAGTAATCTCGGCTCGGTTTCAGCGTCGGTGGCGATGTACACATCGAGCTATGATTACTTTCCTCTTTCTTATGTGTACGGGGCCGATCAGGACACAGGGGCCTGGCGGCCGGAGGATCAGGCTGGCACGCACCCGCGTCCCGCCAACGGGTACGTCCACTGGTCTTTCGCGTTGTACGACGGCTTGCCGGGTGGTGCCGGCTTGCCGGAAGAGAGCTTCCAGTGCCCGACGGTGCTCAACGGTGGTGCCCCGCGTACCAATCCGGGCCCGAGCCCCGAGGATTGGGAAGACGGGCAGGTCAATGGGCTGGGCTCGAGTCAGCCCTCGGGGTTCCCCAAGGACCGTCAGGCCGCACGGATGGCGTACACAGGGAATGCGGCGGTGTTCCCGCGAAACAAGCTGTCGGTGGTCAGGGGTCGGGGCAATCAGTTCGTCCGGGGGAGCGATATCGATTCCTCGCGTCGCGGGCCGTCCGGTGTTATTCTGGCGACCGAGTTTTATGACAACCGTGACAGTTGGACCTCTATTACATCAAGCCGGCGGGGCGAGATGCAGAGCCACCGTGCGATCGAGCCATTCATCGGGGTCACGGCCGGGGTCAAGGTCTATGACGAGCCACTCAGCGACGGACCTAGCTTCGTCTATCCTCGGCGGGGCGACCTGCTCGACGAGGGGGACCTCGGAAAGCACGAGATCAACAACACCCTGACGCGGCTTAACGCGGTTGGTCGCCACCACGGCATCGGCAAGGCGAACTACACATTTGTTGACGGCCACGTTGAGATTCTCTCGCTCCGGGAGACGGTGAAGAATCGTCTCTGGGGGGACAGGTTCTACAGCATCACCGGGAATAATGAGGTTGATCTGTACCCCAATCGGTGACCGCCACCCGATACGGGTGTCCGGCGGGACGGAGAGCTCATGTCCGGAGATGGAAGAATGAACAGATGGACCAGGGCCGCCAGAGTTATGATCCTCGCTGCGTGCGTGTCGGCGGTGACAGCACTGCAGACTGGCTGCGGCCGAGGGAACGGCGGTGCCCCCGCGCGGGCCGAGGGTGAGCTCCGGTTGGCGACATTTAATGTCGAAGAGCTCGCCGCGCCGATGGACCCTAGTCCATCCAGTGAGGCGCACCTCGAGGCGGTTGCAAAGGCGATCCGTCGGTCCGACGCCGATATTCTTGCGCTGCAGGGTGTGCAGTCTCTTGAGGCGGTCCGCTGGTTCAATCAAACATATCTTTCCGAGTCCGGCTATACCGATATTGTTTCACTCGACGTCGGTCACAGCCGTGGTCTTGAGAACGCCGTGCTCAGCCGCGTTCCGATCACCAACAGCCGCGTGTGGCCAACCCTCAAGATCGGCGGCAAGCACCCGTCCCTCGCCGGCGGCACTCCGAACCCAAACAGCGGGAAGCCGATACGGTTTCGCCGTTCGCCGCTGATGGTCCAAGTCCAGCTCCCCGGCGAGCGGACGCCGATCACGCTGTTCATCGTCGAACACAAGGGCGGCAATCGGTTCGCCTACTGGCGTGAGGCCGAGGCAAAGGCGATTGTAAGGCTTGCCTCGGATCTTGGTATGCATCGACGGATCGTTGTGCTCGGTTCGTTTCACGCACCACCGGACGACCCAAGCCTGGAGGCGTATACCGAAGGCGGGTTTCTCAACGCCATTCAACACGACAACGGGCCGGAAATGGCAACCGAGGCGAGCGGCGACACGACGGATCTGGTCCTGGCCAACCGGGCAGCTCTTATGAGTCTCGACACCGCGAACACCTTTGTTGTAGGCCTGGGCGACGACATAGATGGCGTACAGACCGAGCACTTCGTGGTAGTCATCGGGGTTGAGCAGAGCGACGACTAGAGAGACTTCGGCAGCGCCCCGGTCTCCCGCCGGCGCTAGTGTCACACTTATGAGGGGTGCCGTGCCCGTTGCGGCGAGTCGCGTTGCAACAGTGCGGCGGGTGGTGTCTCTTTATCCCGCAACCCACGCGTTCAGGAAGCTCACGAAGTCGATCGTGTCGACGGTCTGGTTGAGATTGAAGTCGGCGGTTGCATCGGACGCGACCCACGCGTTGAGATAGGCGATGAAGTCCTGGGTATTGACTGTGCCGTCCCAGTTGAAGTCGCCGAGCGAACGGATGCCGGCGATGTCCTGGGTCTCGATCTTCATTGTGCCGTCGAGATCGAAGAACGAGAAGTTGAATCCCGGGTTGTCGAGCGTCCACACGCCGTCGAGCACGCCGTCGGCGTCGTCGGCGGTGCCGTCGGCACCGTAGACCGCCAAGCGGATGAGGGTTTCGTCCATTCTGGTCACGAACTCGTCCCCGTTGCCGTCGCCAAAGAGTTCGTCATCCCCGGCGGTGTCGGTCCACACATACAGCCCGTCCGCCCGATCGAGATATGGCGCGCCGAACAGCCCGGTGACCCGCCACTCCGATGGCTCAAGATAATCGTCGGCGGTCTCGCCCTCCCATTGTTCGACCAGGTCCCAACCGGGGCCGCTGAACCCGCCGGTATCTGCCCCGTCGATGATGTCCTGGAGCGCCTCGACCACGCTGGTGTGGTTTGCAACGTTGAGGTCGATCGCTTGTTCTGGCTGGCCGGTGAGTTGGGCCGCGCCCATCATGTCGAGCGCCCAGACCATAGAAACAAGAGTCTGGTCGGTGTTGGTGTCGTGAGAGAACCTTACATCGATGAGCGGGTCGTAGAGCCCCGAGGCGCTGCCGCCGAACGCGGCGCTGGCTTCGAGATATCCTTGTGAACGTTCGAACAGACGGGCCTGGACGATCCAGGTCTCGCCGGCGTCGAAGAGCCCGTTGCCGTCGCCGCCCTCGCTGACGACGATCAGGTCGGAACAGCCGCAGAGCACGAGGGCAAAGTCGGCCCCGGACCGTTCGTACTGCGGCGTGGTGTAAAAACTGTTGTCGAGATCGTCACGGCTCTTCGCGGCGCGATCGCCCCATGAGCCGTCGGGGTGGATCCCGAATCGTGAGATGTTCGCCAGATACCGCGTCTCCGCAGCCGTCCCGAGTTCTCCGCCCGAATCTTCGTCGTCGTCGATGTCGATGTCGAGAAAGCCGATCACCGGCGACGGTCCATAGGCGAACGGATCGGGGTTGGAACCCAGGACCCTCCCCGCCGGGTTGACGAGCCCGTCGAAAGTAATGTCAAGGCGGAAGAGGTGCGCGCCGTTTTCATTGGCGACCTGTCCGTTGTACGGGTCGTTCACGGGGTCAAATGATTCCCAAGCGCAGACCGACATGCTGACGATATCGGGCAGCACCGCGTCGGGGTGCATCGCGCCGTCATTCCCGGGATCGGTGCGGCGGATGACCGCGTCGCCGAGGCTGTCAAAGACCACGGTACAGTTGTCGTCGCTCGAAGCCAGCGTCATTCCGGCCGCGAGGCCCACAATCGAGATATACCGTAACGCGTTCATTTGCTTGCCAGCTCCTTGACCATGCTTTCCAGCCCGAACCGATCGATGCGGTATCGCAGGCTGCTCCGTTGCATGCCGAGCAATCTGGACGCCTTCGAGACGTTGCCGAAGGTGTGCTGCAACGCTTGCACTATAAGTTCTCGCTCGACATTCTCTGCCGAGCATTCTCCGGATTCAAAGTCGAATCGTATTTCTCCGGCTTGCCCGGACTCCGGTACGACTCCGGGCCCCGCACCGGCTGAGGCAAGCCCAAGATCGGAAGCGGAAATCTCGGTATCCCGAGCGAGCAGCGCCGCCCGTTGCAAGATGTTGATAAGTTCACGGACATTGCCCGGCCAGTCGTGGCCAGCAATCGAACGGGCGGCCCCTTCGGAGAGCGTCAGCTCATCGCGTCCGTACTGTCTGGCGAGCCGTTCGAGCATCGCTGTTGCGATACGCAGCGCGTCGCCCTCTCGTTCCCTGAGCGGGGGGATGCTCACGGTGAATGTGTTGAGACGATAGAAGAGGTCCGCCCGGAAACTCCCCTGGCGAACCTTCTCTTCGAGGTCCACGTTTGTCGCGGTGATGATCCGCGCGCGGACGGTATGTTCTTTGGTGCCGCCGACCCGCCGGTACCGGCCTTCCTCGACAACCGTCAATATCTTCGCTTGCAACTCGAGCGGCATGTCGCCGATCTCGTCGAGGAAAATCGTTCCGTCGCCGGCGATCTCGAACAGCCCCTTTCGGGCTGTCTTGGCGTCCGTGAACGCCCCTTTCTCATGGCCGAACAACTCTGACTCGATGAGGGTCGGCGGGAGCGCAGTGCAGTTGACATGGACGAGCGGTGTCTCGGAAGTTGCTCCACCCCGCTGCGCGCACTCGTGGATGTATCTTGCGAGGACGCCCTTGCCGACGCCGGTTTCGCCGAGGATCAGCACGGTCGGCAGGCTCTCGCCGCGTCCGACCTGCTCGGGAATGGGGAGCGATGCCAGGCGCTCTGCGAGTTCGAGTGTTTTGCGCCACGCCTTACTCTCGCCGAGCACGGATTGCTGGTCCGCGCGGGCTCTGTCCAGGCGTTCGTAGAGTGTGATCCTGGTGCGGAGTTTGCGAGCCTCCAGGAGCCTGGCGATGAGCATGGTGACCTCTTCGAGGACGACCGGCTTTTGCAGGTAATCGTCGACGCCGAGCTTCATCGCGGCGACCGCCTGTTCGACCGAGGCGTACCCGGTCATGACGACGATCGGGCCGTCAAAGCCGCGGCTTCGGAGGTCTTTGGCAAACTCGATCCCGTCGCTGTTGTCCGCGAGATTCACGTCGGTCAGGACCGCGTCAACCTCAGTACGGGCGACGTGGGCGTGTGCGGCGTCTGTGCTCTCAAACTCGGTGACGTCGTGGCCGTCCAGCTCCAGCGCACGTTTCACGCTGAAACGCAACGTCTCTTCGTCTTCAAGCAGGAGTATTCTGGCCACAGTCCGCCTCATTGCTCTGGCCAGTCATGGCCATTTTCGCCCTTGATCGCAAGGGCAACTCGACGTGCAATGCCGCTCCAAAGCCCGGCAAACCGCTTTCGCCGCGGTTTTCAGCCCATATTCGGCCGCCATGCTGCATCACCACTCTCTTTGCTTGTGCAAGACCAATGCCAGTTCCGCCCGGTTTGGTGGTAAAGTAAGGCGCAAACATACTCTGCAAATGTTCGGGTTGGATTCCCGCCCCATCATCGAGGACCGACAAGCTCCAATCGGACGATTCGGCGACCGCCTTGACTTGGACCGCCCCCCCCCGGCTGCACGCCTGGATCGCGTTGGTAATCAGCGCCGAGACGACGTGCTCGAGGTGCCCGCGGTCGAAGGGGGCGGCCGTCGGGGCGTCGGCCGTATCGAGCGTCAGCGTGATGCCGCGTGACTCGGCCAGTGCCCGGTGGGATTCGACCAACTCGGTCAACCACGGCTCGACCACGACCTCGGCGATGCTCACCGCGAGCGGGTTGGACACGCTGAGCAGGTCCTGTAACCAGCGGGTGAACTGGTCGACCGTTCGAATAATCCGCTGCTGATGTTCTCGGACCGGGCTCGCCTCGTCCAGCTCGAGTGTCGAGAGCTCGGCCAGCGAGCGGATGCCCCCGAGCGGGTTGCGGATGTTGTGCGCAAGCCGGCGCCCCATGTCCCCGATCGCCGCCAGGCGTTCGCGATCGATCCGCTCGGCCTGCATGGTTTTGATGGTCTGGGTCATATCGTTGATCTGCTGGCCGACCCGGTCCAGCTCGTCGTTGCCTTGCACCTCGACGCGGTGGTCGAACTCGCCCCGTCCGATGCGTTCGGCCGCCACACCGAGGCGACTGACCCGGACCAGCACCCACCGGCGGAAGAGCCACGCCGCGGCGAGCAGGACAATGACGACCGAGACGATCGAGCTGATGAGTGTCGCCATCAGCCGTTGCTGCATCTGTGCTCCGTGTGCTGCGGAGAGCCTGGTTTCGTGGATGAGCCTCGCTTCCAGCCGTTCGATGAACTCGTGCAGTGTGTAGAGCTCACCCAGCGAGCTTTGCCACGTGGCTTCGTCGCCGTTGTCGAGATAAGTCTCGAACCCGGAGTTCACTCTTGTGATCCTGGACCGGAGATTGGCCGCGGTGTTCACCCCGGCGCGGACCAGCGAGGCGTCAATATCATCGAGATCCGAGATTCGTTCCAGTGCCTTCTCGCCGAGCACGCGGAACTTCCGCACCCGTTCCGGGGAGAACGTGCGGCCCTCGCCGGGCGTTGCCTCGGCGACCCTGCCGGGGATGACAAAGAGCCCGAACTCCCCGGCTTGGTCCCACAAGATGCGTTTGGTGTCATTGAGCACCCCCAGCGCCGAACCGATCTGCTCGACCGGCCGCCGCTGCTCGCGGTCGAGCAGCCCGACGGTCCAGACCGTCACCCCGATGTTGGCAATGACCGCCGCCCCGAGAAGGCCGAGCAGCAGCAAGAATCGAGTGTGAAGCGACATGCGATCCAGAGCGTACCGCCGCAGGGCCGGTCTGTCCTAGCGGGGCAGGAATCCCCACTTCCAGCTCTTCTCGCCGAGCGGGTCTTTCGAGGCCTCGACGTGCTGATCGGTGAACAGCACGTTGAGCGAGCCGTTGTGCCGCATCGCGGGGAACCAGAGCGACCCGCTGGCAAAGGGACCATTGGTGCTGTCGGCGATCGGCGCAGAGAACACAGGCGTGACCCGGCGGGCCGCGGCGGTCGCGCCGTCCACATCCCAGGCGAGCGGGATCATCGGCTCTGACACCACGCCGTCGGTCAGGGTCGTCTGCATCCAGCGGGAGCCGTTGGACCCGCGGGCCGGGGCGCGATCGAGCCGGCCGTTGAACGTGTACGAGACGTTCTCCGCCGGTCCCACTCCGCCGGACCGGCAGGGCGAACCCCGCTGCAGCGTGACGTAGCCGTCGACCTCGGAGCACCGCATGGGGTCGTTGTTCGATTCGTCCGGCAACTCGTGGCGGTCCTTGTCGCCCCAGCGCCAGAACTCGTCGATGCCGTACTCGGACTCCTGAAATGTCTCGAGCTTGAACCGTGGAGCGAGCCGTGCGTCGTTGCCTCGGTCGCCGTGCATCGTGTCGTCGGCAAAGACGCCGAAGTCAAACCCAACGCTGCGGAGCGAGACCTGGCAACGGAACTGCCTCGCCGCCGAGATGCTGTGGGAGAGTGCCGGCAGCAAGAGCCCTATGACCATCGCGATCACCGCGATGACGACCAGCAACTCCACGAGTGAGAACGCGCGGACCGCACCGGGCCGAGCACTCTGGTGTTGGTTGAAGAGCCGATCAAACATGAAGAGGCGCAGCTCCGTTCAGACCGCTCAAGCGAGAGGGCTGGGCGACACGGGTTCTATTGTGGTGCTTCGAGCCCCGCGTGTCAATACTTCTTGCCCGCCCAGCAGCGATATCGTGCCAAGCCGCTGCATAATGGCCACTCCGAGCCACAGCATGCACGAAAACGGCCAACTCTGGCCAGTCACGATTCAATCAGGAAATAGCCCCGCTCGGATTCGAACCGAGGACCGAGCGATTATGAGTCGCCAGCTCTAGACCGCTGAGCTACGGGGCCGTGGGGGTGTGGGTATGGGGTACGGGTTATCGAACGATGAGCATTTCCTGATAGGTCGGCAGTGTCCACAGGTCCGCGGCGACGAGCCCCTCAAGCTCGTCGGCGACTTCTCGCACGTCGCTCATCACCGGCCGGATGTTGTCGCGGATGTACTTGGCGAGCTGAATCGGGTCGGTCAGCTCGTGGGCGAGCACCTTATCGAGCGCCGCGAGTTGCGCGTGGCAGGCGCGGTTGAGTTCAACCAGCCGCTCGATCTCGTCGCGCAGCTCGGGCAGCTCCAAGTCGACCGCCTCGGTCGCGGCGAGCGCCTCGATCGATTCGGTCTGGTGCCGGAGCGCCGAGGGCAGCACCCGGGTGCGGACCACCGAGCGGAGTGTCTCGGCTTCGATGAGCATCTGCTTGCAGTACTTCTGCATGAGGATGGTCGCGCGGCTGTCGAGCTCGGCCTTGCTGAGCACCTTGTGCGTCTGGAACACCTCGACGCTCTCGGGGCTGTTGAGCTCGACCAGCGCGTCCACACTGTTGCGGAGGTTGGGCAGCCCGCGGCGGGCGGCCTCTTCCTGCCAGGCGTCGTCGTACCCGTCGCCGTTGAAGAGCACCCGCTTGTGGGCTTTGATCGATGCGGAGAGCACCGAGCGCACAACCTGTTCTTGTTTCTCTTTGGTCGGGTTTGTGCCGAAACCTCGATCGAGCTGATCGGCGAGTTCGTGGAGCGCCTCGGTGACGATCGTGTTGAGCACGGTGGTCGGCCACGAGATCGCCGCGGTCGAGCCCAGCGCCCGGAACTCGAACTTGTTGCCCGTGAACGCGAACGGCGAGGTACGGTTGCGGTCGCCGGTGTCTCGGGGGATCAACGGCAGCGAGTCGGCGCCGAGGTCGAGGTTGCCGCCCTTCATGGTCTTGCGGGGGTCGCCGGCTTCGAGCTGTTCGACGATGTCCATGAGCATGTCGCCCAGGAAAATCGAGATGATCGCCGGCGGCGCCTCGTTGGCGCCCAAGCGGTGGTCGTTGCCCGCACTCGCCACGCTGGCGCGGAGCAGCACCGCGTGCTTGTCCACCGCCGCGATGACAGCGCAGAGAAAGACCAGGAACTGCATGTTTGTGTGCGTTTCTTCACGCGGGTCGAGCAGGTTGACGCCGGTGTCGGTCGAGAGTGACCAGTTGAGGTGTTTGCCCGAGCCGTTGATCCCGGCGAAGGGTTTTTCGTGCAGGATCGGGCGGAGGCCGAAGCGCGGGGCGACCCGGCGCAGCGTCTCCATCACCAGCATCTGGTGGTCGCAGGCGATGTTGGCGTTCTCAAAGTAGGGCGCGATCTCGAACTGGCACGGCGCGACCTCGTTGTGCCGGGTCTTGATCGGAACGCCCAAGCGGTACAGCTCGCGCTCGCAGTCTGCCATATACGCCAGCACGCGGGGCGGGATGGACCCGAAGTAGTGGTCTTCGAGCTGCTGACCCTTGGCGGGCTGGGCTCCGATGAGGGTGCGCGCGCAGTTGGCAAGGTCGGGTCGCTGGTAGAACAGATCGCTGTCGAGCAGAAAGTACTCTTGCTCGGCGCCGACTGTCGCAAAGACCCGGCTCACCGGTTCGTCCGCACCGAACAGCTTGAGCACACGCATCGCGGCCTGCGAGAGCGCGTCCATCGAGCGGAGCAGCGGGGTCTTCTTGTCGAGGGCTTCGCCGGTCCATGAGACAAACGCGGTGGGGATGCACAGCGTGACGTGGTTGGGGCCGCGAACGAGAAAGACCGGGCTGGTCGCGTCCCAGGCGGTGTAGCCCCGGGCCTCGAACGTGGCGCGGAGGCCGCCGGAGGGGAAGCTCGACGCGTCGGATTCGCCCTGCACGAGCATCCCGCCGGTAAACTCGCAGATCACGCCGCCGTGATTGTCGGGGGTCATAAAGCTGTCGTGTTTTTCTGCGGTGGATCCGGTCAGCGGCTGGAACCAGTGCGTGAAGTGGGTCGCGCCGTTCTCGACGGCCCACTCCTTCATTGCCGACGCGATCACGTCGGCGATCTCGGGGGGGAGGCTCTTGCCCAGTTGGACCGTGCGCATGAAGCTGCGGAAGACGTTCTTGGGCAGCCGCTGCTGCATCTCCCGTTCGTTGAAGACGTCGCAGGCGTACTCGTCCTGGACGTGACTCCCGCGCGCGGGTTGTTTGGGCGGCGCCGCGTCCCAGGGTTCGGTGCTGTTGGTGGTGGTGCCGACTCCGTTGCTCAGCCGATGCATCGGTGCGTTCCCTTCCGCCCTCTCGAGGGGCGGTTGGCGTGTGCTGACGGTGGGGGCTGCACGCTCCGCTGCGCGACGATGCCCGTCGCCCTGGTTCCGGCGCATTGTGGCAGGTTTGCGGCGTTCGGCAAGTCGAGAGCGCCCGCCGAGCGAAATTTCTGCTGGATTTGCCGAGAGACAGACGCCCTCAATCCGATTCGGTCACCGGTTCGTTGCCCGTGTCCGGCTCGGGCTTCGAGACCTCGGCGGCGGCTTGGACGAGTTCCCGGACGAAAGCCACCGCCGCCTCGACGGCGTCCTGACCATCGGCCTCGGCCTGGGACATGCGCTTGACCAGCGCGCTGCCGACGATCGCCGCGTCGGCGTGCTGAACCACCGCCCGCACGTGCTCGGGTGTCGAGATCCCGAAGCCGCAGGCGATGGGGGTGTCGGTTGCTTTGCGGAGCGCAGCCACCCGGCCGGCGACGTCCGGCGCGTCTGAGCGCTCGCCGGTGATGCCGGTCCGGGCGAGCAGATAGACAAACCCCGAGCAGGCCTTGGCGATCGCTTCGGCCCGGGCGGCGGGGGTGGTGGGGGAGATCAGGAGCGACGCGGTCATCCCCGCCTCGCGGGCCGCGGCCAGCAGGTCGTCGGCCTCCTCGAAGGGGGCGTCGGGATAGATCACGCCGTCAAACCCCGCCTGGGCGGCCTGGGCAGCGAACCCGTCCGGGCCGCCCGCCCGGTACACAATCGAGACGCTGACCATCGCGACCAGCCCGATATCGAGCGACGCCCGGACCTGCGCGACCTGGTTGAAGACCTGCTCGGGGGTGGTGCCGCGCTCGAGGGCGTCGTGCATCGCCGCCGCGATCACGGGGCCGTCGGCGATCGGGTCGGAAAAAGGGAGCCCGATCTCCACGACCCCCGCCCCGGCGTGTTGAAGGGCGGGGAGAAAGTGGACTAGCGTGTCCGGTTTGGTGTGCCCGGCACAGACAAATGGCATAATGAGGCGGCGGCCCTGCTGGCGAGCGTCCCGAAAAATCGTCTCGATTCGAGTCATAGACAGAGCCTACGGCGATTTATGGACCTCGACCAGACGCTATCTGCAGATCAGCCTTGACTCGGCGCTCAGGTTGCAGTATTTTGGATATTCATGTATACGGGACCAGTTCGGTCCCAGGTAAAGCCTGTGTGGCTTTCTCGTGGGAAAGTGTCGCGTTCTGCCGGCTCGGGTTTCGGGCCGGTGAGGGGTTTGATGAGCGGGAGCTCTCCCGTATGCGGGTTGGTCCCGCGCATTTAGATTGGAGAAGGTCAATGCAGAAGTCTTTGTTCACAAGGTCGTCGGTTTCGGCGTTGCTCTTGGTCGCAGCTGCGGGTACCGCAGCTGCCACCGTCGGCACCGCGCCCGTGGTGTCTGGTGAGTCACAGGGCCCCGCGGTTGCGCAAGCAGCCGGGCAGGGTCAGGTGGTCTTTGTCGAGATCCCCGGGTCGATGGAGTTCTCCGGCGAGATCATCGCCAAGCCGTTGCAGTTTGAGACGCTCGCCGAGCGCGGCATGAACCAGGCCGAGATCTCCGCGACGATCCAGCAAGCCAAAGCGATGCTGGCGCAGTTCGTCGAACTGGAATACGAGCCCCTGGTCGATCACTACGTCTTGCTTGTCCCCAACGGGATGACCGAAAACGAAGTCATCAACGGCCTGATCTCCACCGGGCTCTTCGAGTTTGTCGAGCCCAACTGGACGCTCTACCCCATCGCCAACTGCCCCAACGACCCCCGGCTTGGCAACCAGTGGCACCACAACGCCAACCGCATGCAGTCCTGTGACGCGTGGGATCTCGACACAGGAAACTCTTCGGTCACCGTCGGCATCTGCGACACCGGGATCGAGACAAGCCACTCTGACTTCCAACTGCACCGCAAGGAAGGCTACAACGCCGTCAACCGCGTCTGGGAGAACGATGGCGGCAACATCGGACCGGTCCACCCCCACGGCACCAACACCACGGGCTGCGCTGCGGCCAACGGCGACAACGGGGTCGGCGTCTCCGGCGTCGGGTGGAACCTCAGCCACCGCATGATGCGGGTCAGCAACACCTCCAGCGGGTCGTCGAGCCTGAGCACGCTCACCCACGCTGCGCTCACCTCCATCCAGGCAGGTGACAAGGTCGCCAATGTTTCCTACTCCGGCGTCAACACCAGCAGCGTTCGCTCGACTGCGACCCAGATCAAGAACCTCGGTGGATTGCTCACCTGGGCAGCCGGCAACGACGGGTCAACCCTCAACTGGGGCAACCGCGACAACGACGACGTCATTGTCGTCGGCGCAACCACCAGCAGCGACAACATCTCGAGCTTCAGCGCCCGTGGGCCTTCGGTTGACCTCATGGCTCCTGGCAGCAGCGTGCACACCACCAACACCGGCAACAGCTACGCGTCGGTCAGCGGCACCAGCTTCAGCGCCCCGCTGACCGCCGGCCTCATCGGCCTCATCTGGTCGTCCAACCCGGGTCTCACTCCTGACGAGGTCGAAGACATCCTCAAAGCAGGGTGCGATGACCTCGGCGCCGGCGGCGTCGACAACACCTACGGCTACGGCCGCATCAACTCCTACGAATCTCTCCTGCTCGCCGGCGGCATGGCCAACACCCCGCCGGTCATCACCATCAACTCCCCGGCCAACTTCAGCTCGTTTGCTGAAGGCACCCCGGTCACCTTCGACAGCACCACCATCGACGCCGAGGACGGGGATATCTCCAACCTCGTGACGTGGACCTCGACCCAGGACGGGCTGCTTGGGACCGGAAACTTCACGACCTCAGCTATGACCGAAGGGCTGCACTTCATCGATGTCTCTGTGACCGACTCCGGCGGGCTCAGCGACTTTGAGCTCCTCAGCGTCACCATCACCGCGGGCGGCGGCGTCCCGGCAGTGCCAACCATCAACAGCGCCCTCGAAGGGCCGGCCGGCAAGATGAATGTCGTCTGGACCGACAACTCGAACAACGAGACCGGGTTCGGCATTCAGCGGCAAGAGAAAGTCAACGGCTCGTGGACCAACCGGACCGATCTCGGCCCCGCAGCGGCCAACGACGAGCTCTTCGTTGACACCATCGCCGAGAGCCTCAACGGCTGGCGCTATCGCGTCCGCGCAGAGGGTGCCGGCGGCGACTCGGCCTGGACCCCCTACAAGCCCATCAAGCCCAAGCGTCCGGTCAACTTCTCCGGTACCGTCAACGGCGGCAGCGTGGACATGATCTGGACCGATCGCTCCAACATGGAAACCGGCATCGAGGTCTACCGTCAGGAATACAAGTTCGTCAACGGTCGTTTCCGCTGGCAGGCCAAGGTCCTGATCGCCACACTTCCGCCCAACACCGAGAGCTACAGCGATGCTCCGGGGGCGGGTGAATGGCGCTACAAGCTGCGTCTGACCTCAGAGACGCTCCGGAGTGAGTTCTCCACCAACGTCCGCGTCATTGTTCCCTGACCACGTCAGCACACCGACTGGACACTGAGTAGCACATGCGAGCGGGCCGCCCATCGGGGTGGCCCGCTCTTTCTTTTTCGCGTCTCTCTTGGTGCGATCGCTTTACGTGATGATGTCGCACACCTCGTCGAGCCCCTCGGTCAGCACCCGGGGCTCGCCGTCGGTGATCAGCACGTCGTGCTCGTAGTGGACCGACATCGATCCGTCGGCGGTGTTGATCGGCCACTTCCCGCGGCGTTGCGACGTCTCCCCCGTGCCGATCGCGATCATCGGCTCGACCGCGATGAGCGTCCCGGGCTCGGGGTGGCGGTGGGCGTCGGGCCACTCGCCGATGTGGTGGGGCACGATGTTGGCGACAAAGGGCGGCGCGTGCAGCGTGCGGCCGTACCCGTGGCCCCCGAGCCCGCGCACCATGCACATCCCGCATTCTTTCTCGGCGTAGTCCTGCACGGTCTGCGCCCAAGTCAGGAACGGCGTGTCCGGGCGCAGCGTCGGGACGCCGCGCTTGATCGTTTCCTTGCCGCACTCCATGAGGCGGCGGACCTCGGGGGTCGGTTCACCGAAGCTGTAGGTCCACGCCGCATCGCCGATCCAGCCCTTGTGCGAGACGCCGATATCGACCTTGAGCAGGTCACCCGCGACCAGCGGCCGCGTGAGCGAGCCGGCCGTGCCGTGGACGATGCACTCGTTGACGCTCAGGCACGCGTGGCTCGGAAACGGGGGCAGTCGCGGGATTTTGTAGCCTTGGAAACAGCTCTTGCACTTGAGGTTGTCGAGTGTCTTGGCGACAAACGCATCGACCTCCGCCAGCGTCACCCCGATGTGCAGAAAGCTCGACACGCGGCGGTGGGTCTCGACCACACACTGGGCCGCCGCGTACGCCGCGTCCACGTCGGTCGGGTGAACTCTGGAAGTGCCTCGTCGCATGAGCGGATGGTAGGCAAACAGGATGCAGGGATGTTCCTATCCTGTCTCCATGCGGGTGCTCATGCTGGCAAACCGAAAGTCTGGCAAGGGCAAAGCCGCGGCACTCGCCGATCGGATCGCCCGTGAACTCGAACGCGAGGGGCACCGGGTGACGATGGTTCAGCCCGGCGCGCCAGCGCCCCCGGGCACCGCCAAAGAGACGGGGTTTGACGGTGTAGACGCAGTGGTCGCAGTCGGCGGCGACGGCACGATCCACTACGCGCTGCCCGAGTTGCTCCGCACCGGCGCACCGATTTATCACGCACCCGGCGGCAACGAGAACCTCTTCGCCCGCGAGTTCGGCATGACCGGCGAGCCGACCCACGTGCTGTGCGCGCTCGAGCGCAGGCCGGGCGCGCCGGTGGACGTGGGTACGGTCAACGGCGCACCGTTTGCGATCTTGGTTTCGGTCGGGCCGGATGCCGGGGTGATCCACCGCCTGCACGCGGTCCGCAGCCGCGCGAGCGGGCACGCGATGTACCTCAAGCCGATCCTCGCCGAGTGCCGCGAGCCGAGCTTGCCGGAGCTGACGATCGTGGTCGAGGGCAAAGCGATCGTGACCAACCAGCGAGGATTTGTCATGATCGCCAACTGCCAGCGGTACGCGCTGGGGCTCGATCCCGCCCGGGTGGCCGACATGCGCGACGGGCGGCTTGATGTTGTGTTCTTCCCCGCGCGCACGATCGCGCACGCCCTGGTGTGGGTGGCCCGCTGCGCAATCGGCGCGCCGACGGACTGGCCCGGTGTGGTCACCGCGCGGGGTGCCGACATTATGCTTACATCGACAACCCCCGCCCCCCGGCAGGTCGACGGCGAGGCGGGGGGATGGCTCGAACCGGGCGAATCGCTCCGCCTCGGTGTGCTGCCGGGGGCGCTGCGGGTGTTGGGCGTGTGACGGCACGCCCGTGCCCCCTCGCTCGCGCGAGGGGCTCTGCGAGTGTCCCCCGGCGCTCGCGCGAGGGGCTCTGCGCACGCATCTTCCGATTTCTTACAGAGTCCCTCGCGCAAGCGAGGGGACCACCGCTCCCGCGCACATCACAACGTCGGTCGGGTCGCCACCAAACTCGAACGCGAGTGCCCGTTCGTCTCGGTGCCGCAAGAGCACAAGGTCCGCCCGGCACCCCGGCTCGATTCGGCCTCGATCGGCGAGCCCGAGCAGGGCCGCGGGATTCGTCGTGGCGCACGCGATCGCCTCGGCGGGGGTAAGCCCGTTGTGCCGGGCGGCCAGCGCGATCGCCATCGGCATGGACTGGCAGGGCGAGCTGCCCGGGTTGGTGTTGGTCGCGATCGCCAGCCGCCCCCCGGCATCAAGAAACGCCCGCCCGTCGCCGTAGCGCCCGTCGGTGTGGAAGCCCGAGCAAGGCAGCATCACGCCGAAGGTGTCGGACGCCGCGAGCGCGCGCAGGTCGTCGGGTGTGGTCGCTTCAAGATGATCGACCGACGTGTACCCGCGCGCGATTGCATCGGTCGTCAGTCCGAGCGGGTTGAACTGGTCGGCGTGGACCCGGACCGGATGCCCGGCGGCCCGCGCACGATCGAACAGCTCGACACACTCAGCAACATCCCACGCGCCGCGCTCGCAATAGGCATCAATCGCCACACCCGGAAACTCGGCCGTCACCGCGGGGAGTGTCTCGTCGATCGTGCGGCGGACGAACGCCGCGCGGTCGTTGTCGGTTCTTGCATCGGGGTCGATCGCGTGCCCGATGCAGGCGGTCGCGACGACGGTGCCTTGCCAGGTGTTCGCAGCGTCATGGATCGCGCGGAGCATTTTGAGCTCGCTCTCGGTGTCAAGCCCGTACCCGCTCTTGATCTCGACGGTGGTGGTTCCCTCGCGGAGCATCCACCCGAGCCGCTGTTGGAGGTGTGCCGTGAGTTCGTCTTGTGTTGCGTTGCGTACTGCGCGCACCGTTGCAAGGATGCCGCCGCCGGCCGCGAGGATGTCGAGGTAGCTCGCGCCGTTGAGCTTGGCTTCCCACTCGGCGAGCCGTTCGCCGGCCCAGCAGAGGTGGGTATGGCAGTCCACGAAGGCGGGCATGAGGACGCGGCCGTCGGCGTCGATGGTGGTGGGATCACCCGGGGCTGTAGTCGGGGGCGGTGGGTCGCCGACGCCGACCTCGGCGATGGTGTCGCCGTCGATCTTGACCCAACCGCGTTTGATCGTGCCCAGGTCGCCGGAGCTCGTGCCGCGACGGCGCGCGGGGTCGCCGGCAAGCGTGAGAACACGGGCGTTGTGGATGAGTGTCGTCACGGCGTGCGCTCCGCGTATCCCCTGAGAAACGTGAGGAAAAGGTGTGCTGCGAGGCGGGCGGTGCGGTTGTCCCGGTCGTGGGGCGGGCTGAGTTCCATGATGTCAAAGCAGCGAACGCGCGCGCATCGTCCGGCCGCGAGCACCGCCGTCGCCGCGTCGGGCGAGGACCAGCCGCAGGGGTTCATCGCGCTGACGCCCGGGGCGCAGCTCGCGTCGAGCAGGTCAAGGTCAAAGCTCACCGTGAGGTCGGGCCCGGTCGCGCCGAAGAGATCGTCGCAGCCGTCGTCGGGGTGGAGCGTGCCGTTGTGGCTTGTGAAATACTCGACATGCTCGGCGGAGTTGGCCATGTCGGACGCTCCGACGTTGTGCAGCCCGGCGACGTCGCACTGTTCGACGAGCGCGCGGAATGGCATGCCGCTGCCAACCTCGGCGCGGACGTCAAGGTGCGGGTCGAAGGAGACCACTTCGAGCGGCGTCACCCGTGCTGTCAGGGCGCGGACAAAGGGGAAGGTCAGGTCATGCCCGCCACCGATCCCGATGGGAAAGAGGCCGAGGTCGAGGATCGCACCGACCGCTTCGGTGACGCGGGCGTGGGTGGTGTGCAGGCGGTCGGCATCGGACTCGGCATTCTTCGGCTCGTTGCTGGCGCTCGCGGGCACAACATCCCCCGCATCAAACACCCCCGGCCAGCCGAAGCCCGCCGGGGTCGCGGTGCCCATCCGGGCCAGCGCCGCGCGGAACGCCGCCGGCCCTTCGCTCGCACCCGGCCTGCCGCCGTTGAGTTTGACGCCCGTGTCATCGGGCATGCCCAGCAGCGCAATTGCGCAGCCTTTGGGCGAGTCGGTGCGGATGGTGCCGACAAACCGCCCGGCGGGACTGGGATGGCCGGGCCGGCCGGGGGCGGTGGTGTGCGGGATGAGGCGGGGAAGGTCTGTGGGCATCGGACCACATCGTATCGGCACCGATCGCACGGGCGGTGGCATCCTGACCCGCGGCGTTGTGCGTTGCATTGATCCTGCAGCCAAGCAACCGGAGCGGGACACTCCGAGTCCCCAGCGAAGTCGGGAGGGGCACATTGGGTCCCGAGCGTGTCATCACCCAACGACAACGCCGCAGCGCGTGGCTGCGGCGTCTGGGGGACCGGGGGAATGGAGCGAAGGGGATTCGAACCCCTGACCTCATCATTGCGAACGAAGCGCTCTACCAACTGAGCTACCGCCCCGGGGTGGCCGACCGCGGGTGGGTCGGGCCGAAAGTATACCCCCACTCCTCCCCATCGAACCGGAGGCTTCCGGATGGCGAACGTTGACTTTGAGAACCGGTTCTCATTATTATCCGGCACCCAGGGGCCCCGGAGGCACGACATGCGGCGACGAACACGGCTCTCGGCTCTGCGAACCCCAACGGGCGCGGCGGCTGCGGCGATCCTCTTGGCGATGCTGGGATTGCTGCCCGGCTGTGGGTCCAAGGCCGACGCCCCGGGAACGCCCGGCGAGGTGCGGGTCGTCGTCAGCATCCCGCCGTTGGTCGGCCTGGTCGAGGCGCTGCTGCCGCCCGGGGCCAGGGTCCGCGTGCTGGTCGCACCCGGGCAATCGCCGCACGCCTACGAACCGACGCCGAGCGATATCGCCGCCGTCGGCCGCGCTGATCTGGTGGTGCTGGTGGGGATGGGGATCGAGGCCGGGCTTCCCGCGTCGGTGCGTGATGGGACACGGGTGCTTTCGATGGGTGTCGTCCTTGGGATTGATCCGGGTGATGCCGACGAACCCGCGCAGGGACATGCACACCGCGACGACGAGCCCCACGACCACAACCACGACCACAACCACGACCACATCCACGACCACGTCGGGGCGGACCCGCACCTGTGGCTGGATCCTGTGCTGGTCGAGTCGTTTGTGCCCGAGCTCGCGGCTGCGGTCCGCGCGGCGATGGAGCGCGGTGGGAACGACACGGCGGCGCTCGAAGGTGTTGCCGAGCGAGCCGATGTACTGCTTGAAAGTATCCGTGCAGTGGACTCGGCCTACCGCGAACGGTTGGCGGCACACCGGGGCGCGGTGGTCATCACCCAGCACGCCGCGTGGTCGAGGCTCACCGATCGGTACGGCATCAAGGTCGCGTCGGAGATTCAGGTCGCTGAGACCGGCCCGTCGGCGGGGCATCTGGCGGAACTGGTGCAGACCGCCAGCGGGCTCGGCGTGCGCGCGGTCCTGACCGAGCCGCAGCTCGACCGGGCGGTCGCCGAACGACTGGCGGCACAACTGGGCGTCCCGCTGGGCACGCTCGACCCGCTCGGCTCGGGCAACTGGACCGCCATGATGCTCGGCAACCTCGACGTGCTGACCGAGGTGCTTGACCCAGAACGCACGGAGCAACCAGACAGATGAACACCCCCGCCGACCAACGCAACGGCGAGACGCCCGCGATCGAGTTCGACCGGGTGAGTTTCACCTTTGGCAGCGGTGGCACGCCGGTGTTGCAGGATATCTCGCTGCGCGCCGAGCCCGGCGAACGGCTTGGCATCCTCGGCCCAAACGGCGCGGGCAAGACCACGCTCGTCCGCATCGCGCTGGGGCTGCTCGCGCCGACCAGCGGCGAGGTCCGGGTGTTCGGCGCGACGCCCGCCCATGCGCGCGCCGCCGGGTGGATCGGGTATGTGCCCCAACGCGCAGCCGCGGAACTCGCGTTCCCGCTGAGTGTCCAGCAGGTGGTCGAGATGCCGACAAGGCTCGGGCTCAAACCCTGGCAACGCCCCGACGCCGAGGCCCGCGACGCGGTGGGGTATGCGCTCTCGGTGACCGGGTGCGAGGGGTTTGCCGATCGTCCGATCGGACGGGTCTCGGGCGGGCAGTTGCAGCGGGCGATGATCGCGCGGGCGCTGGCGTCAAGGCCTCGGCTCCTGGTGCTCGACGAGCCGACGGTCGGCATCGACGCGGTAGGGCAGCAGCAGTTCGCAACGATGCTCGGCGATATTCAAGCGTCGCTCGGCGTGACGGTCGTGGTGGTGACCCACGACCTGCGGACGATCGCCGCCGGGTGCGACCGCGTGGCGTGCCTGCACCGGACGCTGCACGCCCACGGCTCGCCCGACGGGCTCACGCCGGGCGTCTTGGCCGAGGTCTTCAGGCACGAAGTCGAGGGCGTCTTCGGCGCGGTGCATGTCGATGCACACCGCGCAGCCGAGTGCGACGACCCCAGCCACGCGCACCACGCGCACACCGACACGGGCGCAGAGGGAGGCGACGATGCGCACCGTTGAATACCTCTTCGGCTCGCCCGAACTGGCCGCGATCTTCTGGCCGGCGGTCGTGGTGGGGCTGCTGGTCTCGGTGCTGTGCGCGGTGCTGAGCCCGCTGGTCGTGCTGCGGCGGATGTCCTTCATCGGGCAGGGGGTAAGCCACGCCGCGTTTGCCGGCGTGGGGCTGGCGATGGTGTTCGGCCTGGGCGCAGGGCAGGCCGGCGACTGGGGCGTTGTCGCCGTCGTGGCGCTGACGTGTGTCGCGGCGGCGATCGGGATCGCGGCACTCTCTGACCGCAAGGGGCTCAACGCCGACACCGCGATCGGGATCGTCCTGGTCTCGGCGATGGCGCTGGGGTTTGTGATGATTCAGCACGCCTCCGAAGCGATGCGCGCCCGCGGAGAGACCCCCGGCTTCGGCGTCGAGAGCGTGCTGTTCGGCTCGGTGCTGGGCGTGCGCTGGGGGGACGCGGTCGCGGCGGGGGTAGTCGTTGCGACCGAGTTTGTGCTGCTCTGGTGGTATCGCAGGCGGCTGCTCTTCTGGGCGTTCGACTCGGTCGGCGCAGCGGCTGCCGGGGTGCGGGTCGGCGCGACGCGCACGCTGCTGCTCGTGCTGCTCGCCCTGGCGATCGTGGTCACGATGCGCCTGGCGGGCGTGGTGCTGGCAACAGCGCTGCTGGTGCTGCCCGGCGCGACAGCCCTTCGGTGCAGCACGCGCCTCTGGCCGGTCTTTGCAATCAGCGCCGCCGCCGGGCTCGCGGGTGTGGCGATCGGGCTGGTCGTCAGTTTCGAGCTCGACTGGCAACCCGGGCCGGCGATCGTGCTCACGCAGGTGGTGCTCTACGCGGGGGCGTGTGTGGTCGGGGTGGTGCGGTCTCGTCGCGCAGCCCGCGCCGCAACGGCGTAGCATCGCTCGGAAAACACCACACACATCAACGCACGGGAGAGACGCCATGAGGGCAGAGACCTTTCTCGCAGAACTGAATCGGCTGCGCAAAGACCTGGACGAAGACCCCACCGATCTGGAATGGGTGACGCTGCACCACGTGTTCTGCTTTGTGAGCTACCAGATGGGCGCGTTCCAGAAATATGTTGACGAACAGGCCGAGAAGGGCGCGTTCGACGAGCTTGAGACCTGATGATGAACGGCCGCGAGGGGATGCCTCCTGATATGTCGCTGGTGGGCTCGGTGACCGTTGCCGATGTCCGCGCCGCGGCTGCGCGGTTGGAGGGCATCGCGCGAAGGACGCCGGTGATGACCTCGCGCAGCTTTGACGACGCGACCGGGGCGAGCGTGTTTTTCAAATGCGAGAATCTGCAACGGGTCGGGGCGTTCAAGTTTCGCGGGGCGTACAACGCGCTGGCGAAGATCGCCGAGGCTGCCGATTCCGGGAATGCGCCGCGGGCTGCGGGTGTGCTTGCCTATTCCAGCGGCAACCACGCCCAGGCGGTCGCGTTGGCAGCGTCTTTGCTCGACATCCCCGCGGTGATCGTGATGCCCGACAACGTGCCGCGCGTGAAGCTCGACGCGACCCGGGCGTATCTTGCGCGCGCGCCCCGGGGCAGCGAGGTTGTCATCTACGACCACGCGACAACCGTGCGCGAGGAACTCGCGCAGCAACTCGCCGGCGAACGAGGCCTGGCGATCGTGCCGCCCTACGACCACCCCGACGTGATCGCCGGGCAGGGAACCGTCGCGTTGGAACTGCTCGAAGAGGTTGGCGAACTGGACTGGCTGTTTGTGTGCTGCGGCGGCGGGGGGTTGTTGTCTGGATGTGCGGTGGTGAGCAAGGCGTTGTGGCCGGGGTGCCGGGTGGTGGGGGTGGAACCAGAAGCCGGCGACGACGCGACGCGGAGTTTTTACGACGGGGTGTTGCGGACGGTGCAGCACCCGGCGACGATCGCCGATGGTGCGCGGACGCCGTACCTTGGGCGGTTTACGTTCCCGCTGGTGCGCACGCACGTGGACGAGATGATGACCGTAAATGACGCGGAACTGGCAGCGGCGATGGCGCTGTGCATGGAACGGCTGCGGGTGGTGGTCGAGCCGACCGGTGCGCTCGCCGCGGCGGGGGCGCTGAAGCGGGGGCAAGACAGCGCAAACCGGATCGCTGGCTCGCGCGTGGGTGTCGTCCTCAGCGGGGGAAACGTGGATTTGCCCGCGGTGTCGGGGCTTGTGGCGGGGGGTTGCCTGTCCCCTCGCTCGCGCGAGGGGCTCCATGGCACCACACCGCTTCAATAGAGCCCCTCGCGCGAGCGAGGGGGCAACGGCAGGAAAGAACGCCCCGACCTTTCGGACGGGGCGTTCGTGGTTTTCTTGATTGACTCGCGTCGCTTAGCGGCGGCGACGGATCGCGGCGATGCCGCCGAGGCCGAGCAGGGCGAATGCGCCCGGTGTCGGAATGACCTCGATGTTACGGAACGCGAACGCTTCGCTGCCGCCGTCGGCGGTGCCGGCGTAGCGGAGGGTGAGGACCGAGCCCGAGCCCGCGACCGCAGCCCCGATGGTCTGGAAGTTGTTGTTGATGAGGGTGCCGTTGATCGACATGGGGTCGTCCACGGTGTAGACGCCGCCGTCGGCCATGGTGTAGTCCTGCGAGCTGTCCTGATCGATGGTCGCGACGAAGAGCGTGGAGAACCCGCCGCCGTCGATATCGACCTCGAAGAGGTGGGTGTCGCCACTCTCGAAGTCACCCATCGCGGCGAAGTCGATGTTGATCGACAGTGCGCCGGCACCGGAGATGTCAAAGGTCCACTCGGCGGTGCCGCCACCGCCGGGGTTGGAACCATTGACCGAGTCGACGACGCCGAAGAACCGGCCGAGGTCGTTCTCGTCGATGATGCCCTGGTTGTCGCCGGGGAAGCCAAAGAGCGAGTCGTCAGCCATCGCGAAGGGGAGGCCGAACGGGGTGCCGTCGGCGCCGGGTCGGCTGGTGATGCCGAACATGTCGCCGGGGCCCCATGTGTTGAGCATCGCCTCGCCGTCGTAGCCGGGATCGACGGTGATGGTTTCGCTGAGGAAGCTGTCATCGAACGCGTTCTCAGACACAGCCGCGCCGAACTGGGCGTTGGCCGAACATGCTGCACCAGCAAGGGCAGCGATAGCAACAATCTTCATGGTCAATCTCCTGTCTCTCAGGGGTTCTCTCTCAGGACGCTCTGGATACTCCTCCGGGTGGTCTCCCACCCGACGCAGCATTGTGGCAGGTCCGAGGCAATTCGTCCAGTCGAGAGTGGTCCAAGTGCGCAAAGATCGCGCGAGGAGAGAGAGTGACCTTGTGAAAAAACAGTGGTTGTTCTAGAAACCTAACGGATGAAGATCGCCCAGATTACCACGAGGACGGGCAGGAGCAGCATGACGGAGCGGAGGAGGTAGCCGAAGAAGGAGGGCATCCGCAAGCCGCTGGATTCGGCGATCGCCCGGACCATGAAGTTCGGCCCGTTCCCGATGTAGGTCATCGCGCCAAAGAAGACCGCACCGAGCGAGATCGCTGCGAGGATGTGGACGTTGGAGTCTTCCGTAAGATAGGTCTGGACAGACTGGGCGTCGATGGTTTGTTCACCGAACGAGACCTGGAGGAAGTTGAGGTAGGTCGGTGCGTTGTCGAGGACCGCCGAGAGCCCGCCGGTCCCGAAGTAGTAGGCGGTGGGGGAGTCGAGCCCGAGCGCCGAGCCGTGCGCCGCGAGAAAGCCCAGCGCCGGGGCCATGGTGGCGAAGATGCCGATGAAGAGCAGGCCGACCTCTTTGACCGGCTCGAAGTTGAAGGCGTTGGCTTTGTGGATCTCGCGGCTGGCGACAAAGTAGGCAACTGTCGCGACCGCGATCTGGAAAGTCGCCCCGATCGGATAGCCCTGGATCCCGGCGAACGCCTTGAGCGCCGGGTCGATGAAGACACCCGCGATGATGAGGCACAACGCGATCATGCCGGAGGTGCCCGTCACGCGGACGCTGGTGCGCTGGGGCTCGGATCCCTCGGCCGGCTTGAAGGGGTGCTTGCGGCTGATGAGCGTGTCGATGACGAAGAACATGCCCAGCAGCATGGCGATCGCGGCGGCCCACATCGGCCAGAGGTGCAAGAGCGTCCATTCAAAGGGCACGCCCTTGAGATAGCCGAGATAGAGCGGCGGGTCGCCGATGGGCGTGAGCGCGCCGCCGCAGTTGGACACGATGAAGATGAACATGACCACGTGGATGGGTTTGAGCCGGCCCTCGTTGATCCGCATGAAGGGGCGGATCAGGAGGACCGAGGCGCCGGTGGTGCCCATGACGTTGGCGAGGACCGCGCCGATCGCCAGGATCGCGGTGTTGAGGAGGGGGCCGCCCTTACCCCGGACATCGACGTGTACGCCGCCCGACGCGACGAACAGCCCGCCGATGAGCGCGATGAACGAGTAGTACTCGAGCCCGGTGTGGAGCATGACGTGCTGGCCGTAAGAAGCGCCGGGAGAGCCATCGGTTGAGCCGTAGGCAAAGAGGTAGTAGGCGATCATGATCGCCCCGAGCAGGAAGGCAAAGTCCGGGTAGTGTGCGTGCCAGAACTTTTCATTGATGAACGGCATCACCGCGATCGAGAGCAGGAGCAACGCAAAGGGCGCAACAAGCCAGACAGGAATCTGCGGCGTCGGCGCGTGGGATTCACCCGCGCCGTCGCCGTGCCCGCCGTCTTCGTGCCCGCCGCCGTTGGAGTCGGCGTCCTGAGGCATGCCGCTGCCATCGTGGGGGGTGTGTTCGGCATGGTCCGGATCTGCGTCGGCGTGCGCATCGTGTCCGGCGTCCGTGCCCGCCGCCGACTCGGGCTGTGCGCGGACGATCGGCGGGAACTCGCCCGAGGCGTCGGCGATGGTGACCGGATCGGGAAGACCCTCGTCGGCAAAGCTCTGCTCGAGCGGATGATCGTCGTCGGCGAGCTCGTGATCGGGTTGGTAGTCGGGATCGGTGTCGGGGTGCGGGTCGCCAGCATCGGGCGCGTGGGCGGCCTGGGGCGTGTGGTCGGGGCTTTGGTACTGCGCCGGTGCGACAAAGCTGAGCACGATGCCGAGCACAGCACCGACGACCGCGGAGATCGCCCAGCACTTGGGCCCGTGAAAACCGTGATGCTGACTATGCTCGTCGCTCATGCCCGCTCTCCGGAGTGTATGGCCTTCCCGCTGCGCGGGCGATCAGGCAGAACATCGGCCGAGTCGCCGCCCGATCGCAGGACAGTTTTGGTAAGAGTGCCGCATAGTTTGGGAAACAGGGGAATCGCTCGGTGGTTATCGGTCGGTGGCGGTCCGGACACGTGTTCGAGCAAGCAGCAGCATCCCCAGGCCAGCAATCGCAATCCCGCCCGCGTTGGCCGCCAGGTCGAGCGGGTCCACCGTTCGGCGGAGGATCGGGATGCCCTGTGAGACCTCGTCGACCAGTGCGTACGCGCCCGCCACAAGAGCAGAGCAAGCGATGTTCCGAACACCCAGCCGCCGCCCGAAGAAACCGCAGAGGATCAGGAGAACAGTCCACGCCCCGAACGCCCCGGCGTGGATGAAGAGGTCCAGACGGTTGATGCCGTGGGAGCCGATCTTTAGCGCCGGCCAGTGGGTCGCGGTCACGAGTGCAAGGGCGTAACACGCAAAGACAACACGCCAGTGCCTGCGACTATTCACGGGCCCGCGCGCTCGGCTGCCCCGGGCTCGGTCGCGCGGACATGGACGACCGGGGGCGCGGCTTCTGGTGCCGGTGTTTCGGTGCTGCTGTTGGTGCCGGCGGGGGCGTCGGCGGGGGCGTCGGTTGCGATGTTGGCCGGAGCAAACACCGCCCGGGCGAGGTTGCGGTAGTCCTTGGCGCCCGCCGCGTCGGGGGCATAGGCAAAGACGCTCTGCCCAAAGCTCGGGCTCTCAGCGAGCTTGATATTCCGGCGGATGTGCGGGCGGAAGACCATCGCGTCCGACCATGGAACACCGGCGTCGTGTTGCTGGGCAAAGAACGCGTCGAGATCGGCGACAACCTCCTGGGCGTGCGTGGTCTGGGTGTCATGCATGCAGAGCACGACGCCGCTGACTCGGAGATCGGGGTTGATCGACGCGGTCATGAGCTGCACGGTTTCCAGCAGCTTGCTCACGCCTTGCAACGCGAGAAAGTGCGCCTGCATGGGGATCAACACCTCGCGGGCAGCCGCCAGCGCGTTGAGTGTCAGGAGCCCCAGCGAGGGCGGGCAGTCGATCAGCACCAGATCAAAGTCGGGAGCGAGTTTCTGGAGGACGCCGAGCAATCGGCGGTGCCGCTGGGGGGCGTCGGCCAGCTCGGTCTCGGCCGCTGCGAGATCGGTCTCGGAGGGAAGCAGCGACAGGTGATCGTCGATCTTGGACAGTGCTTCCCGGGGGTCGGCGTCGGGATCGAGCAGCAGGGAGTACACCGAGTGGTCGAGCGCGTCGGGATCCACACCAAGGTGGAGCGTCGCGTGGGCTTGGGGGTCCATATCGACCAGCAGCGTCCGGTGGCCGAGCGTCGCGGCCGCTGCTGCGAGGTTGACCGCGGTGGTCGTCTTCCCGACGCCGCCCTTCTGGTTCATCAGGGCGATGACGCGGGGCGGGTCGTGTGGGGGGGCGTGGGGCGGGTCGTGGGGCGGGTCGTGGGGCGGGTTGTGTGGGGTTGCCTCCATGCGGGGGCAGTATATGGGGCGGGGCTCAAGCGGGCTTGGCATGGTCCTTGGGTTTCTCGTCGGCGTGGGGGAGTGGCTTGGGCGCTGGTGCCCGTGGGGTGCTGGGGGTGCTGGGGGTGCTGGGGGTGTTGGGGGTGCGGAGGGTCATGGCGTCCTCGAGCTGCTTTCGGCGGGCGAGCTTGATCGAGATTACCGCGATGTAGGCGATGAGCATCCCCGCCAGGGCGTAGGTGACGCGGGCCCGCCAGAGGCTCATCGCGACGCCGAGCGCGCCGAAGAGGATCCCGATGCCGTAGAGGCTGAAGACCGCCCCTTTGACCCCGAGCGTTCGTTTGAGCATGTGGTGGAGGTGGTCGGCGTCGGGGTCGCTGAGTTTTTTCCCGGCCATCTTTCGTCGGACGATCGCCAGGCAGGTGTCCATGATGGGGATCGAATAGATGACAAGCCCGGCAAGCACAAGGTGCGTTCGGCCGGTGTCGCCCAGGGTGAGCACGATGACGATCGTGGCGTAGCCCATGAGCAGCGACCCACAGTCGCCGAGAAAAATAGACGCCGGGTTGAAGTTGTGCGGCAGGAACCCCAGGCACGCCCCCAAGAGCGCCAGGGACAGGATGATGCGCTGGGCGTCGCGCGGGCCGTCGTCGCGGACCGCGAGCGTGAGCGCCACCACGAGCAACGCCGCGGCACAGATCGCGGTGGTGCCCGAGAGCAACCCGTCGAGCCCGTCGAGGAGGTTCGAGGCGTTGCACGCGCCGAGCACGAAGATCGCGATGATCGCGGTGCCGGCGCAGTAGATGAGGTCGATCACGATGCCGGGCTCGTTGGTCGGGAGCATCTCTCCGAAGAGCGGGATCATGAACCCGGTCGCGATCGAGTACTTCAGGTCTGGGTTGTTGAGCCACTCGCCGAGGGTGGGGCTGAGGACGCCCTTTGCGACCTGGACCCCGACGCTGTCGTAGGCCAGGGCCGCCGCGGCAAAGAGCTGGCCGCCGATCTTGAGGCGTGGTTCCAGCCCGATGACGTCGTCAAAGAGCCCGACAAGCATAATGACCGTGAGCCCGAGAAGGACCGAGATCGGTACGGGCAACGGGAAGACATTGGTCGGATCGTCGCTGACCATGTGCGCGGTCGAGTGCCACTGCATGATGCCCCAGTTGGGGAACGCGACTGCGAGATAGCTAAAGAGGATGCCCCCGACGAGCCCGAGAAAGACGGCAACTCCCCCGAGGTAGGCGATGGGCATTTTGTGGATTTTGCGGTCGCCGTCGGGCTTGTCGATGATGCCGTTGGCGATCGCAAGCCGGCGCATGATCGGCGTAGTCAGCAGCGTGACGAGAAACGCGACGATGAGGACGCCGATATAGCCGTGGAAGATTTCGAGGCGGGACGCGGTCGCCGCGGTGTCGAGCCCCGCAGCCTGCGCGAGTTCCTGCTGCTGGGCCGCGAGCCCCTGGATCGTCGCGCCGAGCTCTTCGATGCGTTCGCGGACCTCGGGCGTCGGCTGGGCTTGCAGCAGCCCCGTTGGGACGAGTGTTGCGATGATCGCGAGCGGGTTCACGTCCGTACCTCGGGTCGGGCGGGCCGGGCCGTTGCGTCGCTGCCGCTGCGGATGAACGCAGCAACATCGAGGATGGTCTGTTCGAGCGTGATTTTGGGCTCAAACCCGACCGCCTCGCGGACGCGCGACAGGTCGGGCCTTCGCCGGGGTAGGTCCTCGAAGCCTTCGGGGAACGCCTGCTGGTAGGGGATGAACCGCGTCTTGGAACTCGAGCCGAGCGTCGAGATGACCGCGTCGGCGAGTTGGAGAATCGTGATCTCGTGGTCGGACCCGACGTTGAACACGCGGCCGAAGCACGCGGGCGCAGCCAGCAGACGGGGGAGCACCTCCATCACGTCGCGGACATCGCAGAAGCAGCGGGTCTGCTCGCCGGTGTCGTGGATGACCAGGGGCTCTCCGGCCAGCGCCGCCGCGACAAAGCGGGGCAGCACCATCCCGTAGCTGCCGACCTGTCTGGGGCCGACGGTGTTGAAGAACCGGGTGACAACAACGGGCAGCCCCGACGCACGGCTGTGGGCCAGGGCGAGGTGCTCGTCGAGGGCTTTGCTCATGCCGTAGGACCAGCGGGCGATGGTGGTCGGGCCGTAGACCACGTCGTCCTCTTCGGCAAAGGGGCTGCGTGAGCCCTTGCCATAGACCTCGGAACTCGACGCGATGAGCGTGCGCGCCGGCGTGGTCTGGTTTCGCGCAAAGTCGAGGAGGTCGATGGTGCCGACGATGTTGGTGCGGATCGCGGCTTTGGGATCGTCCATGACAAGCTGCACCCCGACCGCCGCCGCGAGGTGGTAAATCTCGTCAAACGCGACACCCTCATCGGTGAGTGCGGCGAGCCCGTCGGAGACATCGGCCTCGACCGTGGTGAGGCGTTCGTGCGTGGGCAGGTTGTGGGCGTTGCCCGTCGAGAGATTGTCGATGACGGTGACCTCGTCACCCCGAGCGAGCAGGTGATCGACGAGGTGAGACCCGATGAACCCCGCACCGCCGGTGACTAACGCGCGACGCCCGCCCGTGTCTGGGCGGGTCGTCGGGTTTGGGTGCTGGGGATTGACCGGATCGTGCAAGCGTTGCTCCCGTGTCCCCCCCGGGCGGGGTGTCAGGCGTTGTCGGCGTAGGACTGGCTCGCACGGATGTTGCCGCGGAGGTATCCGCCGGCCGAGGCTTTGACGCCGTTGACCACCACGCCGAGGAACTCGGCCTTGCTCTCGGCGAGCTGGTTTCTGATCCGGGCGACGAGCCCGCGTTCCTCAGCGTACGCCCGGACAACCAGCAGGGACGCGTCGCAGCGGTTGGCGATGCTGATGCCGTCGCCCGAGATGATCGCCGGCGGGACGTCGATGATGACAAGGTCGTACTCGGCCATTGTCTCGGTCAGCACCTCGCCGAAGTGGTGCCCGGCGAGCTGCTCGACCACGCGGTTGGCGTTGGAACCAACGGGCAGGAGTGAAAGATTCTCCGTTTGTGTTGCAACGGCGGCGTCCTGGACCGAGGTCGTCCCGGCGAGCACGTCGGAAAGCCCGGGCGAATCGCTGATGCCGAAACAGGTGTGCTGCGTGGGACGGCGGAAGTTGGCGTCCACCAGGAGCGTGCGCCGGCCCGAAGCCGCCGCGGCCGCAGCAAGATTGGACGCGACGGTCGAAGCGCCCGACCCCGGCATGCCGCCCAGCACCATGAGTGACTTGTGCCCCGCGAGGTCCATCTGCTTGAGCAGCGGCGACCTGATCTGGCGGAAGCTCTCGGAGACCACGCCGCGTGGAGCGGCGCTGAACGCGCAGTGCATCTGATTGTTCGGAGTGGCGGAGTCTTCCGAGGCGTCGGGGACGATCCCGAGCACCCGGGTGCGAGGGATCATCGCGATGTCGGCAGGACCCTTGACTCGCTGGTCGAGAAGCTCCCGCAGGAACACGATGCCGGTGGTCAGCCCCAGGCACAGCACCACGCCGGCGGGGATCATGTAGAGGATGTTCGGGAAGATCGGGCGGTCGGGGTTGCGTTCGTTCTGCAGCACCATGATGCGCTTGGACGTCGCCAGCCGCGAGACGCTTGTCAGGGTCTGAAGCTGGGCCTCCATCTCGGCGCGGGTCTTGATGATGGTCTCGATCTCGCGGTCGATGTCGTCGACCTTGGTCATGGTCTTGCTCAGGTCGACCAGGCGGGTGACGAGCTGTTCTTGGGTGATCGCCAGTTCGGTCTCCTGGGCATTGAGCGTGGCGATGGTGCTGCGCAGCCCGTCCACGATCGCGTCGAACCGCTTGCGGAGCAGGCGGTCGCGTTCCTCGTCGAGCTTGGACTTCCAGGAGTCGATCAGGGAGTCGGTCGAGACCATCGCGCGGTGCTCGGCACCGAGGCCTTGCCGCTGCATCGCGGCCTTCTGCGCGCTGAGGGAGGCCAGGGTCTGGTGGATGGACTGAATGAGCGGCTCGGCCTCGATGGCGCTGCGCAGTTCGTCGGAGAAGGTCGGGCCGCCCTGGGCGTTGAGTTCCTGCTCGTAGCGGGCGAGCTGGGTGGCGGCCCCTTCCTTGGAGATACGCACCGTGTGGAGTGTCGAGATGATGCCCTGGAGCTCGAGATTCTCCGCGGCCCACCGCTGCTCGAGTGAATCGACCTTGTCGTCGCTGAGAATCTGCTCACGCAGCGTCTGGTTGGCGTCCAGATTCTTCTTGTACGCGTCGATCTGTTTTTCGAGAGCTTCACGCTGCGGGGCGAGTTGCTGGCGGGATTGTTCCTCGAGACGGAACAGGTACTTCTCTTTGACGAGCCCAAGCACGTTGGTCACGTCGTTGGCGCGCTTCCATCCCAACTTCATCTCGATGATGTCGGTGTTGGGCACGAGCCTCGCGACCAGCGAGTCCTGCAACCACTCGGCGGCGTCGGCGGCCTGGAACTTGCCGCCCGAGGTAAACTTCTTCGTCCAATCTCCACCCAGCGCCTGGAGGCGGGGGTCGGAGACGACGCTGTCGATCACGTCGTCGGACTTCATCTGCGCGACCTGGGTGAGCGCGAACCGTTCCTGCTCGTCCTCGTCTTTGCCGACCATGACTTCGAGGGTGGTCTGCGGCGGGAGCACCTGGAAAATGACCTGCGACTGGAAGATTGGGGCGTACTTGCGGAGCACAATGAAGGAACCGATGCCCAGCAGCACGCCGACAATCACCGACGCGATCAGGATCCACAGGTACTTCTTGAACATCTTGCCGATGTCAACGCTTGGCGCGGCTGGACCGGCCGAGGCGGCCTGAGATCGGACCGGGAACGGAGCGGTCGGCTTGGTGGTGGCAGTGGTCATGGTCTTGGTCCCTGTGGGGCGGGTGGGTTCTTTCCAGTGCGGGCGTGGGCGGTTGGTACGCCGCCATCGGGCAAGGCGTTCGGTTTGTCCGGTCGGGTTATCCCTCGCCGAGCTCGGCGAGGAGGCTCTGTCGTGTTACTTCGTACTCTTCGTCGAGTTCGCGGCCCCGGTCCAGTAAGCCTTGGACCTCTGTAAGAACAGCCTCGGCCTGCGCGCGATTTCCCGACGCGAGCTGAGCCTGCGCCAGGCGGACCATGTATTGCGCATCCACCGCGGTCCCCCGAGTGAGCCGGACCGCGTTCTCAAACAGTGGCACAGCGTCGGCGGCACGGTCCATCGCGAGGTACACCGTTCCCAGCGTGTCCAATGCCTCCGGTTCGTTCGGGCCGTGTTTGGTTGCGTTCTCGGCATAGGGGAGCGCATCACTGGGGCGGTCCAGATCGGTCGCAAGGGCGTACGCGATGTTGTTCTCGACCTGCCAATCATTCGGACGGAGTGCCAGCGACCGCTTCCAGGTCGCCAGGGCGTCCTCGTACTGCTTGTTGTAGTAGTACTCGCCGGCCAGCGCGCGCAATGCCGAGTACTTGATGTTGGGGTCGCGTGTCGAATCGATCAGGGACATCAACTGCGAGAGCCCTTCGGAAACCGTGGCGGCGTCTCCCATCAGGATCCGGGCTGAGAACAGTTTCGTCCAGTCGGCGGCCCCCGGCTGCGAAGAGAGCCGGTTGACAAAGGTGAGTGTTTCACGCGGGTTGTTGAACACGCTGCGCATGGTTGTAAACCACGACGCCATCGAGTCCGCGTCTCGGCTTGTCAGCAGTTGGAACGAACCGAGGCAGTCGTTCCACGCGGCCTCCATGCGCCCGGTCTGGGCAAACACCCGTGCCCGGGCCAGCATCAGCGAGGGGTTGGTGATGACCACCTTCTGCGCCTGAGAAAACACACGCTCGGCCTCGTTGAGCCTGGGTGGCTTGGCGCTCAAGAGAAGGTCGGCCAGGCGGAGCATCAGCTGTGGGTCCTGATCGATCTCGAACGCGCCGAGATAGATATCCGTCGCCGCTTTCCGCATCCCTCCGAGAAGAAACAGCTCGGCGATCCGGGTGCGGTGCTGGGCGTCGAGCGGGCGGCGTTCAAACCAATCGTTCGCGGCCTGCATCGCTTCGCGCTCCATCCCCCGGCGGATCAGCGTGACCAGCAACGCCGAGCGCAGCTCCTCATTGGTCGGGTTGGTCCGTACCGCTGTCTGCCATGCCGCGATCGCTTCGTCCTCTCTGCCCAGGACCGCGAGCAGCTCGGCGCGGCGTCGGTGTGCCTCGGCCATGCTCGGGCGGAGTTCAAGCGCGCGGTCGAGGTCCGCCAGCGCATCGGGGATGAGGTCCGGGACGCGGGCCTCGGCCTCGGCGCGGAGGATCCAGACCCGGTGGTCGTCCGGCCAGCGCCCGACCGCGTCGTCGAGCGCCGAGCGGGCGGCGCGGTCGTCGCCGCGCTGCAGCATGATCCGGGCGCGGAGGAGTACCACCGTGAGGTCGGTTTCGCCGTTGGGGATCTCCGCCAGAATCTGCTCGGCTTTGTCGTACTGCTCCATCCCGATGAGCGCCTCGCACGCACGGAGTTTCACAGACTGGTCGGCGTTCGGATCGTTCTCCAGAATCCGTGAATAGGCGTTGTAGGCGTCGTTGAATCGGCTGAACCGCATGAGCGTGCCGCCGAGCATCGTGTCCACGCGGAACTCGCCCTCGGGCTGATACCGAATCGCCTGCTGCATCGCGGTCATCGCCGCGTTTGTGCTGCCGCGCTGGATCATGAACTGGGCCAACGCGACGTACGGGCCGACACGATCGGTCGGCGGCGTCTCGGCGATGTATTTGGCGTAGGCGCGGCGGGCGGCGTCCAGGTCGTTCTGCTCGGCGTGCCAACGGGCCTCCAGCGCGATGAGCGAGTCCGAGACGCCCGGGGCGTCGTTGTGCCGAGCCTGTTCGATCAATCCGAGAGCCTCGTCCCACTGCCCGAGAGAAATGTAGAGGTCGATCAGCGCGAGCGTGTTGCGGATGTCATCCGGACGCGCAGCGAGAATCTTCTCGCGTCGGTCGCGGGCGGCGGTCTTGTCGCCGACCGAGCCTTCCAGCGTGAGCACCATCTGCATGAAGTCGATGTTGGCGCGGCCGAAGGTCTCGCTGCGGCGGGCGATCTCGAGAGCCTCGTCGGGACGGTTCTCGCCGACGAGGACCTGGCAGAGCTCCATCACGGTGCCCAGGTCGTCGGGCCGGATCTCGAGCACCCGCTGCAAAGACGCGATGCCGTCGCTGGTGCGGTTGAGCCGGATCTGCGTCCGCCCGAGCAGCCGGAGCAGCGTGGTGTTGTTCGGGGCGGCGGCGATCGCCTGGCCCAGCGCCGCGAGCGCCTCGTCGTCCTTGCCCTCGAGCAGGAGCAGGCGGGCGCGGTAGCTCAGCCCATCGATATGATCGGCGTTGGTGGCGCGGGCGCGGTCGGCCAGACGCTTGACCTCGGCGACATCATTTGCCCGGAACGCCCGGTTGAACAAGAGTTCGAGCACCGTCGGATTGTCGGGTTCGAGCTGGGCGGCAGCGTCGAGCGCACGGTTGGCGTCGTCGGTACGACCCGCCCGGTCGTAGGCCGCGTAGATCGAAATCTGTTTTTGGAAGTCAGTGCGATCCGACTCTCCGATCATCTCCACGAGCGTGTCCACGGAGTTGACCCCCGCGAGCCCCTTGGCGATCCGGTTGAGTGCTTCGTCTTCCGGATACAACGCGAGGCCCTGGCGGATCGTTTCGTCGGCGGCTTCGGTGTCCTCGTTGAGCACCTGGAGCCGGGCACGCTCGAAAAAGAGCCGAGGATCCGGGCCGAGTTCGTCGATCGCCGTCTCCAGCATCTTGATCGCGGCTGCGACATCCGCGATCTCCGTCTCGGACCCGCCGGCGGTCCGCTGGGCAGCAAAGATCGCCCCCCGCACGGGGTCCGAAGCTGTGCGGTCACCGAGGCGTTCCTCGATGAGGGTCAGGCGCTCACGGACGTACGGGTCGTTGGGGTTGCTGTTCTGGGCCTGGATCAGGCGGTCGCGGGCGGCTTCGAGGAGGCCGAGGTTGTACTCGACCTCGGCGAGCGCGACGTTCGCGGCGGCCATACTCGGGTCGATCTCGAGCAGGCGTTCGAGGGCTGAGCGGGTGTTCCCGGACTGTCCGAGTTGCTGGGCAACACGGGCGCTGATCCACAGCGCATCGCGGTCGCTGTTGCCGGTGATCTGGTTGTAGTTGTCGACGAGTTTCTGCGCGTCGACAAAGTTGCCCTCGGCGACCGCGATCTTCGCGTCCAGCAGCTGGATCGCCGGCGAAGCCTCGGGCACGAGCGTGGCGAGTGCTTCCCGCGGAGCTTTGGCTCGGGCGAGCCAGTCGGCTTTTGCCTCGTCGGTCTCGGCTTTGGCGTGCGCTTCAACCGCGGTCTGGATCTGCCCGAGGACGGCGCTGGTTTTGGCGTTGATGAGCTTGACGCCCTCGAGCCCCAACGGCAGCCGGGGTCGATCAATCACGGTTTGCAGCTCGGCGTACGCGGCATCAAAGTCGCCCCGCTCACGAAGAATGTTCGCATGGGTGAGCGCGAGCGAAGCGTCCTCGGGGTGCGCCTCTCGGACCCGGGATATCAGCGAGAGCGAACCCTCGTAGGATCGGGAGAGATCAGTGAGCGACTCGAGGTTATACAGCCTGCGGACAGCTTCGCGGGTGATCTTCGACGGGTCGATCGCCGCCATCTTTCCGGCCAGGTCGAGCGTGACCCGGCGGTACTGCTCGGTCAGCTCTTCGAGCTTGGGTGTCGCGGCCGGACCGAACTCGTCCACGAGCGCGCTGGCCTCTTCACGGAACGTGATCTCGGTCGAGAGCATCGTCGCAAGAATGCCCGGCAGCGAGCGCTCGCCGTTGGTGGCGATAAAGCTTTCGATGAGCGAGACGCTCTCTGCGGTGAGGCTGTCGGCATCGATGCGTTGCCCGCGGCGACGGGCTTCCTCGGCGTCGATGCGCTTCATCGCCACGAGCGATTCGAGGGAGATGTAGTCGTCCGGATTCGCCGCGAGCACGTCCTGAAGATCGGCCTCGGTCTGTTCCTGGTCGGTCTCGCTCAGGTCCAGCCCGTTCAGTTTGATGCGGGCAAACGCCAGCCCGCGGTACCGCCGGAGGGGCAGCCAGGACGGATCCTCCGGCCGCATGGTCTCGTGCAGCTTGATGAACTCGTCGCACGTGCTGATGACCGATTCGTACGCCTGACGGGAGAACCCGCCAAAGGAGGTGAGTTCCCAGAGCAGTTCGACGTACTGGATCTGGTAGTCGACGTTCTCGAAGTTGTCCGACCGCGCCAGTTGCCGCTGCACCAGGACATAGGTTCCGTTGAACTCGTTCTGGAGCTCACGGTCGGTCTCGGGCGTCCACAGCTCGAGCGCGTTCTCCCACTTGAGGACGTAGGCCGAGTTGTACGGGTCCTTGTTGACCGCTTTGGAATAGAGCACCTCGGCGGCGCGGACCTCCCCCTCGGCGAGCTTGGCATCCCCCGCGGCGGCGAGTTGGGCCGCCGACTTGAACACGACTTTCCAGGCGAGCGCACCGGTCCCGGCCGCGAGCAGCACGAGCACGGTGGAGAGAATCACGACGAACTTCACGTTCACGCGGGATGCCATGGGTCAGTTCTCCGCGCGGGGGGTGGGAAAGGGCCCCGCGGTTGGGCGGTGAGTCTAGCGCTGAACGAGTGGCTCGCCGCGTCTGGGGTTGTCGGGTGGGTACGCCCCGGTCTGGACGTCGATCCAGTCGGGGACACAAAGAAGAATGTCCCCGAACAGCTCGCCGAGCAGTTGGGAACTCAGCTCGGCCAGCTCGTCGGCCGAATCGACCGACGAGGAGTTGAACTGGATCTTCAGGTAATACGCGTAGTCGTCTTTGAGCTGGAACGCCAGCAGGCGGACCCCGTTGGCCGAGTCGGTGTGCCCGCCGTTGGCGACGAAGAAATATCCGGCGTAGAACGTTGCATCGTCGGGGGCGAGGTACTCGGTCACGCGGAGGCGGATGTCTTCAGCCAGCCTGGGCAGACGCACCCGCTGCCCGCTCGGCGTGCGGACGCGGAAGATCGGGCCGAGGCTCTCGGGCACGTCCGGGTCACGGGTCCAGCGGGACTGATCGAGATTGAGCGGGATGCTCCGGGGGCTCGTGCCCAGCTGCAGGCCGCCGCCCACAAAGCACCGCTCGGGGACGTGAGGCACCGTGTCGATCATCCCGGTGTAGTACGCCGCGTGGAGTTCGATGTACTTGGGCTTGCTCGGATCGGCAGGATTCCGCTGGCGGAAGAGGCGGGTGATGTAGTTGCTCGTCCCGAGTTGCTCTTCGACCTCGGCCGGCTCGCGACGATCGCGGACCTTGACCCAGTTGGGCGTCTCGTCGGGGATGGACGTCAACGCCAGCCCCGTCTCGGGCTCGATGGGCATCTTCCGAAGGTGCATCCCCATGAGGGGCACCAGCGTGTGCACGCCCCCGGCCGCGATCCCGATGGTCAGCGTCATCGCCGCCAGCCCGGTGATCGCCGAAGCACGCAGCGTCGGCATCCGCAGCGGGGTGCCCGCGGGAGCGACCGCGTCGGGTTCGACGCGCTCGGGGACCGCTTTGTTCAACGCCCAGACCACACCCATAAAGAGCCCCAGCGAAGGGAGCAGCAGGATTGTGCCGATGATCATGTGGGCATCGCCGCTGGCAAGTTTCGTATCAATCAGGCTCAGGAGCCCGAGCACCGCGACGCGGACGATATTCATAAAGAGCGCGACAGGAGCCGCGAGCATAAACACCGCGACACGCCGCCACCACTCGCCCGACCCGAGCACCGCGACCGCTGCCGAGAGTGCAAAGAACGCGATCAGCATCCGCATCCCGCTGCACGCTTCGGCGATGTTCAACTCCGTGATTTCCTCGCCGCTCGACGCGATCATCGAGAGCATGTTGCCGTCGAGATCGACCGTGTACCTAAAGATCGGCCCGAGCAGATTGAGGAGTATCCACGCCCCCTTGCTCGCCAGGAGCTGGAGCGGGAAGGTGAGCTGGATCATGATCGCTTCGCTGATGGTGATGCCCAGCGCAAGAAAGAGGATCGGGACCGCCGCGATGCGGAGGATGTCCGGCCCCATCGCGGCGAGCAGCACGCCGAACAGCGTGGTGATCATCGCAACGCCCTGCAGCATGTGGTTGGGCACCGCGAGCAGGAAAAAGACGTAGCACGCGATCCCGAGCAGGACGAGCGAGAGCCCGGGCCAGAACGCGCGGGCCTCGGCCGCCGCGAGCTTGTGCCGTTGTCTCCAGAGCAGGTACATCGAGATCAGCGGGATGACAAACGCGTGCCCCCAGTCCTCGACGTGTTTGATGCTGAACGTCGCTTGCCGAAAGAACCATTCCCAGTAGAGCGCAACGAACGCGAGCAGCGCGGCAACACCGAGCACCGGCCCGAGCTTGCCGCCGGCGGCTTTGCGGTCAGGTCCGGTGTTGGTCGCCTCGGTCTGGGTCGGCATCGCCTGACAGTTCCTCTCTCGTCACTCGACACAAGCCCGTACGGTGTGCATACCGGGCGGGTTCATGTCGAGCCCAGACCCAATCCGTTAACGACCGGTGATGTTGGTGGGAGGTGCGCCGAAGACATCGTTGCCGAAGTTACGATCGAGCAGGAACCCAAAGCCGTAGGACGCGCGGAACCCGTTGCGGAGGACCGCGAGCGGGTAGGCCCAGAAGGTCGTGCCCATCGAGATAATGTCGTTTGGCTTGAGGACCACGTCGGGCTGGGTGCCTTCGACGATCGCTCTGTAGTTGAGCATGATGGTCGCCTGGCGGTTCTCGCCGATCATCCGGGTCAGGTCGCAGCGTTCGGGGATCCCCAGCGAGCTCAGGCCGCTGGCGCTGGCGATCGCCCGCCGCAGCGTGTACGGGCCGACCGCGGGCAGGGTGTACGAGCCAGGTCGTCCGACCTCGCCTTCGAGATAGACAAACCCCTGCTGCGAGGGCGGGATACGGATCACGTCGCCCGGGCGGATCACGATGTTGTAGCGGGCGTCGCCGCTCAGCAGCGGGCGGGTATCGACCTTGATGACCCGCTGGGTCATCAGCGAGCCGGCGTCCATCTGGTCGGTGTTGGACGAGGTCCGGACGGTCCGGACCCACTCGCCGTTGACAAAGATCCACGCCGAGTTGGTCTCAGACATGGTCGGATCGGCCGCCGGGGCAGCGTTGCCCTCGATCAGGTCGATCGCGGGCTGCTCGGGCTGCCACGAGGCGGTGGTGGTGGTCGAGTTGCTGCTGCCGATGACCGCGGGCGACCCGCCGTCGTCGCCGGTGAGGGTGTCGAGCAGGTCGATAAAGCCCTCGCCCTGAGGCTGGCTGTCGCCGGTTGGTGCGCTGCTGGTGCCCGGGTTGGTGGGCTGCTGATCGAGCGGGATCTGGCGAATGACATAAAGGTAAGGGATTGTCTCGGCGATCCCGCCGGCGGTGGTGATCGCCTCGAGCAGCCTGTAGTCGGCCGTCGGGACGTAGTAGGTGCCCGCAGCCGCGACGGCGCCGAAGATCGTGAATGTCTGGTTGCGGCTCTGGGCAACTGTCACCTGCACGAGCGGGTCATTCACCAGCGAGGCGGTCGCATCGGCGACGACCTGGCGGGCCTGCTCGGCGGTCAGGCCGTTGACGTCGAGCTCGCCCAGCTGCGGGATCGTAATCGCCCCGCGGGTGTCCACCAGCATCGGATAAATCTCGACCTGGTTGGGGCTGATGATGTCCCAGATGCGGACTTCAAGCGTGTCGCCCGGCCCGATGCGGTATTCCGAAGCCTCGGGGCGGAGGTCGTCCGGGCGGATCGTGTCGTGCTCGACATACTGGTCGGCGGGGCCTTCGATCGCCGCGATTCGGTCGAGAATCGGGACCGAGGTCGGGGTCGCCTCGGCACGGATGACCTTGCTCGGGTCAAAGTAGGTGTCCAGATCGGCGGTACAGCCACCAAGCCCGGCAAGAATCGCCGCGGACAGGCCGGCGGTGCCGAGCAGGACAAAAGCGCGGCCGCCCGAACGGCGAGGCCACGAACGGAGCGTCGAAAAGGCAGCGGTAGGTCCCAAAGCTGGACTCCTTCAACCGGCGGTCTGATCGGAGGCAACGGCCCCCGACGGTGGTGTGTCCTGCAAGAACGAACGTCAGTCCCTTGCAGTTCGATTCGGAACGCTAGCAGAACCCCGATAGGTGTCAAACTACGGGGGCTCGGGCAGAACAAACTACCCGCTGCTCAAAGAAGAGGATCGACCGAAAATGCAGTGCTGGTTGAACCCGTCATGCCAGATCTTCCCACTTGTTGTACCAAACAGGACTTCGATGGACCGTCTCGATCGCACGCCCGATCCTACTGTAAGAGTGATGAACCCGCCAAGCACACGCGCATCCAAACAAAATCCTTCCGCACCAGCGCCCCGCCACCCACGCACCCCGGGCGGCGACCCGATGCGACGGATCGACAAGCCACTGGTCAGCCTGACCGGGATGGTCCTGAACAACGGCACCGACAAGCCGCACACCCTGGGCATGAAGCGAAAGCCGCCGTGGCTCCGCGCAAAGGTGCCCGGGGGCGAGGGTTACACCAAGCTCAAGAGCATCCTCGACGAGCACAACCTCCACACCGTCTGCGAAGAGGCCGGCTGCCCGAACATGGGCGAGTGCTGGGCGCGAGGCGTCGCGACCATCATGATCCTGGGGGATACCTGTACCCGAGCGTGCGGATTCTGTAACGTCAAAACCGGGAGACCCCCGGCGCTGGACAAGGACGAGCCCCGCCGCGTCGCCGAATCGCTCGGCCTGATGCACCAGGGAGCGGGCCTCAAGCACATCGTCATCACCAGCGTCAACCGCGACGAGCTGCCCGACGGCGGGGCCGGAATCTGGGCCGAAACCATCGTGCGGAGCAAAGATGCCTGCCCGGGGATGTCCATCGAGGTCCTGATTCCCGATTTTGAGGGAAACCAAGGGGCTCTCCAGATGGTGATCGACGCCGAGCCTCACATCATCAACCACAACATCGAGTGCGTGCAGCGGATGTACCCGGCGGTCCGCCCGAGCGCCAAGTACGGCCGCTCGATCGAGCTGTTGCGGCGGGTCAAAGAGCAGGGGCGCGTTGCCAAGACCGGGATCATGGTCGGCATCGGCGAACGGGACGAGGAGGTCCTCGAGCTGATGGACCAGGTGATCGAGGCAACGGGCAGGCACACCGGGCCGCACGCCGGCGACCCGTGCGACATCCTGACAATCGGCCAGTACCTTCAGCCGTCGCGCAATCACCTGCCGATCGACCGGTGGGTGACGCCCGAACAGTTCAAGGTGTTCGAGGCCGAGGGGCTGAAGCGCGGGTTCAAGGTGGTGGTGAGCGGGCCGCTGGTGCGTTCGAGCTATCACGCGGACCATCAGGCGGACGTGCTGAGCACGATCGAAGAGGAGCGGGCCAGGCGTGCGGAGCAGGGCTGATGCCCAGCTTTCTCGATCTGGTGCTGCATTCGGTGATCGGGTTGTTGGCGATCATGAATCCGCTGGGGAACGCGCCGATCTTCGGCACGATGGTTTCGTCGCAGTCGCCGCGCGCACAGCGCATCGCGGCATCGCGGACGTCGCTGATTATCCTGGTGATTCTTGTGATTTCTGCGCTGGTGGGCAAGACGCTGCTCGATGTGTTCGGCGTGAGCATGCCCGCGTTCCGGATCGCGGGGGGGGTGATCGTCGCGGCGATGGGTTGGCGCATGCTCAACGGCAGTCAATCGCGCGAAGCCGAGCACCACGCCGACAACACAGAGATCCGCGAGCGATTGATGGTGCCGTTTGCGATGCCGATGGTCGCCGGGCCGGGGACGATCGCCGCGGTGATTTCGATGACCTCGATCGAGCCGGGCGCGGTGCCTTGGGCGACGTTGACCGCGATCACGATCGGGAGCGCAGCGGTGTGGATAACCCTGCTGGTGATTGTGCGGCTGGAACGTTTCATACACCGCGATGCCCTCCGAGTGATCACCCGGTTCATGGGGATGATTCTGGTAGCAATCGGCGTGCAGTTCGTGGTTGCAGGATGGCTTGAGGCAACCGCTTTGGAGAGTGCAGGCCGCTGAGCGGTCTCCATGCCTGACGGTGTGCCACGGCTCTGCGAGCCGTGCTCGCCGCGGGTTTGCATCTGTACCGCTCGCACAGCCAGGATGGCTGCGGCACACACAACGAACGCCGGCAAGATGCTCTACGCTCTGTCCATGCACCCATCCGAACTGCACGTTGTCGAGCCCGGGTCCGTTGTTGATCTCGGCGCGATTGATCCCGGCCGGACGCCTGGTCTGAGCGGGTCGAAGGAGAAGGAGCGTGCTTCGGCCGAGGCGATGCATGCCGAGAATGTCGTCGCGATGCGGGATTTGCAGTACCGGCTGTGGGCCGAGGGCGGGCGTTCGGTGCTGGTGGTGTTGCAGGGGATGGACACCGCCGGGAAGGACGGCACGATCCGGCACGTGTTCGGCGCGCTCAACCCGCAGGGGGTCCGCGTCGAGGGGTTCAAGCAGCCCACGTCGGAGGAACTGGCGCACGACTATCTGTGGCGTATCCATCGCAAGACGCCGGGCGCTGGTCGCATCGTGGTCTTCAACCGGTCGCACTACGAGGACGTGCTGGTGGTGCGTGTGCACGGGCTCGTTCCCGAAGCGGTGTGGCAGCGAAGGTACGAGGAGATCAACGCCTTCGAGCGGCTGCTCGCGGGCAGCGGGACGACGATTCTCAAGGTCTTCCTGCACATCTCCAAGGACGAGCAGAAAGAGCGACTCCAGGCAAGGCTCGACGACCCGGCGAAGCGCTGGAAGTTTTCTGCTGGAGACCTCGCCGAGCGGAAGCGGTGGGGCGAGTATCAGCAGGCGTACACCGAGGCGCTCTCGCGGTGCTCGACCGAACACGCGCCGTGGTTTGTGGTCCCTGCCGATCGCAAGTGGTACCGCAACTGGGCGGTCTCGTCGATCGTTCGTCGGGCGTTGGAACAGCTTGATCCGCAGCCGCCCGAGGCCGAGTTTGATCCGGCGACGGTTGAGATCGACTGAGCGCGGGCGGCGTGCACAACGATCAGCCTCAGAGCCCCGCGAGCTTGCGGATCGCTTTGTCGAGCGTGGGCGGTACAGGCATTGCGCTCAGTCGGCTCTGCCTGACCAGCGCAAAGTCGGCGAACCGCTCGTCGGCTTTGATTGCTGCGAGCGTGGCGCCGTCCGTGCTCGCGGCCCGCACCGGCGCGATATCGACAAGGACAAACTTCGTGTCGCCCGCGGCGGTGGTGCCCGGGCGGTCGGGGTCGGGGTACGCCCCCTTGACCACCTTCGCCAGGCCGACGATCCGTTTGTCGCTGCCGGTGTGGTAGAAAAGCACCTCGTCACCCTTGCGAACCGCTCGCATGTGCTTCTGCGCAGCCGCGTTCGAGACGCCCGTCCAGTCGGTGCGCTTGTCACGGACCAGATCGTCCCACGAGTAGTCGCCCGGCTCGGTCTTGAAGAGGTAGGTGGTCATGATGGACAAAGCGTAGAGGCCTCGGCATGGCGGCGGCTGTGGACCGGTTTGCGCTCTGCACACGGGCTCTCAGAAAGGCAACCGCCCCGCGATGGTCGCGGGGCGGTTGCACGATTTCACTTGTCAGCTGCTGGTGTAATCAGCTGTCGTTGGACGCGGATTCGATCCCGGCAGTCTCGTCAGAAGCATCTTCGCACTCGGACTTCTTGTCGGAGCAGTCGGATTCGATGGTGTCGGCGACGAGCTCGGCGGTGTCAGAACACTCGGATTTCATCTCGGAGCAGTGGGATTTGGTGGTGTCGGCGACGAGCTCGGCGGTGTCAGAACACTCGGACTTCATCTCGGAGCAGTGGGATTTGGTGGTGTCGGCGACAAGAGTGGTGCTGTCGGAGCAATCGATGCCTGCGGCATCGCAGGCGGCCTTCATGGTCTCGGTGCAGCCACCAGAGGCGTCGCACGCGGCTTTCATCGCGGCTGAGACCGCGTCGGCATCGGAGCCGGCAAGCTCGGCGACGGTTTCGGACGAGGAATCGCAGGCCAGAGCACAGTCGGCATCGGCGGATGCGTCCGCAACGAGCGTGGTTTCGGTCGCCTGCTTGTTGGTGTGACAGGAGGACTCGGCATCGGTCGTCGCAGCGGCGGTGACCGCAGCACCCTCGGTGGTGTCGCAGGTGGTGCCCAAGGGGCAGCCAGTGGTGGCGAAGTTGTACGCACCCATGCCGCCAACAGCGAGGGCGCCGACCGCGACGAGGGGCTTGAGAAGGGACAGGGTGCCAAACTCCATGGGCTCACTCCTTGGTGATTTCGGACGTGGTGTGGATGAACAGACAGACCAATCGGCCGTTCCGGGCACGATCTCTCCAGAGTATACGGCAAAAGCACGCAAAGCATTCCGCTTTCTTTCAAGAATGCGGTCGGCGTTCCCGGACGGGGTTGAGCCGGGGCCTCGGGCGGCCGATAGAGCAGAGGAATGCCCGCCAGGTTTGTTTGATCGGGTGTTGTTATGGAGGGTCCATGGCGTCTCGGAGTGACGACAGCAAAGCTGGCAGCGGCGCTGGGCCCGGCGATCGGGCGGCCAAGGCGGGTTCTGCCCGGCGACGGCCGAGCGCGGACGCGGTCGAGCGCGCCCTGGCTGAGGTCTCGCAGACGCTGGACCGTCTCAAGCAGGTCCGCGCAGAGCGCGCCGAGGCCGAAGCGAGATTCCAGGCCGAGCTCCAGGCCCGGGACGATCAGATCGCGGCCGCCGAAGCCGCGCTCAAGGCCGAACGCGAGGCCCGCGCCGGGGCCGAGGCGAGGATCGAATCCGCCCAGCAGGTCGCCGAGAGCGAGCTCGAACGGATCAACACCGAACTCGACGAGGTCAAGCAACGGTTTGCCGAGAAACTCAGCGCCATGGAGAGTGCGGTCGAGCGCGAGGCGGCCGCGGCGACAGCGCTGGAGACCGAGCGCGACCGGGCGGTACAACAGGCCGAGCAACTCGCCAAGGACCTCGCGACCGCCGAGCGGGACATGGCGTTGCAACGCGAGGCGATGGCGGAGTTCGAATCACGGCTCGCCGAAGCCGACGTCCTCCGTGAGCAGGTGACCAAGCTCACCAGCGAGATCGCCGCCGCCCACGAGCGGGTGGAAGTGTTGGAGGCAGACGGACAGAAATCGCTCGCGGCCGCCGAGGCGCAGGCGGAAGACTTGCTCCAGCAGCTGCTGAAAGCCGAGGCCCAGTCCGAGGAGCGGTCGGCGCAGTTCGAGGCATCGGTTGCCGAGATCGAGTCACGGGCAGGCGTGGCCGAGGCGCGGGCGATCGAGCTGGAATCAGCCTTGCAAGAGACCAAGGCCGAGCTCGAATCGGTGACCGCACAGCTCGAAGCCCGCGCGACAGCCGCCGAGCAGGCCGCCGAGCAGGCGGCCGAAGAGGCGGCCGAGAACGCCCGCGTGCTGGAGAGCACCCTTGCCCGGCAGCGGGATGAGCTCGAACGACTGGGCCGGGAGGTCGAGGAGTATCGCGCCGCGAACCGGGCCGCCGAGCAACAGCACGCCGAGCTCGCCGAGCGTTTGAGCACGGTCGAGCGTTCGGCGATCGAAGCGGCGGAACGCTTCGGGACCGAGCGGCAGGAGCAGGCCGCCGCGCTCGAAGCCGAGCGCGAGCACGTACGCGAGATGACCGAGAAGCTCGACCTCGCCGCCGACCGGATCGACGAGCTGCAGCAGACACTGGAAGAACGCGAACAGGAGATCCAGGACGACGGCAAGTTCGAGGAATCGATGGCGGCGCTGACCGGCGAACTCCACGAGCTTCGCGAGCAGCTCGACGGTGCAGAGCGCGAACGGGACGCACTGCGCTATCAGGGCGAGCCCGCGGCGGGGGGGAACACCTCCACATGGGACGATGCCCGCTTGGCGCTCCGCCGTCAACGGCTGCGTCGTGCGCGGCAGCTCCTCCGCGAACACGCGTCCAAAGCCGACCACGTCGAAGAGGTGCTGGCCCAGCGGATGGAGCAGTGCGAGGATGTGCTCTCGCGGCGGCGGGAGCTGGTGCAGGCCCGCGAGGTCATCGAGCGTGCGCACAAAAAAGTCGTGTCGACCAAGTCGAGGTCCGGTGCCGCGGCGATGGTGTTTTTCGGGCTGGGCACACTCGCCCTGCTCGCGGGCATCTCCTGGGCGGTCGTGACTCGTTCGTTCCCGGCGCGGTACGCGGCGTCGGGCGTCCTGGCGGCCGAGTTTACCGAGACCTCGCCGACTCCCGAGGCGCTCAAGTCATGGCAGGAGTTTCACGAGAAACTGTTGCTCGATCCCCAGCTGATGTCTCATTGTGCCGAGCGGCTCGCGCAGCGTGGCTTTGCCGAACTCGGACAGCCCGCAGCACTCAAGGTGATGCTCAAAAACGAGATGACCTGGAGCTCGCCCGAACCGGGCAAGCTCATGTTCGAGCTCAAAGGGCAGGGCAGAGAAGCGACGGCGCGGGCGCTTGAGACCTATCTGACAAGCCTGATCGCCCAGTCGAGCGCTCTGCGCCAGCGGCGGAGCGAGACCTCAACGACCGTCATCGCCGAGCCGGTCCAGGCCGGGAACGAGCCGATCGAGGACCCGCGTCTGGCGTACGCCGGGATCGGGCTGGGCGCGGGTGCGCTCCTCTGCCTGCTGCTCTGGTTCGGGATCTGGAAACGGATGGCCAAGACCAAGACGGCGTTCGAGAACTCGGCCGCGGTGGACCACCTGCTCGAGGACGCGCGGTGGGTCGATCCGATCCAGAAGATCATCGACTCGCCGGGCGATGGCTCGGGCAAGAAGGTCGCCTGACAGCCTGATCCTCGGGATCGTTTATGGAAAAAGAACGCCCGGCCGCGTCGTGTCTGGTTTGACGCGACCCGGCCGGGAACAAGTTCGGTGGAACTGTTCTCAGTGCATATCGAGTCTCAGTGCATATCGAGCACTTCGGGAACACCGAGCAGCACGCCGTCGGCATCGGAATCGCTGCCCGACACGATCGCCAGGTGGTCGGCGTCGATGCTGACGGTGACGGGGATCTCGCGGTTGAGCAGCCCGCCGTTGAAGGTAAACTCGGCGATGACGGAGACGGGTTCGTTGTTTTCGTTGAGGACGACGAGGCGGTACTGGCTGCCTTCGGTCGCGGGGAGATTGATGCCGAAGAGCTTGGCGGTGTGCCAGTCGGGGTTGACCCAGACCGCGGCCTTGGCGTCGCTGGAGAACCCGGTGTCGTTGCCGACGAGGGTGATGCGCTGGGTGGAATCATCGACGAGCGCGTCGATGAGATACTCCGGGCCGAACTTATCCCGGATCGCCGAGATGAGGGCGTCTTCCTGCGATTGAAAGTCCTGGAGCAGGCTTTGGAGTTGGACCGCGGTCACGCCGAGCACGATCGCCGCGGCGGCGCACCCGAGGGCCACCGCGCGCCAGATCGTCGCGACCTTGCGGCGGTGGGCGACCTCGGGCAGCTCGGCGATGGAGTCCGGGGCGTCGAGGCGGAGGCTCGCGTGGACCTCCTGCGCCCGGCGCTGGGCGATGGACGAACCCACAGCCTCGAGCACGCGGGCCCGCAGCGTGGCGGGGGGGGCAACGTCGGGCAGGAGCGCGTCCATCCGGGCGAGCCTGGTCTGTTCGCGGCGCACCTGTGCCTGCACGTGCGGCGGGGCGGCGTCAAACGCGGCATTGAACGCGGCGCACTCCTCGTCGTCGAGCAGTGAGAGCGCGTCAAGCAGTGCGTTCTCGAGCAGTTCCCGTTGTGTCATGCTGAAAGCTCCTCACCTGTCCGCTCGCGGAGTCGCACCAAGGCCCGGCTCAATGCCGACTTGACGGTGCCCAGCGGCGTTTCCAGTTCTTCGCTGATCTGCCGGAGTGTCTGGCCGCCGAGATACGCCCTCTTAACCACACGTTGTTGCAGCGCCGGCAGATCGGCGATTTTTTTCATCACTTCGGCGAAATGTTCGTCTCGCTCGATTTGCTGCCCGACCGGCCTGCGCTCGCGGCGTTCGTCACGAACGGCCGATTCTTCGATACTCGACGCGGTGATCCGCGCCCGCTTGCGCCGGAGACGGTCCACAAGGTGCCGCCGGGAGATGAGCATGACCCATGTCACCAGCGCCGCCCGCTTGGGATCAAAACGGTCGGCGGTTTTCCACAGCCGAACGAAGATTTCCTGGACCGCGTCGTCGGCATCCGCCCTCGTGGGCATCGCCTGGTACGCCATCCGGTACGCCAGCGAGCCGAAACGGTCGTACAGCTCCTCGACCGCACCCTGATCGTCCGCAGCCACTCGCTGCATCAGATCAAGATCGACCGCGTTCTGCTCTTCCTTTCCCGACATGGATCATTCTCCAACTGGAGAAACCGCCGGGCAGAGAACCTGCGCCGCACGAACACTGTAACTATACGGAAAATGCTGTCCTGAGGATCCGGATGCGAGGGCAAATCTCGGAGAATGGACGATTTTGCAAGGTTATTGTTAGGACTTTGTGTAGGATGTCCTCTTGAACCGCTGAAGATGGGTTTGCATTCCGCGTCAGGTTTCGTTAGGCTGGAATGATCGGACCGATACAAAGAGGAGAAGTCCCCGCGCTTCGCGGAGCAGGTGATGACAGGTTCGCGAGATCAACAGGTACGCAGCATTCGCCCATTTGGTTGCGGCGGGCGGCTGTGGTATGTGGTTCCCGGCCGGGCTTCCCGGCGGAGCGGGTTCACGCTTATTGACGTGTTGGTGACGCTCGGGGTGGTGGTTCTCCTGATGGGCATCATGCTGCCCGGGCTCGGCAAGGTGCAGGAGATCTCCCGGCAACTCGTCTGCAGATCCAACCTCCGTCAGATCGGACTGGGGCTGGTGTTGTATGCGGACTCTTCAAGGGATCAGTTGCCCAACAGCGTCTTCAGTGATGTCAATCGGCAAAAAGAAAACGAGGTCGAGTACTCGCCCGAGGACATGATGACCCTCCGGCTCTCCAAGGGGCTCTCCCGCAGGACCAACTCGACATGGGACGGCCTCGGGCTGCTCTACGAGACCGAGATGCTGCCCTCGCAGGCGATTTTCTACTGCCCCTCGCACCACGGCAACGCTGCGTTCAAGGACGTCGCGGACACCTGGCGCGCTCACGCCGGAGAGATCGTCGGCAACTACCACTTCCGCGGGAAGGGGCCCAACGGCTCGACCCGGCTTTCCTTTATCGAGCCCAGTCGCTCGGCGCTCGCGGCCGACGGCCTGAGGACGATCGAGGACTACAACCACCGTGTCGGGCTCAATGTGCTCCGGGCGGATCTCTCGCTGTTCTGGCTCTCTGACCCGCTCGGGCGGATCGGGGACTATATCGAGCTCGCCGGCGAGGACTCCTTCGACACCTACGACTTCGATATACTCTGGGACAAGTTCGACGCCCCCTCCGATACGATTCTGCCCGGCAGGTAAGCCCGATCGCAGCGGTCGCGGCTACAGTCGGGGCATGACTTACCCAACCACCAAGACCAGTTTTTCGTCGCTTCCTGTTGTTGTCGCTGCGCTGTCGTGCGTTCTGGCGAGCGTGGCATGCGCCCAACTCTCGCCCCAGCGCGAGTACTACGGCATCAACCGCACCATCCCCATGGACGTCGCCATGCCCGAGGGCGTCGCCGGGGAGGTCAAGATCGTTCTTTACTCGCCGGGTGGTGACGAGGTCGCGGTCGCGGCAGCATCCGAGGGTGCGGTTGATCTTGCCGGGCTCTTCCCGGTGCTCTGGACCACCACCACCCCGACCATGCTCTACGCCCAGCTTCTTGTCGACGACAAGGGCATCGGTTCGCCGGTCGTGCTCTCGCCGATGGTGACTCCCAACCTGGCGATCAGGACGATGAAAGACAATCGGCCGCACGCGCAGTTCCCCGACCGCTCGAGACAGGGAGCGGTCTACGCCGGCATCCGTGCATGGACCGACCGCCACGTCGTCTTCAATACATCCCTCGGCGACATCGAGTTCCACATGCGCCCCGACAAAGCGCCCAACACCGTCGCCAACTTTATCGATCTCGTCGAGGGCGGCTACTACACCGACATCATCTTCCACCGCATCATGGGCAGGAGCAAGTTCATGGCTCAGGTCGGCGACCCCACCGGCACCGGCAGCGGCGGGCCGGGGCGGTTTATCGACCTCGAACAGTCCGACCTGCCCCACGACTTCGGCGTCCTCTCCATGGCCCGCACCGGTGACCCCAACACCAACGGCGGCCAGGTCTTCGTGTGCTTCAGCAGAGACGGCACGTTCTTCCTCGACACCCAGTACTGCTCGTTCGCCCAGGCGGTCGCGGGTGCCGACACCATCCTCGCGCTCGAAGCGGTCGAGACCGGCGCACAGGATCGACCCCTCGACCCACCCGTGCTCAAATCGGCCAAGACCGTCCCCGCCCCGCCGTTTGGCACCGGGCCCGAACCGCTCACCCGTCCCGAGACCACCGGGCGGTAATCGGCCCGTTCCTGGTTCGTCAGGGAACTTCCGAACAATCAGGGGAGCGGGATTTCCAGCCCGCGTTGATGCGGCCTGTTGCGGTAGCGGTGAAAAACAGCTTCGATCTGCATTGTCCAGGGGCTTTTGCGATCAGAACCGCACCCGCGCCGAGAGCCCGGCCATCAGCGCCGCGTCGCCGTCCGGCTCGGCGATGGTCGCGCCGGTCGAGTCAAGAAACTCGTACCGGCTCCACGCCGCAGCCCCGACCGTTGCTTCGATCTCGAAGTGTTCGCCGGGCGTCCAGATCGCCCCGAGCATGACCGGGATGCGGTCGTCGCGCATCACGCCCTCGGGGATGGGGCCGGTGTCGTTCAGCCGATACTCGCGGGCTTCCCACCCGGCCGACGCGAAAAAGGTCCAGTCGTCCCACGCCTTGTAGCTCAGGCGGAGCCCGTCGTCGGCCGTCGCGAGGGTCCACTGCTCGCTGATCTGCCAGTGGATGATCGGCAGCGGATACACGATCGGGTCGTCCTCGAGCCGCGACCGCACCGCGACACCCAGCCCGATGCGGAGCGTGTCGTTGACCGCGTAGGTCGCGCCGACGCTGGCCCGGCCGATGAACCCGTCGCCGAGGTTCTCGCTGTCCTCGCCCGCCCACGAGGCCTCGCCGCCGACAAACCACCACCAGTTGTCGTTGGCCTGTGCGGTATAGCGGGCGTTGAGGAAATACTTGGCAAAGTCGCCCGCCGGGTCGCCGGTGCTGACGATGCCGGTTGCGCCCTCGAAGTCGTAGAACGAGAACTCGGCCCCGACCGCGACATCGACAAACCACGTCTCGTTCTCAGCGTACCGGGCGCTGAGGGTGGGCCCGAGCCGCGCGACCGAGACCGTGCCGGTGGTGTCCAGGTCGGTTTCCGTCGCGAACGACGCCCGTGACCGCAGCGAAAAGCTGACCTTGGCGAGCGCGTCATCGAGCGGCTGGGCGGCACAGAGCGCGGGCAGAATCAGCGAAGGAACACAGGCAATCGCGAGCATCGGGGTGCGCATCGGGTCTCTCCAGGGTCCGGACGGGCCGGGGGCGGGTGGTCGTTGATCTCGGGCATCCTACAGCACGGCGGGTTGCCTGTCAGCGGGCGCCCGGCAGGAGCCGTGGGGGATCGGCGGCCTACACTTGTCACCACCTGTTTCCGGGGCGGTAACTCAATTGGTAGAGTGCCAGCTTTGCAAGCTGGAAGTTGGGCGTTCGATTCGCCTCCGCTCCATTCTGACGCCGCGATGAATGACCCGCACCACGCGGGCGGCCGTGCGAAGCGTCTGCCGGAGCGGGAGCCGTGCCAGAACGCCACGCCACAAAAGCACACACCCGGACCCGCCGCGACCACGCCTTCGAGACGGCTGAGGACTACGTCGAAGCGGTCGCCGATGTTGTGGACGACCGCAGCGAGTGCCGGGTCCGTGATCTCGCCGAGCGGTTCGGGGTAAGCCACGTGACGGTGGTCCGGATCGTCCGCCGGCTTGCCGGCGAGGGGTATCTGACGACCGAGCCCTATCGCCCGATCGAGCTGACGACCAAAGGCAAGCGGCTCGCGCGGCGTTGTCGGGAGAGGCACGAGGTGGTGTTCCGGTTTCTGCTGGCGATCGGGCTGGATGAAAGAGTCGCCGCGGTCGATTCTGAGGGGATCGAGCACCACCTGAGCCCCCAAACGCTGGCCCGATTCCGCGAGATCGCCGAGTCGGGGCGGCTGTAGCGGGTTTCTGAAGATTCTCCAGCATCACGCCCGTGCGGACGTCGGTTGTCCCCTCGCTTGGGCGAGGGGCTCTCTTTGGTGTTCACAGATTCTTCGTCGAGCCCCTCGCGCAAGCGAGGGGGCACGCTCCGAGAAATCGCAAAACTTGCAATGCCGTGCCGACGGGCATAATGTAGCCAACGCTACAAATGAGCGGGGTGATCTTCAAGCCACGCAAGAAAGGTCTCAGCCATGGCATCGGATGCGGCAATCCGCCGATTCACGATTCTCGCGTGCTGGCTCGTTGTCGGGTTCATGCTCACCGGCTGCGGCAAGGGCGACACCGCGGGGTCAACCTCCCGAGACGCCACCGGACGCGACCGCAGCCAGAGCGGGTACACCATCGTCGCGACCGTCGGCATGGTCGCCGATATCGCCCGCGCGGTCGCCGGCGACCGCGCCGAGGTCATCGGGCTGTTGGGCTCCGGCGTCGATCCGCACCTCTACAAGCCGACCCGCAGCGACGTCGAGAGACTGCTGGCCGCCGACGTCATTTTCTACAACGGGCTCCTGCTCGAAGGCAAGATGACCGACTCGCTGGTCCGGGCTGCAACCGCCGGCAAGAAGGTCCACGCCGTGACCGAACTCCTCGACGAGCAATACCTGCTCGAGCCCGCAGAGTTTCACGGCCTCTACGACCCGCACGTCTGGATGGACCCCGCGGCCTGGGCGCACGCCGTCGAGGTCGTGCGCGACAAACTGACCGACTTCGACCCCGACAGCGAGAGTGTCTACCACGCCAATGCCGCGGCCTACACCGAGCAACTTGCTGCGCTCGAACGCTACGCCGCCGGGGTGCTCGCGAGCGTGCCTCCGGAACAGCGGGTGCTCGTGACGGCGCACGATGCGTTCAACTACTTCGGCCGTCGCTTCGGGTACGAGGTCGTCGGCATCCAGGGGCTCTCGACCGAATCAGAAGCCGGCGTGCAGGACATCGAAGGGCTGGTGGACATGCTCGTCGAACGCGATATCGGTGCAGTCTTTGTCGAGTCCACCGTTTCACCCCGCAACATCAACGCGCTGGTCGCCGGCGCACGCGCCCAAGGCCACACCGTCGCGATCGGCGGCAAGCTCTTCAGCGACGCGATGGGCGACGAGGGGACCTACGAAGGAACCTACATCGGTATGATCGACCACAACGCCACGATTATCGCTCGGGCGTTGGGCGGCACCGCGCCGGCGCGCGGCATGAACGGCAGGCTCGCCGAATGACCGCCGCGACGCGCCAAGCCAGCACCACGACCGCTGCGACCCTCGCCGCGCGCCCCGAGCACTCGCCCGAGAGCCCGCTCTCGATCCACGCGATGACTGTTGCCTACCACCGCAAACCGGTGCTGTGGGACGTGGATTATGACGCCCCGAGCAACCAACTCATCGCGATCGTCGGCCCCAACGGCGCGGGCAAAAGCACGCTCATCAAAGCGTGCCTCGGGCTTGTGCCCAGGGCGTCGGGGCAGGTCGAGTTCTGGGGGCTGTCCTACCGGCAGGCCCGCTCGCGGATCGGGTATGTTCCTCAGCGCGAGAGCGTCGACTGGGACTTCCCGGTCTCGGCGCTCGACGTGGTGTGCATGGGCAGGTACCGCATGATCGGCTGGTGCCGACCGGTGTCCAGGCGGCACAGGCAGGCGGCGCTGGCGTGCCTTGACCGCGTCGGCATGCGCGACTACGCGCATCGACAGATCAGCCAGCTCTCAGGAGGGCAGCAGCAGCGCGTCTTTCTCGCGCGGGCACTCGCCCAGGAGGCCGATCTCTACTTTATGGACGAGCCCTTCGCGGGTGTTGATGCCGCGACCGAGCGGGCGATCGTCGACGTGCTTCGCGACCTCCGCGAGACCGGCAAGACAGTGGTCGTCGTGCACCACGACTTGCAGACTGTCCCCGAATATTTCGACCACGTCATCCTGCTCAACATGCGCGTCGTCGCGGCGGGCCCGGTGGAGGCGGTGTTTACCAACGACAACCTGCACAAGACCTACGGCGGCCGTCTGACCCTGCTTTCCGAAGCCGCCGAAGCGATCGCCCGCGCCGCCAAGGGGGAGGGCTGAACCGGTGCTCTTTTTTGCGATGGCGATGGCGATAGCGCAGCAGCCGGGGCGCGATGTCCACGCGCCGATCTCGATCACCAACGTGACCGACGAGTGGCCGGGCTGGGCGCAGGTGTTTGAGACGCTCACCTTGCGCGCCGGGTTCAACACCACCACCGTCATCGTCGGCACCACGCTGCTCGGGCTCGCGGCCGGGGTGATCGGTGTGTTCGCGCTGCTCCGCAAGCGGTCGCTGATGACCGACGCGCTCAGCCACGCGACGCTGCCCGGCATCGGGCTGGCGTTTCTTGCAGCGACCGCGCTGGGGGTGGACGGCCGCTCGCTCCCGGTGCTCCTGCTCGGCGCGACGGTGACGGGCGTGCTCGGGGTGGTGTGCATCCAGGCGATCCTGCGCCTCACGCGGCTGGGCGAGGACGCGGCGATCGGGATCGTCCTCAGCGTCTTCTTTGGCGCAGGGATCGTCACGCTGAGCTACATCCAGGCCAACGCGGCGGCGGGCGCAGCGGGCCTCAACCACTTTATTTATGGGCAAACCGCCGCGATGAGTGTGCGCGACGCGGCGCTCATGGGCGGGATCGCCGCGGCCGCGATTCTTGCAACACTGCTCTTTCTCAAGGAGTTCTCGCTCGTCTGCTTCAACGACGCCTTCGCCCGCGTCGACGGCTGGCCGGTCTCGCTGATCGACCTGGTGATGATGGCGCTGGTCGTGCTTGTCACGGTCGCGGGGTTGCAGGCGGTCGGGCTGTTGCTGGTTGTCGCGATGCTGATCGTGCCCCCGGTCTCGGCGAGGTTCTGGACCGAACGCCTCTGGTTGCTGGTCGTCGTCGCAGCGCTCATCGGTGCGCTCAGCGGCTACCTCGGGTCGGCGGTCTCGGCGCTCCTGCCGCGCAAGCCGGCGGGCAGTGTCATCGTGCTTACCTCGGGCGTGGTCTTCGTCATCAGCCTCGTGTTCGCGCCGACGCGGGGAGTCGTGGCGTTGTCGTGGCGACGGCTGCGCATGCGGTTCCGCATCGCCGGTGACCACCTGGTCGAAGCGGCGTTCGAGCAACACGGCCGCGAGGGAAACGGCGGCACGCTTACCGAGGCCCAACTCGCACGACTCGCCAAACTTCGGGGCTGGTCGGCGTGGTTCCGTGTCGCGCTGCGATGGATGCTCCGCCGACAGGGCGACATCGAACGTGCGGGCACGACACTGCGCCTGACCGAGCACGGCCGCGCCCGCGGCGCCCGCGTCGCCCGCAACCACGCGCTGTGGGAGCAGTACCTCGTGACCTACGCCGATATCGCGCCCAGCCACGTCGATTGGTCGGTCGATCAGGTCGAGCACGTGCTGTCTGAGCCGTTGATCGCCGAGCTCGAGCGGGCGTTGCGGCGGCGGGGCGTGGTGATCGCCGCGGCGATCGGTGGGGGGAACGCATGATCTCGATCCCCTTCAATATCGGGCTCGATCTCTTCCCGATGCTCGCGGCGGTGCTCGCGGCGGCGAGCTGCGGCGTGCTGGGCAACTTCCTCGTCCTCCGTCGCCTGAGCCTCATGGGCGACGCGATCAGCCACAGCGTGCTGCCCGGGCTGGTCATCGCGTTTCTGCTCACCCAGGCCCGCAGCCCGGTGGTGATGTTCGGCGGCGCGGCGCTGGCGGGCGTTGCAACGGTCGTGCTTGTCGAGCTGGTCAAGAAGCTCGGCCGCGTCGAGCCCGGCGCCGCGATGGGTGTGGTCTTCAGCCTGCTCTTCGCGCTGGGGGTGTTGCTGATCGAACAGGCGGCGGTGCGGCATGTCGATCTTGATGCCGACTGCGTGCTCCACGGCCAGCTCGAAACGCTCGCGTGGTACAGCGCGCCCGCGACATGGGGAGAACTGGTGTCCTGGCAGACGCTCGACGCCGTGCCGAGGCAGGTCGTGGTGCTCGCGGTGACCTGCGCCCTGGCGATCGCGTTTGTGGTTGTGCTCTTCAAGGAGCTCCGCATCGCGGCGTTCGACCCCGGGCTCGCGACCGCGCAAGGGTACAGCGCGACGCTCTTGCATTACCTGCTGATGGTGTTCGTCGCGGCGGCGACCGTCGCGGCGTTCGAGGCGGTGGGCTCGATCCTCGTCATCGCCATGCTCATCTGTCCCGCAGCGACCGCCCGCCTGCTGACCGACCGCCTGCGCACCCAAGTCGTTTTGAGCGTGGTGCTCGCGGTGATGAGCGGCGTGGGCGGGTACATCGCCGCGTCGGCGGTCCCCGCGGCGCTGGGCAAGGACTCGGTCAACGCCGCCGGGTCGATCGCGCTGGTCGCCGGGCTGCTGCTGGTGGTGGCGATCGTGGCTTCACCAAGCCACGGCCTGGTGACCAAGATGCTCCGCCAGCGGGCGCTCTCCCGCAGGGTCGCGCTCGACGACCTGATCGCGGCGCTCTACCGCGCAGCCGAAGTTGGAACGAGCGACCCCACGCGCCAACAACCCCAGCCCCAACCCCGACCCCAACCCCGGCCCCAACCCCGACCCCCAACCCAAACATTTCGCACGCCGCGCGGTGGAGGAACGCCCCGACGCGCAGCCCGCCTCGCGGTCCGCCGCGGGTTGGTCCGGCAGGGCGACGGTGGCGGACTGATATTGACCGAATCCGGCCGCGAGCTTGCCGCGGCGCTGGTCCGCAGGCACCGGCTCTGGGAGCGCTACCTCGTCGACCGTGCGGGGTTGCCGCCCGATCATGTCCACGAGACCGCCGAGTTGCTCGAGCACCTCAAGCCGAGCCCCGCCGACGGCCCGACCACCGACCCTCACGGCAGGCCGATCCCGTAGCGCGGGTGGAAATCACTTCGCAGGCTTTCGTTATCCCTCGCCTTTGGGTGTCTCTTCCTCGGCCGGGGCTTCGACAAAGTTCGGCTCCGGGCGGACCGACTCGACAAACAGCGCCAGAGACTCGAGCTCTTCGGGCTTGAGGTGCACGAACGAGGGCATCCCGCTCTCGACCCGCCCGACCTTGAGGTACGCGACCAGCGCCGCGGCCTCGCTGTCGGAGGTCGCGACCGGGACAAACTTGTAGCGGTCGGTGGTCAGGTCGCGGGGCTTGACCGACAGCCCGGCAGCCCCGATGCCGTCGCCCTTGCCGCTGGCGCCGTGGCAGACGGCGCAGTTGATCTTGAACAGCGCTTCACCCGCGGCGACCGACGAGGCGCTTTCTGTTGCGCCCCCACCCCCCGCCCCACCCCCCGAGCCGCCCCCCGCGTTGTCGCCGGCCGGGGTGGAGTCTTCGGAGCCCCCGCCGCAGGCCGAGAGCCCGAGCGTGGTGGCGGCACAGAGCGAGGCGAGCAGGATGGTGCGTGTGGTGGCAATCAGCATGAGCGTTCTCCTTGGAAGCGGTGATTTGAATCTCGTGATGCTATGCGCCCCGGACCACCCCACCCACAGGTCCGCAAGCGGGCCCGCCTACGCTCCGAGTTCATGGCCGCACCCTCTTCTGACAGTTCGCGGGCCCGGTGGCTCGGTGTGGTCTGCGTGCTCGCGGCGCTCATCGGGTGGTCGAGCATCCCGCTCTTCCTCCGCTACCTCTCCCACGTCATCGATCCATGGACCAGCAACGGCTGGCGGTACGGGTTCAGCGCGCTCTTCTGGTCGCCGGTGGTGGTGCTCGGGCTCGCGCGGCGGTCGTTGCCTCAGGGCATCTGGCGGGCGGCGTTCTGGCCGAGTGCGATCAACTGCGGCGCGCAGGTGGTCTTCTGCTGGGCGCACTACAAGATCGACCCCGGGCTGTTGTCGTTTGGGCTGCGGTCCAACATGGTCTTCGCGGTGCTCGGCGCGGCGATCATGTTCGCGTCGGAGCGACGGGTGATTCGTTCGCCGGCTTTCATGACGGGGGTGTTGCTGGTCGTGTTGGGGACGGTGGGCACCGTCCTGGCCGGCGACGACGGGCTGCCCATCGGCTCGACGCTCGCGGGTGTCCTGTTCGCGGTCGCGGCCGGGGCCGGGTTTGCCGGCTACGCCCTGGCGGTCCGCAAGTGCATGCACGGCTACGGCGCGATCCACTCCTTCGCGATCATCAGCCTCTACACCGCGATCGGGATGGTCGGGCTCATGGTCGTGCTCGGCGATCGGGGCGGGCTTTCGGCGCTCGACCTCATCGGCAAGCCCATCGGTGAAGCCGGCGCGGGCGTGTTCCCCTTCGACCAGTTCGGGTTCCTGCTGCTCAGCGCCCTCATCGGCATCGCCCTCGGGCACGTCGCGTACTACTACGCGATCGCAAAGCTCGGCGTCGCGGTTTCGTCGGGCGTCGTGCAGCTCCAGCCGTTCCTGGTCAGCATCGCGTCGCTGGCGATCTTCGGCGAGGTGCTCACCGGGTGGCAGTGGTCGTTTGGGACCGTCGCGGTGGTCGGCGCGGTGCTGATTCTGCTGGTGCAGCACTTCATGGGGCACGATGCGGCTGGTGGGGGCGAAGCGATGGAGTACGCCGACCTCCCGCCCGACCACGTCGCGGCGGCCGCGGCGTCGGCGTGCGAGGAGCGGTAGGGGCCGGAGGACACGGGGGCCGAGGTGGCACGGCTCTCTTGCGAGTTCTCGTGCGTGAACCGGCTCCTTTCTTGCACCCCGGCAGGGGTGCAAGGTGCTGGCCAACAAACTTCCGGGGGTGTCAACCGCTGCGCAGGACTCCACCCCCGGCTATTGAAGAGCAGTCCTACGGACTGAACAGAGAGCGGACACAGAATGCCACCAAGACAAGACCCGCACCGCCCTCAACCGCGGATCCAGTACGCTCCACGCCCCCCTCGCCCACCATCCACCCCGTGCTTCCCGCCCCCCGTCGGCGAGGGCAGCCCGTCCACGTGCCACAGCACCGCCAACGCCCCCCGCAGATTGGGCGGCAGCAGCAGGCGGACGATCCCCCGGACGATCTTCCGACCAAGCAGCAGTCCCCCCGCCATCGCCAGCGTGCCCGCCCCAAGCGCCAGCAGCGCCGGCAGCAGCCCCAGTTCCCGGGCCGCGATCGAATGCACCATCACGCCGCCCCCCCAGCTGTACGAAATCCACGGCCCAAAGCCGTCCGCTTCTACCGTCGAGCCCCAGTGGCTGAGCACAATCAGCGGCAGGCACAACGCCGCGATGATCCCGAGCAAAACGAACGCCCGGGTGCGGCGGCGGTGGAGCAGCAGCACCGACCACACCACCCCCCACGCGCCGCCGATGAGCGCGATGGGGATCGCCGACACCAGCAGCCGCAGCCAGTACGTGCCGTCGCGGTGGCCCCGGGTCAGGGCGTCGATGTCCTGCGCTTCGACCCAGTCCGTTTCCGCCCAGAGGTCGGCTATGTTCCAGTCCTCGAATGCCCACGTCGGGTTGATGACGCCCGTCGAGGCGATGTCGTCGAGCGTCTGCTCGGGCATCTCCATGACGTACGTTTTGTAGGCTTCTCCGATCATCCGCGCGGCCGGGCGTGTGGTCACCCCGGCCGCGGACTCGGCCGCGAGGTAGAGCGAGAGCCCCGTAAAGAACGCGACCCCCAGCGCCGCGCCCAGCCACGCCAACGCCAGCACCGCCCCGAACCGTGCGCCCCACCTGCCCAGCACCGGGTACTCCTGCAACGACGCAAGCGTCGAGCACTCCGGGCAGCGGACCGCGAGCATCCCGTAGTGCTCCTCGCGGCTGATGGTCTGGCCGTGCAGATTGAACCCGCACTCCACGCACAGCCGGTCGCCGAGCAGGACCCCGAGGCGTTCGGCGACGGCGGGGGCTGGTGTGTCGTGTTGATGGTCGGTAGTCATTGCTCGCGGCTCCGTTTTCTGCGTGTCCGGGTGAGTCGTTTCGACCGCAGGCCTTTGGTGGCGAGGCGTTTTTGCCCGGCGGTCTGGGCAAAGGGCATCACCACGGCAGTGAGCCCGACGCCCACGGCCAGCGGCAGCAGCAGGCTGGCCAGCTCGTTGCTGTCGGTCCTGGTGCGGACCGCGGCCACCGACGGGGGCGTGCCGTACTGAACCCAGTCGTCCAGCGCGATCAGCACCGTGGGGATGAAGAACCCCGCGACCGTGAGCCCCGCCATGCCGACCAGCCACCACCGCACCCGCCAGTGTGGAAAGAACACGCCGGTGAGCAGCCCGATCGAGAGCCAGGCCACGCCCCACACCGGGACGATCCACACCCCCCCGTACGTCCACCAGTCGCCCAGCCTTTGCTGTACGACCGCATCGGGCTTGAAGAACGCGCTGAAGGGTTTGCCGACGAGCGCCTCGTCGAGCCCCTCGGCGACCTGTGCGCAGAACACGAGGCCCAGCGCCAGCACCGCCACCAGCAGCATCCCGCCGCCGACCAGCTTCAGGCCCGCCCCCAACGCCCGCAGAAAGGTGTGCCAGCGGGCCAATCCCCCGCGCGGCCGCCGCACACACGCGAGCCCGCACCCCGGGCAGACGACCACCGGCAGCCCGTAGTGGGGGTCGGGCGGCGCGCGCAGGCGGGCCAGCTCTTTGCCGCAGCCCATGCATATGTGCGATCGTGCCACGCGGGACAGCATAGAGGAACCCGCCGCCCGGTACACTCTTTTCATGAGACTCCGCTTCTTCGGCGCCGTCGGTGAGGTCACCGGTTCCTGCACATTGCTTGAGACTTCCCGCGCCCGGGTGCTGATTGACTTTGGTCTGCACCAGGGCGGGCACCACGCCGAGGCCCGCAACCGCCGCGTGCCTCCGTTTCGGGCTCGCCAGCTCGACGCGGTGGTCCTCACCCACGCTCATATCGACCACTCCGGGCGGTTGCCCGTGCTCGAGGGGGAGGACTACCCAGGCAAGATCCACGCCACCCCCGCGACCGTCGAGCTGTGCGACACGTTGCTGCACGACTCGGCCCATATTCAGCTGTCCGACGCCGAGCGGCTCAACCGTCGCCGCCGCACCAAGGGCCGCACGCTCGCGACGCCGCTCTACACCGCCGAGGAGGTCGAGCGGCTCATGCGAAGGTTTGTGACCACGCCTTACGACCGGCCGATCGAGGTCGCCCCGGGGGTGACGGTCACCTTCCACGACGCCGGGCACATCCTCGGCTCGGCGTGGGTCGAGCTCGACGTCGAAGACACCACCGAGTCCGGCGAGCGCGTCACCAGAAAGATCATTTTCTCCGGCGATATCGGCCCGTGCGGGGCTCCGCTGTTGCGCGACCCGGTCCTGCCCCCGCCGTGCGACGCGCTCATCCTCGAGTCCACCTACGGCGACCGGGATCACAAGAGCCAGGGCGGCACGATCGACGAGCTTGGGGAGATTCTCAACGCCGCACGCACGCCCAAAGGCAAGGTCATCATCCCGTCCTTCGCGGTCGGGCGAACGCAGCAGATGATTTATTATGTTCGGCAGCTCGAACGCGCCGGCAAGCTCGACAACCCGAAAGTCTTTATCGACAGCCCGATGGCGATCAAGGCCACGACGCTCTACCGCCGTCACCGCGAGCTGTTCGACGACGAGTGCTGGGAGTTCATCACCGCCGGAGACAGTTGTCTGGACTTCCCCGGGCTCGAGTTCGCCCGCACGCCGGATCAGTCCCGCGCCATCAACTCGATGGGCCACGGCGTGATCGTGGTCGCCGCCAGCGGGATGTGCACCGGCGGCCGCGTCCTGCACCATCTTCGGCACGGGCTGCCCCGCAAGGAGACGCACGTGGTCATCGTCGGCTACCAGGGGGAGGGTTCGCTCGGCCGGCGGATCGTCGAGGGCGACAAACGGGTGCGGGTCTTCGGCCGTCCGGTCGAGGTCAACGCCCACGTCCACACCCTCGGCGGCTTCAGTGCCCACGCCGGGCAGAGCGGGCTGGTGCGGTGGGCGACGCCGGCGCTGGCGGCCAAGCCCCCACACGGCGCGGACAAGCCGAAGCTCATCCTCAACCACGGCGAGGACCGCCAGCGTGCCGCGCTGGCCAAGCTGCTCGGCGAACGGTTCGGTGTCGAAGCGACGCTGCCCCGGTACAAGGACACCGTCGAGGTGTAACCCGCAACGCGGGAGGTGTTCCCCGCAACCCGGGAGGTGTTCCCCGCAACGCGGGAGGTCTTCCCCGCAACGCGGGAGGTGTTTCCCGCAACCCGGGAGGTGCACCGTCACGTTGGAGAGGCCAACGGCCACGGACGCCAACGGCGTCACCCAGCCCGAGCCCGGGGCGCCGCCCCGGGTGGGCGATGACCTGCCGTCCCCGCGCATGATGAGCTCCATCGGGGCGGACCCGGTGTTGGGCCGCCACGGGCGGGGCGGTTGCTGTGATGGGACACCGGCTGGAAGCCGGTGCCACGGATGGGGCCGCCACGGGCGGGGCGGTTGCTGTGACGGGACACCGGCTGGAAGCCGGTGCCACGGATGGGGCCGCCACGGGCGGGGCGGTGGTCGGGGCGGTATGCCGGCAACCCGGGGCGGTGCCCCGGGCTTTGGCTGGATTACCCCTTCGGGGTTGGCCGGAGGCCCGGCCGCGCACCACGATCGGGCGTTGCGAGACGAGGTTTGGTCGTCCAACGGTCACCGATGAGCGTGCCCCGCGTCGATGGGCACGGTGTTCGGTCGCGCGCAAGCGTGCCCCGCGTCGATGGGCACGGTGTTCGGTCGCGCGCAAGCGTGCCCCGCGTCGATGGGCACGGTGTTCGGGCGTGCGCGGACGCCTCACGACGATGTTTCATCGCTTTACGGCAACGCGCGGACGGCGCACAAGAGCAGACGAGGGCCTCTCGACGACCGATGAGGGCCTTTCGCTGGCCGATGAACGTCCATCAAGGGCCGTTGCACAGCCCGCAGGAGCATTTCCCCGACCAAATCCCGTATTTCACGGGCCCGCGCTCGTGCCCACTCGGCCTCCCGCCGCCACCCCGCCCGAGAAGGAAGCCGAGCATGCCCGCGCGGGCGACTCGATCAATCGTGCCGGGAGGTGTTGTTTCCCGCCAGCCACCACGTCGCCCCGTCCCGCTCGACCCGGCGGTAGAGCGTGTCCCGCTCGACCGGCCGCTGCCCCGCCTCGCGGATCGCCCGCTCGAGATCGCGGACCGTCGTCTCCTGGTGGGTATCGCTGCCGCCGACCTTGGTGATGTCGTACCAGACCACCGTGCCGTCAAGGTCGTCGGCCCCGCTCTGCAGCATCAGCTGGGCCATGCCGAGGGTCTGCATGATCCAGAACGCCTTGACGTGCGGGAAGTTGTCGAGCATCAGCCGGCTCACCGCCAGCGTGCGGAGGTTCTCAAGCCCCCCGGGACCGGGCAGGTGCTCGAGCTCGGAGCCGTCAGGGAAGAACGGCAGGGGGGTAATCGTCTGAAAGTAGCCCCCACGGGGGGAACGGTCGCCCCCACGGGGGGAACGGTCGCCCCCACCAGGCGCGAGATCGGGCGTCGGCTGGGCCACACCCTCCCGCGTCAGCGTCACCGCCCCGTCGGCCGCCGGTTCGTAACCCAGCCGCAGGAGCGCCTCGTCCTGCGCCCGGCGGAGCATGTCCATATGCACCAGGCGATCGTCGAGGCTCTCGATGTGGCCGTAGAGCATGGTGGCGTTGGTGTTGAGCCCCAGCTCGTGGGCGACCCGATGCACATCAAGCCAGACGTCCGAGCGTATTTTGCCCTTGAACGCCTCGTCGTGGACGCGGTCGTCAAAGACCTCCGCCCCGCCCCCCGGCAACGAGCCGAGCCCGGCTTCCTTGAGACGCTCGAGCACCCAGCGGATGCCGGCGGTGCGGTCCGAACGCTTGTAGACCTTCGCGATCTTGGCGAGGTGGACGATCTCGACCGCGGTGAATGCCTTGATATGGAGCTGCGAACCGAGCGCTTCTGCTTCTTCCCGGATCGCCGAGACCAGCTCCGTGTAATAGGCAAAGGGGAGATAGGGGTGGAGCCCGCCGACAATGTGCATCTCGGTCGCGCCCGACTCGATCGCGCCCCGAGCCTCGGCCCGCACGTCGGCGATCGAATGCTCGTACGCCCCTTCGTCCCCCCGCTTGCGGTAGAACTCGCAGAACGTGCAGGAGAGGGCGCACACGTTGGAGTAGTTCAGGTGCCGGTTGATGTTGTAATAGGTCACATCGCCGTGCAACCGGCGGCGGACCCCATCGGCCAGGCCGCAGACGGTCCAGATGTCGGGGGTCGCAAAGAGCACCCGCCCGTCCTCGAGGCTGAGCCGCTCACCAGCGCGGACCTTGGCCGCGATGGGGTCGAGCGCCGGGTCATGCCCGGGCAGCGGGGACGGGGGCAGCGAGGCACGATCCGGGTGGACCGCCCCGCCCGTGGCGGTGAGCGTGGTCATACCCTTATCTTTCACGCCGAAGGGCCGGGTTTCAACAACTCTTGAAAGTTCCGAAGGAGCCCGCGTGCCCCGCTTCCCGATCGCCATGCCCACCGGCCACTTCATGGGCCTCGCTCCGCTGGACGTGTGGGCGCGGCTGCTGGTGGCGTGCCGAGGACGGATCGGGCCGCGCTACTGGCTCCGGCTCATCAGCGCCCTGGCGACGAGTCTGCTCGCGACACTCATCACCCTGCCCGAGCGCCTGCTGCTGTGGCCGCTGCTGCGGGTGAGGTTTCGCGGGCGCGAGCCGGTGTTCGTGCCCCGGCGCGACGCGGTGGTCATCGTCGGCTACTTCCGCTCGGGCACCACCCACCTGCACAACCTGCTCGCAACCCACCCCGACGTGGTCACCCCCCGCTGGGTGCAGGCGATGTCGCCGCAGGGCTTCTGGGCGAGCTGGAGCTTTCTTCGGCTCGCGCTGGTGCCCTTTCTGCCCAACACCCGCCCGCAGGACGACGTCGCGTTCGGCCCGGACTGGCCGGCCGAGGACGACTTCGCCCACAACAACTGGGCGCTGGCGTCCACGCTCCCCGGCAGGCTGGTCTTGCCACAGGAGCGCCGGGCGTGGGCGAGATTTGCAAACCTTGACGGGCTCACCGCGCGCGAGCTGGCCCGGTGGCGGCGAGCGGCAGCCGCGTTCGCGTGGAAGGTCAGCGCCGCGTCGCGCGGCCGAAAGCACCTGGTGCTCAAGAGCCCGACCCACACCGGCAAGGTCCGCGAGCTTGATCGACTCTTCGACGGGAACGTACGGTTTGTGCATCTTGCGCGCGCGGCCGAGGATGTGGTGCGGTCCAACGTCGCGATGCACGCGAGGCTCGAAGGGCAGGCGCTGCAGCGGCTGCCGAGCGAGGAAGAGACCCGCGAGGCGGTGATCGCCGAGTATGTGGAAGCCGAGGAGCGGTTTCTGGCCGATGCCGACTGGCTGGAGAGACACCGGCTGGAAGCCGGTGCCACGGGGATTGGTGCCACGGGGATTGGTGGCACCGGCTTCCAGCCGGTGAGGGTGCGGTACACCGAGCTTGTTTCGCAGCCATTGGACGAGCTTGCCCGCATCTGCGAGGCGGTCGGGCTGCGGTGGGACGACCAGGTGCGGACGCGGGCGGCAACCTATCTCGACGCGGTCGGGGACTACACCCCCCGGCAACACACCGAGCGCGGCGCAGCGCCCGACCCAAGACTGGCGGCGTTGGATGCGGCGTTCTTGCACGACCCCGCGGCGGATGAGCACCCACGCGCTGCGCCGTGCAACGACACCCGACACCACGCGCACGGTTCAGAGAGCCGTGGCACACCGTTGCGAGCGAAAGCGGAGAGTCGCCGTGTCATGGGGGTGCTGGCGGTCTGGATCGCGGCGGCTCTGGGGCTTGGGCTGTGGTTGCTGCTTGCGCACTTCACCCACCGTCGGCTCGACGTGCTGGCGTGGCCGTTGGGCGGCGCGGTGGGCGCGGTGGCGTTCCGTGTTGTCGGGCGGGGCGACTGGAAGCTGGGGCTCTGGGCGGCGGCGGGCGCCCTTGCGCTGGTGGCGGGGTCGGTCTGGCCGTTGCCCGAGGTGGCGCACGGGTGGGGAGGGACGGCCCGGTATGCCAACCTCCGCACGACCTACGGCTCGTTCAACAACAACTACCTGTACCCGCTGTTCGGCATGCTGACGGCGTACCGCTACGCCTCGCGGCGGTTCGCCAGGCCGCCGGGGATGTGACGGTCTGTAGAGATCATGCGGGCTCGTTCGCGGCTTGTCACACCCAGACGCTGACGATGATGCCCGGCTCTTTGCCGAGTTTGGTCGACCACTCGCCGATCGTGGTGTTGGTCATCTTGACCTCGTACTGCGGATGGGCGTCGAGCCATTCGTTGATCTGCTGGTCGAGATACGCCAGGGCGTCGTCGGAGAGTTTGGCCCGGAACGTGCGCACATGGATCGCGCCGGTGTGCGGCGTGTTGGGGGTGCGGGTCCACTGGTCCTCGTGGAGTCTCTCATTGGTGGCGTGTTTGATCTTGGAAGGGGTGTGCGGCACCGGCGGAGCGGGGGTGTTGTTCTTTCGCGTGAAGGGCACCGGCTGGGGGCCGCCGTCGTCTGGGTACGACACAGGGTGGAACAGTGGACGTGACATGTGATCCTCCTCGATTTTGGCGGGAGAACCCCGCGGAGAAGATGAGAGTCTACCAGAAATCCCCCTGCGATTCAGCATGTTTCGTGGGCGCGTGCAACTCGGCCTCTGAGAGCAGGTTGCGTCACGATGTTGTGTTGTGTGCCACCGCTCTGTGCGCGGTGTCTGCCCGAATCGGCGACGTTCGCACGGCCAGGATGGCCGTGGCACTGGAATGACAATGACGCAGGATGCTTTAGAACGGTGCGTGTGTCAGGTGCCACACGTCTCCATCGTGGGGGATGGCGCTCAAGCGGCAGACCACATCGTCCGTATTCACCACAGCCTCGAAGCGGTCGGGGGTGTCGGCCGAGATGCTCGCGATGCCCGCGGCGACCTGGCGGACGGTGCCCCGGTTTCCGGAGATCGGCCCTTCGTAGTCCAGATAGAGCCGGCGGTGGGGGGGGAGTCGCTCGGCTGGGACCGACGAGCCCGCCGGGATCGGCCATGCCGCGAGCCTCCAGGCGATCAGTACCCGCGCATCGGGGTCGTCGTCGGGGTCGTCGTCGGGGTTGTCGTCGGGTCCTGTTGCTGCGAGTGGAGCCCGCGAGCCGACCGGTTCGATAAACCAGTCGTAGTGGTGTGTACCGTCGGGCAGGTGGTGGCGAAGAACAACAGTGCGGGGCATGCCCGATGCTAGTGGCGGGCAGCGGGCGACGCCGTCGGGTACCATCCGGGCAGTGTTGCATCACGCTCGGCAGCGACGCCGGGCTCGAACGACAGCGGAGTATTCAGGCATGAAGCGATCAAAGAGCACGTTCCGGGCGTCTGCCCGAGTCCGGGTCGGCAGGACGGGCCTTGTGGGGTTGGCGGCGGTCATGGGGTTGGTGGGGATGTCCGGCTGCGGGCGGCCGATCTCCGAGGTCCGCGCGGGGGCCAACTCCCACTACTTCAACGGCGACTACGAATCGGCCCAGCCGCTCTACGAAGAGGTCACCGAGCGGCGTCCGGGCACCGCCCGGTCCAACTACGAACTCGGGCGGAACCTCATGGCGATGGGTCGCGTGACCGAGGCCCGCGAGTGGATGATCCTGGCTTATAACCTTGAGCCGTCAAACGCGACGTACTTTGAAGGCATGGCCGATGCGATGGCTGCTGCGGGGAACGAGGACGACCTGTTCAACGCGCTCGAACACCGCATCAGCGACCGTGGCGGCGTGGAGGACTACATCATGCTCGGGCGGTACGCCCAGAAGGTCGGGAAAGCCGACGAAGCCGAGCGGGCGTTCTTGGCAGCGGCCGAGATCGACGGCGGCGAAACGGTCGTGCCTCAGCGGGCGCTGGCCGAGTTCTACCGCTCGATCGGTGATGAGCAGGCCGAGGTCGATCGGCTGCGGATGATGCTGTGGTTCGACACCCGGGATGCCGCGGTGAACACCCGGCTGCGGGAGCTCGGGCAGATCCCCGGGCCGACCTTTGCGCTGGAGCCGGCGGGGCGGGAGTAGGGGCTGTAGTTGCGGTTTGTTTCGTCCGGTGTGCATCGAGAAACGCGCGAGGGGTGAGGAGAGTGAGGCCGTTGACTTCCTGGCCGAAGTAGGCGCCGAAGTGTGCTTTGTCGCCGGTGATGAGGAAGTCGCAGCCAGATTCTCCTGCAGTAAGCAGGATCGGCCAGTCCTTCTCTGGGAGCGTGATGCTTGCGAAGAGCATGCCGGTGGCGGGCAGCTCTGTGCAGATTGTCACCCGCTCGGTATACGCTGCGAGTCTGAGATGCTGGTCGTGCTCGGTGAGATTTCGTGCTGCTTCGCAGAGCGCGTAGTCTGATGTTACCAGTGCAACATCGGGAAGCTCCCACAAAGCAGACAAGCCCGAATTGGATCTATAGGCGACAGAGAACAACACATTGGCATCGAGAAAGACCCGGGGCACCTCATAGCCTTTCGTGGTCAATCGTGTCAGGATCGAGCCCGAGCTTCTCAACTTCTGCTCGGGCTTGCTGGTAGTCCTGCTCGTTCATGGCGTTGTTGAGCAGGAACTCCGCCTTCCTGTAGGTCGAGTACTCCTCCGGCTTCATCGGGGTGGGGATCGCCGGCCGCATGAAGATGCCGTCCTCGCGTACCTCGAAGACCAGGATACTTCCCTCAACCAGCCCGATCTTTTGACGAACATCCTTCGGGATCGTGATCTGGCCACGGTTGCCCATTTTGACAGCTTGTTTCATGTCGCACCTCCCGTGTGCATCTGACAATGTACCGGTATATGGAACATTTGGTTTATCAGATTTACGGATTATCTGATAATATCAAGAACAGATTTACTGACAGATCATCGACTTGACAGCCATATATGATCTTCTACACTTCATCCGGATAAACGGATGAAGACTCCTCGGACCAACCAGACCGCCGATCGGCTCGGTTCGCTCAGCGAGCCGGTGCGGCTGCGCGTGCTCTCGCTGCTGGGGGCTGAGGAGTTATCGGTCGGAGAGGTCGCCAAGGTGTTGCAGCTGCCGCAGTCGACGGTGAGCCGGCACCTCAAGGTGCTCGCCGAGGCCGGGTGGGTCGGCAAGCGGGCGGCGGGCACCGCGACGCTGTATTGGATGGAACTGGGCGATCTTGACACTGTGGCGGCGGCGATCTGGGAGCCGGTGCGGGCCTCGCTCGAGGGTTCAAGAGAGATCGCAGAAGACCGGGAGCGGCTGGCGGCGGTGCTTGCCGAGCGGCCGGCGGACAGCCAGGCGTACTTCGGGCGGATCGCTGGGGAGTGGGAAGATGTCCGGCGCGACCTGTTCGGCGAACGGTTCACGCTCGAAGCGCTGGTCGGGTTGATCCCCCCGACGTGGGTCGTCGCGGACCTGGGCTGCGGCACCGGCGACGCGGCGGCGCTGCTCGGGCCGGTGGTCGAGCGGGTGATCGCGGTGGACCGTTCTGCGCCGATGCTCGAGGCGGCGAAGAAGCGGCTGGAGGGGATCCCCTCGGTCGAGTTTGTCGAGGGGCCGTTGGAATCGCTGCCGATCAAGGACATGAGCGTGGACGCGGCGGTGTGCTCGCTGGTGCTGCACCACGTCGAGGACCCGGCCGTGGTGATCGGGCAGATGGCGCGGGTGCTGCGGACGAGCCGGGGCGGGGGTGTGGCGCTGGTGGTGGACATGCTCGAACACCGGAGGACGGAGTACCGCCACACGATGGGGCACCGGCACCTGGGCTTTCGGCCGGAACAGGTGACAGCATGGATGAAGCAGGCGGGGTTTGCCAGGGCCACCTGCCGGGAGCTGGCGCGGGAGCCCTCGGGGCGGGGGCCGGGTCTTTTCGCGGCTGCGGGCTGGCTCGAAAGCGGCCCGGCGTGAGGATTGATTGAACGCAAATACACGGGATCGAAGTCCCGGGACTGACGATAGAGACCCCGGGCGCAGACACGCCCGGAACACACTCCAGAAACACCACGGAGGCACAGATGACGACGATGACAACATCCACCAACGAGGCGTTCGCCTGCGGCACGGGCGAGTTCGACTATCGCGTGCGGGATCTTTCGCTCGCCGAGATGGGGCGCAAGGAGATCAGGCTCGCCGAGCACGAGATGCCCGGCCTGATGGCGGTGCGGGCCGAGTACGCTGCGAGCCAGCCGCTGAAGGGGTTCAAGGTGATGGGTTCGCTGCACATGACGGTGCAGACGGCGGTGCTGATCGAGACACTGGTTGATCTTGGCGCGGATGTGCGATGGGTGAGCTGCAATATTTTCAGCACGCAGGACCCGGCGGCGGCGGCGGTGGTCGTGGGCAAGGAGGGCACCCCCGACGCGCCCAAGGGCGTGCCGGTCTTTGCGTGGAAGGGTGAGACGCTCGAAGAGTACTGGTGGTGCACGATGCAGGCGATCGCGTGGCCGGACGGGTCGGGGCCGGACCTGATCGTTGACGACGGGGGGGACGCGACGCTCCTGATCCACAAGGGTGTGGAGTATGAGAAAGCCGGGCAGGTGCCCGACTGGGACGAAGCGACCCAGCCCGAAGAGTGGAAGTGGGCGCTGCACTCGATCCGCGAGTCGATGGCGCAGAACCCGGGGTGGTTTACCAAGATCGCTGCGAAGATCAAGGGCGTGAGTGAAGAGACCACGACGGGCGTGCACCGCCTGGTCGAGATGAGCGAGAACGGGGAGTTGCTCTTCCCGGCGGTCAACGTCAACGACAGCGTGACCAAGAGCAAGTTCGACAACGTGTACGGGTGTCGGCACTCGCTGCTCGACGGGCTCAACCGCGCGACCGACGTCATGCTCAGCGGCAAGGTCGCGGTGGTGTGCGGGTACGGCGACGTGGGCAAGGGCTGCTGCCAGGCGCTCAAGGGGCAGGGCTGCCGGGTGATCGTCACCGAGGTCGATCCGATCTGTGCGCTCCAGGCGGCGATGGAGGGCTACGAGGTCCGGCGGCTCGACGACATCATCGACAGTGTCGACGTGGTTATTACGACCACCGGCAACAAGGACATCATCACCGCGGCGCAGATGGGCCGGATGAAGAACAAAGCCATCATCGGCAACATCGGGCACTTCGACAACGAGTTGGACATGGCGGGCTTGGCGAAGACTGCCGGCATCGAGCGGATCAACATCCGGCCGCAGTACGACGAGTGGCGCTTCCCCGACGGCAAGAGCATCCTGGTGCTGGCCGAGGGGCGTTTGCTCAACCTGGGGTGCGCGACCGGGCACCCGAGCTTTGTCATGAGCGCGAGCTTTACCAACCAGACGGTGGCGCAGATCGACCTGGCGTTGAACGCTTCGGGCAAGCCGACGCTCTCGGGGACGAAGTACGAGGCGGGCAAGGTGTACGTGCTGCCGAAGGTGCTCGATGAGAAGGTGGCGCGGCTGCACCTTGGGCATCTGGGGGTGGACCTGACCGAGCTTTCGGCAGAGCAGGCGGCGTATATCGGGGTGCCGGTCGAGGGGCCGTACAAGCCGGACCATTACCGGTACTGATTCTTCTGTTCCATTGATTGCACGGTGCAAACCTGACGCGAGCGAGACATGATCTCGCTCGTGTTTTTTGTGGAGTGTGGGCGTGGGGGAAGGGGCGTCGAGATGTTGTGTTTCTTTCGGTGATTCTTGTCCCCTCGCTTGCGCGAGGGGCTCCATGTGGAGTGTTGCGTGGTGGGGTGTTGCGTGGTGGGGTGTTGCGTGCATGAAAAGTAGAGCCCCTTGCGCAAGCAAGGGGACACCGACGACCCGGCCCCCGCTGACGGCAGTGGCACGCGAGGAATCAGTTTTCCCGCAGCGGGATCTCCGGCTCCCAGTTGAGCCAGTCGTTGTTGGGCACGGACGCGAGCTCGAAGGTGTGCCCCGCGCCGACGCGCGGGCCGGGCTTGTTGGGGGTTGCCAGGCCGATGGCGCCGGTGACGATGGATTCGAGTGAGTCGGTACGGATATCGAGCCCTTTGAAGATGCCCCAGTCGGCGGTGATGCCGGAGGTGTTGAAGAAGCGGGTGTTCTCGCGGACGAGGGCGGCGTACTGGGGCTCGACCGCGATGGTGATCTCGGCGGCGGTGGCGTCGCTGGCGAGACGATACGAGAGCACCTGACCGACGCGGATATCGCGGTAGGTGACGGGGGAGCCGGGGCTGAGTGAACTTCGGCGGTTGGCTCGGAGGGTGAGAGTGAGCGAGCCGTCGGTCGGGTCGGGGAGGGGTGGCGCACTTTCAAGGCCGTCGAAGCGGGTCGCGCGGGGGGCGTCGATGGGGCCTGGTTCGAGGGCGATGGTGCGCGGGCCGAGGATCGCGTCGAGCCCGGAGACCCGGCGGAGCGAGACCTCGGGGCGGATGATCCAGAAGCGGGAGCCCTCGACCGCGGTGGACGCGGCCGAGCGGTCGAGGGCGACCTCGACGAGGACGGATTGGGCATCCGGCGCGAGGCGGACCTCGCGGACCTCGCCGACTTTGACCCCTTTGCAGGAGACCTGGTCGCCGGGTCGGAGCCCCGCGCCCTCGGCAAATCGGATGGTGATCGGGATGGGGCGTTCGCCGGTTGCCTGGACGCCGAGGGTGATGAGTGCTGCCAGCACCGCGAGCGGGAGCAGCCACGCGAGGGACCATCGCCGGGTGCGGGCGATGCGTGCAGCCGGGGGGGGTGGGGGGGGCGGGGGGATGTGGGGGCTTGGCTCGGGCGGTGTGGTCATGAGGCGGTCTCTGGTGTGCGTCGGATATCCGCATCTGCCTGCGGGGTCTGGGGATTGTCATTCCACAAGCTGTGGGGATCAAAGAACGCCGACGCGAGCAGGCTGAGGACGACGACGGTGGTGAAGGCCACGAGCCCCGGGCCGGGGGTGATCTCGACGATGTCGCCGAGCTTGACCGCCGCCACGAGGACCGCGACGAGGACGACATCGAGCATGCCCCAGCGGCCGAGCATCTCGACGAGGCGGTAGGTGACGGCGCGGTGGCGGGAGGGGAGGAGGAGCTCGCCGGCCGAGAGGGCGAAGATCGCGCCGAGCTTGAAGAGGGGCGCGATGACCGAGCAGAACAGGACGACCAGGCCGATGACGAGCTGCCCCTCGGCGAGCAGGCTGACCATGCCGGACCAGATGGTGGTCTCGCGGGTGTGACCGAGTTCGGTGAGGGTGAGGATGGGGAGCGAGAGGGCGATGGGGTAGAGGAGGAGGGCGCTGAGTGCGAATGCGGCTGCGCGCGCGGCGGCGCGGGGGTGGGGGGCGGTGCGGATGACGGCGTTGCAGCGGGTGCAGAAGGCGCGGTGCTTTGGGGGGACATCGCCGACGGTGTGGACGAGGCCGCAGGCGTGGCAGGCGCGGAGGGGCATGTCGAGAGTGTACTTGGGAATACGGGGTGCGGGGAATCGTTCGGCGCGCTCGGAGTGGGTGGAGAATGAACGTGGGTAGAGAAAGAGCCCCGGACTGAAGTCCGGGGCTCGGAGGTGGACGGAGGTAGATGGTGAGCAGAGTCGGGGGTGAGTGGTTGGGATGGGTGCTCGTGGAGCGTGGTTGGGATCACTCGCCTTCGATGCTTGGTTCGGGTTTGATTTCTTTGTAGACCGAGCCGTCGACGAATCCCTGGAGTTTGCGGGCGCGGACGGGGTGTTGGAGTTTGCGGATGGCTTTGGCTTCGACCTGGCGGACTCTTTCGCGGGTGACTTTGAAGATGCGTCCGACCTCTTCGAGCGTGTAGGTGTACCCGTCGCCGATGCCGTAGCGGAGCTTGATGATCTCGCGTTCGCGGTAGGTGAGGGTTTTGAGGACGCCTTCGATTCGAGATTTGAGCGCGTCGTTGCTTGCGGTGGCGCTTGGTGCTTCCTGGGATTCGTCTTCGAGGAAGTCGCCGAAGTGGGAGTCTTCGCCTTCGCCGACGGGTCGGTCGAGGCTGACGGGTTGCTTGGAGATGCTCATGACGCGGCGGACTTCGGCGAGGTTCATCTCGGCGATTTCGGCGATCTCTTCCATGGTGGGCTCGATGCCGGTGGTCTGGAGGATCGACTTCTGGATGTTGCGGAGCCGGGACATGGTTTCGATCATGTGGACGGGGATACGGATGGTGCGTGCGTGGTCGGCGATGGCGCGGGTGATCGCCTGGCGGATCCACCACGTGGCGTAGGTGCTGAACTTGTAGCCGCGTTTGTACTCGTACTTGTCGACGGCGCGCATGAGGCCGGTGTTGCCTTCCTGGATGACGTCGAGGAATGAGAGCCCGCGGTTGCGGTACTTTTTGGCGATGGAGACGACCAGGCGGAGGTTGCCGCCGGAGAGGTCGCGTTTGGCTTGTTCGTATTCCCAGAAGACGGTGTTGATGGCGCGGATTCGGGTGTCGAGCTGGGCGGGGTTTTCGAGCACCAGCGAGCGCAGGCCGTCGAGCTCTTCACGCATGACCGTGATGTCTTCGGGGTCGTGCCCGGTGCGTGATTTCGCGGCTTTGGCGAGTGTTGCTTCGAGGTCGAGCATTTTTTGGGTGATTGATCGGAGCTTGCGCATCAGCGGGATGATGCGGCCGGTGCGGAGGCTCAGCTCTTCGGTGAGTGCGGCGATGCGGCGGCGGCGGATGGCCATGCGGGCGCGGAGTATTTCGGCATTTTTCTTCTGCCGGGGAGGGAGGGCTTCGAGTTTGGCCCAGTCGTTCTGGTTGGCTTCGAGGAGCTTCTCGATAGTGGGGAGGTTGGCGGGGATGCGCCTGGAGATTTTTTCCTTGGCGTTGGCTTCGAGCGTCGAGATGCGCATCGTGCGGTCGAAGGGCAACGACCCGGTCGCGACCTGGTGGAGGATCTGCACCGCTTCAGCCACGATGTATTCACTCTCCAGGCAGCGGCGACGGAAGATCATCCGTGTGGTCTCGATCTTCTTGGCGAGACGGATCTCCTCTTCGCGGGTCAGCAGCGGGATCGACCCCATCTGCGAGAGGTACATGCGGATCGGGTCGTCGACGCGGCGGGCGCCGGGCTCGGCTTGGGCGCTCTCTTCGAGCTCGCGCTGGATCGCTTCGGCGTCCATGGCGGCGGCTTCGGCGACGTCACGCTCGGCCTGCCCGAGGGGCGAGTCGGCCTGGGAGATCCTCTGTTGAATCTCGGCGGCTTCGTCCATGCGCTCGCCGCCGATGACGGACATGGCACGCAGGTTTTTGCCCGGGAGTCCGGCGCCGATCCCGGCGAGCGGTGTGCCGGTGAGGGGGTTGTGCCCGGCTTCTTCGCCGCGTTTGATGCTCTCGCGGTGGAGGCGGGCTTTGTACTCGAGCTCGTCGACGAGATCGAGCCCGCGCCCGTCGATGCGCGTGAGCAGATAGTCGATCTGCTCGGTATCGACCATGTCGTCTGGAAGTGTGTTGTTCAGCTCTTCGTAGCTCAGCCATCCTCTGGCTTGGGCGACATCAAGAAGCTGCTGTATCGCTGGGTGAAGTTCGCTGATCACGTTGCTCTCCTGCATCTGTCTCTCAGCGGTCGGTCATGGAACGTACGGCCCGCGAACCCTCGTTGGCAAACGGGCGGCGCTGATTCTGGTGAACTATCGGGGGGCCGACGGGCTCGGCATACGCCGCCGGTCGTCCCCGTATTCTTTTGTGGTGGTGCGGATCGAATCGACCAGCGCTTGCAGGTCGTCGGTGTCGGACTGGTTCTTTCGGGCGGCGGACATCGCGCGGTCCTGCATCGCGCGGCGGATGCAATCGGTGAGGAACGCCGCCAGTCGGCTCTCGCTCTCGGACTCGGCGCGGGTCTGGATCTCGACGGCGCACTCCTTGATGCTGCGGTCTTCGATGGTGTCGAGGACGGCGCGGAGGTCGGGCTTTCGGCCTGCGTCGGCGACGTTGCGGAGCGCCTCGGCGACCGCGCGCACCGGGCCGTCGAACGACTCGGGGGCGAGCAGCTCGCGGGCGTCGGTGTCGAGGCCCGCCCAGAGGGCGCCGTCGCTGAGCACGCACCCGAGCGCCTCGATGAGGTTCTGTGGCCCGGGATCGGTAGGGATGACCGGCTCGTCCTCGGGCGGCGCGTCGAAGGTGGCGTGTTCGTTGGGTCGCGGCTTGGCGCGGCGGAGGTGGTCGGCGATCATCGGTTCGTCGAGGCCGGTGAGGTCGGCGAGCCGGCGCAGGATCAGCTTGCGGCGGATCGGGGAGGTCTTGTGGAACCCGAGACGGGCGAGGGTCTGGATCTCTTCTTCGGTGGCTCGCTGCATCGCCGAGAGCCCGGCCCCGGCGAGGTGCTCGCGCATGCGGGTGAAGCGGAAGTCGAGGAGGTCGACGCTCTCGGTGATCGCCCGGTTGAAGAGTTCGAGCCCGCCCTCGCGTTTGAGCAGTTCGTCGGGGTCTTTGGCGTCGGTGACGCTGTTGAGCGTGGCGATGCGGACGTCGATGGGGTCGTTGAAGAAGACCTCGACGGCGCGGTCGGCGGCGCGCTGCCCGGCCTCGTCGCCGTCAAAGAGCAGGACCACGGTGTCGCACATGCGGCGGAGGATCGCGGCGTGCCCGGGGGTGAGGGCGGTGCCGAGGGTGGCGACGGCGTGCTCGATGCCGGCCTGGTGGCAGGCGATGACGTCGGTGTAGCCTTCGGTGATGATCGCGGTGCGTTCGCGTTGGATCGCGCGGGACGCCTGGAAGAGGCCGAAGATCGAGGCGGACTTGTTGAAGAGGGGGGTGTCGGGGGAGTTGAGATATTTGGGATCGTCCTCGTCGTTGATGCGGCGGCCACCGAACGCGATGACGCGGCCGATCTGGTCGCGGATCGGGAAGATCAGGCGGTTGCGGAGGGTGTCGTAGTGCGACCCGTCGTCGCGGGGTTTGAGCAGGCCGGCCTGGACGAAGAGCTCTCGGTCGGCGTCCATCGAGTCGATCTTTTTGCAGAGCCCGTCCCAGCGGTCGGGGGCGGCACCGATGCTGAACTTCTCGACCATGTCGGGGGTGATGCCCCGGCGTTCGATGAGCTCGCGGGCGGCGCGGCCGTGGGTCTCGTGCTGGAGGACGGCGCGGAAGAAGGCTGCGGCCTGTGCGTTGGCGTCGGCGAGGGTGGATCGTGAGAAGCCGGACGATTGTTCGGCGGGCTGTGTGTGGCGTTTGGTGAGTTCGATATTGCACCGCTCGGCGAGGTGCTGGAGGGCCTCGCGGAAGTCCATACGGTGGTATTTTTCGATGAAGCTGAAGACATCGCCGCCGGTGCCGCAGACGAAGCAGTGGAAGATCTGCTTGGTGGGGACGACAGCCATGGAGGGGTTGTGGTCTTCGTGGAACGGGCAGAGCCCGACGTACTCGCGGCCTTTGGCTTTGAGGGCGACGTGCTCGCCGACGATGCGGACGATGTCGGCCGCTTCGCGGACGCGTTCGACGTCTGAGATGTTTGAGCCGGTGGGCATCATGCGCGTTTGGCTCCCCCTCGAGTCGCCGCGGTTCTCTTTCCAATCCAATCGTCCTCACGACGCGGTCGGGCGTCGTGGGCGGGCAGTATGTGGTTGGGTCCAGTCGGGCCGGGGTTGCAGAAGTTGCAGGACAGCATGTACCTCTGAACATGGGTTCGGAGGGGTGGGTCGGCCGGTCTGTGGTGTTCGCTCGGGTGAGTGGTCCGGGGCGGGCGTGATGCCTGCGGGCCGGCGAGATGAGCGACCATCCAACCTCAACGGTAGCACAGCCTCGGGTTGAAGCCAACAAAGTGCGAGGGGCTTGCGGCGTGGAGTGTGCCCGGGGGCTGTCTCGGGCGGGATTCTCGGGCTTGGGGTGGCGAGATTTGTACGGATCGGGGAGACTCTGCGGCATGGAGCGGCGCAGCGTCACGTTCTCGGGCCGGGTGCAGGGGGTGGGCTTTCGGTTCACGACCCGGTCGGTCGCGCGCGGGTTTGACGTGACCGGGTGGGTCCGCAACGAGCCCGACGGCACGGTGCGGTGCGAGGTGCAGGGCGACGCGGCGGAGTGCGATCGGTTTCTTGCGACGCTGCGCGAGCGTGTGGCGGGGTATCTACGGTCTGTTTCTACCGAACCGATGCCGATCGTGGCGGGAGAGTCGGGGTTTGTGATCCTTCGATGACGCGGCGAGCGTCGGCGGCTTTTTGGAGTAAAGGATGTGCGTTTGTGCTGATTCTGTTTGATATTGATGCGACGCTGATCAAGACCGGCGGCGCGGGGATGCTTGCGCTGGCGGACGCCGGGCGGTTGTTGTTTGGGCCGGGGTTCTCGGTTGAGGGTGTCGCGTTTGCGGGGCGGCTTGATCCGCTGATCATCGGGGACCTGCTGGTCCGGAACGGGATCGAGCCGACGCCCGAGCACCGGGCCGCGATGCGGCGGGGCTATCGGGAGGCGCTCGAAGCGAGGTTTGCGGCCGAGAGTGGGTCGTGGGCGCTGCCCGGTGTGCATGAGCTGCTCGGGGCGCTGGGCGGGCTTGCGGATCGGGATTGGGGCGGCGACGGAGCACGGCCGACGTTGGGGTTGCTGACTGGAAACTTTTCAGAGACCGGCACGCTCAAGCTGAAACTGGCCGGGATTGATCCCGAAGGGTTCAGGGTCTGCGTGTGGGGCGACGACTCGCCGCACGACCCGCCGGAGCGGGAGCACCTGCCGGGCGTGGCGTTCGAGCGGGTGCGTGCGGCGTGGGGTCGGCCTGCGCGGGGTGCGGAGGTCGTGGTGGTCGGCGACACGCCGCACGATATTTCTTGTGCGCGTGCGCACGGGTGCCGGGTGTTGGCGGTTGCGACGGGGCAGTTCTCGGTGGCCGATCTCGGGCACGCCGACCGGACGGTTGAGGATCTTTCAGAGACCGAAGAGGTGGTTCGATGGCTGATGGGATAGAGCGTGGTGAGGCCGGGGCGGCGGCGGAAGCGGTTCCTGCTGCGCCGGTTTCGCAGACGCTGCGGTTCGATTCGATCGACGTGCTGCGGGGCTTTGCGCTCTTGGGCATCCTGGCGATGAACATCATGGTGTTCGCGATGCCGATGGCGGCGTACTCGAACCCGACCTTCGGGCCGGAGTATTCCGGGGTCAACCGCGCGACGTACTGGGTCGTGCACGCGCTGTTTGATCTGAAGATGATGGGGCTGTTTTCGATGCTGTTTGGGGCGGGTGTGGTGATCTGGAGCCGCAAGGCCGAGACCCGCGAGGAGGTGGTCCGGCTGCGGTGGCTTTGGATCCGTCGCATGGGGTGGTTGCTGGTGTTCGGGATGATCCACGCGTGGATTATCTGGTTCGGGGACATTTTGGTGGCGTACGCGTTGTGCGGTGTGCTTGTGGTGTGGTGGCTGCGGCGGCTGCCTCCGGTGTGGCTGATTGTGGTCGCGGGGGCGTTCTTTGGTGTGCACCTGCTGTTGATGGCCGGGCAGGGCTTTCAGGCGTGGAAGTTGTTCAGTGACGCGCCCTCGGCGATTGACATGCGGGCGAGCATGACGCCGGATGAGCTCGAGGCCGGGCGTTTGCAGATGCAGGTCCACATGTCGCCGACTGTCGAGCAGTACGCCCACGAGCTCGGGACGATGCGGGGCAGCTGGATGGAGATCTTCGAGCGCCGCGCCGAGATGACGCTGATGATGCAGGTATGGGCGTTCGCGTTCTTCATCTTTTGGCGGGTGAGTGCGATGATGCTGCTGGGGGTGGCGTTGACCAAGCTCGGCGTACTCACCGGCGAGCGGTCGGCGAAGTTCTACGCCGGGCTGGCGGTGGCTGGGTATCTGGTTGGGTTGCCGATCGTGATCGGGGGCATCCTCTACAACGAGTCGCACGGCTTTGAGCTCGCCAAGTTTGCGGGCCTTGGCATGGGGTTCAACGCGGTGGGGGCGGTGCCGGTGATGCTGGGGCACGTCGGGCTGGTCGTCTGGATCGTCAAGCGGGGCGTGCTCCGGCCGGTGACCACGGCTCTGGCCCGGGTCGGGCAGATGGCGTTTACCAACTACCTCATGCAGTCGGTTCTTGGGTCGTTGATTTTCTACGGCTTCGGGTTCGGGCTCGCTGGGGAGCTCAACCGGCTGGGGCAGCAGGGGGTTGTGTGGTTTATCTGGGCGGTGCAGATTCTGTGGAGTGTGGCGTGGCTGTCGCGGTTCAGGTTCGGGCCGGCCGAGTGGTTGTGGCGGTCGCTGACGTACTGGAAGCTCCAGCCGATGCGGCGGCTTCCGGCGGCTGCTGGGGCACCTGCTGCGGGGGCGGCTTCCGGTTGATCCGCGAGGCGACGTTGCGTGTACACTGGGGGTGTGCATCAAGGAGGAGCACCCCGATGACTTCGAGCTACGGCGCGTTCTGCACGGACCACTACGTGAACCTCAAGTTGGGGCTCAAGCTCGAGCTGAGCCGCAGCCGGGACACGGTGCTGTCGCTGTTTGAGCGGGTGCGTCGGCAGTACCCGGGGATGAGCGAGTTCCGCAAGTACACCGACGAGCTGGCGTTGGAATCGCCGACGAGCGAATCGCCACACCGGTGGCTGGCGGTGCGGTCCAGCAGCGTGCGTGCGGGGGTGGTGAATCCTGTGGTCTCGACCGATGCGTACCGGCTGCACGAGATGGTGCTGGATGTGTCGCCTTATTTTCTGGATATCAGCCCGCTGGATGTTGATTTTGTCGAGGTGCTCTACGGGTTTGACATCGCAGCCGGGGGCAACCACGACGCGATCGTTGCGGAGACGCTGCTCGGGGGCTCGCAGCTTTCCGGGTTGTTTGAGCTTGGTCAGGGGTTGCCGATCGATTGCCAGCCGTTGGTGGGGCTGACGCTCGGGGACGGGACGGAGGCGTTCTTTGAGGTGCGCACGCGTCCGGATGAGAACCGCAGCGACCGGCGGGGCGAACCGATCAGTGTGTACCTGACGCTGCGTCGGTCGGGGCCGATCAACGAGCTCAAGCAACTCGGCGTGCAGTTCCGCGAGATGACCGAGCACGGCGAAGAGCTGGTCGAGCGTGGGGTGATCCCGGTGTTGCTCAATCCCATCCGCGACGGCATCGTGCCGGGCATGTAGGAACCGATTCAAGCATGGATGGCAAGGAACTGCTGCCGTATATCCTGACTGTTGGCGCGATGATCGTGCTGGTGATGATCGCGGGGATCGTGGTGTACATCATCCGGGGTCGGCTGTTTGCGCCGGGCGGTACGAAGGATGTGAACCCCGGGGGCGTGCTCGAGACGATGCGGGCGATGCGCGACCGGGGGGATGTTTCTGAGGAGGAGTACCGTGCTGCGCAGGCGGCGATCGTTGCCAAAGCGACCGCGAAGAAAGCCGATTCGGGTGGGGCTCGGCCCGGGTCGACTCCGACAAAAAGCCGAACGACAGTGGGTGCGCACGATGAACTGCGTGCCCGGCCGGGGTTTGACCTGACCGGTGAGCCTCTTCCACCGGGCTTTCAGGATGCGGGGGGTGACGAAAGTACGGAGTCGGGTTGAGTATGCGGCAAGTGTAGAGATGAACCGGTCGCGGGCCGATAGACTCTGAGGCCCCGGCGGGGGGACGCTTTTTATGCAAGATTATCCGGACCGAGCGAGGGATTTATGGCGAAGAATCGGACCGATGGCGGAGGTGGCGAGGGCGGCGACAGCGGATTCCGCGGGCGCAAGGTGACCACGTGCTCGTTTTGTGGCAAGAGCAGCCGCGAGGTCGGGCCGATGGTCGAAGGACCCAACGAGGTCTATGTGTGCGCAGGCTGCGTCGAGCTTTGCCAGAATATTTTTCGCCAGGAGAAACGGCGAGTGAACTCGGTCTCGTCGGCGTTGGGCGATGTGCCCGCGCCGCGTGAGATCAGCGAGTATCTCGATCAGTACATCGTTGGGCAGGACCGCGCCAAGCGCACGCTGAGCGTCGCGGTGCATATGCACTACAAACGGTTGCTGCACCTGGAGAGTGAGGAGGCGTCAAACCTCGAACTCGACAAGAGCAACATCCTGCTGGTCGGCCCGACGGGCAGCGGCAAGACGCTGCTCGCCAAGACGCTGGCGCGGATGCTCAAGGTGCCCTTTGCGATCGGGGACGCGACCACGCTGACCGAGGCGGGGTATGTGGGCGAGGACGTCGAGAACCTGCTGCTGAAACTGCTTCAGGCGGCGGACTTTGACGTCGAGGCTGCGCAGCGCGGGATCATCTATATCGACGAGGTTGACAAGATCGGCAAGACATCGGGCAACGTCTCGATCACGCGGGATGTCTCGGGCGAGGGTGTGCAGCAGAGCTTGCTGAAGATGCTCGAGGGGACGGTCGCGAACGTACCGCCGCAGGGCGGGCGCAAGCACCCCGAGCAGCAGTACATCCAGATCGACACGTCGCACATTCTGTTTATCTGTGGCGGGACGTTTGTGGGCATCGAGGACGTGATCCGTCGGCGGATGGGCCGGACGCAGATCGGGTTTGGCACGCACCAGACCGACGGGGTTCGGCTTGCCGAGGACGCCAACCGCGGCGAGGTACTCTCGCACGTGCGGACGCAGGATGTCGTTGAGTACGGGATGATCCCCGAGCTTGTCGGGCGGCTGCCGGTCATCGCGCCGCTTGAGTCGCTCTCGACCGACACGCTGATGAAGGTGCTGACCGAGCCGCGCAACGCGCTGGTGCGGCAGTACGAGCACCTGTTCGCGTTGGAAGACGCGAAGCTGACGTTCACCGACGGGGCGTTGCGGGCGATCGCGAGGCAGGCCTCCAAGCGTGACACGGGCGCGCGAGCGTTGCGAGCGGTGCTCGAGGGGCTCATGATCGAGCTGCTCTTCGAGCTTCCGGACGACGCCCAGAACGGGGCGGAGTATGTCATTGACGAGGACGCGGTTGAGAACTCGAGTCGGCTCGAAGATATCCGGGTGTCGCGCAAAGAATCGGCCTGATCGGTTGGGAAGAACACGGCTTTGATGCACGCCTCCGGCTTGGTCGGGAGCGTGTTTTTTTGTGTGCAGTGTGTGTAAGCAGAGCACCCCTTCTCAAGAACGGATATGAACAAAAGCCAAGCCCCTCAATCAGAGTGAAAGAGGGTTCTGCAAGAGGCTCTAGCGATCCAGCGAGACCGTCACCAGCCCGTGTGTTGCGGGCGCGGCCGGGGCGGCGAGGTGGACGTGGATCGGTGTGTCCAGGACGGCTCGGGCTTCTTCTGCGCGGTCGGTGATCAGGTGCATCTCGGTGTGGCTGGCGGCGGCTTCGGCAAGGCGTGGTTCAAGGCGGCTGAGGATGGTCGCGTGGGAGCGTGCCCAGGCGTTGGCGCGGAGCAGGCTGCGGACCGGGGTGTCGGTCGAGAGCTGGGGGAGCTGGGTGAGCGACGCGGCGAGCAGGTGGAGCGAGCCGGTGGCGTCGTAGGCGAAGGTGACTTCGGGAGCGGCAGGGCAGGTGGTTTCGAGCGGGAGGAGCCCGGGGACGAGGCGGGCGAGGGGGCCGTGGGTGTTGCTCTGGTCGGGAGTCGGTTCGTCGGCGTACGCGATGGTTGCCGAGCGGGGCGAGGAGGCAGCAGGCGCCGGGGGCGGTTGGGTCGGGAACGATTCGGCCGGCGGTGCGGGCGCGGTCGGCGTTGCCGGTTCGGGCTGTGCTGCGGGTGCTCTTGCCGAGGGCATCGGCTCGGGCTCGGTGTTGGTCGGCGTGTGTGTTTCGCGTGCGGGCGTTGGCTGGGCTGCGGGGTTGTGCAGTGCGTCGATGAGTGTGCGCGGGGTGAGCGTGGTGGGGCCGCTGAAGAGCACATGGCTCTGGGTGGGGGCGATCCGGTCGACGACGACGGGTTCGAGCAGGTCGGCTTCGAGAAACGTTCGGGCGGCGCGGGCGATTCGTTCGTGGGCGAGCTTGCCCTTTGCTGCACCTGTGCCGACGATGGTGAGTTGGGTCGCGGGGAGGGGGCGTTCGGCGGTGGCTTCGGCGGCGACGTTTTTGAGCTTGCGGTAGCAGGCGACGACGGCGGCGTCGTCGGCGCCGGTGAGGATGATGAGCCGATCGATCTTGGGGATCGAGGCGAGTTCTGTCTCGTCGGCTTCGTCCACCCTGAGCAACGCGCTCTCGGCGTGGGATGCGGCCCATTCGAGGGCTTGGGATTCGTCCCGGAATGTCGGGGTGGAGGGAGGGGCGCCGATGGCTTCGAGTGTGAGCACGCCGCGACTCAGGCGGGCGATGACCACGGGCAGGCCGGTTGCTTCGGCCTGCATCCGCGCGTGCTGGGCGGGCCAGGCCGACGCCATGACCGGGAGGTGCCCGAGGATGAGCGCACCGATGGGCACGCGTCGTGCGGCGGTGTGGGTTGTGTGCCGCTCGGTGTCGGCTGTGGTGTGGTGTTTCTCGGGCGGGTCGAGAAAGAGCTCGGCGAGGGCGTCAAAGTCGGCGTCGCTGGGCGCGTTGTCGATCGGGAGCGTGGGCGTGCCGAGGGGGCGGTTGCCGTTGGAGCCGGGCGTTGAGGTCGTGTGGTGATTTTCGGCATGGGAGCCGTTGCTTTGTGTGGGCATTTTGTGGGCACTCCTTGCCCTTGGTCGGGTGGTGTCAGTCGGCTCCGCAGCGCATGTCTGCTTTTTGCATGGGGGCGTCGTTGACGGGCACCTCGACGAGGCTGTGCGGTTCTCCGAACTCGCTGAGAATCCAGTCGGTGTTGTACGGGTCGGCGGTCCAGGTGCCGTCGACGATGAGTCGGTACTCGTGTCTTCCGGGCGGGAGGGCGAGGCGGATCGCGTGGGTCTCCGCTTCGGTGTCGTGAAAGAGGTCGATGGGTTTCCAGTTGCTGAACGGGCCGGCGATCGCGACGCGGCGGCCGAGGGCGCCGGGTTGGACGAACTCGACGCCCTTGTTGGTGAGTGTTCTTCCGAACACCGGGCGCCCCGGGCGGGGCTCGATCCGTGAGGCGAGAGGGAGGCTGGGGGGGCACGCGATGGTGCGTCGGGCGAGTTCCTCTGCACGGTTGGGGGCGGGGTGCTTCGGCTCGGCGGGCTTGGCGGGCTCGGCTTGCGCGGTCTGGGCGGGGAATCGCCTGGGCTGGAGGGAGTGGACGTGCCGGTCGTCGAGTGTGACGACGACTTCGCCGGTAAATGAGGAGCCGAAGGGGGAGCTGAACTGGGAAGGTGTGGTGAGTATGGCGTTGCTGTTGGGTGTGTAGAGATCGTTTTTATCTGTTCCGGGGATGTCGGTGTTTTCAGGTTCGGGGTGCGCGGTGTTGCTGTGGGCGAGGTGCGAGGCGTGGGTCGGGCGCCGCGGGGGTGTGGAGGCATCGACGTCGCTCCAGTCCTCTTCGTCGGCGTTGGCGGGGAGGGATTCGGTCTCGATGAGCACCGAGGCAAGCGCGGCGTAGTCTCTGGTTGCCTGGCTGTGGGGCGCGTGGACGCAGACCGGGCGGCCGAACGAGGCGGCCTCGCGGAGGGCGGGGTCGCGGTGGACGACGACGGGCATGAGCCGCTTGCCGAACTGGCGTTTGAGCTCGTTGAGGAGGTCGGCCGCGACCGCGAGCCCGGGCTCGTGGAGTGTGGGGAGCACCGAGCAGCGGATTCTGGTGTCGAGCCGACGGGAGATGGCGCGGACGGTCTTGAGCTGACGGGCGGCACCCTGCAAGGAGAAGTAGGCGGTCTCGACCGGCACGAGCACAAGGTCGGCCGCGACGAGTGCGTTGAAGGTGAGCAGCCCGATCGAGGGCGGGCAGTCGAGCAGGCAGACATCGAACCGGTCGGCGAGGGGGCGGAGCGCGTCGGCGAGGCGGTGCTCGCGGTCGGGCTGCTGGGCGAAGGGGGAGCCCGGGGCTTCGAGCCCGGCCAGGCGGACCCGGCTTGGGACGAGGTCGAGGCTCGCGGCGGCTCGCCAGAAGCGTTGCTCGGGCGGGTTGTCCGACGACGCCTGGAGGAGCAGGTCGCTGGTGCCGAACTCGATCTGTTGCTCGGGGATTCCAAGGCCGGCGGCGCAGTGACCCTGGGGGTCGAGGTCGATCAGGAGCGTGCGGCGGCCGAGCCTGCCGAGGCACGCGCCGAGGTTGATCGCGGTTGTGGTCTTGCCACATCCACCCTTCTGATTGACGATTGCAATGGTCCGCACCGAGTGCCTCTCCGGCAAATGTGTGGTCTACGAAATGACCTCGGCGTGTGAACAGCACAGAACGCGCCTATGCGCATTCGTTATCGGAGTTTGGGTTGTGAAAGCTTGAATCCGGGGCTATTCGAGGTGATTTTTGCCCGTCGATGGGTAGTTCAAACTAGGGATATAGACTCAAGACCGGCGAGAATCGGTGCTTTGTCGAGGTTGTCGACGACCATTGCCCGGTGTTGGCCGCAGGGGAGCACGAGGCGGAGTTTGCCGTGGGTGGTCTTTTTGTCGGCCCCCATCAGGGCGAGGATGTGCTGGTGGTCGGGCAGGCCGGCGACGCGGGTGGGCAGGTTGCAGCGGGTGAGCAGGTGGGTGATGTGTTGCGGCAGCTCTTGGGGTGCAAGCCCGGCGTGGGCGGCGGTTGTGGCGGCGGCGATGAGCCCGAGGCCGACCGCTTCGCCGTGGAGGAGGGGGGCGTCGGCGGGGTTGCTGGTGGGCGAGAGGTGGTGGAGGGTTTCGATGGCGTGGGCGAAGGTGTGGCCGAGGTTGAGCAGCGCGCGTCCGCCGCCGGACTTGGCGGTCTCGCGTTCGTCGTTGCGGACGACCGAGGCTTTGAAGGCGACCGATCGGGTGATGAGTTGAATCAGGGTGTCGGGGTTGCGGGCGAGGATCTGGTCGAGGGCGTGTTCGATCCAGGCGAGGTGTGGGGTGTGGTCGGTTGCGTCGTTGGGTGTTGAGTCGTTGGGGGTTGTGTCGTCGATGAGGCCGTGCTTGATGCACTCGGCGAGGCCTGCGTGGAACTCGCGGTCGGGGAGTGTGGCGAGGGTGTCGATATCGGCGATGACCAGCGCGGGCTGGTGGAAGGCGCCGACCATGTTTTTCTGGAGGGTGCCGGCGACTTCGAGGTTGACGCCGGTTTTGCCGCCGACGGAGGCATCGACCATCGAGAGGAGGGTGGTGGGGCACTGGATGACGGGGACGCCGCGTCGGTAGGTTGCGGCGGCGAACCCGGCGAGGTCGCCGGTGATGCCGCCACCGATCGCGATGACCGGGTCGGCGCGCTCGAGGCGTGCTTTGCCCATGACGGTGAGGATCTGTTCGAGGGTTTCGAGGGACTTGGCCTTCTCGGTGGCGTGGATCTCGATCTCGGCGAGTTGGGCGCCGGCGGCGCGGAGGGCGTCGGTGACGAGGGCGGCGTGGGGGCGGGCGTTGGTGTCGATGACCACGCAGGCGGCGCGGATGTCGCGGCCGAGGGCGGCGGTCGCGGCGACCGGCAGCGATGGCAACAGCCCGGCACCGATGCGGGCGTCGTAGTTCCGGTCGGCGTTCCGGTCGGCGTTCCGGTCGGCGAGATCGACGCGGACGGTGTTGAAGCCCGGGCCGGTCATGCCTTTGGCGTCCGCTCCCACTCGACTCGGCGGGCGTCGCCCCAGAGCATCTCGATGTCGTAGACGGCGCGGGTGTTGGGCTCGAAGAGGTGGGCGACGACATCGACAAAGTCGGCGATGAGCCAGAGGGTGCCGGCGTCTTTGGTGATGCCGAACGCTTCGCCGCCGCGTTTCTCGACGATCTCGACAGCGTGATCGAGCACCGAGGCCATCTGCCGCTCAGAGGAGCCTGAGCCGACGACGAGGTAGTCGGTGAGCGGGCTCATGCCTCGGACGTCGAGGACGACGACGTCGGTGCACTTGTCATCGTGGAAGAGGCGGGCGAGTTCGATGGCGAGTGCTTCGGCGGGGCCGCCGCGTTCGAGAGGCGGTGTGGTCGCGGTCGCTTTGGTGAGGAACTGCTCGGTGGTCGGGGTCGGGGTGGGGGTCGGGGTGGGGGGGTCGTTGGGTGTTGTGGCGTTGTTCATCTGAGGGGAGGATAGGACGGGTGCGGGGGCGGGTGGGGGGGCGGGTGGGGGGGACGGGTGGGGCTGATCGGTGCGGCTGATCCGTGTTCTCGGGCGTTGGTTGCAGTTATCGGGAGGTCTACGCGCGTTGTCGGCGGGCCTGCGTGCATGGTCGATGGCCCGGCAAAACGCCTGTCAGAGCACACTGCGCCAAGGTGTCGCGTGTCTTTTCGTGTGCCACGGCCAAGATGGCCGTGGCGCACGAGCCGGGGCGCACGAAACGAGAGAAGTGAAAGCACGCTAGGCGGAGGGTGGTGGAGATTGGGGCTTTCGGGCGATGACGGCGGCGAGGTCGAGGGTGTCGGCCGGCTCGATGCCGGGGGCGGGGTCGAGGTCGAGGAGCGTGTTTCGGAGTTCGGCGGCGGTGAGGCGGACGGGGGCCTCGGGGTCGG
>JAUZRR010000014.1 GCA_030950285.1 Planctomycetota bacterium | reverse complement strand
CACCTCATCAAGGCCGAGCATCCCCGCGACGCCATCCTCTCTCTCGATCACCTTCGCCATCCCGGCCTCCTTACTGCTGCTCCCAAGCGCCCCAGCGTGCCCCGCCGCACACCGCTGTCCCCACACCCTCTCCCCCGCCGGACACCCCCGTGCGCGCAGCAACACCCAAAGCCACACGCCGACCGCGCATAAACCCTTGCCCACCAAGCCCAAAATAACTTTCACAAAGTCACAAGAACACCCGCGTCCTCACCCGGCCCGCGCGCACAAAGAATGCCCCCCCCCGCTGGCACCCGCCGCTTCCCGAGGTATCTTTCTTGCAACCGCCCTCATCCCAGAGACACCCGATGCCCCCCACCCCCCACACCATCCCCCCCACTATCCCCCGCGCCATCGCAACCACGCTCGCCGCCCTCTGCATCGCCGCGGGCAGCACGACCGCCCAGACCATGACCTACCAATGGACCGTCACCACCGACAACGGCGGCACCAATCTCGAACCCGGCGAAAGCGCGTACCTCACCCTCACCGCCACCATGGACCCGGAAGTCACCGGCTTTGCGGGCACGATCTTCGACATCCGTGGCATTGAAAACTGGAACACCGGTTCCGTTGATAGCTATTGGAACACGTTCTGGGCCATCGAGAGCGACAACGGCGACCTCCAATCCAATAACGACATCACCGGCATCCAGAGTTACCAGCTCCCGCCCGCCTTCAACCAGGACTTCATCGCCGACAACCCGGTCCTCCTCTACCAAATCACATGGTCCACCAACGACTACACCCCCCGCGTCATCGAGGTCGGCGACGCCAACCACCTCAATAACGACGTCTACACCGACGACTTCGGAACATCAGTGCCCTACCAAGGCATCCCCGGCACCGCCCGCTTCACCGTCGGCATCCCCACACCCGGCACACTCCCCCTGCTCGCCCTCGCCACACTCACCACCCTGCGCCCACGCCGCCCCCACACTCACCCCAACCCACCCCTGGGATAAGCGAGCTTCGAGCGAATCCCAGGATTCCTGTCGGTCAGAAGTCGATCCCCGCGAAGCCATCGATGCTGGTCAGGATGGGCCATTCATACCCGCCGTGCTCTGATCGATCGATGATGTAGGGGAGCGAGTCGGACCATCGCCGGATCACTGCGGCTCCGTCGCCCTGCCCGATGACCATCTCTTGATGGATACGGGGGGAGTGGGTCCGCGCTCGTTCCGAGCGCAGACGATCGAACAACCCGGCATATTGGTCGAAAAGCAGGCCCTTCTGGCTGGGAAAGCGGAGTTCGGCCCAGCGTGCGGGGCGGAAGTGTTGCGGCTCGTGGGGGGTCTCTTCGCCGTACCAATAGGATGTAGAAGTGAAGGCGCTGTAGGTAAGGTAGTGATCGGCACGGACGACCTGTGCCGGGTAGCCCCTCTCCCGGAGCTTGTCTCGGATCCAGTCTTGTTCGAGAGCTTGTCTGCTGTCGATGTAGTTGGGGACGAGGAGACTCGCGTAGTAGTGTGATTGGCCGCCGAGGTAGGAGGTGGGCATGTCATGACCGAACAACCACTTGGGGCCGAAGGGATCGCCGCGAGTCGCAAAGAACGGGAAGAGCTCGTCGTTGTCGGTGCCGTACATCGTCAGGGCGGCGAGCAGTTGGCCGCTGACAGCCTGGCTCCTGGCTGTTCGGGCGGCGATGCGGCTCCCGCTGAGCGCCGGAAGGGTGATCGCGATCACGATGGCGATGACGGCGATGACGACGAGCGTTTCGATCAGCGTAAAGCCTGTCGGAGTATCGGGCTTTACAGGCGGCCCGCGCATGGTACAGATTCGAGGCTTGGAATGCCAGAGTATCCATGCGAGTGCTGCGGCGAGCCCGAGGTTTCTGAAGAACGCCGATTGCGGCGTGGACCCCAGCTGCACAATCCGGCCTGCGAGACCCAGACAGCCGCATGAATCAAGGGTGCCACCCGCCCAGGCGTAGGCGACAATGCTTCCGAAAACGACAACGAGTGTCAATGCGAATCCGGCAAAGAGCCGTCGGCGCACACCCGAAATGAGGGCAACTGCTATCACGAACTCGACCGCGACGAGAAAGGCAACACTCGCCTTTGCAAGAGGGAGCGTGAGCGAGTTGCCCGGCATCACGATTCTTGCGAATCGTACTGCGTCGTGCGGATCAGCAAGCTTGCCGACGGCACCGAGCAGAAAGAAGAGACCGAGGGCAATGCTCACGGCCCGAACTACTCGGCTACGAGTGTCTCCATGCGTTCCCACTGTCGACTCGCGTGTCTCCATGCCGTCGTACACCGTTCGCTCAATACTCCATGCTCCGTACAAGTTTGTTCACGTCCCAGTTGTATACACACACATACTCCAATCGCCACTGGTGCATCGCCGGATCAAGAACCCATGACGTGACCAGAGGATGCCTCCCCCCGTTTCCATATTCAATGACCATACCAACCTCGGCACAGAGCACTTTGCCGTACTCTTTGAGGAGCATGTGTCCGTTGCGTTCGTGCGTCCACCACACCCGGCAGGTTCCGCCCCGCCCACCCGTCCACCCGGCTCGACCCATGGATCCGAGGAGTTGGGGACGCTTGTCCCCGGCGATCGAGTCCACGATACCGACCGCACACTCCAAGCCATCCGGACTCTCCGCAATACCGACCGGGAGCCCCCCCGAGCCCGCTGCTTCAAACCAGCGGTCCCAGTGCCGGTCGAACGCGGTCTCGGCGTCCGGGTTGGGAGGCGGCTCTTCACCAAAGTCTTGTTGCCAGTCCTGCACGATAAACCAGGATCGATTCATATCGTCCATGGAACGCAGCACATCGCCACGAGAACGCCGCCATTGCTTGTAGGCTGCAAGATCTCGATCGATGATTGCTGTTTCAAGAAAGCCCTGCACATCTCGAACCAACTGCCCCTGTGCTCTTGAGAACGCGGGGCGAGCCTGTGCGGCGATTGTGAAATGAAACGAATCAACGATAGACTCTGAAACCGTCTTCGCCTCTGCAGCCGAGGCGTCTACCGTCCACTGCGTGATCGGCAACTCGGAATAACCGCTCTGCGCAGCATCGACAAGGCGTTCAGCCTCGAGGGCGTGCGTGTTGGGTGTGGGCGCAGCACGCATGTAGGTCATGATGGCGAAAGCCAACGCAATCACACCAACGAGCAACCAGACGACAGTGTGACGGGGCACATTCAGTTCTCCACACATCTCGTATAGCCAGCAGGTGGTGTGTCGCAATCTGCCAGACAGTTGCAGTCGTAGACATTTGTGGTGGAGTTCTGGCAACAGCAGCACAACAACTGGCACGTGGGGATCGCCGGTGCGGCGGAACAACTGGTTTGTGTGCAGGTTGTGCAGACCGGCCCGCCGCTACCGATCCCTGCGACAGCCACCGAAGCCGCACAGGCAGCAGCCCCAATAGCCAACAGAATATCCGTCGATCGCATCGATCGAGAACGCATGTTCTGCTCCTTTGGAAAGAGGGCCTGTCCATGACCAGATCACAGTGTACCAGTCTGCGCAGCTTACCCCCCCCCCCCTCCCGCAAGTCAAGAGGAAATCGAGTTTTCTCAGAATCTGATAAAGAGAACGGATGAAATCCCCCTCACAATCGCCCCCGCAGGCGGCCAGGACACCGGCGGCACCGGACGACGGCCGCGTATGGCTGCTGCGGTCAAGCTCTGACCAGGTTCACGGGCCACCCGTGCCCGGGGCCCGGCCGCCTGCGGGAACGACTGCGATACCCAAGGATACGCAAGCCCCACCCGCCCGTACACTCTCCCTATGGAAGCCGCACAAGGCAACACCGCACCAACACCAAACGCCGCCGACGCCGACCAACGCGCCAGATCCCGCGTCCTCACCGCCGTCCGCATGTTCTTCCTCATCCTCGCCCTCTCGGTCCCCCTCCTCACCGCCATCCGATTCCGCACCGGCGACGGCGCCACCAACCGCGGCGAAGCCGAGTTTCTCGAAAACTGGTGGTGGGTCCCCCTCGCGATCGGCGTCGCCTTCGCCGCCACCTTCCTCGCCATCGACGTCCTCATCCCCCGCAAAAAAATCTCCACCCTCGCCGGCATCCTCCTAGGGCTCATCGGCGGCCTGCTGGCAACCGTCGCCGTCAGCTTCATCGTCGACCTCATCGCCGAGTCGTGGGACCTCAACACCTACATCCCCACACTCATCTTCTCCATCAAAATCCTCATCGGCATCTCCCTCTGCTACCTCGGCATCTCCACCGTCATCCAGACCCAGGACGACTTCCGACTCGTCATCCCCTACGTCGAGTTCGCCAAACAGATGCGCGGCGTCCGCCCCCTCGTCCTCGACAGCTCCGCACTCATCGACTCACGCATCGTCGAGGTCGCCGAGACCGGAATCAGCCAGGCACCAATCATCATCCCCCAGTTCATCGTCGAAGAGCTCCAACGCCTCGCCGACTCGGCCGACCGCCTCAAACGCGCCCGAGGCCGTCGCGGGCTCGAAGTCGTCACCCGCCTCCAACGCTCCGCACTCCTCGATGTCTCCATCGACGAACGCCCCATCCCCCGCAAAGCCGTCGACCACATGCTCGTCGATTTCGCCCGCCAGCTCCCCGCGATCATCGTCACCACCGATGTCGGGCTCGCCCAGGTCGCCACGATCCACAACGTCCCCACACTCAACCTCAACGACCTGGGCAACGCCCTCCTATCAAACGTCGTCCCCGGAGAAACGCTCCGTGTCCAGCTCATCCGCCAGGGCGAACAAAGAACACAAGCCGTCGGCTATCTCCCCGACGGCACCATGGTCGTCGCCGAAGACGGCAGCGATCGCATCGGCCAGCAGGTCCAACTCACCGTCACCCGTATGCTCCAGACCTCCGCCGGCCGCATGATCTTCGGCCGCATCGGGCCAGAAGACCTCGTGCAAAGCACCCCCCAAAAACACCCCGACCAACCCGCTGCCCCAAGCGGGACTCGCAATGTCCAAGACCCCGCAACAGAGACCACCCCGACCGAACCGGACGCACCCAACGATCAATCCCCCACGCCCCCCACGCCCCCCACACCCCCCACACCCCCCACGCGTCCTGACGCTGCGCGCGGGCCGTTCCCGCCCAAATCTCCCGGGCGCACAAACCGTGCGCGCAACCCGAGACGTTGAGCAATCCCGCGGCCCCGGACAGCCTGCCAGACAGAACCTAGAATGCACAGGATGAACGTTGCCCCGACGTGCAGCCGGTGTGGTCTCCGAGGAGTTGTACAGTGAAGACTTTCTGGACACTGATCATCGTTCTCATGGCGTCCACCGGCGTCCTGCTGGCAAAACGCGGCGATAACCCCCCAAACACCCCAAACACCCCGAACACCGCGACACGCACCCCCGCACACGATGCGAGCAATGCACCAGAAAGACCAGACCTGCAGCCGCAACCCCGAAGCGCACCCCAGAACGCCGAAGAACCAGAGAACACCGAGCCCAGCACGCTGCCAGAAAACATCACCATCACGCCGGACAGCGAGCCCGCCCCAGCGACCGACGCCGACGACACCACAATCGTCGATGTCGGCATCCCCGACGAACCCTTCGATCCCACAACACTCTTCGGCGACCCCACCCCGTTCGCCAACGACGACGCGGTTGCAAGCGCCGCTGCTGACCACGACGATGACGATACCGACACCTCGCCCGAGGCAACCAACACCAAAACCCTCAACGAACGCTACCCCCTCACCGGCGACGGCACCGCCGAGTCCCCCTACGTCATCAGCTTCGACATGCTCATCGCCGTCGAACACGACTACGCACCAAAGATAGAAGGCAAAGCCGAGATCCCCGAATGGATCAAAGTCCTCGACGGCAAGCACGTCAGCATCACCGGCTTTGTCGCCTTCCCCTTCCTCTCAGCAACCGCCGACGAGTGCATGGTCATGCTCAACCAATGGGACGGCTGCTGCATCGGCGTGCCACCCACACCCTACGACGCTGTCGAGGTCCAGTTCACACAGCCTCTCGACCTCAACCGCGGCGTCCCAAACTACGGCACACTCACCGGCATCTTCCGCACAGACCCCTACCTCGTCAACGGCTGGCTCATCGGACTCTACGTCATGGACAACGCCACACTCATCAACAGCGGCAGCAAAAACCAGTCCGGGTTCTGACCCCCACCAACAACACCCCGAGCAAATCCACGCCGCCACAACACATATCGCCTTGGCACACGCCGCGTCTGCCTCTACCCTGCGGAAGAACCCCGTCCCGTTTCTGGGGAGAGAACTCGCGATGCGTATCCCCCGCCTTCCCACGATCGTGGCGCTCTGCACCGCAACCACCGCCACCACCCTTGCCCAGTGCGACCCCGCCTGGAACACCACCCCCGGCAACCCCGGCGTCGGCGACGGCTACGCAGACCCAGCCACCGAATGGGACGACGGCAACGGCCAGGCCCTCTACATCGGCGGATCCTTCCAACGAATCGGCGGCATCAACAACCTCCGGGGCATCGCAAAGTACGACCCCGCAACCAACACCTACGCCAAACTCGGCTCCGGAATCTCCTACGGCAACACCAACGGCTTCATGACCAGCATCCAACCCTTCAACGCCAACGGCGAAGCACTCCTCGTCGCCGGCGGAGTCGCAGACACCCAAAGCCTCGCCGCTTGGGACGGCACCCAGTGGCGCTCACTCGGCGCAGGCTTCGCCCCGCCCCAGGCAGTCTGGGGCATGACCGTCGGTGACCTCGTCGTCTGCGGCAACTTCACTCGCACCGGTGACGAACAAACCTCCAACGGCATCGCTTTCATCAACGCCTGCCCCAACGACTGCCGCGCCGACTTCAACCAGGACGGCATCGTCGACACCCGCGATGTCACCGCATTCTTCAACCTCTGGTCCGCAGGCTGCTGAAAAACCGCGAAAAACAAGAACATCCCGAACATCCCGCCCGCCAAGAGCCCCGGCATACCTTCCGGGCTCCGGCTTCTCCTGCTCCCCCTCCCGCGCCCCGCGGGGGGGGCTGGGCGGAGGGTGCTTCTCGAACGCAAACAACCCAACAACTCACCACACCCAGCTACATCTCCAGAAAGTTCCGCAAAAGCCTCGGCCCCTCCTCGGTCAAAAAACTCTCCGGATGAAACTGCACGCCTTCGAGCGGTGCCGAGTGCACTTCACCGCTTCCCCAAACGCGCCGCAACCCCATCACCACCCGCTGCCGCACCGGTTCACGCTCACCGTCCCCAGCCTCGACCAAGTCCTCAGCCCACGCGCTCGCGACCCATCCACCCTCACCCGCAAGTGGTACAGCCGGCACACTCTCAGCCAGCACAACAAGTGAGTGGTACCGCGTCGCTGTAAAAGGATCGCTCAACCCCGCAAAGACGCCCGCGCCATCGTGACGAATCGGGCTCGTCTTCCCATGCACCTGGATCGCGTGCCGCGTCACCGTCATCCCGTGCAACTCGCCCATGCACTGGTGCCCGAGACACACACCCAGAATCGGCACCCGCCCCGCAAACCGCTCGATAATCGCCGGCGAGACCCCCGACTCATTCGGCGTACACGGCCCCGGCGAAATAATCACCCGCGACGGCCCGCGCCCACTGTCCAGCGCCGCCGCCTCGTCGGGCGTGATCTTGTCGTTGCGCACCACGAGCAAGCTCTCGCCGATCACCAGCGAAGGCTCGATCTCACCGAGCCGCTGCACCAGGTTCCACGTGAACGAATCGTAGTTGTCAATCAACAGAATCATGGGCCCAAGGATAGTGCACACACGAGCCCCGAGCGCAAGCTCGGTCGTGTTCTGCACGAGCCTCAAGCGCGAGCTGGGGGCCTCTTCCCCCACAAATCCGTCCCCTATCCCCGGCTCACCTCGACCTTGCCCCCCGCGACATCCTTGATCGCAAACCCCATCCCCGCAAGCTCATCCCGGATCGCATCGGCCCGGGCAAAGTCCTTCGCTCTCTTCGCGTCCCGCCGCTCGAGCAGCAGCCCCTCGACCTCCGCCGAAGGCTCGACACCCGTGAACACGCCGATCTCGGTCCGCATCGTTGCCGCCTGCACAAGATCAAGCACCCCCAGCACGCTGTCAACCTCCCGCATCGCCGCCCCATCGGCCCGCGTCGGCGCATCGAGCGAGCCGACCCATCCGTTAAGCACCCCCAGCGCCCCCGCAATGTTCAGATCATCGTGCATCGCGCCAGCAAACTCGTCGAGCATCCCGCCCGGCCGCGCCCCCGCCTCGCCCGACGATTCCCCCGCCACCACGACGCGACGCCACCGCTCGACCATCCGCGCCGAGTCCTTCAACCCCTGCTCTGTAAAGTTCGCGTTCGCCCGGTAGTGCGTCTTGACGAGCTCCAGCCGCACCGCCGCCGCCTCGTGCCCATTCGCAAACAGCTCGCGCGCCGTAAAGAAGTTGCCCTTGCTCTTGGACATTTTCTCGCCCTCGACCAGCAAAAACCTCGCGTGAAACCAGTGCCGCGCAAACCGCTCGCCCCCCGTACACGCACAACTCTGCGCACGCTCGCACTCGTGGTGCGGGAAAATATTGTCCTCGCCTCCAGAGTGCAGATCGATCTCGAACCCGCCCTCAATCCCGCCCTCAGACGCCGCAAGCACCCGCTCGAGCCCGCCGACAACCAACCGATCGAGACTCATCACCGAGCACTCGATATGCCAGCCCGGATACCCCGCGCCCCAAGGCGAGTCCCACTTCATCAGGTGCGACGCGTCGGCCTTCCATAGCAAAAAATCGGCCGGATGCCGCTTCGCCGCCTGATGCTCGGCATCCACCCGCCCCCCCGCGCCGCCGCGCAGCTCGTCGATCGAGTTCCCACTCAGCGACCCGTACCCCGCAAACTTCTGCACGTCAAAGTACACCGCCTCCCCGGCCTGATACGCAAACCCTCGCTCGACAAGCCGCCCGATCATCGCGATCATGCCAGGCACGTTCTGCGTCGCGCGCGGCAACAAACTCGGGTCCGCCTCGGCTTCGATCGCAACCCGCAGCCCCAGCTTGCGGGCGTCCTCCACAAACCTCGCCGCGTAAAAATCCGCAATCGAATACGGATCGCCCGCATCAACATCCGCCGCCGCGTGCGCCGTGCCAGACTTCTTCGCCCCCTGCACAGCCCCGACAAGCCGCCGCGCCGCAGCTGCCATCTTGTCCTCACCGCCGCCGTCAGCATTGCCGTCCTCGGTCATATGCCCGACATCCGTGATGTTCATCACATGCACAACCCGACGGCCCTTCGCTCGCTCTTCATCCGGCCGCGCATCGTTCTCCAACTCGCACAGCGGGCTCTCGATCCACCGCCGCAGCAGATCCGCAGCCAAAAACGCCCGAAAGTTCCCGATGTGCGCGTCGTCGTACACCGTCGGCCCGCACGTATAAAACGTCACCTCCCCCGGATCGGCAGGAAGAAACAACTCGGTCGTTCGCGTCAGCGTGTTGTACAGGTGCAGCGGCATAGAAAATAGTACGCGCCGACCGACACCCGATGAATCCTCAGCCCCCAGCTCTTCCGCAGCACACCCTACTTCGCCATCGCCCGGTCCTGGCTCTCCGACGGCCCGTCGCCCGGATCCGTCGCCCGAGCAGCACCAACCCGGATCCGCACCACCCGCGTCGGCTCGGCTTCGAGCACCTCCACCGCCAGCCCCTCAGCAACAAACGACTCCCCCGCCTTGGGGATCCGCCCCAGCTGCACCGTCACAAACCCGCCCACCGTGTCGTAATCTTCGTGATCCGGAATCTCGAGCCGAAGCTCCTCGAGCTCGTCGTTGGCGTCGTCCACGTTCATGCGCGCATCGATCGTCGCGGTCCCGGTCTGGGCATCAACGACAACCTCGGGCAGAGGCTGCGCCGGGTCCTCGTACTCGTCCTGAATCTCGCCAAAGATTTCTTCGACAATATCCTCAAACGTCACCAACCCCGCCGTCCCGCCGTATTCGTCAATGACCAGCGCGATATGCACCTTCTGCGCGAGCAACTCGGCCATCAGCTGACGAACGGTCTTGGTCTCCGGCACAAACACCACCGGCCGGACAATGCTCTCGAGCGAAAAGACCGGATCGACTTCCCGAGCACTCATCCACCGCAAAAGATCCTTCGCGTAGAGCACGCCCACCAAATGATCCAAACTCTCCCGGTACACCGGAATCCGGCTGTGCCCGCCGTCACGCACATACGCCTTGACCTTCTCAAGATCATCCGTGTACGCCAACGCCCTGATCTCCGTCCGAGGCGTCATGATCTGCTCCACCGTCGTCGAGCGAAACTCCACCACCGCCTCGATCATCTCCTGCTCAGCCTCGTCAAACTGACCCTCCGCCCGACCCTCCTCGACCACACTCAGAAGCTCCGCCTCGAGCGCCTCGGCCTCGCTGTCGGCGTCAACCCGCGCAAGCCGACGTACGATCTCATCAACCAACCGGCTCGCACCGATCAGCGGCGTCGCCACCACATACACCACCCGCACAAGCCAGGAAAACCGCAGCAGCACCGCCTCGCCCGTGTGCTCTGCAATACTGCTCGGCACCACAAACGCGACCAGCCACAACACAATCCACGAAATACCCACCGTCAGCACCACGTGCAACGTCGTCGGTGCCCCCGACGCAACCACCGAATCGCCAGCCGCCCCGGGCTGAGCAATCCAGAACAACAACCCCACCACCACCAGCACCGTCGACACGATGCGAGGCAACCCGATCGCCACACGATGCCCCTCGATATCCGCCACGATACGATCGGCCCTGTGCTTCAACTTCGGCTTGCCCGCAGCCTCCACCATGTCCTGGAGCGTCGTCCGCACAAGCGACCCCAGCGCCATGTGCAACGTGGCAAACACCGCCGAAGCAGCCAACGCCAGGATCGCTATCAATAGTCCCGTCGTCGCGCTCAACGCCCCGGCTCCTGCAGTGTCTCGGGCCCACCCGCCGCTCCCCGTGCCGCGACCGAATACACCGGACCAACGCCCGCCGCCCCCAACAACCGGTCCTCCTCAGCGTGCATGCTCGCCGCCGCCGCCTCGTCGTGGTCGTCGTGCCCAAGACAATGCAGCACGCCGTGCACCACGTAGAGCAACACCTCGTACTCGGGCGCAAGCCCGCGTGCGCTCGCCTGCCGCCGCGCCTCGTCCACACACACCAAAATATCCACGTCCAACGCCCCCTCACCCCCCTCACCCCCCTCACCCCCCTCACCCCCCTCACGGAGATCAAAGGTCAGCACGTCGGTCGTCCCCGCCACCCCCGACCACCGCTCGTGTGCCGCTGCCATCTCCGCGTCATCAACAATGCGCACACGAACCCCGCCCCCGGCCAGCGCAACCGGCCCCAACGCCGCAGCCGCTGCCGACTCGATCCATGCACACTTCGCGCCGCCCAAAGCCCGGCGCTCGTCAATAATCTCGATGGCAAGGGCGCAGCGCAAGTCTCCCGGACTCGGAGGCTCAGCGTTCGGCGAACCGTCGTCTTCCATCGGCGTGCAATCCCTTGCGCAAGACCAAGCCCAACCAGTCGCGATCATGCTCGACCGCTCGCAGCCCCGGCCTTCGCTCCGAGCGAATCCCAGCCGCAACAACACACTCTACCTTCTCGGGACGCCGAATCCAACAAATCCCCCGCCCGATGCCCGAACACAAGCCGTTCCGCGCTCCACGGTTATCCGGACCGCCTCACCCACCAAGCCGATCCGCCGTACGCACCGTCGCGTCAACCACCGAACGAACACCCTTGACATGAGCAGGATCGACCAACGAGCCGTCCGGATTGAACGCCGCGTGGGCATTCGAGAGCGCAAACTGTTTGGGCACAACATACGCCCCGATCCCTCCCAGAATCGCCCGCACATGGACCAGCCCCCGGATCCCCCCCAGCCCCCCGGGTGACGCCGCGAGCAGCCCCACCGCCTTGCCGTCAAAGCACGCCAGCGTTGCCTCACCCTCCCGAGGGCGGCTCAGCCAGTCGATCGTGTTCTTCAGCAACGGCGTGATCGACCCGTTGTACTCCGGACAGCTCACCAGAAACCCGTCATGCGCCTTGAACAAATCCTTGAGCTTCAGCGCATGCTCAGGAAGCCCCTCCGCAGATTCGGTGTCCTCGTCCATGATCGGCATCGGATACTCCGCCAGATCAAGGAGCGTGACCTCGGCGCCAGCCTCACGCGCCATCGCCGCAGCCGCAGCTGCCAGCTTCTTGTTCCATGAGTCGCGCCGGGCGCTACCAGCAAACGTAATAAGTCGGGGCGAGGCCATCGTAAGATATCTCCTGAACTGGGTTCCGACGCAAATCGTGCATCGCTCAAAACAAAGTATGGTACCGGGCAATCCTTACCGCGCCCGCCGCCGGGTCTCCACAAGATCAAACACCCACGACGCCAACGGCACCCGCGACCGCTTCAAACCCCCCGCCGGCCAACGCTGCGCCCGCAACGTCTGCACCAGCCGAGCCGGTGCCTCGCGGTACGGCCGCGTACGCAATATCCACTTCCACGAACCCTTGAAGTGGTACTTCGACACCTGAAACACACCGAAACTCTCGACGTGCGAATACTCCAGATACGACCGCGCCTCGGCCGCCGTCGGGTAAAGCACATACCGCCGCACTCGATCAAGCACCGCCGGCCGCAGCTCCGCAGCGCTGACCTCGAGCGCCCCGGGCGTGTGCAGATAGTCACTCAGATAATCGCCGATCCCCTGCCATACCTCGCGGAACCTCCCCCGAAAGTTGCGCGACTCCTCCGCCTCGGCCCGCGCCTCAGCATGGACCCACCCCCGCCGGTCGCGGCTGTACCCCCCAACCGTCCCGTGCGGCGCGGTCGCAAACATCTCAAAGACCGAGTTGTGCGTCAACAAGCACTCGCTCAGCCAGTCCCCCACCCGCGTGTCGCAATAAAACCCGTGCTTGGTCGAGCCCGGCGCATCCATCCCCGGCTTGTGGTCGAGCCCGAAATACATGCCGTGCATCTCCGGACAATCCTCCCGCCCCCGCACCGCCCGGTGCAGGTTGGTCTGGATCGACCCCTTCCACCCGATATCCACCAGCGCCACCCGATCGGCCTCAAAGAAACCCCGCTGCTCGAGATACCCCGTCAGCAAGCCACGCAGCTCGTCCCGGTGCAACTCGAACGCCCGCTGCACATGCTCGTCGCGCACGAACGCACCGAACTCCGCGTGCTCCCTCGGCCGCCGGATCGGCTTGTCCGGATCCGTCAGCCCGTGACGCGCCGCCAGGTGAAAGAAAATATCCTCCGGCAAACACAAATTCCGCAGCAGCCGCCGCAGCGACTGCCCCGGGTACTGCGCCCAGATTCTCGCGATCTCCGGCTGCGTCAACCCGTCCATGCTCGCCAAAAAGCTCAGCCGACGGTTTACCGCAAGATACGTCCCCCGAGGCTTCTTGCTCCGAACGCCCAGCGCAGCCGCGATGCGGTGGTACATCCGCATAAACATCCAGCCCTCGCGGCTCAAAAAATACACCCGGTCAAACGCCTCGGCGTGCTCGACAATGTGCCTCGCAAACGCGATGTACGCCGGCGCAAGCGAAAGCCCGAGCTGGTAATGCGGGTTCTGCGTGTGCGCCCGATCAGTCTTCACCGCGCGCGGGTCGGACTCCACCGCGTGCAACGCCTTCTCCCCAACCCAGTACGGATTTCTCGCTGCAAACCGTTCACGCAAACCGACACGCACAGCCTCCGCCCCGCGCAGCCGCACAGCCCCGCTCGGCACAACCGCCGATCCCGCGCCGTCCTCGGATCCCGCCGGCATAAGCCGCAACGACTCCGACGTCGCGCCTTGCGACGCACCGACCTCCACCGGCTTGCTCACTGCCGCAGCCCGCGCGTTCATGCCCGACGCTCCGAACACAACCCGGGAGATCGCACGAACATCCGCCCCACAGCCCCAACCACCCGAAACGGCAAAGCAACGACCCGCGCCAGCCCAAGCACGCCCCGCTGCCCGAGCACCACGACCACCACCCCCGGCAGCCGATCGGCAATCGAGACCGCCAGCTGCTCGACCATCGTCGGCTGAGGCAACCGCCCGGCCGCGTCAACCAGCCCGTGCATCCTCCCCCGCCCCGGCGCACCATCCCCCCCCCGCCATCGGCCATAAGCCGACGCCGAACTCCGCCGCGCAATCACCGCCCAAAGACTTCCCCGAACCATCCCACACTATAAGCACGCCCGCACGCCGCACACACGCCACGCTCACCCCACCAAGAGCCGCCAACCCCGAACCGCCGCCCCTTCCATAGAGACAGCTTGCTCGCCCATGCCACCCACCGCCCGGCTACAGTTGCCCCGACCTCCCCTCCGGCCGCACCACGCCGCCCGAGACCGCACAGAAGGGTAAACGGATGCCGTACACACTCAAGCCCGAACAGGGTTTCACAGTCGATGCCGACAACACCGAATACCTCGGCGACCACGTCGATACCGGCGACCGCTGGGTTCTCAACTTCGGCCCCCAGCACCCCGCCACACACACCACACTCCGCCTCGTCCTCGAACTCGACGGCGAACGCATCGCCCGATGCACACCCCACATCGGCTACCTCCACTCAGGCTTCGAAAAGCTCGGCGAGCACCTCGACTACAACCAGTACGTCTCCATCACCAGCCGCATGAACTACCTCTCCAGCATCTCCAACAACATCTGCTGGCACGCCACAATCGAGAACCTCCTCGATATCGAGATCAACCCACGCTGCAAAGTCCTCCGCACCATCATGGCAGAGATCGGCCGCATCCAGGACCACCTCCTCTGCATCGGTGCTGCCGCACTCGACCTCGGCGCCTTCACCGGATTCCTCTACGCATTCAACTCACGCGAAGCCTCCTACGACATCTACGACTACATCTCCGGCCAACGCTACCACCCAGACTGGACCCGAGTCGGCGGCCTCATGCAAGACCTCCCAGACGAAGCCCAGTTCCAACGTATCATCAAAAACTTCCTCTACAACGACGCCCTCAAAGCAGTCGACGATCTCGAAACCCTCGTCCTCCGCAACCGAATCTTCATGGACCGAACCCAGGGCATCGGCATCATCTCGGGAGACGAAGCAACCGCATGGTCCATGTCAGGACCACTCGCCCGCGCCAGCGGCATCAAACGAGACCTCCGCAAAGACATCCCCTACCTCTGCTACGCCGACAACTGGGACGGCAACGGTGCCGAAGCCGTCAAGTTCAGCGTCCCCATCGCACACGAAGGCGACGTCTACAGCCGCTTCCTCGTCCGCGCCGAAGAAATCAAACAATCCGTCAAAATCATCGCCCAACTTATCGACAACATCCCACCCGGCTCGCCCAACATCGGCGTCGATTCCAAAGCCGTCAAGCCCGACAAAAGAGAGGTCTACGGCTCAATCGAAGGGCTCATCCAGCACTTCGAGCTCATCATGACCAACCGAGGCTGGGAAGTCCCCGTCGGTGAGGTCTACACCGCACACGAAACCGCCAACGGCGAACTCGGCTTCTACGTCGTCGCCGACGGCACCTCCCGCGCCTTCCGCGCCCGAACCCGACCCCCGAGCTTTATCAACTACCAGGTCATCGCAAAACTCCTCGAAGGCCACATGCTCGCAGACACCGTCGCCGTCCTCGGCTCCCTCAACGTCGTCGCCGCAGAACTCGACCGCTAGAGCACCCGGCCTGCTACGCTCCCGATATGGACATCCACTTCGGCAACAACCTCGACATCCTCGCGGGCTTCGACGACGCGTCCTTCGAACTCATCTACATCGACCCGCCCTTCAACACCGGCAAGTCACAAGCCCGCACCCAACTCAAAACCTACCGAGACGCCGACGGCGACCGCACCGGATTCAAAGGACAACGCTACACCTCCGTCGTCGTCGGCTCAAAGGCTTACGACGACACCTTCGACGACTACCTCGCCTTCATCGAGCCCCGCATGCGCGAAGCAAAGCGGCTCCTCACCCCCGAAGGCTCACTCTTCTTTCATATCGACCCGCGCGAATCCCACTACTGCAAGATTCTCCTCGACCAAATCTTCGGCCGCGAGTGCTTCATCAACGAAATCATCTGGTCATACGACTACGGCGCACGCTCCAAGAAACGCTGGTCAGCCAAGCACGACACCATCTTCTGGTACGCCAATGACCCCAAACACTACACCTTCAACTACGACGCGATCGACCGCATCCCCTACATGGCGCCCGGGCTCGTCGGCGCAGAAAAAGCCGCGATCGGCAAAACACCAACCGACGTCTGGTGGAACACCATCGTCAGCCCCACCGGCAAAGAGAAAACCGGCTACCCCACCCAGAAACCCATCCGCGTCCTCGAACGCATCGTCACCGTCCATTCCAACCCCGGCGACCGAGTCCTCGACTTCTTCGCCGGCAGCGGCACAACCGGCGAAGCCGCGTGGAAACACGGCCGCGACGCCGTCCTCATCGACAGCAACACCGAAGCGATCGAAATCATGGCAAAGCGCCTTGTGGATGCAAAGCCGACAATCCACAGCCTGAACCCCACAGCACAACCCGCGCAAACCCGAGTGCTTGCAGAGCCCGTGTAATACCCGCCTCAAACACACACCCGCACCACAACCCACTCCCCTCAAAGCCCGCACCCCATCGAGCCGATATCCTCCCAGTGCCGCCCCAGCCATCGCTGCGGACACAGCCCGGAGAACGACCATGCCACGCCCACGACCAACCGCCCCTCTCGCTCTGGCAACCCTGCTGGCGCTCCCAATCCTCGCCGGAGGCTGCTACAGCTACGACACCGCTGTCCGTAACGCCTCCGCACAAAGCGTCCAGATAACCATCCTCAAAGGCACCCGCCAACGCGAGATCGGCAACGCTGTCCTCGCCCCGGGTGGCTCCATCGGCTGGTCCGGCGCCACCAACGGCCCCGTCCTCGCCCGCGTCGTCAGCCAAGGCATCGCCCACGACATCGAACTCCCACGACGGGCTCTCACCACCATCGATGTCTACGACTCCGACGTCGAGGTCACCATCGCCGGCGTCGAACAGGATGCCCCGCAGGTCGTCGAGCAAGACGCCCCCGCCGATGCCCAACCGGAAACCCAGACCGACACAACCGAATCACACGAAGCACCCGCCACCGACGAAGTGCTCCCCGCCATCGAACTCGACGAATCAACCACCGAAGAACCCGCCACCGAAGAGATCATCGACCTCATCGAAGACCCGACCAACTGACACCAATCGCCGCAATGCTCACCCCAAAGCCGCCGCGCTTCCCGGGCGTCAGCCGGAGACCACACCATGCCCCGCATCCCCCACACCGCTTCCAGAATCCTCACGCCCCTCGCTCTCGTCTCATGCCTGAGTCTTGCCGCCTGCGCAACACTCACCGGCAACAACCCGAGAACCGAGATGGTCGTCGCCAACCACACCGACGATCCGATCATGGTCGCCTACACCCAGTCGCAAGACAACGCCGCCCCGACCACCATCGGCATCGAGCAAAAGGTCCTCCCAGACAGCACCATCCGATTCAGCGGCAAGGCCGGCGACACCCTCCTCATCCGCTCCGGCGACGAACCCCCGCTCACCCTCGTCTTCGCACGCCGAAGCCAGGTTGTCAAAGTCTCCGAAACATCCGCCGGCATGGCCGCAAACGTCAAGCAAGGCTACACCGACCCGAACCGACAATAAGACCAGTCCCTCAGGGCTCTTGTAGACCAAAGTCATCACCATGCACACCATATGGTGTGCCAAGAAACGGAACAACTTCTGGCTCCGGATCGACATCAAACATAAAACGGGTCGGGAGCGTCACCGCAGCATCCGTTGCCCGGACCCGCTGCACATGCCCGTCACACAGCAACACCGAGAGAGCAGAAATACCGGGATTGGACGCGAGAAGAATGCGCCGACCGTGAAAGTCAGCAACCTCCGCCATACTCGCCTTCCGTGAAGGGAACCGGACTTCGTGCACGCCCACTCGACGACGAAAACGATCAGGATCGTCCAGCCTTCCCGGCTCCTCCGGATCCCACAACTTCCAGTCGCTGAATAACCCGGGCGAATAGAAATAACTCGCGATCCCGCCGTCAGCGGGCTGCCGCTCCAACTGTTCGGAACCAGAAGAAAGTCCGTACCCCTTTCTCAGCACCGCGGGGCACGTCCAGACCTCCGCCGGGTCGCCCTCTTCCCACAGCGTCCCGATCAAGCCTCCGGGCCACAGTCGTACTTGTCCAAAATATGGCGTTTCATACTCCACTTGGCCAGCAACAAACGAAAATGTAGATGCATCCATGTCCGAATCGAACAGGTTCATCCAGATGCCCCCGTTTTGTCCCGCTTCCATCGCCAAGCCCTGCCCGAGGCCACGCAACTGCGAAAGACACACCGACGATTCAGCCCCGAGCCGTGCCGCCCGAAGCGACGGGATTGCCAATGACATCAGCACCGTGACGATCGCGATCGAAACAAGCATTTCGATTAGCGTGAAACCACGTCTTTCAATAATACATACCGTGCGCCGCTGCATAGAAGCTCTCAACAAGACTTGAAGAGTTGAGCCATATCCCAGCATCAGGATCCCAGTACCATGTGCTGTGCCAAACACCAGGCTTTCCCTCCTCTGTCATAAGCATAATCGCAGCCTGGGCAAAGAGGATTTCATTGTGGGACCGTACCACCTCCTCAGGCGAAAGACGCGGCTCCCGGAACCGGATCGTGTGCGAGCCGCCCCCGGTCCAATAAGAATACGCATCAGACCCATCTTCCTCATAGATCAACGCACGCTGGAGATCCCCCGCTGTACGCCCAAACCCAACGAGCACACGAAGCCCACGATCGTCAGACCCCATCCGCGCGTACCGCCGACCCTCTGCAAAGCGATGACTCGTGAGCAACGCCCGCAGTACCTCCTTCGGACGAGTCCGATCCGCCGGCTCTCCGTACAGGTGCATCATTGCAGCATCGATCGCCGACCATGCTCGAGCCGAAGGCCCGATCCACACTGTCGGTTCTGATTCAGAAAGAAGCAAATACGCCTCCGGCCCAGCCGCAGTCAATGCTCCAATATAACCAGCAAGCGTCTCGACCAACGCCCCACGCGCATCACTCGGCATGTGCGTCAAAGCGCCATCTACACCCGCTACCGCAGTGTCGATCACAGACGAAACCATCTCTCTCTTTCCAGCATCAATCGTCGTCGCCCCGGAAAGAGTCTTTGCGTGCTCTTTAGGAGGCCCCCACGGCCTCGATACCGTCGTGAGCGAAGGATCAACCGGACGAGGACGAAGCAGCGCGAAAGCTATGCCAGCGCTACAGATTGCCAATACGACAACCCACACAATCTTGCTGGAACATCGAATCTGCACAGAAACAACCCCCTATCTCCAAGCAAATATCGAAACGTAGATACGCAACATCCGTCATTCAACAATGCAGTCACCACACGCTACATTATCACAACACACCCACATCCCACCACCGATCGGGCAACAGTTGCAGGTCGCAAGCGGCCCGGCCGGATCTTTCTGGCAAGGCTCGCCAGCACAAAAACTGCCCGGCACACACTTCGATTGCTGCGCCAACAACATCGAGGGCAAAACGCACACAAACGCCACAACAACCAAAGACACCGACAGATAAGCACGCCGCTTCATTTTCAACCTTTTCTTAAAAATCCCTTACGACGAGCGGCCCCCACCAATTCGGGCTGTCCCCATCACCAATGGTCAGCACCAAGTCTCCAATATGCCCATCCGCCTGCACCTCAACCCCCGGCAGATTGATCCGACACATCTTCAGAGATTCCTATTCTTGATCGGCAACTCGACACGTACCGGAACACCACAAAGCACTTCGGATGACTGAAGCTCACCGATCCTGACACCGAGTTGCTGATTCAAAGCCAAAAACGCGCCCGCGGTTGTTCCCACCCCAACGGCTGCCACAGCCCCGACCCATGCTGCAATCATCCGGCCCATGTCACCAATATACCCCCCCCCGAGAGGTAACCTAACATACTGCTAAATGTGATTTTTTATTCCACCGTCACACTCTTCGCCAGGTTCCTCGGCTTGTCCACGTCGTGCCCACGCAGCACCGCCGCGTGATACGCCATCAGCTGCAAAGGCACAACCGCCAGCATCGGGCTCAAAAACTCCTCGCACTCGGGGATAAACAGCACTTCCTCAGCCACCTTGGTGATCTCGGTGTCCCCCTCGGTCGCGACCGCGATCACGTGCCCGCCCCGGCTGCGGACCTCGGCGATGTTGCTCATCACCTTCTCGTACTGCCGCCCTTGGTTTGCAATAAAGACCGCCGGCATCCCGTCATCAATCAGCGCGATCGGGCCGTGCTTCATCTCCGCCGCCGGCATCCCCTCAGCGTGAATATAACTAATCTCCTTGAGCTTGAGCGCACCCTCCAACGCCGTCGGATAGTTGTACCCCCGACCCAAAAACAGCCAGTTGTCACGGTCCACATACCGCTCGGTCACCTGCCGCACCCGGTCGTTGGTCTCGAGCGCCCGCTCGATCTTCTCCGGCACCGTCGCCAGTTGGTCCAGACACCGCGCACAAACCTCCGGCGCCATAAACCGACGCCGCGCCATGTGCAACGCCAGCATCGTCAGCACCATCACCTGACCCGTAAACGCCTTCGTGCTCGCCACCCCGATCTCCGGGCCCACCCGCAGGTACACCCCCGCGTCGGTCTCCCGCGCCATCGAAGAGCCCACCACATTCACCACCCCCAGCGACAACGCCCCCCGGTCCTTCGCCTCGATCACCGCGCTCAGCGTGTCGGCCGTCTCGCCCGACTGGCTCACCCCGACAACCACCGTGTTCTCCTCGATGATCGGGTTGCGATACCGAAACTCGCTGCCAAACTCCACCTCCGCAGAGATCTTCGCCAGGTCCTCCAGCAGATACTCCCCGATCATCGCCGCGTGCAACGCCGTCCCCTGCGCAGTCAGAATGAACCGACGCGCCTTGACCAGCTCCTTGGAGAACTTCGCCAACCCACCCAGCACAATCCGCCCCTCGTTGCGCTCGATCCGACCCCGCAGCGTCGTCGCCAGCACCTTGGGCTGCTCGAAGATCTCCTTCTGCATGAAGTGGCTGTAGGTCCCAAGCTCGATCTGCTCAAGATCAAGCTCGAGCTGGCTAATCTCCGGCGTCACCGGCGCATCGTCGATCGTGCTGGTATGGAAACCCTCACGCGATATCCGCACCACGTTGTAGTCCTCCAGCGGGAACGCCTGGCTCGTGTGCGCCACGATCGCCGAGGCATCAGACGCAACGACATACTCCCCGTTGCCCACCCCCACCATCAACGGCGACCCCTTCCGCGCGACCACCAACGTGTCCGGCTCCTTCTCGCACACCACCGCGATCGCGTACGCACCAGTCACCTCACGCAACGCCGCCTTCACCGCCCGCTCCAGATCGTCCTCGTACAACTCGCCGATGAGCATGACCAGCACCTCGGTGTCGGTCTCGCTCGTAAACGTGTGCCCACGCTCTTCGAGATAAATCCGCAACGACGAGTAGTTCTCGATAATCCCGTTGTGGACCAGCGCGATCCCGTGGCGGTCGTCGCGGTGCGGGTGGCAGTTCGCCTCGGTCACGCTGCCGTGCGTCGCCCAACGCGTGTGCGCGATCCCCAGCGTGCCAGAGTGCCCGCCCAACCCGTCCAGGTGCTCCTCCAACTCGCCGACCCGACCGACCGATCTCGCAACCCGAACCGTGTCCTTCTCGATCGTCGCGATCCCCGACGAGTCGTACCCCCGGTACTCCAAACGCTTCAATCCCTCGATCAGCAAGGGCTCTGCCGGCCGGCTCCCGATATACGCAATGATTCCGCACATACTCGCCTCCACATCCACAACCGATCTACAGACCAGTCGCACGATGACTCTCACCGTTCCATCGGGCCAAGCAGACCCAACCGTCCAAGGCAACGCGATGGTTCTACGCCAGCAGAGCAAAGACCGATCGCCCCACGACGCAACAATCTCTCCCGACACCGCCGGAGAGGCCAGAAACACGCAAAAAATGCCGAAAGGTTATCCGGACAAACCGCCACCAAAAGAGCCCCCACCCGAACCCGAAGCCCCAGCAAGGAGCCACCCCCGAGCGTTCTCGCCCCCACCCCGAGCCCCAGCCAACCCGCCTACTCCGCCGCTGCAGTCGGACCCGACGCCTCATCTCCAACACTGTCCAACAGCTGCGCCAATGCCAGCTCGGCGCTGGTCCGGCGGCCAAACAACCGGAGAATCATCACGTAGTCCGCAATGTCCTCGATCGCTTCGTCGTGCATGATCCACAGCGTCCCGATCGCATCCCCAACATGGTTCACAAGAAGCACACCCATATACCCACGAGCACCAAGCTCGCGACCGAGCTCCCAGTCCGGAAACAGGTCGGTCACGTGGTCAGCAACAATGATCTCCTCGTCCCGCAGAATCGCGCCGCACGGCGAAACACTCGCCTGACACTCCACCTGGTCCCGAATCTCACCCCGCTCAACAACACAAATGACGTCCAGCATGTCCTCCCGAAGCTTCGGCTCGGTCACCCCGGCCCAACGAACATCCAGCACCTCGGTCAGAGACTTGGCAAGCTCGAAGAAATAGTCCCGGTGCTCGACCCGCGCTATCCGCGAGTCGATCTTCGAGATCAGATCGAGCGTCCGACCCTTGATCTCCAGCTCCGCCCCGGAAAGCCCTCCCGCATGTTCGCCCGACTTGACCCGCTCGGCAACCGCCCGCACAAGCTCAACCCGGTTCCGCACACCGAGCTTCTGGTAGATCGAGCGAAGGTGGTTCTCAACCGTCCGAGGGCTCCGGCACAGCCGTTGGGCAACCTCCCGGCTCGACAGCCCCTCGGCCACCAATCCCACGACTTCAAGCTCCCGCTGGGTCAGGTTGAATCGCGAACGAGGCTGAACTATCGCCTTCTTCTCAAACTGTTGCTTCATCGCAGGCACCCCTAAGAAAGACCATCAACCGATCCGTATTCTATCCTCCTGTTTCACTGTATACAACGATTCTTGAAAAGTGTACGCAAATACACCCAATCTTATAGCCTCAAATGCCCTTGGCACACAGCACGAACAGCACGTATCCACCATCCCCCGCCACGACATCCCCACCATCTTCATCGACGACTCCCACGAGCTGTAGAGCTGAACGCTCGACAAGCCTGATCCATTCCTCATGGCTGTAGGTTCGCAGCCTGTACATCGAGTCCCGATGATCGGTACCGCCGGGCCGCTCCACAACCAGGTGGCTCACCACCAGCTCACTCCGAGACTTCGGGTTGCCATCCGTCCGAGGCGGCAGGTACTGCACCACCTGTTTGACCCCAAGCGACCCCCGCCGACCCGACCACACGTCCTCGCTGGGTGACTCCCGCCCGTACGCGCTCAGGCTCAACCCCACCACGTACACACCCCCGGGCGCCAGCACCTCTGCGACCTGCCCAAAGTGCGCACGCGCCGCCGCGTCGCTCGAAAGGTGCCGGATCGTGTTGATCGTGTTGAACGCAAACGACACCCGCCGACCGCCGACCCGATCGGCAAAGTCCGTCATGTCGCCGACAAAGTACTCGCTCGACCCCACACCCCGCCCCGCCTCCGGCGCACGATCGCGGGCAAACTCGACCATGTTCGGCAGCAGGTCAAACCCGATCGTCTCGATCCCCCGCCGCGCCGCCTCGCGCAGGTACCGCCCCGTGCCGCACGCCGGCTCGAGCCAACACCGCCCGCGCTTTCTCACCGCGTCAGCAACAAAGCGCTTCTCGATCGCTTCGAGTCCCGACACCTCGCCCGCCGTCCCCGGCGCGTGCAGCACGTCGTACACCAACGCGTCGTCGTACAAACCCGATCGTGAAACTGCCATGACGAAGCGTAGCAAGCCGCCCCTGCGCCCAACGCCGCGGGCAAGCCGCGCACAGCACGCCGCGCAAGCTACGCGCTCAGCTCATCCCGCACCCGCTCGAGCAGCCGCCTGGTCGCAAGAATCCCCTCATCCTCGCTCAACCCCTTGCCCTCATACTCAATCCCGATCCGCCCGCGATACCCAGCCTCGGTCACGATCCGCATCATCCGGCGGAAATCCGTATTCACCTCGTTGCCCGCCGCGTCAAAGTCGTGACTCTTCGCACTCACCGCCCGGGCGTAAGGCATCATCTCCGACACCCCCAGATACCGGTCGTACCACGCATCCGGCTCGTCCCGCCGCGACCAGTCCAAACAAAAGTTCCCAAAGTCAGGCAGCGTCCCCAGCCCGGGATGATCCGCCAACTCCATCACCCCCGCCAACCACGCACCGTTCGAGCTCAGCCCGCCGTGGTTCTCCACAATCACGCTCAGCCCCGCCCCCGCAGCATACTCGGCCAGCTTCCGCAGCCCGTCGGCCGCCAGCTTCTGCTGCTCGGCAAACGTCCCCTCGCTCGCCGCGTTCACCCGGATTGAATGGCACCCAAGCGCCCGCGCCGCACCCACCCAAGGCTTGTGATTGTTCACCGCCTCGTTCCGCCGACCCGCGTGCGGGTTGCCAAGCTCCCCCAACCCGTCGCACATAATCAGCAGACTCTCCACGCCCTGGTCCTCGCACCGCGTGCGCAGGTCCGCCAGATACGCCTTGTCCCGAGGCTTGTCCAGAAAGAACTGGTTGACATACTCCACCGCGTCAATACCGAACCGCTCGCGCGCCACCCGCGGGAAGTCCAGGTTGTCCATCTCGCCGCCCTTGAGCGCACGGTGCAGCGACCACTGCGCCAGCGAGATCGTGTACAACAGCTCGACCGCCTCGACCGGCTGCTCGGCCTCCGGCTGCGGCGTGGTATCCACACCACCCCCATCCCCCGCCCGCGGCTCGTCATTCGGCGTGCTGCACCCCGCCAACGCAAGGCCCGCCGCCGAACCCGTCGTCACTTTCAGAAAGTCTCGTCGTTGCATGCCAGGAGCATACCCGATCGCCCTCACTCAACCGCCCCCACCCCCACCCCCCGCGATCCACCCCGGCAACTCGCTCGGCTTCCCCGCACCATCCAGACACGCCAGCGTCGTCGACGCCGTCACCAGCAGATCAAGCCCCGCCCGCTGCAGCCCGACCATCTCACCTTCCGAAACCCCCGCGCGCTCGACCAGCCGCACCTCGTACTCGTGCCTGAGCTTGACCCGTGTTGCGCCCACCACCCGGGTCCGCACCTCGACCAGGTCGTCGTACCGCCCCGGCCGCTTGTACGCCGCCTCGAGCTTCACCACCGCAAGAAACACCCCCGCCGATTCGAGCTGGCGGTACGACACCCCGCTGGTGCGGAGAAGTTCGGTCCGCCCCTCTTCGAGCCAGGGCACATACGCCGCATGATGCACCACCCCCATCGGATCGCACTCGCAATACCGCACCCGCAGCCGGTGAACCCCCTCGGTCGCGGGCGGGCGGTCGGGTCGGCCGACAGGTTGGGGAACGGGTGCTGCCATGGACACCACAATCCTACACTCCCCGCTCATGCCCGAGCCCGCAGCACACCCCGCATCCCCCCCGGGCACAACCGCCCCCGCGCTCACTGTCCGCCGCTACATGATCGACGATCCCGTCACCGCGATCACCGAACTCCTCCACCGTGCTTACGTCGGCCAGCACGCGATGGGCCTCCGACCCCTCGCCGGACGCCAGGACGACAAAACAACCCTCGGCCGCGTCCTCAACAGCGAGTGTTACCTCGCCCTCATCCCCGACGAAAGCGACCCACACCACCAACGCATCGTCGGCGTCATCCTCTTCAACGAGCACGAGCACGTCGCGTTCCCGCCGTTCTTTCTCCGCCCGGGCGTCGCCCACTTTGCCATGTTCGCGGTCGAGCCGGGCCTCCAGGGCGCAGGCATCGGCAACGCCCTGCTCGAACGGTGCGAAGCCCGCGCCCGCGAGCTGGCATTCCGCGAACTCGCCCTCAGCATGGCCGAGCCCGACACCGCCCTCCGAAACTACTACCAAAGACGCGGCTACCGATTCGTCGAGCACTGGCAGTGGCCGTACACCAACTACCGCAGCTGCATCCTCAGCATGCCGATCGTCTGATCCCACCCGGCACCCCCGACAACCGGTAGACTGCGCGCATGATCCAAAGACTCGCCGCTGTTCTCATGTTGCTCGCCGGCGCATCTGCCGCCCACGCGCAGGAACGCCCCCCAAATATCGTCATCCTCTTCTGCGACGACCTCGGCTACGGCGACGTCATGGCATACGCCGACGGCTACGACACCCCGCACCTCGACGCCCTCGCACGCCAGGGCATCAAACTCACCAGCTTCTACGTCGCCCAGCCGGTCTGCTCGGCCTCCCGGGCGGCCCTCCTCACCGGGTGCTACCCAAACCGCATCGGCATCCAGGGCGCACTCGGCCCAAACACCAACCACGGCCTCCCCGGCAAGTACAACTCCATCGACAGGCCACTCGAGCTCTACCACCTCGAAACCGACATCAGCGAAACAACCAACCCGCCGAAACCAAACCCCAAGTCGTCGCACAACTCATGCGCCTCGTCGAAGCCGCCCGCGCCGACATGGGAGACAAACTCACCAACCGCCCCGGCACAGGCCGCCACGAACCCGGACGCTGGAACACGCCGTAGACAGGCTCTCTCGCTCGCCATGCCTAGCAAAAGCCGATCGTGCGTTTGCCCGATCCGGCTGGGTTTCCCTTGCAGGTTCTCGGCACTCCGGTAGACTCATCCCCTGTGGTGGGCGAACTTCTCATCTCGATCGGCATGGCTGCCCTCGCGCTCGGCGAGGGCGCAGCACACGCGCCAGCAGACAACCTCCCCATCATCACCGAAGTCCTCTACGCCGTGCCCAAGGGCATCGCCGGCGACGCAAGCCAGGACGGCTCGCGCCACCCCACCGGGGACGAGTTCGTCGAGATCCACAACCCCACCAGCAAGCCCATCCGCCTCTCCGGCTGGACCATCACCGACCGCAACAAGCCCGACGCCGGCCAGTTCCTCTTTGTCTTTCCAAACTTCCGACTCGGGCCGGGCGAAACCGCCGTCGTCTTCAACGGCCTCAACCAGACCATCCCCGGCCCCCTCGGCGACGCCGAAACCACGCCCCCAAAGCCCAACGACAAGTTCAACAACGCCTGGGTTTTCACCGCCGGCAACACCTCCTCACAGGTCGGGTTCGCCAACGCCGGTGACTGGGTATGCCTCCGCACCCCAAAGGGCGAAGTCGTCTCCTGCCTGACCTGGGGCACCACCGAAGAACCCCCCCCCGTCGCTGACCCCCGCCTTGTCCAACTCCCCAGAACATCAACCTCCAGCGTGCAACGCACCCTTGCCACGGCCGAGGGCGTCTTCGAGGCCCATCCCACCGTCCGGGGTCTACGATGCTCTCCCGGCACCCCGCCACCCCCAGCCCCCCCGGCCGGTGCCGTCGCAGCAGCACCCGACGACTAAAGCCCCGCCACACGCGGCCGCCAGATGCAGCAAGGACACCCACATGCCCTGGATCACCAAAGACTCCGGCACCATCAACATCGACCGCCGCGACGAGCCCTATCTCAACGACACCCTCGTCGCCGAGATCCGCGACAAGTACCTCCCCCGCTACGAACGCAAAGCCGGCGCACTCCTCCCCGCGCTCCACCTCGTTCAGCACCAGTACGGCTGGATTCCCCACCAGGCAATGGTCGAGATCGCCAAGCTCCTCGACATGGCCCCCGCCGACGTCATCGACACCGCCAGCTTCTACGAAGAGTACTGGCTCAAGCCCAAGGGCAAGCACGTCGTCGCCGTCTGCCGATCCATCGCCTGCGAGTTCTGTGGCCAGCCCGAGCTCACCGACGCGGTCCGCGAACACCTCGGCGTCGATGTCGGCGAGACCACCGACGACAACGAGTTCACCATCATCGAGCTCGAATGCCTCGGGTCCTGTGGCACCGCCCCGGTCATGCTCGTCGATCACGACCTCTACGAAAATGTCAAGCCCGAGCAGGTCGCCGAGATTCTCACCAAAGCCAAAGCCGCCAACGCACACTGACCTCCAGCTCCCACCCCCTGATTGTTCACCATGACAGACAAACGGCCAAGCTCGCTCATGCGCTCACTCGGTCAGTTCGTCGGCCACCTCACCCACGCGGTCAAAGCCAACCCCGCCAAAGACGACACGACCAACGCAGCAACCGAAAAGCGCGAGGTCCGCCGCGAGGTCGAAGAACGCGAAGCGATCGGCCCCGACGGCCGCAAGGTCACCCTCCGCCGCACCACCGTCGAAGAAATCGAGATCCAACCCACGGTCGACCCGAAGAATCCTCCGGGCGAAGAGACCAAGGGAGATCGCGCCCCGTGACCGAAGAATCGCCCGCCAGAACAGGCCTCTTTGCGAGCCTCTCGGGGTTGCAGAAGCTGTCCCTCGCGCTGGCCGCCGCGATCAGTCTCTCCGGCGCAGGGCTCTGGGGCGTCGGCGCGACAACCAAACCCGACCGCCCCGAATCCCCGGTAAACTCCACCACCGACACCACAACCCCCGAAACCGACCCGGCCTTCGCGCCCAACTCCCTCACCGACGACACCACCTCGCGCAAAAGCGATGATGAACAATCCACCCTCGATGACACACAAAGCGACGCCGACAAATCGCTGCTCGAGCTCTACTCCCCCACCATCTTCCGCCTCGGCTTTGGCTTCTTCCTCGGCTTCGCTGTCGCGTTCGCCCTCCGCGCCGCCTTCAAGATCGTCCTCCTCGTCGTCGGCACCGTCTTCCTCCTCCTCATCGGCCTCCAGATGGCCGGGCTCATCAGCGTCAACTGGGACGCGATGCAAGGCATCTACAACACTTCAACCACATGGCTCGGCAACCAGACCCAGAGCCTCACCGCTTTCCTCCGCGGCTACATCCCCTCCGGCGGCAGCGCCGTCGCCGGCTTCGGCATCGGGATGCTCAAGAAACACTGAACCCACGCCCCAAGCACCTGCTCTGCAACACAGCCGCGCAGTGCGCATCCAAGGCGCATCTCACAAGTCACGAACGCCCTTGATGCTCGCGTTGTGCTCCAGGTGCCCCCGCTCCCCCTCCCGCGCCCCGGTTCAGACCGAGGGGTGCTCTACATCATCCCCCGTCCACGGCTCATCACGAGGTTGTCGCGCCCGAGCACCAGCACGTCGGCGATCTCAAGGGCTTCCTGAAAGCTCTCGAGCGCGTGTTCGGGATTGTGCGAGGTCTTGAGGACTTTGCCCTGCTCGTAGTGCTCGAGCGTGGGGATCGCGTCGCCACAGATCAGGGTCGTGCGGTCGGGCTCGGCGACGAGCAGCCCGGTCATGCCCGGCGTGACCCCGGGGAGCGGGAAAAGATCGACGCCCTTGGCGAGTGAGTCGGGCGCGGGCTTGCACTCGCGGAGCAGCGAGACCTGATATTCGAGCTCTTGGCGGGTCTCGTCGTCGGTCGCATCGGCGTTCTGCAGCAGCTGCGCCAGCGGAACGCCGACGGCCTCGCGTTCGAGCTGCGAGAGGTACCAGTCGGCGTGGTCGAAGGCGCGGATCCCCCGGCAGGTGTCGGCCTTGAAGCTGGTGAGGAACACGTGCGTGATGTCTGAGGGGTCGAGCCCGGCACGTTCGTCCAGCCGCGCGACGACGGCGGCGGGAGGCAGGCCGGGGTCGATGAGGACGGCTGCGTCGCCGGAGCGGACCAGCGTGGTGGTCGCGTGCCCGGTGCGAACACGGCGGGCAGAATCGCGCAGCGGGTGTTCCGCGAGCGCGCCAAGAGAGAGAATGCGGATATCCATAAGCGGGATGGTATTGGGCTCGGGGGCAAGAAGCGGCAAGCGACCTCGTACAGCTTAGAGAGCCGCGCATACAGGCTTGTCCCCTCGCTTGCACGAGGGGCTCTACAACGCCGCCATGTCTCTCTACACAAGTGTTGTAGACGCCGAGAACAGAGCCCCTCGCGCAAGCGAGGAGACAACGATACCCATCCATAACAACGAAAAACATTGATGCAAGGCGCTCTATTCCCCGGGATCGACCAGCAGCCGTTGCAGCATCGGGTGCTTCTGGTCCTTCTTTTGCCTGAGCATCTCGATCACCAGCGGCGGGACCATCGAATCGAGGGCCGAGAGGTCTTTCCCCAACGCCGTGATCTGGCGGATAAGGCTCGAACTGGTGTACGCAAAGCTCCTGCCCGCGACGACGAACGCGGTCTCGAGCCCGGCGACCTCGCGGTTGGTGACCGCTTGCTGAATCTCGTATTGCAGGTCCGAGAGGTTGCGGATGCCCCGGAGCAGGGCGGCGGCACCAACCGAGACGGCATAATCGACCGTGAGGCCGGAGAACGACGCGACACGCACCGGGGCGGCGTCGGGCTCCTCGGCGACGATCTCGGCAGCGAGGGTCTGCGCCATTGTGACCCGCTCGTCGAGGGTAAAGAGTTGGGCCTTGCCCGGGTTGTGCCCGACCGCGACGACAACCTCGTCAAAGAGGTAGCGGCCGCGCCGAACCACGTCGAGGTGGCCGAACGAGATCGGGTCAAACGAGCCGGGAAAGACAGCCAAGTGTCGGGTCATGCGGGCAGTTTACACGGCACACCCGGCACAAACGTTGCCACTGCCAGATCGCCTCGGAGGATCGGTCGCGGGAGGAGGAGCCTGTACCGCATATTCGTGGTGCAGTTTCTCCCGCTTGGGCGTTGGAGGGAGGGAACACCCCCCCCTGCGAGGGCCCCGTGTCGAACCTCGGCGACGCGGGGCCCACTTCGCGTTCTGATGGCGCGGATAAGCGACCCCCGCCCGGAGCACTCAGGCAAAGCGGCATCGGCTGCGTCCGGTGTTGGGTGAGGCCTTGCCCCAAAAAAGCAAGGCCCCCGCGCATCGACCGGGGGACAGGAGATCAACGCGCAGGGGGCCAAGCGACTTGTCAGCCGACGCTCGAACACCGTGTGGTTCAAGGCCGACCAAGTATGCAAATGTGTCGTAGAGCGGAAAGCAGAAAAGAAGGCGTCAGAGGCTTCGAGTATAGCCGCTTTTCATTCCTCGGCACGCCGATTCTTCATTTTCTTGGCTGCGTGAAAGTCCCCAAGAGTGACAGAAGTGTTTTCTTGACAGCGTCCGGGGGTGCGCCGGTGCCCTGTGCATCGGTACAACCGCTGGTTGCCAGCCAGGTGCACGCGGGATTGGCTACACCGCATCCAACTAGTTTACAAACATCCGCGAGAGTGATGCCGAGATTCGGTGAAAGACCTCGGCTCTTATGCTCAAGGGCTGTCCGTGCCGCCGGGGGCGGGGCATCGAACAAGCCCGGACCAAGGCCGCAGTTGGGCAAGGGAGCGAGTTGATGCATCCAAAAACACACGCGCGACACCCCGACGGCTGGACGCGGATGGACACCCACTGCCACTCGCAAGCCTCAGACGGCCCGGCGGTCGCCGCGTTGTCGTGTCTGGGGATGCCCGAGTGCTATTCGCCGCCCGAGCAGGTCTACGACCAGGCCCGCGCCCGAGGCATGGACCTTGTCACAATCACCGACCACGACACGATCCGCGGGGCGATGGAACTGGTCGAACGCGGGTTCGAGGACTTTGTTCTCGGGCAGGAAGTCTCGGTGGTGTTCCCCGAAGACGGGTGCAAACTGCACGTGCTGGTCTGGAGGCTCAGCCCCGAGCAGGACGAGGAACTGACGACCCTCGGGCTGCGGGACGACGTGTATGCCTTCGCGGCATGGCTGTTTCAGCATCGGCTTGCACACGCGGTGGCGCACCCGCTCTACATGCAGAACGGCCGCCTGACACAGTGGCACATCGAGCGGTGCGTGCTGCTTTTCAAGGGGTTTGAGGTGCTCAATGGCGCGCACACCGGACGGCATCGCGTACCTCTGGAGCGGTTCCTGAACCGGCTCTCGCAGGATCGCGTGCGAGAGTTGGCACGTGTGCATGCGCTCGAGCCGGTGTGGCCGCGCGCGTGGCAGCCCGCACGGACGGGCGGGTCCGACGACCACGGCTTGCTCAATGTCGGCCGAACGTGGACCGGGGTGCGCGGTGAGGGCGGCGAGCCGGTAACCGACCCGAGCGAGTTTCTTCGGCTGGTCATGTCAGGGTGCTGCGAAGCCGGCGGTGTAGGCGGCCACAGCGCGCTCTTGGCGCACCAGTTGACCTCGGTGGGCGCGCACTTTTTCGCAGAGAAGTTTGCCCCCCGACAGAGCACCCGGGGGAAGTACGTCGCGTCGAAATTGCTGCGATTTGCAGGGGTGGACGTGCCTGCGCCATCCAAGGCCCGACTGACGATCCACGCGGCGAAGCAAAAACTGCTCGGCGGTCGAAGGCGGAAACCGAACCCGCTGCTCGAAGGGCTGCGCGAGACACTCGGGCCGGTGCTTGCGAAATATCCGGAACTGGCCGAGCGGCTGTCGGCTGAGGGGCGGAGTGACGGCTGCGCGTTCTCGGACCACGACCGGATGGCGGCATTTGCCGACGAACTGACGGTGGCGCTGGCGCGCCACATGGGCGGGCCGGCGTGGCGGGCGGTGTGCAAGCGCGACACGAGCGGGATCGCCGACCATCTGATGCCCTTCGCGATCTTGACCGCGGCCCAGCTGCCGACAGTGTTCAGCTTGTTTTACCAAAACAAAGAACGAGAGTTTGTCGAACGGTTCGAGCACGAGACCGCAGCAGCCGGGGAGGGTGTGCGCGTCATGGAGCGGCCCATGCGGATGAGTCTGTTCACAGACACCCTCGGCGATGTCAACGGCGTGAGCCGGTTCATCACCGACGTCGCAAAGCAGGCGCGCGGATCGGAGCGCGATTTGCAAGTCATTACCTCGACCCGGATGGAACTGCCCGAGGGGGAGAACCTGTTCAACTTTGACCCTGTGTTTGCAACCTCGCTGCCCAAGTACGACGGCCTGGAGGTGGTGCTGCCGCCGATTGTGCCGATGCTCCGGCACCTGGATCGCCACCAGCCGGACTGCATCCATATCTCGACGCCAGGCCCGGTGGGGCTGGTGGGCTTTGTGGCGGCGAAGATGCTGCGAGTGCCGGTGCTTGGGGTGTACCACACGGACTTTCCGTCCTACATCGACACGCTGTTTGAGGACCGTGCGTTCACGGTGGCGAGCGAGAAGTTCATGCAACTGTTCTACAAGCCGTTCGCGGCGGTCTTTACGCGGAGCGAAGAGTATGTCGAGTCGCTGGTGCGGCTGGGGATGGAGCGGGACCGCTGCTACGCGCTCAAGCCGGGGTTCGAGAACGGCTCGTTTCACCCGCGTTTTCGTGATGTTTCGGTGTGGGAGCAGTTCCCGGCGGTGGGCTCTGCGAGCGTGAAGGTGTTGTATGTCGGACGGGTGAGCGTGGAGAAGAACCTGCCGTTTCTGGTGAAAGTGTGGACACGGACCCAGCGGCGGCTTGCCGAGCAGGGGCTCGACGCCGAGCTTGTGGTGGTCGGCGACGGGCCGTACCGCGAGAAGATGACCGCTGCGCTGCGCGGGCAGCGGGCGCACTTTCTGGGCTTTCGGCGTGGGAAGGAGCTGAGCAGGCTGTACGCGTCGAGCGACCTGTTTGTGTTCCCGAGTGTGACCGACACGCTGGGGCAGGTGGTGATGGAGAGCCAGGGCTCGGGGCTTCCGGTGTTGGTGACCGACAAGGGTGGGCCCAAGGAAGTGGTGGAGGACGGGCGCACCGGGTATGTCCTGCCAACCGACTCGGTCGATGCGTGGGTCGAGCGGATCGTCGGGCTGGTGGCAGATCCCGAACGCAGGCGGCGGATGGGCGCCGCGGCACACATGTCGATGCAAAAATACACACTCGCCGATTCGTTCGAGCACTTCTGGAAAGCGCACGAACGGGTGTGGCGGACGCATCTGGTAGCGCGGGGGATCGCGGGTGAAATGGACGAGACGCCGGTGTGTCACAAGCCGGGCCGGGTAGGGCAGGAACGCAGCGGGGAGAGTGTGCGGGGCTGACCCGGAGCTCTGTCCCGAGCTTGCGCTCGGGGCTCGTAGAGAGGACGTTGTCTGCGTCCAAAACGTGACCGGCCGCAGCGCGATGGCTGCGGCCGGTGTGTGCTTTGGTTGTGCGAAGCCTGTATCAGGCGGCCTTGCGGACCGTGCGGCGGCTGGTCGAGCGGCCGGTTGAACGGCTGGTGGTGTTGAGCTTATAGCTCCGGGTGGAGGTGCGCTTGGCGGCAGGTTTGCGCGCCGTGGTCTTGCGTGCGGTGGTCTTCCGCTTCGCAGCAGTCTTGGTCGCGGTACGCTTGGCAGCGGGCTTGCGCGCGGTGGTCTTCCGCTTCGCAGCAGTCTTGGTCGCGGTCCGCTTGGCGGCGGGCTTGCGCGCCGTGGTCTTCCGCTTGGCAGCGGTCTTGGTCGCGGTACGCTTGGCAGCGGGCTTGCGCGCGGTGGTCTTGCGCTTGGCTGCAGTCTTGGTCGCGGTCCGCTTGGCGGCGGGCTTGCGCGCGGTGGTCTTCCGCTTGGCAGCGGTCTTGGTCGCGGTACGCTTGGCAGCGGGCTTGCGCGCGGTGGTCTTGCGTTTGGCAGCAGTCTTGGTCGCAGTCTTCTTGGCTGCAGGCTTGCGTGCGGTGGTGGTCTTGCGAGCGGTGGTCTTTTTCTTGCCGGCCGGTTTCCTGGTGGTGGAGGCCTTGGCTTTGGTTGTGGTCTTTTTCGCGGGCGACTTGCGGGCTTTGGTCTTGGTGCCGGTTGCCTTCTTGGCGGCGGTCTTGCGTTTGGTCGCGGCGTGTCGTTTGGTGGTGGATCGGCCGGTCGTGCTTTTCCTCGTGGTGGTCCTGGTTGCCATCGTGGTCTTCTCCTGGTCTTGGTTGGCTCGGGGGTGTTCGGCCTGGTCGAGCCTTTGGGCGGGTCTTTGTCGAGTAGATTCGAGGCCGACCCGGTTGGTCTCGGCGGGCGTCCGTGCCCGTCGATGAAATCGTGCTGAAGCCGCGCAGGTGTGCGTCGGTGTGGTCGCAATCGTCCGAACTCCGGCATTGCGTGAGGATTTCACTCAAGAAAGTGAGGAAGAGGGGGAGAACCGGCAGAAACCGCGCCCCTTTCGAGCCGATCGAGAGTCGCAGGGCAAGAATCAGGCCGGGCGTTGCGAGGAGTGCAGGGTTGAGCGAGCAAAGCGGCACGAACACGGAGACCGAACGCGGCGGCACATGGTCTCCCGAGTCGTGGCGGACGCGGCTGGCGGCGCAGCAGGTGAGGTATGAGGACAGCGGGGCCGTGGAGACCGCGGTGCACAAACTGCGTGAGTTGCCGCCGCTGGTGACGAGCTGGGAGATCGAGAGGCTGCGCGGGTTTATCGCCGACGCCCAAGTGGGGAAACGGTTTTTGTTGCAGGGCGGGGACTGCGCCGAGACACTGGCGGACTGCCGCGCCGAGCAGATCACCAACAAGCTGAAGATTTTGTTGCAGATGTCGCTGGTGCTGGTGCACGGGCTGCGCAAGCCGGTGATCCGGGTGGGTCGGCTGGCGGGGCAGTACGCCAAGCCACGATCGAGCCCGTCGGAGACCCGCGAGGTGGACGGCAAGAGCGTCACGCTGCCGAGTTATTTCGGGGACCTGGTCAACCGTGCAGCGTTTGATGCCGAGTCGCGGCGACCCGATCCGCACCTGATGGTGCGGGGCTATCAGCACGCGGCGATGACGCTGAACTTTATCCGGTCGCTGCTCGAGGGCGGGTTTGCCGACGTGCATCATCCGGAGTATTGGGACCTCTCGTTTGTCGAACACGCGGACCTGCCCGCAGCCCGAAAAACTGCGTACGAGCAGGTGAGCCGGAGCCTCGCTGAGGCGGTCGAGTTTATGGAGGCGCTGGGCGAAGGGCGGGTCGAGGAGCTGACGCGGGTCGAGTTCTACACCAGTCACGAAGCGTTGAACCTGTTATATGAGAGCGCGCAGACGCGGCGGGTGCCTCACCGGGAGGGCTGGTACGACCTGACCACGCACCTGCCCTGGATCGGGGAGCGGACACGGGCGTTGGATGGTGCGCACGTGGAGTACATGCGGGGGATCGCCAATCCGGTCGGGGTGAAGCTCGGCCCGACGACGGACCCGGCCGAGGCAGTCGCGCTGACCGAGGCGCTCAACCCGGGCAACGACGCGGGGAAACTCGTCCTGATCACGCGGATGGGCGCGGGCAAGGTCGAGGGGGCGCTGCCGGGCATTGTGCGGGCGGTGACCGACGCCGGGCGGAGGGTGCTCTGGGTGAGCGATCCGATGCACGGCAACGGGATGGTGACAGCAAGCGGGGTCAAGACGCGACACTTTGATGCGATCGCCGACGAGCTGCGCAAGACCTGCGCGGTGCATCGAGAGGTCGGTTCGGTGCTCGGCGGCGTGCACTTTGAGCTGACCGGCGAGGACGTCACCGAGTGCATCGGGGGGGGCGCGGGGGTCACCGAACAGCACCTGACCCGGAACTATGTCTCCCCTTGCGACCCGAGGCTGAACTACCAGCAGTCGCTGGAGCTGGCGTTCATTCTGTCCGACCTGCTCCGGAACGGGAGCGCTTCGCGGGCGTGACGGCGCAGGGGTGCCCGGCACGGAAAGTGCGGATGGTTGCCAGTTGTCGGACTTGGGATGAAGTCGGACGGCGGCTGAGCCGATTGGCTTTCTCCAGAGGGGCGCACCGAAGCGCCAAACCTCGGGAGGGCTCGGCATGGCGGTGGCGCAACGACGGGGCACGAAGAGCACGCAACGCACATCCATCGGCCCGGGCCGCCTCCGGCTTGCACAGGCTGAATCCGGCGCAGCGGGAGAGCAGCAACCGAGCCAGCCCTCGACCGATCCGGCTCGCCCGGAACGGCGAGGGGTCGAGCGTTCAAAAATACGAGGGCAAGGGGTCGCGACGTTTGTCGACCCTGACGGCCGTCTCTGGCTGACGCGGGTGACGCTGGTCGATCGTTGCGACGGCGGGCTCGGCGTTCGCTGCCCGGTGAAGGTCACGCCGGGCGCGAGCTTCCGATGCTCAGTCGGCGGCCGGCTCGAACTCGGCTCGGTCGCGCACATGCACGGGCGGGGCGGGGCGTACCGCCTGGGGCTGCGGTTTGAGCGGAAGCTGGCGGCGTAACCGAAGCGGCCGTCGTGCCTTCTCTTCCGCCTTGTGAACACTTCAGTTGGTTGTCGTCTGCGTCCATCGCTCGCGGAAGCGTTGCGTCATCGCTTCGAGTGAGCTGGGAATAACGCGGATATTGCCCACAGCCGACATGAAATTGCTGTCGCCGTTCCAGCGGGGGACGAGGTGGACGTGCAGGTGCTGGGGCACGCCCGCGCCAGCGGCTCGGCCCTGGTTGATCCCGATGTTGATGCCCTGGGGCTCGAGGGTGCGCTGCATGAGTTCGGCCGCGAGATCGACGAGTTTCCAGAGCTCGGCGCGCTGGTCGGGCGAATAGTCGAGCAGGGTCGGCGCGGGGGTGCCCAGCGCCACGAGCAGGTGCCCCCCGGCGTAGGGGTAGCGGTTGAGCAGGATGAGGCCGTGCGACGTGCGGGCGACGACGTGGTTGGCTTCGTCGTGGTCGGGGGTGCGCCAGGAGTCGAGGAGGAACGAACCGGAGCCGGCGGCGGGAGGGCCGGCGGATTTTTCCTTGGCTTCGAGGGCTTCGAGATATTCGAGTCGCCAGGGGGCAAAGAGGGTTTGAGGAGCGTCGTGGGGGGCGTCGTGGGGGGCGTCGTGGGTCATGGAGAGAGCGTATCGCGCGTGGTGGACGCCGATCCTGAGGCTCTGCGAAGGGTCGGGTCGGGCTCCTCCCTTGCGCTTCGGGCTCTGTGGCGCTTCGGGCTCTGGTTGGAACCCCTACACTCGGGGCTCAAACACCAGGAGTCAACGCGATGTTCAAGTCTGTGAAAGTCGGCAGCCGGGGCGCTGTGCAGGTGCGCGTGGTCGGACAGTTCAAGGGCGGCAAAGTCGAAGGGCACGCCAAGGACGCAGCACTCAACGAGGCCCTCAAGCGCGGCGAGGCGACCGGAGATGTCGGCCGAATCGTCGAGGTCTTCCCCAGCGGCAAAAAGGGCACAGCGGCGCGGGTGATGATCGTCGGCCTCGGCGACAAGAGTTCGTTCGGAGCCGACACCCTGCGGACGGCCGCGGGGGCGATCGGGCGCAGGCTCGCGCAGACCAAGGACACGAAAATCGAAATCGACCTCACCCCGGCCTGCAAGAGTGCCGGGCTCGACGCCCAGCGGGCCGGGTGTGCGTTCGGCGAGGGGCTCGGGCTGATCGCGTGGACCTGCGACCAGTTCCGAGGGTCGGCTTCATCCAAAACCGCAGCCACAGCCCTCGAGGTCCGGGCCGAGAGCAAGCCGTTCGTCGCGGGGGTGGAACGGGGGCTCGGGCTTGCCGAGAGTGCCAACATCACGCGGACGCTGAGCCAGACGCCGCCGAATGTTGCGACGACCTCGTTTATGGCGAGCGAGGCGCGGAAGATGGCCAAGAGGGTCGGGCTCAAATGCACGGTGATTCAGGGCAGCAAGCTCGACGACGAGCGGCTGGTCGGGATCAAGACCGTCGGCGCGGCCAGCGAGCACAAGCCGTGCCTGGTGCGGCTTGAGTACGTGCCCGCCGGCAAGGCCCGCAGCGGCAAGCCGATCGTGTTTGTGGGCAAGACGATCACCTACGACACCGGCGGGCTCTCGATCAAGGTCGGTGGCGGCATGGCGGGGATGAAGCGCGACAAGGACGGCGGGTGTGCGGTCATTGGAGCCATGCACGCGATCGCGACGGTGATCAAGCCCAGCCGCCGGGTGGTGGCGCTCCTGAGTATTGCTGAGAACTCGATCTCGGATGAGGCGTACCGGCCCGACGATGTGCTGACCTTCCGCAACGGGGTGACCGTCGAGGTGACCAACACCGACGCCGAGGGTCGGCTGGTGATGGCCGATGCGTTGTGCTGGGCGTGTGATAAGGAAGACCCCGCGTATATCGTCGATATCGCGACGCTGACCGGGGGTGTAGTGGTGGCGTTGGGCTCGACCTTTGCAGGCATGTGGTGCGACGACGACAAGCTGAGGCGAAAGGTCGAGGAGGCGGCGGACGCCAGCGGCGAGCGGGTGTGGAGGCTGCCGCACCATCAGGAGTATCGGGACATGATGAAGTCGCCGGTCGCGGATATCGTCAACAGCAATCCCAACCGCAAGGCGCACCCGATCCAGGGCGCAGCGTTTTTGAGTTACTTTGTGGAGAAGGGCGTGCCTTGGTGTCATCTGGATATCGCGGGGACGCACGCGACGGACAAGGACGCGGGGCCGTATATTGCGGGGCCGACGGGGTTTGGGGCGCGGCTGCTGGCGGAGTTGGTGGGGGGTGGGTGAGCGACTGCGGACTGAAACAGGCTGTGTGTGGTGCATGACGAGAGGAATCGAATCCATGTCGATCGTCGGCGATGTTCGTGATTATGGCCCGAAGGAGTTACTTTACTTCCTTCATATTCCCAAGACGGCGGGCTCGGCACTTCGCACATTTCTTGAAGACAAGTTTTCGATCGACAATATCTGTCCATACCTGGAGTTCTCTGCTTTGCTGCCGCAGCCACCGTCGGTGCTTGGTGGCTATCGATTGATTTGTGGTCATCACGGTCTCTACCTGAGACAGATGATCGGGGCACCGATGAGGATGGTGACAGTATTGCGAGAGCCTTTGGGTCGAGCGGTTTCACACTATCGCCACCTCAAAGCGACCAAGGACAACTGGCTCAATGAGTGGATTCAGGACAAGTCATTCGAGGAGTTTGTGCTGAGTGACCAAGGCGTTGCGGAGTTGCTCAACTTCCAGACTCGGTTTCTGGCACTCGACAATATCCAGAACGACTACTTCGGCCACTCGCGGTTGAACCAGAAAGGCCGTGCCGGTCTGGAACGGAAATATGGCGACCCCGCGATGCTCCGGCGGGCCATTGAGACACTCGACGCCATCGATGTTGTTGGGGTGCAGGATCGTTTTTCGGACACACTCCGCTTGGTATGTGCGGAGTTCGGGTGGCCCGAGGTGCGGTCGTTCCCCGAGTACAACAAGGGTGTTGCGAGGTTTTCAGACTCTGAGATCACCGATCGGGCCCGGTCTCGTGTGGTTGAGCTCTCTGGGTTTGACGAGCAACTCTATTGCATGGCAAGCGATCGAGTGGAGAACGAAATCGATCGCCTCACGCCGGAAGTCGCGCGGGATCGTTACACCGCCGCCATGAGAGCACGGCCGCGTCAGAGTCTTGTCCGCCTTGGATTCGATAGTCCGATTCTCGGTGATAACTGGTTTGTGCGCGAGAAGATTGCTGATGGTTCCTGGGCTCGGTGGTCTGGCCCTGGCCGCGTCACCACACTCGACCTGCCGCTCCCGTGCGAGAAGCCGCTGATGCTTCGGTTCTTTGCGGGCGCTCACACGATGGATGTGATCGAGTCGGTCCGGGTCTTTGCCAACGACGACGAACTCGATCTTTCATGGTGGCAGATGCATGATCCTCCGCAAGCCCAGCGGACATTTGAGGCAGTGCTCACGCCCGAGACTCTCTCAAAGAACGACGCCTATTGCCGCCTGCGGTTCGAGGTTTCTCGGACGGTGGTGCCCGCAGAGGAATGGCCCGGGCGGGACGACAAGCGGAGCTTTGCGATGTACTTCTTCTGGCTCGAGGTGTTTGCAGAGTAGAGATTGGGCCGCCAGCCCCCTGATAACGGGCGGTGGACAAGACGCGGCATCCTCGACGACAGTTACGAGCTTGGGAGGAGCGCCTGTCCGGGCCGGCCGAGTATCTTGCCCCGCTCGACGGCCTCGGACCCACAAAACTCTACCAGAATAGACTGGGCGGCCTCAGGTGGAGCGCTTTCCCAAGGCAATGCGACCAGCGCCTGGAGGTTCGGGTGCATGCGCAGCGTCTCAAGCGGGAGAGGGCGCACCAGCGCGACATTGTGTCCCGATTCTGACCCGCGCAGTTTCTCCGATGGCCACATCTCGAAATGCCACTCGGCCCCACGAGAGGGCGTGAAGGGCAGCTTTGTCATGCGCCTGAGGTGTGCCTCAAGCATCGCACGCTCGACAAGTGCGACATCGTGAAGAATGATCCAACCATTCGGGTCCATGACCTTGCTGAGTTGGATGGCGTCGATCAGCGGCCATGGGTGGTTGTGTGCGCCATCGATGAACGCAAGATCGACGGGGACATCCCCCAGTTCGCGCTCCAGGTCAAGCGATGTTCGAAAGGTGTTTATCCGCGCGCCCGCTGCGAGCTCGGGGAGGACCTCGGCAATCGCGGCACCGATAGGACGATTCTCGTCCCAAGGCACATGCTCGAGTATGTCAAAGCTCTGCACGGTTTCTCGCCCGTCTTGGGGGTTTTTCGCGGGAACACCGGCGTCCGCGAGGCCCGCCAACAGTCCGCATGTGGAGAGGCCCGACGCCACGCCGATCTCGACAACCCGCTGGGGGCGCAGCCCTCTGGCGGCGAGGTAGAGAATCAGCAGATCGGTCGGATGCGACTCGGCTGTCACCCAGCTGGGCCTGCGGTCATAGATCGAGGCCACCCGTTCGAGGATCGCTGTGGACGGTTCGATGTTGAATCGGTGGCAGAGCGTGCAGAGCGTCCGAGCGTTGCGCTGGAGCACAAGCATGCTGTCTTCGCCCCGCGCAGGAGCGCTCCTGTCGAGGAGGCCTGCGGGGGAGACGGGTTTCAGGGTGTTTGAGCCGCTGGGCATGAGACCACCTCCTTGGGAGATTACGTGGTGAGCCGGATCGTACCCGCAGCAGGCGGCTGAGCGATCCTGGTGTGATCCTCTCGATCATATCCGAAGTGCGGCGGCTTGGGCCGGGGGCCGGGGCCGCGGGGGCACGGCTCGGTGCGGACATGACCGATGCCCCGGCTCGTGGCCATCCGGGCATCGGCAACGGTGCCAATTGGTTCTCTCCATGTTCTGCTGTTCCATGCACAGCCAAAAAGACGACGCGGGGCAATGGTGCTCCCGCGTCGTCCTGAGTTCTTTCCACGAGCTGTCTTGGCTGTTCAGGCCACTGCCTGTTCAGGCCGCGATGCCGAGTTCGCCATCGGTGGTTTCGGTGGTGGCGTTTACGGTGTTGCCAGGCGAGCCGAGGCGGACGTTGAACTGGGCGGGGTTGCCGCGGAGTTCTGAGCGGATGGCGGTGATCTCGTAGGTCATGGGACCGCCGCCCTGGAGGATGGTGGTGTCGGTGAAGGCTTTCTTCCCGGCGGTGTCCACGTAGTTGAACGGCCCGCCGTCGTCGCGGCGTTTGATCTCGTAGACGGTGCCGGGGGCGCCGGCGGGGGGATCTCGGCGAGGGTGTAGACGTTGGGGTCGTCGGTGGCCTGGGCGAAGTTCTTGATGGTGTCGATGAGGTCGCTGCCGGCGTTTGGCCCGCTGTGCATGGCGGCGATCGCGTCGTAGTAGCTCTGCGTGGTGTCCTGCGCGATGTCGGGCCCGGTGTCGGACACGGGACCGACGCGAAACGGGTTCTCCGGACGTGCTCTAAATCACGTCCGCGAACGCCTTGCGGCTCTTCATAAAGAACGCATACCCCAGCACGCACAGCACCAGCCCGGCCGCCGTCATCCCGCCCCACCAAGACCAATCCGGCCACGACTCGCCAAACATCACCGCGCGGGCCGCCTCCACCGACTGGGCCAGCGGGTTGATCGCGATCATCCACCGGTAGGCCTCGGGCACGTCGTCGATGCGGTAAAAAATCGCACTCAGAAAGAACAGCATGTGCAGCAAGCTGCCCGTCGGGCTCTTGAGGTCGCGCAGGAACACACCAAGCGACGCGAGAAACCACGAGACGCCCAGCGCCAAAAGCCCCAGCGGCAGCAGCACCACCGGCACCAACAGCAGCCGGGGACTGGGGATGTGGGTCTCTGAAAAGATCGCAAAGCCGATGATCCAGACAATCAGCCCCGTCGCGTAGTTGAACAGCGAAACCAGCAACTGCGAGACCGGCAGCGTCTCGAGCGGGTAGACGACCTTCTTCACAAAGTTGGGCTGGCCGAGAACCATCATCGGAGCAGCCCCGACGGTCTCGCGGAAGAGGCCGAAGGTGATGATCCCCGCGAAGACCTCGAGGGCAAAGCGGGCGATGCCGCCCGAAGCGTCCGGGTCGGTCCCCCGCTGCAGCACCAGGCCGAAGACGAACGTGTAAATCGCCAGGGTGATGATCGGGTCGGTGATCGACCACGCAAACCCGAACGCCTGACCCTTGTAGCGGGCCTTGATCCGCCGGGCGGCAAACTGGGTAGTCAACTCACGGCCGGCCCAGAGCGACCGGACCATCGCGACGGGGTTGAGCCGGGAGGGGAAAGAAGTGGAAGCGGCGTTGGGAGGGGTGGGGGTGGAGATGGTGTGTATGGCCATGGGGGTGAGTGGGTGTGGGGGGTGAGTGGGAGGTGAGTGGGGGGTGAGTGGGGGGCGGGAGAGAGTCGATTGTTCTCGCGTATAGTCATGCTACGCGGGAGCGACGAGAGGAAACGGGAGCCGGTGAGCGGCCCCCGGCGACATGCACCCATGGCACAGACCGTTGTCCAACCCGAGCGCGAACCCCGGGAGCCAAAGGCCCCCCCGCCCCCCCCAACCCCCCCACCCCCCCCAACGGTGGCGCGCGCGGTGGGCAAGGCCCGGGCGGTGGCGATCGAGGTCCGCGGGCTGGGCAAGTGCTACCAGATCTACAAACACCCGGCCGATCGGCTCAAGCAGGCCCTGGTGCGGTGGAAGAAAAGGTACTACCGCGAGTTCTGGGCGGTGCAAGGCGTGAGCTTCACCGTGCGGCGGGGTGAGAGCGTGGGCATCATCGGCCGCAACGGGTCGGGCAAGTCAACACTCATGCAGATGATCGCCGGCACGCTCAACCCGACCGAAGGAACCGTACGGGTGGACGGGCAGATCTCGGCATTGCTCGAGCTCGGCGCGGGCTTCAACGCCGAGTTTACCGGGCGCGAGAACGTGTACCTCGCCGGGTCGATCCGGGGATTGTCGCGCAAGCGGATCAACGAGCTGTTCGACCAGATCGTCGAGTTTGCCGACATCGGCGACTTTATCGACCAGCCGGTGAAGACCTATTCGAGCGGGATGTACGTGCGCCTGGCGTTCGCGGTGGCGGCGCAAGTGCGGCCGGAGATCCTGGTCGTCGATGAGGCGCTGGCGGTAGGGGACGTCTTCTTTCAGCAACGGTGCCACCGGTACATGCGCGACGAGCTTGCGGACACGACCAAGCTGCTGGTGACCCACGACCTCAACGCGGTGGCCAACCACTGCGACCGGGCCCTGGTGATGCACCAGGGGCGGGTGGCGTTCGAGGGCGAGCCGCTCGACGCGATCGCGTTCTATACGCGAATCGTGCACAACGAGCAGCACGGGAGCGGGAAGAAAGACAGCCCGGCGGGTCGGCGCCACGCGGGGTCGCACGTGAGCGAGGTGCGCGGCGCCAACTCCGGCAGCAGGTCCGAAGCAATCGACGAGAGCCTGCCCTGGTGCAGCGTCCCCGCCGACAAGCTCGGGGGCGCGGGCGACGTGGTGATCCGCCGGGTGGCGCTGGCCGACTCCAACGGCGAGACGGTGCGGACGATCCAGCCGCGGGATTCGTTCGCGTGCTACTTCGAGATCGAGGTCGCCGAGCCCAAGGTGGACCTGATCTTCGGCGTGGTAATGAACGACCGCTTCGGGAACGCGGTGTTTGGAGACAACTCGCTGAGCAGACCCAAGGGGCGGCTGGAATGCCCGGAAGCGGGGCGGTACATCGTGCGGCTGGACTATGTGTGGCCGGAGGTGCGGCCGGCGGAATACACCGCGACGTTCGGCATCGGCGAGGGCAAGCACGCGCACCACCACACGGTGCAATGCTGGGCGCACAACGTAGTAGCGGTAACAGGGATCGCGCCACAGCGACCCGTACACGGCATGTTTACCAACCCGCTCAAGGATGTAAGGATCACCCGCGTTGACTAAACGAGCGTGGAGATACTGGGAGCCGACGTTCCTCGCCGACAAGGTCTGCGAGATGAACCCGGTGTGGCCCTGGGGCGGGCACCGGCGGTTTGCCTACGACCTGGTGCGGTGGATGCGGCCGACGCGCATCGCCGAGCTTGGTGTCCACTGGGGGACGTCGTTCTTCACGTTCGCCCAGGCGATGAAGGACGGACGGATGAAAGACACCGAGCTGATCGGCGTCGATACATTCGAGGGTGAAGACCACGCCGGGAAGTACGGCCCCGAAGTGCTCGACACCGTGCGGGGAATCGTCAAGAAGCACTTCCCCAAGCAACAGATCACGCTGCACCAGATGTTCTTTGCCGACGCGCTGGCGTTGGTCGATGACGAGAGCGTTGACCTCTTGCACATCGACGGCCTGCACACCTTCGAGGCGGTCAAGGACGACTTCGAGACGTGGCTCCCCAAGCTCGCACCCGACGGGGTGATGCTGTTTCACGATGTCGCGCCCGACACCGGCTACGGCTCGACCGACTTCTGGAACCGGCTCGCAAAGGAGCACCCGGGCTTCGCGTTCGAGCACTCCTGGGGGCTCGGAGTGCTGTTCCCCAAGGGTGATGCGCGGCTGCGAGAGTTGGAGCGTGAGGGGCTCGGTGACAAACTGATCGCCTACCCCGCGATGGCAAAGGCGGAGCGCTCGGCGATCGAGTGCCGAGACCTCGGTCGGATGGCAATGGAACGGATGGAGACGATCCAGAAGCAGTCCGCTGTTCACACCGAGCTTCGCGAGCGCCTTGCAGAGTTGCGGCAATCGACCGTGCCGAAGGAGGCGTTAGAGAAAGTTGTTGCGAAGGTCACGGCCGCCGAGCGGCTGGCACGCGATCGGTACGATGTCATCCAGGATCAATCGGAGAAGATCCGTGTCAGCAAGGTCGCCGCTGAGAAACAGAAAGCCCAGCTCGAGGCGGCAGGGAAGCTCGCGCGCGAGCGGTACGAGGTGATCCAGCAGCAGTCCGAGAAAGTGCGGCTGCGCGACGAGACGATCGCGACCCTGCGTAAACAACACCGGGCGCAGAGCGATTTGAGCGCACGGCTCGAGAAGAGAGCAGGTGTTGCAGAAGCTGCGCGTGACGAGCTTCGGCTCCGCGTGCAAAGCCAGCACGAACTTCTGGCCGAGCAGCGTGAGAGGTTCAAGGCTGTTGAACAGCAGATAAAGACACACGCCGAGCAAGCGGCAAAGGTGCGTGAAGCCCTCGCGGCGAGCAACGCAACAGTGATGCGCTTGCAGGAACAGATCAAAGCCGCCGAGGATGGCAGACGAACGCTGCAAGCAGCCCTCACGGCCCAGACCGCCCACCTTGCGGACCTGACCACCCACGTCGCGGCGCTGGCTTCGTCGCACGCGAAGAGTCGGGCGGATGTTGTGGAGAGGTTCGACGGGTTGCAGGGTGCGATCGAGAGGTCACGGCGCGAGAGCGAAAACGCCGCAAAAGCGTTCCGGCAACGGCTCAACCGGCTCGATGTTGACGCCGAGTTGCAGAGCCTGCGGGCTGAGCATCTCGAAGAAATCGTGGCGAACCAGCGCGAAGTTCTCGACCGATTGAAGCAGCAAGACCGCACGGAACCGGATTGGTTGACCGGGGAGACGCTCGGCTGATGCACGCAGAAAACGATGATTCGGCAAGGTTTCGGATTTGGGCCCACGCGAGAGAACGCGACACAACGGGAGTTGAATAGGACATGACGCAGGCACAAGAACAATCAGGCACCGCTCCCGAACGCACGCGGTCCCGCATCGCGTGGCTGGTGCCGCGGCCGCTGGAGGGCTCGGGCGGGCATCGCACGATCTTACAAAATATTGACGCCTTAGAAGCCGCCGGGCACGAGTGCCACGTCTTTGTCGAGGACCCGAAACCGGCATCGAACGAAGAGTGTCTCGACGAGGCCGAGCGGCTGACGCTCGTGCGCGAGCAGCTCGGAGAGTTCTTCGGGTTTGAAGGCGAACGGCTGCACCTGGGGTTTGATATCCCCGATGGGTTTGATCTTGCGATCGCGACGGCGTGGTATACCGCTGCGTTTGTTGCAAGACCGAAGATCAAGTGCCGCAAAGCCTACTTCGTGCAGGACTACGAAGCGTACTTCATGCCTGTCAACGACGGGTACTTGCGGGCAGAGGATTCGTATAACTTAGGATTGCCGGTCGTGTCGATCGGGCGCTGGCTCACACAGCGGCTGACGCGCGAGAACGGCTGCCCGGCGACGTTCTTTGAGTTCTGTGCCGACGGCAATATCTACAGGCCCGATCCGGCGGTCGAGCGAGAACGCGCGGTGTGTGCGATCTATCAGCCGGAGAAGCCGAGACGGTGCCCCCACCTGCTGATCCAGACGCTCGGCACGCTCAAAAAGCACAAGCCGGATGTAAAGATCTACCTCTATGGCACCCGCGAAAAACCCGACCTGCCCTTCGAGCACGAGCACCTCGGGTTGGTAAGTGTCGAAGCGTGCGCGGCGCTCTACAACCGGTGCTCGGCGGGGCTGTGTATCAGCGCAACCAACCCCTCGCGTATCCCGTTCGAAATGATGGCCTGCGGGTTGCCGGTGGTGGATATTCATCGGCCGAACAACCTGTTTGATATGCCCGAGAACGGCGTCCTGCTGGCACAACCGCGGCCGGACTCGTTGGCGCGGGCGCTGGCGATGATTCTCGACGACGAGAGCCGGTGGAGTGCGATGAGCGTGTTTGCGCGCGAGTTCATGCGGCCGCGAACGCTCGAGTTCGGCTACCAGCAGTTTGTCAGCGCGGTCGAGGACCTCCTCGCCGGGCGGGAGCGGTCGTGGAAAGTGAACGCACTCGGGCTCGAGCCGATGTACCGGCGTTCGAGTCAACTCGCGTTTGCCAAAGACCCGCTGACCGGAGCGCCGGTCGGCAAGGCCACTACCCTCGCGGCAGGCGCAGGGGTTGCAAAGGGAGTGCGCGAGAGACTCGGCGCGATGGATGAGCTCGAACGGATCCTGTCGAGTCGATCGTGGCGGACGGTTGATCGGCTCAAGTCCAACCCGCTCTACCGCGCGATCGCCACCGCGAAGTACGGCGAGGGTTGGGAGAAGGTCGATCCCAAGGAAGACCCGCGAGCTGTGCTCGCGCGAGTTCGCAACAGCCGGTCGTACCGGTTTATCGCAACAGCAAAGTCGACCCCACTGGTGAAACTGATCGGCAAAGGACCGCGCGAGGGCGACCCGTTTGGTGCCGAGAGGAAGTGATATCGAATGCCCACGCTGCTGAGCGTTGACATCTGGGACACGCTGCTCCGCCGCCGTTGCCACCCCGACGAGGTGAAGCTGTTTACGGCGCGGGCGCTGTGGGCGCGGCGCCGAGATCATCTCCGGCCACGGTTTGATGGCCTGTGGTCGCTGGTCGACGAACGCGTCCGAGTCGAAGCGGAAATCGCACGAGAAACCGAGGCGGCCGGGCTCGACAACGAGTACAGGATCGAGGAGGTCTTTGCGCGGTGGCTTTCGCGGGCGCTGCGCACGCACGTACCGATCGCGCAGCGGCGCTTGCTCGCCGAGCGCCTTGTCGCGCTCGAGGTCGCCCACGAGCAACGGGTGTCGTACGCCGACGAACGGATGATGCGGTTGCTCGAGCACCACGGGGCCGATCGTGTGGTCGGACTGTCCGATTTCTACATGGGAGAGCGGCACCTGCGGCGGATCATCGGAGGCGTGTGCGGGAAGGTCCCGTTCGAGCGGGTGTATGTGTCGTCGGATTGTTGCGTGAACAAGATGCGCGGCCGGCTCTTTGCGCATGTGCAACGCGAGACACTCGCCGAACCCGGGCACCACACGCACATCGGCGACAACGAATGGTCGGACGTAAAGAGTCCCAAGCGGTTTGGGATCCGGGCGGTGCACTATCAACACGCTGAGGAAGAATCCAAGCGCGAAGCCCACCGCGTTCGGCTCGAGGCTCGACGCAAGGGCAACTTTGTGCCGACCGCGCAGCTGCTCCGGCGGGAGCTTCGTTCGCGGTGCAATCCTTTACCCTCACTGACGCCCGACCAACGGCAACTCTTCGAGGCTGGCTTCCGCGCGGCGCCGATCTATGTCGCGCTCGTGCTCCGCGCGATGCAGGAAGCCCACGCGCTGGGCTGCCCAGCGGTCCACTATTGCACGCGAGAAGGCGAGTTCTTTCGGCGTGTCCACGGCGAGGTCGTGCCGCTGACGCCGTTCGGGTTTGACGCGCCGCGGGCGCGGGTGATCGAGGTCAGCCGCGTAGCGACGTTTCTGCCGTCGCTCGGGCATGTCACGATCAAGGAAATGATGCGGGTCTGGACGCAGTACAGCGAGCAGTCAATGGGCCAACTGCTCAAGACGCTCGACGTGAACCCACTGCCTTTCGAGCCGATCTTTGCAAGGCACGGCATCGACCCCGCGCGCACGATCCGGCAACCATGGAAGGACAAAAGGGTGCAGCGGCTCTTTGCCGATCCGCTGTGGAAAAGACTGATCGAACGGCAGCGCGACCGGCGGCGCGCGTTGCTGGTGGAGTATCTGCGCGCAAAGGGGCTGGGCACCGGGCCGAGTGTCGTTGTTGATATCGGCTGGCGGGGCACGATCCACGACAACATCGCGCACCTGTTCCCGAACCGGAAGATCGCAGGGTGTTACTTGTCGCTCGTTGGGATGCTCAACGATCAGCCGCGAAACTCGACCAAGCACGCGGTCGGCCCCGACGCGAGGCACGACCCCGAGGCGCTGATGCAGATCGTCTACAACGTCTCGCCGCTCGAGATGCTCGCCAACACCGACACCGGGAGTGTGCGGGGCTACAAACGTCAGCCCGACGGCTCACTCGCCGCGGTGCGCGTGCATGACGAGGCCGAAGACGCGGTGTGGCGGAAGTACACGCGGCACTTTCAGGACGGCGTGCTGGCGGCAGCCCCGATCGTGGCGCGGTGGGCGCAAACCTTCGCCGTCGAGCCGCGCGAGATGAAGCCGATGGTGGTGGACCTGCTCCGTGGGCTCAAAGTCAACCCGCCCCGCGTGCTCGCCGAGGCGTATTTCTCGCTCCGCCACAACGAAACATTCGGCGTCGGCGGGTTTCTCGACAAGCGGGCGGAGCTCTCGCCGGCACTCCTGCGCAAGGGCGAAGAGAGCGGCGGGTCCGATCCGGACTTCGTGCGTGCGATCGAGGCGACCGACTGGCCGCAGGGCTTGTTGCAGCTGCTCGGACACGACGAGCTGTGCCGACAGTACAACGCATTCCGCGAGCAGCGTTCGCGGCGTGTTGATGCACGACTCGCTGCGCAGCGGAATCGACAGCTCGCTCAAGAAGCGGCAAAGAGCAAGCCCGAGGAACAGTTGAAAGAACAGACTCTTCCGGTGGTGACGGTCCCCACCAATGGCGCTTCGGGCAACGGTGCTGTGAGCGCACAGAAGCCAGCCAAGCAGAGTGAGGCTCGCGCGTGACAACCACCAGACCAACTACGGCAACGTCGCACGCGCACCCGGCGCTGACCGAAGCCGAGCAGGCGGTCGTCGAGGCCTACCACAAGCTCTACTACACCAAACGGCTGTGGGAGACGACGACGTGGATGGGCGCAGCCTGTCTGAAATCGCCGCACGATGTGTGGGTGTATCAGGAGATCCTGTTCGAGACCAGGCCGACACTCATCATCGAGACCGGCACCGCATGGGGCGGCAGCGCACACTTTCTGGGCACGGTCCTCGACGCGATGCAAGCGATGGACTCGTCCTTTGATGCGCGCGTCGTCAGCATCGATACCATCGAACGGCCAACCGAGATCGGACACCCCCGGGTGACCAAGATCAAAGCGTCAAGCACCGCGCCGGAAACAGTTGCGCAGGTCCGCAGCATGATCGGGCCGGGCGATCGTGTCATGCTCATCCTCGACAGCCTGCACAACCGCGACCACGTGTACGCCGAACTGGTGGCGTACGGCCCGATGGTCACACCCGGCTGTTATGCGATCGTCGAAGACTCCAACATCAACGGCCATCCCGTCTTCACCGACTACGCGCCCGACCAGGGGCCGGGGCCGTTCGAAGCGGTCGCCGACTATCTTGCGACGACCGATCGGTTCGAGATCGATCGCGCACGGGAGAAGCTCTACATGACGCTCAACCCCTGCGGCTATCTGCGCTGTCGTGCTGAGTAGGCCCGGTTGGATTCATCCGCGTTCGGCCTCGACACTTTGTCGCATGAGACGCGGGAGCTTCAGCCTTTGGCAAGTGTCTGGGCGAGCATCCAGGCATTGCCGTCGGGGTCGAAAAATGTGGCAAGGCGGACCATGTCGGGGATAGTAATGGTGTCGCCGTCGAACCGGACGTCTTTGGATTCGAGGATTCGCCGGGCAGCGTCGATGTCGTCGACGCCCCAGACGGGGACCGGGCCGGCGGTCTTCGGTTTGTCAACCTGGCTGAGCCCGATCGCGACGCCGTTGACCGGGCTGGCAACCTCGGCCCACCCGAGATCATCGACGCGGTAGATCAGTTCGCAGCCGAGCATGTCCTGGTACCAGGTGAGTGCTTTGTCGAGGTCGGTGACCTGGGTGGAGATGGTCAGTTCCTGACGGAATCCCATGGCGTCGGTCATTGGTTGTTTCCTTCTTTGCGTGGGTGAATTTGATGGAGTGGACGCGCAAATAGTCATAGAGTATAGTATCTATATTCTATGCTCAACACCCGCCCAAGCATCCCTACGATGGTGACATCAAAAAACACCCAGGAAAACATTGGCCCAAGGCTCCTTTCGGTCTGTCCGCCCAAGGTGGCGGATCTCGCGCACCGGCGGTGGACCCTTCCCCTGTTGGCCCAGCTGCATCAAGCTCGGGTTTCGGGAGATTCGACCGGGGCGCGGTCGGTCGGGCTGGTGCGGCGGTTGGGGGTCGGACGCGAATCGCTCCGGCAAACGGTGGAGTTTGCCATCGCCCACGGCTGGATCTGCCGAAATCCGGGGCACGGGCACCCGCTGCGGCCGGAGTTGGTACTGACCGAGTCCGGGCGATTGCTCGGCCCGGCCTGCGATCGGGTGTGGCGAACGGCGGTACTGATCGGCGCGGTGGAAGTGCTCGGGCGGAAGTGGTCGTCGCCGATCCTGCGGGTGTGCGGGAGCGGGGCCACCCGGTTCGGGGCGTGCAAGGCGGCGTTGGTGCCCCTCGGCATCACCGATCGGGCACTCTCGCAGACGCTGGGTGTGCTGCGGATGGGCGGGTGGATCCAGCGGCGGGTGGTGGATGGGTACCCGCCGGGCGTGGAGTACCTGCCGAGCGAGCGGGCCCAGCCGTTGGTCCGGGCGATTGCGAGACTCTGAGCTTGAGCTGTGCGTGCGCCGCGCGGTCGTGCGTGTAGAGTGTCATCATGGAACTGGCCGGGTGGTTGACCACGGTGCTGGTGATCGCAGAGGCGTTGGTCCGCGCAGGGCTCGCGTTGCGGGTCCTCATGCGACGGCTGCCGGTCGCGGTGACGACGTCCTGGCTGGGGCTGATTCTGTTTGTGCCGATCGTCGGGGTGGTGGCCTACCTGCTCGTCGGTGAGAGCCGTATCGGTCGGCGTCGGCTCGAGCGCGAACGCGCGGTGCAGCCGGCGTACACCGAATACCTCGAACGGCTGCGCACCGAGACCGAGCACCTGCCCGGCACACTCAGCCGGGTGGATCGTCGGTTTGCGCAGGAGGCCGAGTCGGTCGGCGGCTTCCCGGCGTTGGCGGGGAACCGGGTTGTGCTGCTCGACGGCGCAGGTGAGTTCTTCGACGCGATGGTGCGCATGATTGATGCGGCCGAGCGGAGTGTGATGCTCGAGTTTTTCATCTGGCACTCGGCGGGTCGTGTGGAGGAGGTCGAAGAGGCGCTGCTGCGCGCGGTCGGGCGCGGGGTGGCGTGCCGGGTGTTGGTTGACGCGGTGGGCAGCCGGGGGTTTGTGCGCAGTGTCCGGTATCAGGAGCTTCGTTGCGCGGGGATACAACTGGCTGCGGCCCTCCCGCCGCAACTACTGCGGACACCGTTGATCCGTCGGGTGGACCACCGTAACCACCGCAAGCTGGCGGTGGTTGATGAATCACGAGCGTTGATGGGCAGCATCAATATGGTGGACCCGTTATTTTTCAAGAGCGGGTCGGGCGTCGGCGAGTGGATCGATCTGATGGTCGAGGTGCGCGGGCCAGCGGTCGAGTTGCTGGCGTTGCTGGCGATCCGTGACTGGGAGACCGAAGCGGGCGAGGACCTGTGCAGGATGCGTGAAGCGCTGTACGAGCGCGAGCTCACCGTCGCGGGCGTGATGGCGGTGCAGGCGGTTGCGTCCGGACCGGGTTGTCCGGGCGGGGGGATTCAGGCGCTGGTGCTCTCGGCGATCTATGCCGCAGAAAAGCGGCTGACGATCACGACGCCGTACTTCGTGCCCGACCCGGCGGTGGTGACCGCGTTGCAGTCGGCGGCCCGGCGCGGGGTCGAGGTCACCGTCATCGTTCCTGCCCGCTGCGATACCGTACTCACGCACTTCGCGGGGCGGGCGTTCTTCACCGACCTGCTCGAAGCAGGGGTCCGTATCGCCGAGTTTCGCGGCGGCCTGCTCCACACCAAGAGCATCGTGGTTGACAACGAAACCGCGCTCTTTGGCACGGTAAACCTCGACCCGCGCAGCTTCTGGCTCAACTTCGAGCTGACACTGATGATCTACGACAACGACTCGACCGGCGAGATATTCGCAAAGCAACAGTCGTACCTGGAGCAGTGCCGATTTGTCGATCTCGAGACGTGGAAGCAGCGACCGATGCTCCATCGAGTCGTGTCGAACATCGCCCAGCTCTTTGCCCCGATTCTCTAGCCGCTGGTGTGTATCGGCGCGAGCGGCTGCCTCAGACAGATGCCGAAGGCTTGTTGAACATCCCGCCGATCACCGGCAACTGGGCGCGGCGGATCGTCAGGACGGCGAGGCTCGCGAGAAAGACCACCACCGCCATGCCGAACATCGCGCCGCCGTCGTTGGTGCCGTCGGGCATGTCGACCCGGATGCCGAGCTTGGTGAGGTGGCTGCCGAGTGCGCCGGTGATGACCCCCAGCGCAAGCAGTGCACCAAAGACCGTGGTGCGCGGCACGAGCAGCAGCACGACCGCCAGCAACTCGGCGATCCCGATCGCATAACGGCCCATGGGTTCCATGCCCAGCGTCTCGAAGAGAAACTTGGTCTCGGGCGCGCCGCTGAGTTTGGGGAACACCGCCAGGCCGAGGATGGCGGCCACGACGATCTGCAGAACCCACGAGGTGATGCAGAGCGGCTTGGAGAGCGGGTTGGCGGTTGTCATGGCGGGGGCTCCGAGGGTGCTGCTGGCACCAACATGCCGAGCTGGCGGGCTATTCCGGACCGGATAGCCTGCTGTTCGGTGACCAACAGTTGGGGGCATCGGGTGATGGAGCCGGCCGCGTTGATTCCGGCAACGTTGATTCCGGCAACTTTGTGAGGGTGCGGGTAGGGCCTGTTCCACCTCGGCGGGTGTTTCTGAGGGGCGAGCGAAGCTCTGGGGGCAGGCTGTCGTGTAGTCCGGGCCTCGGCATCATCGGTGCGGGCTATGATCCTGGCCCACACCACCCCACCAGATGGAGGTTTCCATGGCCGAAGAGAAGCGGAAGAAGATTCGTTGGATGACCAAGAAGCGCAAAGGCAAGAAGCGCAAGTGGATGACCAAGTGGGTCATCGTCCATCACGGGGATAAAAAGAAGGACTGAGGGAACTTCTCAACAAATCGGGATTGGGCGAGATGTCCATCCTGCTGTGCTGAAGTACCTCTTGAATCAAGAGTACTCAATACGAAAACCAACTCCTAATGGGCAGTGATTGACCCGTTGCGCTGTACCAGATATCGCAGCGGGGCGTCAGCTCGCCCCCACCGTCGCGGTCACAAACGCCGGTTTCAGCTTCGCCTCGAACTCGGAGCGGAACTTCTGGATGATGGTTCGCATCGCGAAGTTGTTGCCGTCGGCCAGGCCGCAGATGGTGGTGCCGGGCATACTGCCCATGCTCTCGGCAAGTTCAAGAGTGAGGTCGAGGTCCTTGGCGCGGGCGTCGCCGTCGGTCAGGCGGCAGAGCAACTGGTAAAGCCACCCCGAGCCCTCGCGGCAGGGGGTGCACTGCCCGCAGCTCTCGTGCTTGTAGAAGCGTGAGATATTTCGCGCAACCGCGACCATGTCGGTGTCCTCGTCGAAGACCGTCGGGCAGGCGGTGCCCAGACCCAGCACGTCGTACTTTCGGCCGATATCAAAGTCGAGCTCGGCATCGTATTGATCGGTCCCGAGGATGCCCATACTGACCCCGCCGGGGATGGCCGCTTTGAACGCTTTGCCGTTGCGCATCCCGCCGCAGTGCTCTTCGACGAAGAGGCGGAGGGGGATGCCCAGCTCAAACTCGTAACAGCCGGGTCGTTCGACGTGGCCGCTCATGCCCATGAGCTTGGTGCCGTAGCTGGGCGGCCCGCCGATGGTGCTCTCGACACCCTGCGCCATGAACGCCTCAGCACCCTCGTCCATAATGAGCGTGAGGTGGCAGAGGGTCTCGACGTTGTTGATGACGGTGGGTCGGCCAAAGAGCCCTTCGACAGCTGGAAAGGGCGGCTTGATGCGGGGGTAGCCCCGTTTGCCCTCGATGGCTTCGAGGAGTGCGGTTTCTTCGCCACAGATGTAGGCACCCGCGCCGCGGTGGACGTAGCAATCGACGCGGAAGCGCGGCCCGCCGCCCGAGTTGGCGTCGGAGTTCTGCACGCATTTTTCGCCGAAGATACCTTTTTCGTAAGCCTCGGCGAGGGCACGCTCGAGGCGCTCGGCCTGGAGGTAGTACTCGCCGCGGATGAAGATGTAGGCCTTGTTCAGGCCGCAGGCGTGGCAGCAGATCGCGATGCCTTCGAGCAACTGGTGGGGGTCAAACTCCATGAGGAGCCGGTCCTTGAACGTGCCCGGCTCAGACTCATCAGCGTTGACCGCGAGGTACCGCTCTGCGCCGGGGTCGCCCGGCGCTTTGCCTTCGGGAACCGGAGGCAGGAACGTCCATTTGACGCCGGCGGGGAACCCGGCCCCGCCGCGACCACGGACCACCGCTTTCTTGACCTCCTGGGTCACAGCGTCCGGGGACTGGGCCAGAGACTTGCGCAACGCGACGTAGCCTCCGGTCGCGACATACTCGTCGTAATCGACGTAGTGGCGATCGTTCCAGTCGCCAAACGGCGGCGTGGGAATGCGCTTGCAAAGGAGGTGGCGAGGTGTGCCGTCGTAGGCGGTCTTGCCCATGGTGGGGAACTCCCGGGGTCTTGGTCAGCAGCGGGTTCGAGGCTCGGCATCGCGGCCGATGCGGATTCTAGGGAGGTTCGCGTGCAAATCCCCTTTCTGTGCGCAGCGGCTCCGATTCGGGAGTGGCAAGGGAAAATCCCCCCCAGCATGGCTGCAACGCCACTCTGACAAAACACAAACAGTCTTTAGGTGTGTTTCCCGAAGTTCGTGCGTTTTCGTTGGAGACTCTGGCGGCCTCGGTAGGCTGGAGGCGGTCCCGAGAAACAGAGGAGAGACAAGCCATAACGACCCCAAACAACAAGACAACGTGAACAATCAACCCCAGCGGGCAGGACTGCCTCGCGATCGCCGCAGCCATCGCCGCCAGCAGCGTGGTCTACGCCGGGCCGGTACGACAACGACGCTAGGGGTAATGGAGGGCTGCTACCGGCTGCACGACCTGATGCTGGGACGGCTGATGAAACGCATCGACGACGACACGGTCGTGATGATCTGTTCCGACCACGGGTTCTATTCCGACCAGCGCAGGCCGGTAGGAACCAGCGCCATCAAAGGCGGCAAGCCGGTCGCCTGGCACCGGACGTTCGGGATGCTCGCGCTGTGGGGGCCGGGCATCAAACGCGGCGAAGAGGTCCACGGCGCGACGCTGCTCGACGTGACGCCGACGATGCTGCGGCTGTTGGGCATGCCGGTGGCGCGGGACATGGACGGGCGGGCGCTGGTGCAGGCGTTCGAGGAGGTCGGCCAGAGTGTGCCGACGATCGAGACCTACGAGGACGGCTCGCCCCACGTGCTGCCGCCCGAAGACATCGACGACGAAGCAGTCAACCGCGAGATGATGCGGCGGTGGATGCGTCGCTCTATCGGCAGAAGAGGGAACGGGGCGGGCAGGGATTCCGAGCTTGCCGTGTGAAAAGGACACACCCGACCGGAACGACCAAGCACGAAAACCCGGCGTGAACCGCATCCCGCGAGTTGCCAAACAACCACGCGCACCATGCACAGCGAGCCCCGAGCGCAGGCTCGGGATGCCGCGTTCGATGACAGCTACAGCCGTCAATCCCGGAATTTGTGCTCGCCCACAAGCTCATAGAGACGCTGCATCTGTACAATCTGCGGTGCATAGTCCCCCACCAGCAAACCGGTTCATCCCCGCCGACTATCTGCCAGACCAGGATATCGCCTGCCACGAGTGCGGCTACAACCTCCGCGGCTGCCGCGAGACACAATGCCCAGAGTGCGGAACAGTCATCCCGCGCCCATCAGCAAAGAACGTCAACCCGCAACAGGCGTTTCGCTGTTTCACGTGCGGGTACGAACTGGGCGCAACAGGCCTCAGCGTCTGCCCCGAATGCGGCTCCGATGACGTGGTCCTCGGCGCGCGGAACATCGGCAGCCGTCTGCCCCCATTCCGATGGCGGCGCAAGCTCGCGCTGCTCACCGGTACAATCTGCATCACGCTCATCATCGGATGGGTGCTCTTCCAACTCGGGCTCTAGCACTCTCCCGTACCACGCCCGAAGCTGCACCCCTCACTCCAGCGCCTGCTCGATATCCGCGATCAGGTCCGCGATATCCTCGATCCCCACGCTGAACCGCACCAGCCCGTCGGTGATGCCGAGCTTGGCCCGCTGATCGGCCGGGACACTTGCATGGGTCATAATCGCCGGGCTCTCGATCAGCGACTCGACACCACCAAGGCTCTCAGCAATCGTAAAGACCTTGAGCCGTTCGAGGAACCGCCGCGCGTCCTCGAGCCCGCCGTCCATCTCGGCGGTGATCATTCCGCCAAAGCCGCACATTTGTTTCTTCGCGACCGCGTGCTGCGGGTGGCTCTCGAGCCCCGGATAGACCACACGCGGAAACCGCGGGTGCTCGACAAGGTGCGCAGCCAGGGCCGCCGCGTTCTGACAGTGCCGATCGAGACGGACATGGATCGTCTTGGTCGAACGCAACAGCAAGAAACAATCCATCGGCCCCGGCACCGCACCGACCGAGTTCTGCACAAACTTCAGCTTCTCGTGCACCTCGTCATCGTTCGAGAGCAGCGCCCCGCCGACCACGTCCGAGTGCCCGCCGATGTACTTCGTCGAGCTGTGGCACACGATGTCGGCCCCCAGCGCCAAAGGCGTCTGCAACACCGGCGTCGCAAACGTGTTGTCCACCGCAAGCCACACGCCCTTCGCCTTGCAAAGCTCCGCCATCGCCGCGATATCAACCACCTTGAGCATCGGGTTGGTCGGCGTCTCGAGCCACATCAGTTTGGTCTCAGGCCGGAACGCCGCAGCCGCCGCGTCGTGGTCGGTCAGATCGACCAGCGAAATCTTGATCCCGTGACGGTTGTACACCTTATGAAACAGGCGGTTGGTCCCGCCATAGACATCGTCGCAGAGGATCACATGATCGCCCGGCGCCAGCTGGTGCAGCACGCAGTCCATCGCCGCACACCCCGAACTGAAACACAACCCGTGCCCGGCCCCTTCCAGCGACGCGAGGTTGGCTTCGAGGGCGGTGCGGGTCGGGTTGGCCGAGCGCGAATAGTCGAACTCATCTATGAACGTGCCCGGCGAGGGCTGCGCATAGGTCGCGGTCTGATAGATCGGCGTCATGATCGCGCCGGTGGTCGGGTCGGGTCGCTGCCCGGCATGGATGGCGCGGGTGGCAAAGCGGGTGTTGTCAGGCGTCATGTACTTTCCTTTCCTTACCACAGAGACACAGAGACCACAGAGGAAAGGCATCCAAACGCACAAGAATCGAAAGACTCTACTCTGACACTCTTCTCATATGTGTTCGGATTTTTCTCTATGCTCTCTGTGTCTCTGTGGTGAGAAATCCTTAGCTGGTTGTCTTCTGCGAAAGATAATCAATCAAATCAATCTGCGACACGATCCCCACGATCTCCGACTCATCCACCACGATCGCCACCTGGTCCTTGGCAAAGATCGCGTACAGCTCCTCGACGCGGGCCTTGGGATAGATCAGCCCCCCCACCGCCGTCGCCACCTCGTGCGCCGGCGTCTCCATCGCCACGTCGCCGGCCTGCATCGCCCGCAGCAGGTCCACCTCGTGGACGATCGCCTCGGGCTTGCCGCTGCCATTCACGAGCGGCAACTGGCTCACCCCGTGCTCGCGGAACAGCCGCACCACCTCGCACAACGGCGTGTCCGGCGCCGCGGTCACCACGCTCGGCCGTTCGACCTTCAGCACGTCCTCGACCAGCCCCAGATGCCGCTCGGGTTCGAGAAAGCCGTAGTCCTTCATCCATGAATCGGTGAGATACTTGCTGATATACCGCGAGCCGTGGTCGGGCAGCACGCACACCACCTTCTTCCCCGCCCCCAGCCGGACCGCGACCTCGATCGCCGAGTGCACGATGCCGCCGGACGACCCGCCGCAGAAGAGCCCTTCTTCGCGGGTCAGCCGCCGCGCCATGGTAAAGCTCTGCCGATCGTCGATCTGGAGAATCTCGTCCACTGCTGTCAGATCAAACGCATCGCACACGATGTCGTCGCCGATGCCTTCGACTTTGTACACACCCGCCTCGCCGGGCACGCCGGTGTAGAACAGGCTGTAGTGGACACTCCCGATCGGGTCGGACCCGACCACAAGGATGTTCTTGCCGAGCTCTTTGTTCTTCTCTTTGATGTAGCGTCCGACGCCCGAGATCGTGCCCCCGGTCCCGACCCCCGCGACAAAGGCATCAAACTCACCCCCGGTCTGCTCCCAGATCTCCCGACCCGTGGACAGATAGTGGGCTTCGATGTTCAGCTCGGTGTGGTACTGGTTGACATAAAACCCGCCCGGCGTCTCCTTGGCGATCCGCTTGGCGGTGTTGACATAGTGCTCGGGGCTGTCGCCGGGCACGTCGGTCGGCGTGATCACCACCTCGGCCCCAAACCCCTTGAGCATGTTCACCTTCTCGAGGCTCATCTTGTCGGGCATCGTAAAGATGCACTTGTACCCCTTCACCGCCGCCACCATCGCCAGCCCCAGCCCGGTGTTGCCCGAGGTGTTCTCGACGATCGTCCCCCCCGGCTTCAGCCACCCCCGCGCCTCGGCCTGCTCGACGATGTGCATCGCCATGCGGTCCTTGATGCTCCCCGCGGGGTTCAGAAACTCGCACTTGACCCACACCTCGGCCGCCCCCTCGGGCACGACCTTGTTCAGCCTGACCAGCGGCGTATCGCCAATGGCATCGAGAATATTGTCAAAGGGCGTTCGCATTGGTGGGCTCCTGTTGTACAAAGTATCAGCCCGGTCCATCCGCTCCATCCGCGCCATCGGGCCGATCCCGACGCAGCATAGCCCCGGGAACAAAGCCCCCGCCTGACACCGCTGCCCCGCCATCGGCACACGCACCGATAAAAACCGCCCGGCAGTCGTGCTACCGGGCGGATACTGGTCGGCCTGACAAGGCTCAACGGGCACCCCTCAGCCCGGCTCACCCTCCAGCCCGGATGCGGCCCCCGACCCCGAACGATGCTGGCCTGTTCAGCAGGCTGTCAACCAATCGTTGAGAAAATTGAGCACGTCGCGGGTGTCGATCGTCCCGTCCTGGTTCCAGTCAGCGCGATGATCGCCAGCCGCCCACGCATTGAGGAAGGCAAGGACATCCTGCGTGTCCTTGTTGCCATCGTTGTTGAAGTCGCCTGGACACCAGTTGTCAATCACATCAAAACAGAGCGTTTCGCCGACCACACTCATCGACATCGTGGTACCGAACTGATCGAGATAGATGTACCCTTCCAAGGGAAATGTCCCGACACAGACCTGCCTCGGGCTGAAGTCGTCGGTCTCCCATTCGATCGTCATCACATGGATCGGATTGTCCGAATCGAAGTTCCCGTTGAAGAGGGGAGGGAGCTGCGCGGGCATCGAGCCGAGGATGTCGTTGTTGGGTTGCAACACCCCCTCGTCGTCGCTCCAGTTGTCGTAGATCATGGGGTTGCCCACAAAGCTCGTGACCGCTCCGGTCTCCCAGTTCTCGACCCCGAGCAGGTCGAAGAGCGCAGCCGCAAAGCCGACATTCACCGGATCATCATCCCAACTCGCGTACACCTCGATCGTGATGGTGGGGTCGTTCGCATGAACCTCGGTCTGCGAGGCAGAAAGACTGAACTCCATGTTGCCCTGTCCAAGTGCGCCCGAAACACACCCCAAAGTCGCAAGGACCGCAACGGCAGATCGCATCATCATGGCGTTTTCCTTTCTCTTAGAATGAAATGATGCCTTTCTTCGCTTTCAGACAAAATGGCAAACTGCTCACCACCTCAATTCTACACATCCTGAATCACCAATGCCACCCCATACGTACACCCCCCAAAAAACCTCCCTCGCCCTGCTACGCTCGCTCCATGCGCATCCTCCTCACCAACGACGACGGCATCCACGCCCCGGGCATCATCGCCCTCCACCACGCCCTCACCAACAGCCCCGCCGACCCACCCCCCACCAAACCAACCCCCACCAAATCGCCCCCCACCAAATCGCCCTTCGACGAGGTCGTCACCGTCGCCCCCCTCACCGTCCAGTCCGCCACAGGCCACGGCCTGACCTTCCACAAGCCCCTCGCGATCACCAACGAAACCGTCAACGACCACATGCAGGGCATCGCGGTTAACGCCAGACCCGCCGATTGCGTCAAGCTCGCACTCACCTGCCTCTGGCCCGATCGCTTCGGCGAGGGAGCCCGCCCCGACCTGGTCATCTCCGGCATGAACGCCGGAGCCAACTGCGGCATCAACGTCATCTACTCGGGCACCGTCGCCGCGGCCCTCGAAGCCGCTTTCCTCGGCGTCCCCGCGATCGCCGTCAGCCTCATGCTCGGCAACCACGAGCCCGACTACGCCTGCGGCGCCACCCACGCCCGCCGCGCCATCGACGCCGTCCTCGCCCACGGCCCGCTCGAACCCCACACCTGCCTCTCAATCAATATCCCCCCCTGTGAGGCCGACAACCCTCACCGACACGACCCGCTCCCTCTGAAAGTATGCCCAATGAACACCCACGGCCTGCAGGACGGCTACGAACGCCGCGTCAGCCCGGGAGGCGCAGTCTACTACTGGGCCAACCGCTCCGGGCTCGAGTTCCGACACACCGACCCGGGCAGCGATGTCAGCGAGCTCTTCGCCGGCGCCATCACCCTCACCCCACTCAAGTACGACCTCACCGAACACGACCACCTGCACCTCTGGCAGGGTGAGCTGGAGGGATAGGGCAGTACGGGCGTGTGCATTCCGTATGTTACAGATGCACCACTTTCATGAGGGTTTTCATCCGGGTTTGGTGGGTGCCAAGCGTCTGCATATAAAAAAGTGTAGATTCTCCAGATTCCCTCTTGCAACCTCGGGGGGGGGGGCTGATATATTACAGTATGCTGCGGCCTCGGGGAGTCGCAGAAACAGGCATACTGTCTGTGTGGACGGCGGAAAGGACAAATCATGAAAAGGGTAACTCAGAGCGGTGTCGCGTTTTTGGCACTCCTGCTGGCGGCTTCGGCTGCGCAGGCGTGGCCGGGGCTCATTGCGGCGATGCACGCGCGAGCCGCGGTGCTTGCTGTGATGCAAGAGGAGGACCCGCCATCCGAGGTGATCCAGCACGGCCTGGCGATGCTTGCCGAGGGGGAGAAGTTCTCAAACTACGACCTCTGGGCGATTGCAGTGACCATCGAGTCGCCGGAATACACCGTCATCGCCAACACCGAACGCTGGATCTTCCAGGGCGGCGATATGATCAAAATCGGCAAAGACCTCGGCCAATACTGCGAAGTCGGCGAGCCGGTCGGCGAAGGTGTCTACTGGAACCAATCCGAGTTTACGGTGTATCTGGTCAACGCCGAGGACAACAACGCGCTCATCAAAGTGGCTGCCAACGGGTTGCTCAGCATCGGCCTGCCAACGGACATGTGGCCGACGGTCGGGCCCGGAGAAGGCGAGTACGGCCCGATCGTGTGCCATGCTGGCTACTCGGCGTGTTGCATTGTCAGTAACGGACGGACTATTATGCGGTGTCTCCATGATACCGCTGGCGACTTCAGTGCCTGTGAGGGTGGCGGCAAAGGTGCTGTGAGTTGTAATATTTATGGAAGTGTCGAGTGCCGTCAAGGCTATTATGCGTGCTGCAATCCGAACGGTGACCCTCCTACATATCTTTGTGTGCATGATGGGCACTCAGCCGGTTGCGAATGGGGTGGTCCCGGTACGAAATCTTGTGATGCGATCAAGTAGAGGGACTTCGCGTTATTCAACCATTCGAACCACTCATGGCAGAGCCCCTCGCACGAGCGAGGGTTTTTTGTATCACGCCGACGCTGAGGCTCTGCGAATCGAGCCGGCACACACAACCTCAACGCAGATCGATCTCCCCCTCGTCGGCGATCATCACCGAAGGCCGCGACAGCTTCGCGTCAAACAACACGTCCGCCAACTGGCTCGGCAAAGAGTAAAACACCCGCCCCTTGAGTGTGTACCGATACACACCCGGCATCACACCCCCCTCACCCATCGGCACCACCGCCGGGAGCGTGATCTCCTGCGTCCCGCCCCGGGGCATCGTCGCCTGCGCATCGCGCCGACCCGAGAACACCCGCTCGCCCTCGATGCTCAGCGTGTACACCACGTCACGCATCGGCAACTCAATATCGTTGGGGTTGGTCGTCTCGATCGCAAACTCGATCACCGCGGCCTCAGCAGTCCGGTCGCGGATGCTCGCGTCGGTCACCACCGCGCTCGGCGTCGCCCTCCGCGAGCACCCGCCCAGCAACAGCACCCCAGCGAGCACGCCGACAAACACCAACCCGACAGCCGAGCTGTCCCGCTTTCGATGTGCAGTCTTCACGCGCGGAGCGTAGCACAACACCGAGCACAAAGAGAACCTCTCCAAAGGGCGTCCATCGCCACGCGAGCCGCCCTCTCACTCCCCCCCCACCTCCGCCAGCGTCACCCACGACCCCTGCCCGTGGTGCTCGAGCTCGTCCATCGAAGCGGTCAGGTCAGAAAAAACCCGCATGTAGCTCATCCAGCGGATCGTCAGCCAGATCAGCACCACCATCCCAAACACCGCCGCAACCTCAGCAAACCCCCGCCGGCGCGCCCAGAAGAGCACCCCGACGCAGAACCCCACACTCGCAACCTTCGCCGCCACCAGCAGCCCCGGGCCCCCGGTCTCGAGCACCAGCCGCGCCACCGGGTTGTCCTCGATCAGCCCGATCTCCGTGACATAAATCAGCGTAAGAAACAGGTCGAGCAGGCTCAGCACCACGATCACCGCCAGCATGAACACGACACGAACCGCCCGGGCGGGTAGCCTGCCCCTGAGCACCTCGGGGAATCGCCACGACGCCACCCCCATCGCGGGTTTGATCCCTGGTCGAACCATGTCCCTGCTCGATCGGCCACCGACGCCCGGCCGATGAGACCGGGCCGGGGTGTCGGACGCAGGAACACCCAACCGCGAGCCGAATGTCCCGATTCGGCGGATCATGCCGGGCCGACGGAGGATTCAGGACATGCAACAAGAACCGAGAACCCCCCACGCACCACCCGCCCCCCACCGCCCGAGAACCCGGCACAGCGAAACAACAAACGCCATTCCCATAGAGCCCCTCGCGCAAGCGAGGAGACAAGCCCACACCCCTCAACGCCCAGAACCCCACAGCGCCCGGACGTGCTCTCGTGCAAAAAGCACGATGCTGCGCAACACGATCGTCCTGCTCTCACCGCTGTACGTTTGGCTTGCTTTCCCCGCCGCCGCCCAGGACAACCCGGTCTTCCTCGACAACTCGACCCTCGCCGCCGACGTCTTCGCCGGCCTCCCCGGCCTGCTCGCTTCGGACAACACCAGCGAAGCGGTCCGCCTCCTCCAACGCCTCCTCGACGACGACAGCGGTCGCCTCATCGTCTCCGACACCGACACCGACCTCTTCGAGCCCGTCCGCGCGCGCGTCCACCGCGTGTTGCTGAACAACGCCGCGCTCCTCAAACGCTACCGCTCGGCCGAGACCGACGCCGCCGCCCTCGCTATGGAAGCCGGACAAACCAACCTCGTCGAACGCACGCGACTGCTCACACGCCCGGGGTTCGAAGCAGCTCTCCGTGTCGCCGCCGAACACCTCAACGCCGGACGCTTCGAGTCCGCCCGCCTCACCCTCACCCAGCTCGACACCCACCCCGACCGCACCGACCGCGCGCTCGCCGACCGCGCCGCTGCCCTGTGGGCGCAGCTCGCGGCCTATATCCCCCGTGACGACGTGCTCGACGACGCCCGCCGATGGGCCGACGCCGCCGGGCAACCCTTCATCCCCCCCGAACCAACCCCCTGGCCGGCGTCGTTGCGCGCGCCCGTCTGGACCCCCCAACACCCGGCCGAACCGTTCACCCTCACCGACCTGGTCAACTCGCCGCTCTGCTCGGCCCCACTCCGCACCGACACAGCAGCCGAAGACGACGCCGTGATACGCACCCGCCGCGGCCGCCCCACGCCCGAGTTCCCCTACCTCTACCCGACCGTCTCCGGAGACACCGTCTACACCAACGACGGGCTCTGGATCGCCGCGTGGGACCGCTTCACCCTGACCCCAAAGTGGCGCACCAAACCGCGCGGCGCCGACTACGAACGCGAAGAGCTCGAGTCCCTGTACGCCTCGGCGCCCTACCGCAGAAACAACAGCCGCGACGCCGAAGAATCCAACACCCTCACAATCTCCGGCCGCCTGCTGCTGGCCGCGACCGGCGTCGTGACCAACGGCTCGCGCTCGGGAGACCCACGCCTCCACGCCATCGACACACGCACAGGTCGCGTCCTCTGGTCCACCTACATCGACGAGCTCGACCCCCAACTCCAAGAGAGCTCGACCCGAGGCCCCGCCCTCATCGAAGGGGACACCGCCATCGTCGCGGTCCGAAAGATCTCACAAGCCAGACGCTTCGCCAGCGCCTTCCTCGTCGGGATCAACCTCGCCGACGGCTCGGTCCGATGGGTCAGGCTCTGCGGCAGCGCCGGCTGGCTCTCCTACGGCGGCCGAGGCCAGTGGAGCGACTGGCCCACACTCCACCACGGCGTCGTCTACCGTGCAGACGAACTCGGCGTCATCTCCGCTGTCGAAGCCGGCAGCGGCCGATTCCGCTGGGTCCGCCAGCTCCCCGGCGTCGAAAGCCGTTTGCCCACCTCCCGCCTGCCATGGGCCTCCTCCCAACCCATCATCGACGGCGACACCCTCCTCACACTCTCGCCCGACCGAAGCGAACTCCTCCGACTCGATCTCAAAACCGGCGCGATCCTCGGCCGCCGCACCACACAAGACTTCGGCAGCCAGCAGCACCGCCCCGGATACATCTTCGCCCACAACGGCCGCCTCGTCGCGGTCTCGCCCACCAGCATGGCATCCGTCTCGATCGCCAACGCCATCGACGCCCCGCTCCGCGTGTCCAAACACATCCCCGCACCCGGCATCATGGGTCGCGTCGTCGCGGGCGGCGATGCCCTGCTCGTCCCCGTCGAAACCGGCGTCGCCGTCCTCGACTTTCAGTCCTTCGAGCCCGTCGCCGGCATCCCCCTCGACGCGCCCGGAAATGTCCTCCCCCTGCGCACCCAACTCCTCACCATCGACAACCAACAACTGCACAGCTACCTGGTCTGGGAAGACGCCGCCGCAGTGCTCGCCGAACGCCTCGACGCCAACCCCGCCGACACCAACACCGCGATCACCTTCGCCGAACTCGCCGCGCGGGCAGAGCGGTACGACTCGGTCCTCGACCCCGTTGACCGCGCCCTGGACGCGATGGCCCTCGACCCGCTCAGCCCCACGCTGCGCCCCGCGCAACAACGGCTGTTCACCCTCCTGCTCGGAATCCTCCGCGAGAGCGAACGCCCGATCCCCGCCGCACCTGACAACAACGCCGCCCTGCCCGACCCCATCCCCGCCGACGTCCTCGAAGGTGTCGCTGCCCGCATGGAAGCCGTCGCCGTCGAACCCGCCGAACGCGCCACTCACCTGCTGATGCGTGCCGCCCTCCGCGACAAGCTCGGCAACCAGACGCAAGCGGTCGCCGACTGCCAGGCTGTCCTGGCAGACCCCGACCTCGCAGCGGCCGCGTGGGCGCGGGGCGCGTCGAGCGTGCGCGCAGAACTCCACGCCCTTGCCACACTCGACCGCTTGCTCGACGCTGGCAGCCCCGATCTCTACGCCCCCTTCGAGAATCAGGCCCGCCTCGACTTTGCTGCGCTCGATCCCCAACGCACAGCAGCAGCCGCGTACGAATCGCTCGCCCGCGCCTACCCCCGCAGCAGCACCGCACCCGCCGCCTGGCTCGCCGCCGCGAGCGTGCACACCGCCAAGGGACGCCCGCTCGCTGCCGACCACGCCTACGCCCGAGGCATCGAGGCCGCCCAAGCAAGCCGCGCCGTTGGTGTCCCCGTCGAGAACGCCCGCATCGCCGAGCTTCTCGGCGGCCGCCTCCTCGGGCTGGTCAACGCCAACCGCCTCGACACCGCGACCTCGCTCCTCCACCGCATCGAGTCCCACTGGCCCGGTCTTGACCCGGTCGCACACGGCGAACCGGTCGACCGCGACGCCATCTCCGCGCTCCTCCAAAGCCGATACCAGGCCCGCAACACCCGCGCCACCATCGGCGACACCATCACGCCAAACGCCACCGAGCTGCCCGGGTGGGTCCTCATGCGCAGCCTCGACCGCCACGACGCGTTTACCAAACATCCCGGCGTGATGATGCTCACCGAAGGCCGCGTCGGCCTCTGGAAACTCGCCGAGAATGGCACGCCGATCGAACCGGCCTGGACCGCGCCCTACGCCACCAAGCCCGCCCTCCTCCGCCACCAGGCCGACCGCATCCTGCTCTTTGAGCCCAGCGACCAGGGCGGGATCATTCGCGCGCTCGACCCCAACGACGGCCGCGAACTCTGGAAAGCCGACCACCTCGCCGAAGCCCTCGCCACCGCCCGCGGCCCAGTCGGCGGCGCACAAGAACGCTTTGACGCCCCGCTCGACGGCCGGGTCAACCCCAGCGACCTCCTGCTCGCGATCGACGAAACCAGTGTCGCGCTCGTCTCGCGCTCCGGACGCGTCGTCTCGGTCGATCTTGCGACCGGGCGCGTCGCCTGGGCCCGGCGCACCGTCTGCCAGCGCGTCAACGACTGCGCCGCCGGCGACGGCGTCCTCGTCCTCGCGGGCACCTCAACCCCGCCCAACGACGACTCGGCCGGCGAACCCATCATCCTCACACTCGACCTCGCAAGCGGCGAAGAGATCAGCCGATTCTCCCCCGCCCAAGGACACACCGGCAGCGACGTGCGCTGGGTCCACGTCGCCCCGGGCACCGGCCGCGCCATCGTCGGCTTTGCCCGAGGCATCGTCGCGCTCTCCCTCCCCGAAGCAATCCCCCAATGGTCACTCACCGACATCGCGGTCGAGCAAACCGCCGGCGCATGGTCGATCGCCGATCGGCTCTTCGTCCAGACCACCATGCGCGAGCTGGTGCTCATCGACCCGCAAACCGGCGCGTTGATCGACGACCGCCTCGATACCGCCGGCTGCCTGGAACTGGGTGAGCCCATCGACGCAGTCGAAAACAACAGCAAACTCGTCCTGCTCAGCCCCGCCGGGTTTGCCAGCATCGACCCTCTCACCGGCGAACTCCTCGCCGCCGACGCGATCACCCCGCTCGCCAACAGTATGGTCCAGCCCACCATCGCCCACAACCGCATCGTCATGGTCGAGCGCGACCCGCTGCCCGGCGCACCGGGCGTCTACCGCCTCCACCTGCTCGACGCGACCACCGGCCGCGCACTCCATACCCAGACCCTCGCCCTCCGCGACCGCCCCCGCCGCCTCGGCCTCCTCGACGGCGTCATCCTCATCACCGCCGGCGACTCGACCGTCGTGCTGCCCACCAAATAACGCGGCTTCAGAACATAATATATGTTCTACTCTTTCTTCCAGCGCGACCTGCCTTCTCGCTATGCCGCCTTGCCCTTTCCTGCTCCCACTCCCTCTGGGAGGGGGCTGGGGGGAGGGTGCCTTTGCTCTTCATACTCCCGCTCTCAAGCGACCTTCAGCTGACCGAACACAAGAATATTGTGAGATTCGCATGACAATATCCCAGCACACAGGCGTGCCGTCCTCTCCCCTCGCTTGCGCGATGGGCTCTGTCAAAGAAGCACACGGGAATCAGAAATATCCTGGTATGCGGTGTAGAGCCCCTCGCGCAAGCGAGGGGACACCGACCCATCCATCCCAAACCTAACAACAACACACGATAATAGATCGCAGCCTTAGTTCGCCACAATATTCACCAACCGCCCCGGCACCGCGATCACCTTCCGCACCGTCTTGCCTTCGATCAGCCCCTGCACCTTCGGGTCGGCCAGCGCCAACGCCTCGAGCGCCGCCGCGTCCGCGTCCGCCGGCACCATGAGCTTGGCGCGGACCTTGCCAAGAATCTGCACCACGATCTCGACCTCATCATCGCGCAGCATCGCCTCGTCGTAGTCCGGCCACGCCGCGTACGTGACCGATCCGCCGCCCTCGTGCCCGCCCAGCCGGTGCCAGAGCTCCTCGCCCATGTGCGGCGCAAAGGGCGCAAGCACGCGCACAAACCGATCGAGCTGGTCACGCGTGATCCCACCGGCTGTCGTCGCAGCATTCACAAACTGGATCATCGCTGCGATCGCGGTGTTGAACGCCAGCTTCTCGATGTCCTCGCCCACCTTGGCGATCGTCCGGTGCAACTGCTTCTCGACCGCCTCGTCAGCCGTGTCGAGCAGCTTCAGCGCATCGGTGTCCTCATCGACCACCAGCCGCCACGCCCGCTGCAAAAAGCGATACAGCCCGATCGTGTCGGTCGTGTTCCAGGGCTTGCTCGCGTCGAGCGGCCCCATGTACATCTCGTAGAGTCGAAAGGTATCCGCGCCATACTCCGCGATCACATCATCCGGATTAACCACGTTTTTCAGGCTCTTGCTCATCTTGGCAACGATCTGCGTGACCGCCACACCGGTCGCCCGCTCGACCGCGCTGCCGTCCTCTGCGACATCAACCTCGTCGATCGGCACCAGCGTCTTATCGTCCCGCTGGTAGGCATGGCTTGTAATCAACCCCTGATGAAACAACCGCTTGAACGGCTCCTCGGTCGAGACGTGCCCCAGGTCAAACAACACCTTGTGCCAGAACCGCGCATACAGCAAGTGCAGCACCGCGTGCTCGGCCCCGCCGATGTAGAGGTCTACGCCGCCTTCGCTCAGTTCTTCAGCCCGGCGTGATTTCGGCCCGTGCATCCAATACCGCTCGGCCTCCTCCCCCACAAACCGCTCGCTGTTCCCCGAGTCGCAGTACCGCAAGAAATACCAACAACTCCCCGCCCACCCCGGCATCGTGTTGGTCTCGCGCCTCACCTTCGTCTCAGGATCAAGCCCCTCGACCATCGCCTCCCCCGCCGTCGTCTCGACCCAGTCCGTCGCCTTGCCAAGCAGCGGCTGCGGATCCTCACTCTCCACCGGCGCATAGTCGGCCATCTCCGGCAGCTTCACCGGCAACGCCCCCTCACCCACCGCGTGGTGCCGCCCGCGCGAGTCCCACACGATCGGGAACGGCTCGCCCCAGTACCGCTGCCGACTGAACAGCCAGTCCCGCAGCCGAAAGTTTACTTTCCGCTGCCCCGCGTGACGCTCCTCAAGCCACGCGATCATCCGCGCCTTCGCCGGCCCCATGTACAACCCGTCGAGCATCGCCGAGTTGATCGCCGGCCCGTCACCGGTGTACGCCTCGCCGGCAAACCCCTCCGGCGGCTGCACCGTCCGCACAATCGGCAACCCGAACTCGGTCGCAAAGTCCCAGTCCCGCTGGTCCTGACCGGGGACCGCCATAATCGCCCCCGTGCCATAACTCATCAGCACATAGTCGCTCGTCCACACCGGGATCGGTTTCCCCGTCGCCGGGTTGCGGGCAAACATCCCCGTCGCGCAGCCGGTCTTCTCCTTCGACCCCATCCGCTCCACGTCCGTCCGGTTCCGCGACCACTCGACATACGCCCGCAGCTTCTCCTCATCCACGCCCGGCCCGGGATACTCCAGCGCCTCGTCCACCAAAGGGTGCTCGGGCGCAACGACCATGTACGTCGCGCCATAGATCGTGTCCGGCCGCGTCGTAAACACGCGCAGCGAAGGCCCCAACGGGTCGCCGTCGCTGCTCACCACCGGGAAGTCAATCTCCGCGCCCTCGCTCCGGCCGATCCACTCGGCCTGCATCGTCTTGGTCGAGTTCGGCCAGTCCACATCCTTAAGCCCATCGAGCAACCGATCGGCGTACGTCGTGATCCGGAACATCCACTGCTGCATCGGCTTGCGGAAAACCGGGAACCCGCCCCTCTCACTCTTGCCGTCGATGACCTCTTCGTTCGCCAACGCCGTGCCCAGCTTGGGGCACCAGTTCACCGTCTGTTGCCCGATATACGCAAGCCGATACGAGTCGATCACCATCCGCTGGGTGTCCTCGTCGAGCCTGTTCCACTCGCCGATGTTGGTCCCCCCGGGCACATCGCCCGAGCCGGCATACTCCGCCGCCGCGGGGTTCAGCCGCACCGTGCGCGCGCCCGAAGCAAACTCCTCCACCAGCTCAGCGATCGGCCTGGCCTTGTTCTGCTCAGCGTCAAACCACGCGTGGTACACCTGCAAAAAGATCCACTGCGTCCAGCGGTAATAGCTCTCGTCGATCGTCCCGAACTCGCGCGACCAGTCGTAGCTGAACCCGAACCGCTTGAGCTGTCTGCGAAAGTTGTCGATCGCGTTGCGGGTCGTCACCACCGGATGCACACCCGTCTGGATCGCATACTGCTCAGCCGGCAGCCCGAACGCGTCCCACCCCATCGGGTGCAGCACGTTGCACCCCCGCATCCGCTTGTACCGGCAAATAATGTCCGTCGCGGTGTACCCCTCGGGGTGCCCCACGTGCAGCCCCGAACCCGACGGGTACGGGAACATATCAAGGCAATAAAACTTCGGCCTGGTGCTGTCAAACCCATCCTCCCCGGGGTTGCGCGCACGAAACGTCTCGTGCTCGTCCCACCACGCCTGCCACCTGGTCTCGATCGTGTCGGCCAGCGCCGCGGTATAGCGGTAGGGCGCGATCTCAGGAAGGCTCTCGTCCGGCGTTGCCGCAGCATCGTTGGGGTTGGTTTCGGTGGTCATGGTGCACTCGCGATCGGAGGGACAAGAAAAGCCAGAATCGGAAGAACGGGTTCGGGTACATCCCGGGTCGTACGGTCTGGACTCACAAGAAAGCCCGGAACAGCAGAACCCCAAAAACACACCCGGGCCCCGCAGCACGCGGAGCCCGGAAACACACGGGATGCCGCAGCCGCACTCAGCGGGTCGTCAGAAGCTCATCACCAAGCTGTATGGGCGAGGGGTTCACGCCGGAAGTATCGGACAAACCCGCCGCCGGATCAAGCCCGGGCTGCATTCAGCCGTCCCGACCACCGCTCAGCCGGGCTTGGCTTCGACCTCGCTCTGGGGCTTGCGCTTCGCCGCCGCCGCCTGCAACCGCGATTTCGCCTCCCCCGCCAGATAAAACGACCCCGTCACCAGAATCAGATCCCCCCGGCTCACCGACTTGACCGCGGTGTTGATCGCGTCCTTGAGCGTCGGCTCGACCTGCGCCATCTTCCCGTGCCGCTCGCTATAAAGCCGTTGCAGCTCGGCCGGGTCCATCGCACGCGGGTTCGCCGTCGCCCGCGTAAAGAGAATCTTGTCCGCCCCGAGCCCGATCTTGTCGATCATCCCCGCCACGTCCTTGTCGGCAGCACACCCGAACACCACCACCATCGAGTCGTACCGGATGTGCGCCCCGATCGCCTTGACCAGCGCGTGAATGCTCTCGGGCGTGTGCGCTCCATCAATCAAAATCCGCGGCATCTTCCACACCTGCTCGAGCCGACCAAACCGCTGCGTCTGCTCAAGCCCCACCGCGACCGGCCGCTCGGCGGTGTCAAACCCGCGCTGCCGCAGCCCGTCGAGCAGCGCCAGCGCCAGGCCGCAGTTCACCGCCTGGTGCTGCCCGGGCAGCGGCACCGGCAGGTGCTCGTGGTTCGAGTGTTCGCTGGAAAGACACACCCGCGCATGAGGCCCGAGCTCCGGGCTCGACTCGAACCGCCATGAAAAATCAACGTCCTCACCCAGCACCAGAAGCTTCGCGCCGACCTGCTCGGCCGTCTCGCGGAACACCTCCATCACCCCGTCGTCCTGCTTGAACGTATACGTCGTCACGCCCGGCTTCATGATGCCGGCCTTCTCGCGAGCGATCTTCTCGAGCGTGTCCCCGAGCAGCTGCGTGTGTTCGAGATGGATTGCTGCGATCGCGCTGCACTCAGGCGTGATCACGTTGGTCGTGTCAAGCCGCCCCCCGAGCCCGACCTCGACCACCACGACATCAACTGCGCGCTCAGCAAAGTATCTGAACGCCATCGCGGTCAGGAGCTCGAAGTACGTCGCCGCCCCGTGCTCTGCCGCGACCGACTCGGCCGCCGCACCAACGTGCCCCAGCGCACGCACAAACTCCTCCACCGTGACCAACTCGTTCCCGATACGGATCCGCTCGCGGATGTCGGTCAGGTGCGGGCTGGTGAAGACCCCCACCCCGTAGCCGCACGCCGTCAGCGCGCTGGCCGCCATCTCGACGATCGAGCCCTTGCCTTTGCTGCCCGCAACGTGGACAAACTTCAGCCCCTCGTGCGGGTTGTGGAGCGCCTCGAGGATCGCCCGCATCCGGTCGAGCTTGAAAGTGTCCTTCCCGATGTGCGCAGGACGCATCCGCTCGACATTGACGTGGCTGTCGAGATACTTCATCGCGGTCTCGGGGCTGGCGAAGCGCTTCGGCCGCAACGTCTTCCCGGGAGCCGTCTGGTTGTCTGTCTCGGCCGGTGTTTGGTTCTCGGCCGGGGGAGTCTTTGCCATAGTCACGGTGATTCTAAGCCGGAACTCCGCGGAACCAAAGAAGAAGTTTCCACGATCCGAGCATGAGCCCCCCCATGAGCCCCCTTCAGAAGCTCCATCAGGGTCTTCCGGCACACGCCATCGCCTATCCCCCCACCGCCTCCCGCATCAACCCCTTCATCTCCCGCACCGCCTCGCGGAGCCCGACAAACACCGCCCGGCTCACGATCGCGTGCCCGATGTGCAACTCTTCGATGCCGGGCAACGCCGCGATCGGCTGCACATTGTGGTAGTTCAGCGCGTGCCCGGCGTTGAACCGCATCCCCGCCGCCCGGATCGCCCCACCCGCGACCACGACCTCCTCGAGTGCCGCCGCCAGCGCATCACGCCGAAAGTCGCCCCCCGCCTCGGCAAACGCCCGCGCGTACGGCCCGGTATGCACCTCGCACACGTCAAACCCAACCTCCCCCGCTGCCTCGACTTGCGAAAGATCGGGGTCAATAAACGCACTCACGATCAGCCCGGCGCTCTTGAGCTTCTGCACCGCCGGCCCGATCCGCTCACGCTGCCCCGCAACGTCCAAACCGCCCTCGGTCGTGACCTCTTCCCGCCCCTCGGGCACCAGCATCGCGGTGTCGGTGCCCAGCTGGCAGGCGATGCCGACCATCTCGGCGGTGGCTGCCATCTCGAGGTTGAGCTTCACCGCCACCAGCGCGCGGAGCAGCTCGACATCCCGATCGACGATGTGCCGACGGTCTTCGCGCAGGTGCACCGTGATGCCGTCGGCCCCGCCCAACTCCGCCTCGTGGGCCGCCCGCACCGGGTCCGGCTCGGGCCGATCTGCCCTCGAACCGTCCCCCACCACCCCCACCACCCCCACCACCCCCCGGTATCTCGCCTGCCGAACGGTCGCGATGTGGTCAATATTGACGCCCAGTTGAATCATGCCAAACTCTAGGACAGAAAGAGCAGCGCCAAAAATACTCAATAATCTACAAATATCTATTGATATTGTGTAACTATCTTGCACAATATCAAGAATGACTTTGCATTCCTTGAATACCGCGCCCTCGAAGGCCCCCGAGCACCCGCTGCTCGCCCTCCCTCGGGAGGATCTCGACCTCATCACCGAGCTGGTGCTCCGGTCGGGCTCGCTCAAGGGGCTCGCCGAGGCCTACAGCGTGAGCTACCCCACCATCCGCACCCGGGTGGATCGGGTCATCGGCCGCCTCCGCGAGACGATCGAAGGCCGCCAGCCCGACGAGCTCACCGAACTCCTCGCCACGCTGCTCGAGCGCGGCGAGATCACCGCCTCGGCCGCCCGGCGCGTCCGCGACACCGCCAGGCAAGCCGCTGCACATGCCTCAAGCACCAGCACCACAGCACCAACCCCAGGCACAACCCACCCCAAAGGAGACACAAGATGAACGACTGGTGGACCAACCAGGACGCCGGCCTCATCGGCGCGATCGGAGGCAGCGCCATCGGCGTCCTCGGCGGGCTCTTCGGCTCGGTCGTCGGCATCTGCGCGCCCAAAGGCATCGCACGCGGCCCAGTCCTCGGCGGACAACTCGCGATGGCGGCGTTCGGTGTTGCCTTGCTCATCGCCGGGGTCGTCGCGATCGTGCAGCACCAGCCCGTGCACGTCTGGCTGCCTCTGGTGCTCGGAGGCAGCCTGCTCGCCGGGCTTATGGGCGGGCTCTACCCCGTTGTCCGGATGCGCTACGCCCAGGCCGAAGCACGCCGCATGGACGCCGAGGCTCTCCGCCGGGGGTAGGACCTACTCCACCCCGCGATCGCTCGGCAAGACCGGATGCTCGGGCGCTTCGCCGCGGAGCACCCGCCACACATCCCGCACCACCCAGCTCATCTCGCGCTTGGCCGCCCGCGTCCCCCCCGCGATATGCGGCGACAAATGCACGTTGGCGATCTCCAAAAGCGGGCTTGTCTCCACGATCGGCTCGGGGTCATGCACGTCCAGAATCGCAGCGGCCTCGGGATGATCGACACAAAACTCCGCGCACGCCACCGGATCAACCACCGCACCCCGGCTCGTGTTGAGAAACACCACCTCCGCCTTCATGCGCGCAAACGCCGCGGCGTCAACGATCCGGTAGTTGCTCTTCCGCCCATCGACATGCACCGTCACGATGTCGGCCCGCGCCAGCATCTCGTCACGACCCAAGGGCGCAGCCCCGAACCGCAAATCGCTGTCAATCTCCCGGCAATCGTGATACACCACCGTCATATCCAGCGCCCGCGCAGCCCGAGCGACCTGCGAGCCGATCCGCCCCATGCCCCAGATCCCCAGCGTGCAATCGGCAAGCTGCTTCGGCGCTTCGAGCGATTTGCGGGTCGCGTTCCAGCGGGACTGCTCGAGCGCCTCGTGCAGGTAGACCCGCGGCCGCAGCGCGTCGAGCATCGCGGCAAACACGAACTCGACCACCGCCCGGGTGTTGACGCCGGGGGTGTTGAGCACCACCACGCCGCGCGCCCAACAGGCTTCCAGATCAATGTTGTCAACCCCCACCCCCGCCCGCGCCACCACTCGAAGATTCGGCGCAGCTTCGAGCAACTCGCCGGTCACCTGCGTGTAGGTCCGCACGACCAACCCGGCAGCCCGCGCGAGCAGCCGCACAAACCGCGGATCATCCTGCCCGCACCGCACAAGCTCGCACCGCTCACCGAGCCACGCGGCCGGCTCGGCGTCAAGGTCTTCGGCCTGGATCACCAGAGGTGTGGACATGCACAGATCATTGCACCGTGAGTCCCCTGACGCGAGGGCACACCATCCTGCACGCCCCGGCCCGCTCGGCCCGCTGCCTATTCCCGCCCGTCGCCCGTCTCGTCGCCGTCATCCCCAAAGTCGGCCGGCTCGAGAATCGCCGACATCGACCCTTTGCACCCCGCGATCAGCGGGTCCCGCCCGAACGCATGAATCTGCTCGCACTTCAGCTCGGCGTGCTCCCTGTGCGTCGTCAGACAGACCGCCCGGCCTTCAGAATCCACCGCCCGCGCAACAAGAAACGCCCGCTCCAGCGTGTGCCTGAAAATCTCCTGCATCATCGCGATGACGTACTCGTAGCTGTGGTCGTCGTCGTCGAGCAGCACCACGTTCCACGCCCGAGGCTGCTCGGGCTTGTCGCAGGTGCGCTCCTGAGGCTTCGGACGGCGTTTGGGTGCGGGCTTGGCGGGCCGACGCTTGGGCGTCGATCTCGCCGGCGACTTGGCGGGCACCTTCGCAGGAGATGGAGACGGCGATTCGATCACGCCCGGATTATACGACCCGGTTTCAGGTTTCGGAAGCACCAAACGCCGACTCGGCCAGGTCCACCGCCCGCGCCAGGGCTGCGGCTTTGTTCACCGTTTCCATGAACTCCGGCTCGGGCTGGGAATCCGCGACGATCCCCCCGGCCGCCTGGATGTAATACGTCCAGACAACCCCATCTGCACCACAGGAGAGCGGGCTTTCCTCACAGGGGGGCGGGCTTTCCAGCCCGCGACAGCCACCCGTCGGCACCACCATCGTCCGCAACGCCAGCGCGATATCCATCTCGCCATCCAGCGAGACGTACCCCATCCCGCCCCCATACGGCCCCCGCCGCACCGGCTCGAGCTCGTCAATAATCTGCATCGCGCGGATCTTGGGCGCACCCGAGATCGTCCCCACCGGCAGCGTCGCGATCAGCGCGTCCCACGCGTCGTACCCCGCGCGCAGCTCGCCGGTCACCGTCGAGCTGATATGCATCACGTGGCTGTAGCGTTCGATCTCCATCACCGCGGGCAGCTCGACCGAGCCGGCACACGCGACCTTGCCCACGTCGTTGCGCCCAAGGTCCACCAGCATCACGTGCTCGGCCCGTTCCTTCTCATCGGCGAGCAGCTCGGTCTCCAGCGCGAGGTCCTCAGCGTTGGTCATGCCCCGCCGCCGCGTGCCCGCCAGAGGGCGGTTGGTCAGCACAAGCCCGCCCCCCGCCTGCCGCCGCACCCGGCACAGAATCTCCGGGCTCGACGCCACAAGTATGCACCCGGCACACTGCATGTACACCATGTACGGGCTCGGGTTCACCGCCCGCAGCGCCCGGTACACGTCGAACGGATCGACACGACTCTCACGCTCAAACCTTTGCCCCACCACGACCTGGAAAATATCCCCCGCGCGGATGTATTCCTTCGCCTTCTCGACCATCGCGGCGTGCTGCTGGCGGGTGGTGTTGGACGGCATCGGCTGCACCGGCCGCTCGGCACCAACCCGCCCGGGCGGCAGGGGGGTTGCGTGCTGCTGGGGCTGGTTCACCCGCTGCACGCGCGCTTCGAGCTTCGCGGCTGCCTCGTCGTACGCAACCCCCGCGTCCTGCCCGGGCTCGACCATCGCGATCTGCACCACATGTATGAGTTTGCCGACATGATCGAACGCCACCAGCCCGTCGTAGAGCGCAAAGTGCATGTCGGGCAGTTCACGGTCATCGTGCGGCGCATCGGCAAACGCCAGCTTCTCAGGCTCGGCGTACCGCACCGTGTCGTAACTTGCATACCCGAACCACCCGCCAAGCGGACACCCGGGCAGCTCCTCCCGCGGCGAGCGGGCCGGCGGGTGCACCAGCCGCACCCGCTCGGTGAGCAGCCGAGGCTCAAGCAGCGGGTTGGCCGAGTCGCTCTGGCTGTCGGTCCCCGTGCGGTGGTCGGTGATGCGGACGCTGTGCTGACAAGCCACCACCTCGACGATCGGCTGGGCGCCGAGGATCGAGTACCGCCCCTGCCGATCCCCGCCTTCGACCGATTCGAGCAGGAACGAGGGCGCGGTCCGCTCGTCGCCCGAGACCAGCCTCCGGTACGCGAGCACCGGCGTCAGTTGATCCGACAACAGCCGGACCTGAATCGGCACCGCCAGCACCGCCTCGGGGGTCCGGGCCCGCTCTTGCTGCACGAGTGTCACAAACTGGTCACGAGTGAGGCTGGGCATGGAGCCGAAGTGTACACAGGCGGTACAGTGTGACGATGCCAACCACCCCGACCGGAATATCCCGCGTGCTGGTCGTCGCCGCGATGCTCGCCGCCGCAACGGTGAGCGTCGCGCAGGACACCGCACCACCGCAAGACCAACCCGAGCAAGCCCCCACCCCCACCGTGGCACCCGCCCAGATGCACCCCGGCGTGCTGCTCGGCCGCCGTGCCGGGGCGCTGCTGGCAGCCCGCCCCGTCATCCGCACCGTCGTCATCGTCCCCGACCCCGCAAGCTACGCCGAAGCGATCGCACGCTGGGCGCCCAAAGCGATCTACCCCGTGCTCATCGACGACGGCTCGTGGACTGCGCAAGAAGACATCGCGCGGTTCGTTCGAGGATTTCAGCCCGAGCACGTCGTGCGCTGGCAAGCCCCCGCCGGCAGCCTCCGCCCCGGCAGCCCGATGCGCCCCCGCCGCGCGGTGCCCAACGCACGCCAACTCGCAGACGCCGCCCTGCCCAGGTCGTGGGGGTTCGACCCACCAGCCGAAGCCGAGTCAGATCCACCCACCCCCGCCCAACTCGTCCGCGCGTGGCTCGCGCTCGGCCTCACCAGCCCGGGTGTGATCCTCGCCGACCGGCGCGACCCGGCATGGACCGCTGCCCTCGCCCTCGCCGCCGGGCGCGGGCAGCCCATCCTCTGGACCGAGTTTCCCGCACTCGCCATCAACAGATCGCTCGACCACGCCCAAACCGACGCTTTTTCCAGCACCATCGAAAGCCTCTGCGCCCAACTCCCACTCCCCTGGCAAGGGCTCGGCGACGCGATCGACGCGGTCACCATCTGCGGCTCGCTGCCGGCGCGCACCAAAACCTCACCCAACGAGTTCGCCGCGACGACCGACCGCCTCGGCCGATCCGGCGCAACCCAGGACGCCGCACGCTGGGCGTGGGCCGGGCAAATCTTCGGCTCTGAACCGCGGGCTGCCTACCGCGCGATGTGCGCGCTCTTCCTCCGCCCCCGCTCGACCTGGACCTTCGACGGCTACGCCTCCACCGAGCCCTGGGTGCAGTGGGACGGCACCCTCGCCAGCCAAGCCTTCGACGACGCCGGGATGCTTGCGATGCTCGACGACGAGCCCCGCAACACGGCTGCCGACTGGAAACTCCGCGCCCAGCGCCCCGTCCACGCCGGCCTCATCCTCATCAACTCCAGCGGCAACCGGGGGTGGTTCGACCTGTCAGGCTCGCGGGCCTACGCCGGCGACGTGCCGCTGCTGGACGTTCCCGCTGCGGTCCACATGGTCCACTCCTGGTCGGCCGTCGCGCCCGGACGGCCCAACACCGTCGCCGGTCGCTGGCTCGAACGCGGCGTGTTTGCCTACATCGGATCGGTCCACGAGCCCTACCTCCAAGCGTTCGTCCCCACGCCGTTCGTCGCCAAACGGCTGCTCACGGGCATGGCGTTCGGCGCAGTCGGTCGGCTCGACGACGCGCCGGTGTGGCGCATCTCGGTCCTGGGTGATCCGCTCTACTCGATCCGCCCCGAGTCGCCCGTCGCGGAAACCGAGCTGCCCCTTGAAGACACGGTGTATCTCAACGACCTATTCAGGCAGGCCGCGACCGACCAGCGTTACGCCGATCTCTTTGCGACGCTCTCCCTCGCCGGTCGCGACAGCGACGCCGCCCGCCTGTTCGAGGCGATGCTCCGCGATCAGCCCGCGTCGCTGGACGCCGAGGTCGCGCGGGCTGCGCTCTTTGTCCTCTTCCGCACGGGGCACGACGACGAGTTTCTCCGTGCTTTTTCCGTGCTCAGAGCCGAGGATGCTGCGGAGATCAACGCGACCGACGCCCTCTGGCACGTCGGCCGTCGCACGGTCCGCGAGCG
>JAUZRR010000013.1 GCA_030950285.1 Planctomycetota bacterium | reverse complement strand
CCGTCCGCCTGGGCGTGACCGCCGAGCAGTCCACCGACGCCGGCACCACCGAGCTCGGCCTCGCGGCGTAAGAGCCTGAACGCGAAGGCCACGAAGAGCACATGAAACCAAGGCGGCCCGGATCGGAGGATCCGGGCCGTTTCTCTTTTGCGGCGGGTGGATATGCCTGCCCCCAGTGGCACGGATGGATGACCACTCCTGCCACCGGCCAAGGGTTTGAGCAGCACCGCCCGCTGGGTGTGTTCGCGTGAAACGAAAGACGAAGAACCCTCCCCCCGGCCCCCTCCCGCGGGGCGCGGGAGGGGGAGCAGGAACGAGGAGCACAGGTCGTTGAGGAATGCGAGCCTCGGCGTTCAGGATCGCGAGTCCCGGGGTTGAATAGCATGTGCCTTGCACACCGCGGCCCGGCGACCCCGGGCCGCTGGGAGAGAGACACCGATGCGTTCTGCTTCCACCCCCCACTCAACCCCCCACTCCACCCCGCGCCCAACCCCGCGCCCCAGAGCGTGCCGGATGCTTGGCGTGCTGCTCGCGCTGCTGGTCACCGCGACCGCTGTCGCCCAGACCGGCTCGGTCACGATCCGGGTCGCGACGTTCAACCTCGAGGACGTCCGCACCGCGTCGCTCATGCACGGCGACGACGCCCGGCTGCGCTCGATCGCCGAGGTCATTCAGCGGCTGCGCCCCAACGTCATCCTGCTCAATGAGATCACCTACGACGTGCCGGGGGCGCCGGACGTGCCCGCCGACGCCGAGACCGGGCAGAACGCGAGGCGGTTTGTCGAGCACTACCTCTCGGTGCCGCAGGCCGAGGGGCTACGCGGGCTCGACTTTGCCGCGTTTATGGCACCGACCAACACCGGGATGCCCAGCGGGTTTGATCTTGACCGCTCGGGCGAGATCGTCAGCGAGTTTCCCGAGCCGCCCGCCCCCCCCGAGTCCGGGCAGACCGCCGAGGGCCGCGCGTTCGGCGGCGATTGCTGGGGCTTTGGCACCTTTCCCGGGCAGTACGGCATGGCGCTGCTGGTCGATCGAAGGCTGACGATCGACAGCGACAACGTGCGGACGTTCCGGCTGCTTCCCTGGAGCTACATGCCCGGGGCGTTTCTGCCCAGAGACCCCGAGACCCGCGAGCCGTGGTACAGCGAGGAGGAACTCGGGCTGTTCCGCCTGAGTTCCAAGAGCCACTGGGACGTGCCGATCCTGCTGCCCAACGGGCGAGTGGTCCACCTGCTGTGCAGCCACCCGACGCCGCCGGCGTTCGACGGCCCGGAGATGCGGAACAAGAAGCGGAACCACGATGAGATTCGTTTCTGGGCTGATTACATCTCGGGGGATTCCTACATCGTGGACGACGCCAACACGCCGGGCGGGCTCGAAGCGGGCGCGGTGTTTGTGATCCTCGGCGATCTCAACGCCGACCCGGACGAGGGGTCGAGCTTCAAGAACCCCATCGAACGGCTGCTGCTGACCGACGACCGGATCGACGCGTCGGTCGTGCCCCGGAGCGAGATCGAGATCGCCGGCCTCGACGCCGACGACACCTCGGCGTTTCGGCTGCGGGTGGATTATGTGCTGCCTTCGCGTGGGGGGCGGGGGGGGCGGGGGGTCGAGGTGCTCGGGGCGGGTGTCTGGCGGGCGATCCCGCCGGGCCGGGCAGAGTTTCCCAGCGACCACTTCCCGGTGTGGGCCGACCTGCGGTTCGGGCCGCCTTTGGAACGCTAAATGCCTACAGTGCCCCGAGGCAATCCGGGAACGCCCCGGCCCTTCGCCTTGGCCTTTCCCGGCCTTTCTTTGTCGAACGGGAGCGCGTGTTGAGCCGAGTTGCAGCTGCCCATTCTCCGGTCGAACCCCACACCACCCGCCGCTCCGAGCGCGGTGCCGCGTGGACACGGCGTGACTCGCTCGCGGCGTACGTCGAGACCACCAAGCCTGGCATCACCAAGCTCGTGACCATCACCTCGATGGTCGGGCTGGGCATGGCGCTCGGGCAGCGGTGGATCGCCGGAGATGTTGCTCTGGGTGGGTGGAGCCTGGCGGTGCTGGTTGTCGGCGCGATCGTCGGGACCGCGCTCTCAGCCAGCGGTGCCAACGCGCTCAACCAGTGGGCCGAGCGGGACCGCGACGCGCTCATGCCGCGCACCGCCAAACGGCCGTTGCCTTCGGGCACGCTCGCGCCCGCGCGGGTGCTCGCGTTCGCGATGGCGCTCGTTGTGCTCGGGCTGGCGGTGTTGTGGTTGACCAGCGGCGTGGCGGCGATGACCGTCTCGGCGGCGTGCGTGCTGGTGTATCTGCTTCTCTACACGCCGCTCAAGACCCAGACCTGGACCGCGACGCTTGTCGGGGCGATCCCCGGGGCGTTGCCGCCGCTGATCGGCTGGTGCGCTGGGTACCGCGACGCGGGGTTCTCTGCGATCCTGTTGCCCGGCGGCGTGTCGCTCTTCATGCTCATGTTTATCTGGCAGCTCCCCCACTTCCTGGCGATCGCGTGGATGTATCGAGACGATTACGCCCTCGGCGGGCACGCGGTGCTGCCGGTGATCGATCGCTCGGGCCGCAAGACCTCGATCGTGATCGCGGCATTCACCGTGCTGCTCATCCCCGCGACGATCGCGCCGGTGGTCGCGATGCCCGCGTTGCTCGGGCCGGTCACCCTCTTTACCGCAGCGGTGAGCGGGCTGCTGTTCGCCGGTCTGGTTGCCAAGCTGTTGCGCACGCAAGAGCGCGGGGATGCCCGGCGGGTGTTCTTCGCGTCGATCATCCACCTGCCGCTGCTGCTGGTGGTGATGGTGCTCGACGGGTTGGTGCGGACCCTCTTCTGAGCACCCGTTCCCTGTCCTGACGCGAACGGTCACCTGCCATCGCGGATTGTGGGTGCGGATCGGTACGCAGCCGAGCGACAGTGCTCTACAATGGATCGAAGGAGTGACGCCATGCCCAAGTGGATCATCGGTCTTCTCGTCGCGGCAACGACGTTCGCGGTGCTCGCGTCCTTTGCAGCACTGCGGATGGCATCTTCCCGACAGGCACCAGTCGGCCAGAATCTCGAAGCATCAACAGGTCCCGGCGGGACGATCTACGCCCCGCCCCCGGGCACCAACGCGGCCCAGGTCGGCCCGCGCGATGTCTCCGGGAACAAGACCTTCACGTCCCGGCCCGGGCTGGAGGGGTACGCGATCCCCCGGTTCGCGCTGGTAAACCAGGACGCCCAGGACGTGGACCAGACGCTGCTCGAAGGCGAGATCAGCGTTGTCGCGTTCATGTTCACCAACTGCCAGGTTGCGTGCCCCGCGATCACCGCGAACATGAAGCGCGCGTTCGCCGAGCTCGAGGACACGACGGTCCGCTTCGTCAGCATCAGTGTTGACCCCGAGCACGACACCCCCGAACAGCTGCGCAAGTACGCCGACCGCATGGCGATCGACACCTCGCGTTGGACGTTTCTCACCGGAACGCCCGGCGAGACCGCGCGGATCGTTGCCGAGAGTATGAAGTTTGAGATCTCGCCCGACGATGACGCCGACAACACCATCACGCTCGCCGACGGCTCGACCATGCGGAACATCCTGCACCCGATCAAGCTCTTCCTCGTCGGGCCGGATCGGCAGATCCTCGACTTCTGTTCCCCCACGATCCCTGCCGAGCTCGATCGGTTTATCGCACTGGCGCGCAAGGCGGCGGAGTAGAGCACCCTGTGCGCCACCGTGTCCCCTCGCTTGCACGAGGGGCTCTACTTGCAAACACGATTCGTACCGAGATTTGAGCCCCTCGCGCAAGCGAGGGGACAACCCGCGACCAACTCCATACCGCACAAAGCTCGAGAGCAAATAACTCCAGACTACAGCAACTGCTGGAGCTCTCGCCTCACGATCTTCCCCGTCGGGTTCCGAGGCAGCGTCTCCACCAGCCGCACCTCACGCGGCACCTTGTACCCCGCAAGGTGCTCACGGCACAGGCTCCTGATCGACTGCTCGTCAAACTCGGCCCCCTCCTCCATTTCGACAAACGCGATCGGAACCTCGCCACGCATCGGATCGGTCTGCCCGATGACCGCCGAGGCATGGACGGACGGGTGGCGGTTGACCACCTCCTCGATCTCGCGCGGGAACACGTTTTCACCTCCCACGATGAGCATTTCCTTGATGCGGCCGGTAATCGAGAGGTGCCCGTCGGCGTCGAAACACCCCATATCGCCGGTGTGGAACCAGCCGTCACGGTCGATTGCCTTTGCGGTTTCCTCGGGCAGGTTGTAGTAGCCCACCATCCGGTTGGGGCCACGGACATAGACCTCGCCCTCGCGCCCCCGCGGCAGGACGCTCCCGGTTTCGGGGTTCACGATTCGCTGCTCGACCCCCGGCAGCGGGTTGCCGACCGAACGCCGCCGCCATTCCTTCGGCCGGCACCAGTTGGTCACCGGGCTGGTCTCGGTCAGCCCGTACCCCTCGCAGATCGTCACCCCGAACCGCTCGCGGAAGCGCTCGAAGATGTCCTCGGGCAGAGGCTCGCCGCCCGACACGGTGTACCGCAACGACGCGAAGTCCTCCGACTCGGCGTTCTTCACCGCCAGCAGCGCGTTGAACATCGACGGGATCCCGATGAACAGTGTCGGCCGGTGCTCGCGGATCAGCCGCACCACCTGATGCGGCACAAACCGTGCGGCGTACACCGCTTTGAGCCCACGAACCAAGGGCAGAATCGTCAACACCGTCAGCCCGAAGGAATGGAACTGCGGCAGGATACCCAACAAAATATCGTCGTCGTGCAGCCCGACGTGCTCCATGCACTGCTGCACGTTCGACAGCAGGTTGCGATGGCTCAGCATCACCCCCTTGGGCTTGCCGCTGGTGCCCGAGGTGTAGAGCAGACACGCCACCTCGTCCTCGCCCGGCCGCGCCGGCCAGCGAAGGTCGGGCACGCCACGAAAGTTGAGCGACTCCAGCGTGATCAGATTCTCAACCCGCGGCCGCGCGTCGAGATGCTCGAGCATCGGCTCGACCGTGAGAATCGTGTCGCAGCCGCAGTCGTCGATGACGTACTGCAACTCGTCGGGCTTGAGCAGGTAGTTCAGCGGCACGACGGTGCGGCCGAGCATCCACCCCGCGAGCGCACAGATCGGGAACGCCCCGCTCGTGGGGATCAGCAGCCCCACGGTCTGGGTCTGCGAGCGGCGTTCGATCTCGGACGCGACGTGCAATGCGGCAACGAGAATCTCCACCCCCCGGTACGACCGCCGATCGTCGACGATCAGCGTGCGGCGGGCGTGGCGGAGACAGGTTCGGATGATCGGTATATGAACGGGCAAGCGAGCCTCCGGGCGTTTGGTGTCGAGGACAGAAGTTGGTAATCTAGACGAACCGACGCCGGTTGGTCGGGCAAGCGGCATCCCGCCGATGGTTGGCCCGTATACAGGGTGGGAAACCGCCCCCACCCGGTGGTCCGAGGGCCCGCCCGGTCCCCCCCACCCCGATCGGCCCGGCGACCACCACTCCGGATGCCGCCCGATGGCAGAGCCACTGCCACCAACGACGCGAAAGCCAAACCGAGAGCGGCCCCAAGACCCCGACCCGAGAGAGAAAGGACCTTCTCCATGACGCACGATCGCAGGATTGCCCGCAACCTGGTCTTGGTGTGCGGACTCGCCGTGTTCGGCACCGGCGCAGCGGCACAACACCTCGTCACCGAACCGGACGCCCCCGCGAGTGTTCCTGCCGAACCGTGGATGGAGCACCTGCTGCCCGATCCTGACGACCCCCGCGTCATCGCGTACGCCGAGCATCAGAGGCAACGGGCGCAGAAAGAACTCGAGATCCGGCGGTTCCGCTCCACCTACTTCGGCTCAGGCAGCAGCACCGAGACCCAGCAGGTCGGGCTGTCATTGCTCCGCGAGAAGTACAACGAGCCGGCGCTCTATCCGCTGCTGCTCGAGGTCTTCGAGCACGATCCAGTCGACGTGAAGGCAGGCCTGCTTGACATGTTCGCCGATGCGCGCACCGACGAAGCCGACGCGACGCTCGCGTGGGTCGCGGTGCATGACCGCGAGCACGACACCCGCAACGCCGCGCTGGCCCGACTCACCGATCGCGTCGCCGCGGTCGAGGGCGTGTCCGACCGGATCAAGCTCGTCGTCGCGGGCGGTCTGAAGGAAGAGGCCAGCGCCCCCGCCATCGCGGCCGCGGGGATCGCCGAGGCGTTCAAGCTCTACGAAATGGTGCCTCTGATGATCGCCGCACAGGTCGGAGGCAACACCCCCAGCGCCCAAACCCGCACCGGCAACCTCGGGTGGATCGTCATCGGCCAGCAGACCGCGTACGTCTCCGACCTGCAGCCGGTGGTCAGCAACAACGCGGTGGGCTTTGATCCGACACTCAGCGTCGTCACCGAAGGCGTCGTGCTCGAGATCCAGGACGCGGTGGTCTACACCTACCGAACCGAGATTTTCTATTCACTCACCAAGCTCACCACCAACGCGCTGGGGCGGCCGACCGGGGCGTGGGGGATGGACGAGCCGAAGTGGTGGACGTGGTACGACAACGAGTGGAAGCCGTGGATGGAAGCCCGAGCGGCAAAGGACGACGGCTGAACTCGAAGTCCAACTCGCGCACCGAGTATGTAGAGCCCCTCGCGCAAGCGAAGGGACAAGGCGGCACTACATCCCAAGCGCAATCGCCGACGCGGTTGCATAGTGCTCGGTGTGACTCAGCGACAGCAACCACAACGTAATGCCAAGTTCATGCGCGCGCTCAGCGGCGAGGTGACGCAGCCGCACGCCCGGTCGGCCCGAATCGTCACGGGTCACCTCGACATCGGTCCACGCGATCCCCCCGGCCCATCCGGTGCCCAGCGCCTTGAGCACCGCCTCTTTGGCGGCAAACCTCGCGGCCAGGTGCTCGATCTCACGCCTCTTCCCCGCTGCGTACGCCAGCTCGGATTCGGTAAAGAGCCGACGGCGGGCGCGGACCGGGTGCCGTGCGAGCAGCTTGGCGAATCGGGCGTTCTCCACAATGTCAATGCCGTGGGCAATCGTGTTCACGCCCAGAGTCTAGAACGACCAGACCGCCAGACCGTGGGGCGCGTTGCGGATGTCCTTGCCGAAGTTGACCGACACCAGTTGCTCACCGCTAGCAAAGTCCCACGCGGTGACCGTGCTCGGGCTCGACCCGGCAATGAGCAGCCCGTCCCCGGTCGTGACCAGCCCGCGGGCAAAGCCCTGCCGGGCAAAGTCGTCGGGCAGGTCGTTGTGGGTGAGTTCGGCGGGGTCGTAAGTGACGATCGGAAAGCGGCGGACGATCTCACCCTCGGCGGATGCGAAACACACCTCATCCTCGCCCGTGCTGTTGTAGAGCACCCCACCCTGGCAGGGCTGGGCGTTGTGCGTCCACTCCGGGATCGGCAGCGTCTCGGCGTGGCCGGTGCGCCCGATCGCGATGATGGACCGCAGCCGCACACCCGAAACAAGCACCCGCCCCTCGTGAAAGAGCACGTTGTTGAGGTGCGTCGTGTCCGCAGGCTGCGGCCCGTCGCGGCGGTTGGGGTCAAACCTGCCGACGCGGAGTACCATTTCGGCCCGCCCACCGGCCGCGCCTTTCCTTGGCGAGTACCGGACAAGATAGCCTCGCGTGAAACGCTCTTTGCAAAGATCAAACTCGAGTACCGAATCGAAGTTGGTCGATGTAAGATAGAGCGTGTCAGCCGCACGGTAGATCTCGTGGCAGTGCCGAAGGTAAGGATTGCGGAATCTCTTGACGATGTTGAACCGCTGATCAAAAACAAGTAACTCATCGCTGGCCGCGATATACACGTGCTCGCCGAAGAACTCGATCCCGCGGAGCCCGCGTCCCTGGCCGCGTCCCTCCCACTCGATATCCATCCGGTTCCAGTCGAGCACCTTCTCGATGCCGCCTGTTGCCAGATCGACGAGATAGGCCCCGCCGTGGCTGTCGCCCTGGTGGGCCGATCGCACGACCTCTGTGACGAGCACCCTGGGCAGCCTCGGGTCGCTGGACTTTGGTGCTGCCATTGCGGGCTCCGGTGTGACCTGGGGATCGGGGCGGTCTCAGTCCGACGACGCAGACGAGCCGCTCTTCTGAGTACCGCTCTTTGCCGCAGGTTTGCCAGACTTGTCGCCCTTGCCTGCCGACTTGTCTTTGCTGCTGTCGCTCTTGCTGTCGCCGCCGGCTTCGGCTTTCTTGCTCGCCTCTTTCTCGCTCTTTGCCCCGTCCTTGTAGGACTTCGATCTGTAGTCGGTCTCGTAGAAGCCCGAGCCCTTGAAGATCACCGCGGCCCCGGTCCCGATGAGCCGCTCGAGCGTGTTCTTGCCGCACTCCGGGCACTTGCGTTTCGTCCCCGCGCTCATGGACTGGAACAGCTCAAACTCATGCTCACAGGCTTTGCAACGGTACTCGTAGGTCGGCATGATTCAGTCCCCCCCACTCTCGGCGTCCGCCTCTGGCGCGACCGTGACTTTCGCCGCCCGTACGACGCGGTCGCCGACGCGGTAGCCGATCTGGTACACGCTCGACACGTGCGTCGGCTCGACCCCCTCAACCGCCAGATTCGAGAGCGCTTCGTGCTGGTTCGGATCAAACTTGTCGTTCACCGCCGGGTTGATCGCCTGCACGCCGAACGCCGCCATCGCGCGGTTAAACTCGTCGCGGATCATCGTTACACCCGCGAGTATCTGCTCAGCGCTGACCTTCTCGGTGTCCTGGTTGAGCGCCATATCGAAGTGGTCGAGCACCGGGATCAGGGACGCCAGCACCCGCTCGACGCCTGCCTCGCGGGCCGCGGCCATGTCGGTTGAGAACCGGCGTTGGGCATTCTGGTAATCGGCCAACGCCCGTTGGTACTTCGCCGCCATCTCGTCGCGCTCGGCGAGGATCGCTTCATATGCTTCGGGTGAATACTCGTCGAGCGCCTGTGGCGGCGCATCAGTTGCCGCAGCATTCGGGGTGTCCTGTTTGTTTTTCTTGTCCTTGGCCATGCTCTGCTCTCGGTTCGTTTCGGTGTCTGTGTCTGTGTCTGTATGTTTCATACATCGTGCTAGCCGAAGATGTCTTTGACTTTCTTCCAGAACCCGTGGCTCTCGGGCATCACGCTGTGGTCGTCGGTCTCCGCAAACTCGCGGAGCAACTCTTTCTGCCGAGATGTAAGTTTCTTGGGAATCTCGATACGGACGCGGACGATCAGATCGCCGTGCCGACCCGACCGAAGATTGGGAAGCCCCTGCCCGTCGAGCCGATAGACGTCGCCGTGCTGGGTGCCCGACCGGATCTTGAGTTCCTGCCTCTCGTCGATTGTGGGCACGTCGATCTCGGCCCCGAGCGCCGCCTGGCTAAAGCTCACCGGCAACTCGATAACAAGGTTGTCACCATCACGCTCAAACAACGTGTGGTCCTTCACCCGGATCACCACGTGCAGATCGCCGCGGACGCCCTGGCCCTCCGGCGATGCTTCCGGCGGCGGCGGCTCGCCCTCGCCAGCGATCCGCACCGCCTGCCCGTCGTGAACGCCCGCAGGAACCTTAACCGTCAGTTTCCGCTTCTTGGGCACGCGTCCTTTGCCCCGGCAACTCTCGCAATGTTCCTTGATGACTTTGCCCCGCCCGCGGCAATGCGGGCACGCGGTGACCATCCGGAACATCCCGCCCAGCCCTTGCTGTGCAACCTTGCCCTGCCCGCGGCAGGTGCCGCAGGTCTCGGGCTTGGTCCCCGGCTTGGCACCGCTGCCCGAGCAGGTCTCGCACACATCGAGCCTCGTAAACTCGATGTCCCGCTCGCACCCCTTGGCGACATCGGTCAGGTCAATCCTTGCTTCATACTCAAGGTCATACCCGCGCGCAGTGCGCGGCCGTCCGCGCCCGCCGCCAAAGCCGCCGCCCCGTCCGCCGCCAAAGATCTCCTCGAACATCGAGAAGATGTCATTCGGATTCATCCTTGAGAAGTCATGCCCGGCCGGCCCGCCGCTGGAGCGCAGCCCCTCGTGCCCGTACTGGTCGTAGACCTTGCGTTTGTTCTCGTCGGAGAGCACCTCGTAGGCCTCGGCGCACTCCTTGAACCGCGCCTCGGCCTCGGTGTCGTCGGGGTTGCGGTCCGGGTGAAACTTAAGCGCAAGCCGGCGGTAGGCGCGTTTGATCTCGTCGCCGTCAGCAGTACGGTCGAGCGAGAGCACTTCGTAATAGTCGCGTGTGGTTGGCATGAATCGAACCCCGCGCGTTCCCGCCCGGGGCTCGGTGTGTTCGGCGGCTGTTCTCCTCCATGAAGACGGCCGCCGCGATGTCTTCTGCGGGCCAGAACGCATGGCCCGGCGCTGACGCATAGGGCTCTTTGGTGAGCCCGCGTCAGAGTTCTCAATCAGGCGATCGCGCCGACCTCGGCCTCGGTCTCTTCCTTCAACTCGGTGATGAGCACGTCGGTGGTCAGCATAATCCCCGCGACCGACGCGGCGTTGATGAGCGCGGTCTTGGCGACCAGCGCCGGGTCGATGATGCCTTCCTTGACCAGGTCGGTAAACTCGCCCGTCGCGGCATTAAAACCGTAGCCGCCCGTGCCTTCCTTGACCGTCTCAACAGCGATATCGCCGTCGTATCCCGCGTTCTCGGCGATGCGGTGGGCACACGCCTCGGCCGCGAGCGCGACGATATCAAACCCGAGCTTCTCGTCACCCTTCGCCTTGGCACGCCCGGCGTTGATCGCGTCCTGCGTGCGGAGCAGCGCGACGCCGCCGCCGGGGATGTAACCTTCCTTCGCTGCTGCGCGGGTCGCGTGCAGCGCATCTTCGACAAGGTCCTTGCGGGCCTTCATGTCGGTCTCGGTCGCGCCGCCGACCGCGATGATCGCCACGCCGCCGACGAGTTTGGCGTGCCGTTCCATGAGCTTCTCTTTGTCGTAGTCGCTGGTGGACTTCTCGAACTGGCTCATGATCTGGTCGGCACGTCCCTTGATGTCCTTCTTCTTGCCCGCGCCCTCGATGATGGTCGTGTCGTCCTTGGTAATGACAACTTTCTTCGCACTACCAAGCTCGCTGAGCTCGACTGACTCAATGGAACGGCCGAGGTCTTCAGAGAGGAAGGTGCCCCCGGTGAGGACCGCGATATCGCCGAGCATTGCCTTGCGACGATCACCAAAGCCCGGGGCCTTGACCGCCGCGATCTTGAGCATACCCCGGAGACGATTGACGACCAACGCGGTGAGCGCCTCGTTCTCGACGTCCTCGGCAATAATCAGGAGCGGCTTGCTGCCGGTTGCGATCTTGTTGAGCAACGGAAGCAGATCGGGCAGGTTCGCGATCTTCTTCTCGTAGATGAGAATCAGACAATCCTCAAGCACGCACTCGGCAGTCTTCGGATCAGTCATGAAGTACGGCGACAGGTAGCCCTTATCAAACTGCATGCCCTCGACGTAGTCGAGCGTGGTCTCGGCGCTCTTGCCGTCCTCGACCTCGACAACGCCATCGGGACCAACCTTGGCAATCGCCTCGGCGATCAGTTCGCCGACGTCGGGGTTGTGGTTGGCACTGACCGAGGCGATCTTCTTATAATCAGACTTGCCCTTGCACTTGACCGACATCTCGTCGATCGCAGCGGCCGCAACGCCAGCGGCCGCGTTGATCCCGCGCTGCAACTGCACGGGATTGGCCCCCGCCGCTACGTGTCGGATGCCTTCGGTAAAGATCGCCTGGGCGAGCACCGTCGCCGCGGTCGTGCCGTCGCCGGCCTGGTCGGCGGTCTTCTTGGCAACCTGATGCACCATCTTTGCGCCCATTGCCTCGAAGGGCTCCGAGAGCGAGACCTCCTTGGCAACACTGACGCCGTCTTTGGTGACCGAAGGACCGCCGTAGGATTTCTCGATCACGACGTGCCGCCCCGCGGGGCCCATCGTGCACTTGACCGCCTCGGCGAGGCGATCGACACCTTTCTTCATTTCCAGAAGTGCGGCGTCGTCGAACATAATTTGCTTGGTTGCCATGGTTGAAAATCTCCGGTTCGCGTGTTCGCGGGTTGTCCTGTATGTGTTTGCTACCAGTCGTTATCTTCAGCGTAGCCGGCTCGCACGAGCGCCTCGCCGGCGGCCCGCTTGAACCAGTCGCTGACCTCATCTGTAAAGTAATGCTGCCAGTCCCCTACCCGCCCCTTCCGGTGGAACTGGGTCGGGTCATTCTTGGTGTACCCGGCGGTCGTGCGGCTCTCCTCCGAGAGCGGCCGAGCCTGCGAGGGGTCGAGGCCGAGGAAGCGGTACATGCGCACCCGCTCACCGTCCGGATCCTCGTGGAGCTTCTCGTAAGAGAGCTCCATCACGACGGGCTCGGGGCCCGTGCTGTTGAGTTCGTCGGCCGCCCTGCGGTCATCCCAGTACCACCGCCCCCACTCCGTGGCAACGTACCGCACCCAGGTCTCGTTGCCGAGCAGAAGTTCCGGGGATCTGTCGAATATCGTGGGGTCTTCGCGGAACGCCTCGCTCTTCTCGATCAGCCACTCGGCGATGTCTCGCGGGAAACACCGCTCGATCGCCGAGGGACCCGCGTTGAGGTGGTGGAAGGAGAAACTCACCAACACGTCGCGTCCATCGCGCACGATCCAGAAGTAGCGTCCGCCGGGGACCATGTCCATGAGTCGCCTCGGCGTTCTGTCGCCGAGCCACTCAGCGCCGGGATTTCGCGGGGCACACCCAGCCACCATGCACCCGCGAACGAGGTCGTGGATGCCCTTGCTGATCGCCGAACGCACCGGCTCCCTCGTCGAGAACTGCCAAGTGCACACGGTCTGAAGACGGTGGGCGGGCACCGCGATCTGCTCCAGGTGAAACTCGCCCATGCAGCAGATCTTGGGGTGGAGGTTGAGCAGCGCGCAGGTCCAGTTGGTGCCCGAACGCTGGTGGCCCCGCACGAACAGGAGCTTCTGGCCCCGGTCCAGCAGTGGCGTATCGTCGACGGCGGCGACACAATCAACGGACCGATCGCCCTCGCGGCCCGCAAAGACCTGCAGTGCCCGTCTCGCGATGGACTTCACCGGCGTCACCAGTCGAGGCCCTCCTCGTAACCGGCCGCGATCAGTTCCTCGCCGGCCTCTTCCTTGATGATCGTGCGGATGCGATCGGGGAGGGTCTCGCGCCACTCCCCCACCGCGCCCTTGCGGTAGAAGCTCTTGCGGTCCTCACGCCCGAAGCCGGGGCGTGTATTTGTCTTTGCCGAGGGTGCTTCTGCGAGCTTCGGGTCAAGATCAAGAAAGCGGTACAACCGTTGCACCTCGCCGTCGAGGTCCGCGTGGAGCTGCTCATATTTGATCTGGAGTACCGGTGTGCAGTCCTCCTCCAGCTTGGGCAATGCCTCGCGCGACGCCCGGCAGATATGCGCCCACTGTTTGGCATGATGCCGCACCCACCCCTCGTGGCCCAACAGCCCGTCGAGCGGGTTGAAGCCCTTGGGGTCTGCCTCAAACCCCGGCCTTGCAGCGGCCCAACACTCGCGGAAGGGCACCGCGATCCCCATCTCGTTGTCCAGCCGCATGTGATGAAACGACCAGCTCACCAGCACGTCACGAACATCGCGCGTAATAATGATCTGCGGTGCCCCGCGGATCACCGTCCGCAGCGGGTTAGGCGTGCGGTCGCCGAGCCATATTGCCTTTGGCTTGTCTCGGGTAGAGGCATAAATCATCCGCCGCACCATCGCCTCGGAGCCGTCGATCGCCACCTCGCGGAGGCGGGGGTTGGATCCTAAGAACCAGTACACATTCGTAAGCTGATCGACCGCGTTGCGGAGGACCTCGAAGTGGAACTCACCCCGCACGCGGGCGTGCGGGTGGAGGTTGAGCAGATTCTGCACCCAGTTGGTGCCGCTCTTGAAACACCCGCACAGAAAAAAGAACCGCCGCAGCGTCCCCGCGTCGCGGATCGTGTAGTGGTTATCCACCCACCGATCCGCAGCCGCGAGCCCATCAGGCCCAACCGGCGGCAACTCGTGGATGTTCGCCCGCACGTCCTCGGGCACAACACGACGCACCACCGGCCGCAACACCGAACGCAACCCCTCGGGGCTGGCGTTCTTGGCGTAACGCAGGAAGCGTGTAAGTTGGGAGTCGCGGTGTTCCAGAGTGGGTGTGTCCAAAGGGGTGTTCAGAAAACGAACTATTGATACAGATTCCCGGGGTGCCACGGTACGAAGTACCGTGCGAATCGAAGCCGACGAAGAGACCCGGCGCTGACGCTTAGGGCTCCTGTATTGCATCGTGCAAACTTACTCAGCAGATGATGCCGAGCAGTTCCGATTCGCGGAGGATCAGGTGCTTGACACCCTTCACCTCGACCTCGGTGCCGGCGTAGGTGCTGTAAACAACGCGGTCGCCTTTGGTGACGACGGGCTTGGCGCGGTTGCCGTTCTCGAGCAGCTGCCCGGGCCCGACCGCGACCACGCTGCCCTGGATCGGCTTCTCCTTGCTCGACTCGGGCAGGTAGAGCCCTGATGATGTCATGGTCTCCGGCTCGGCCGGCTTGACGAGGACGCGGTCTGCGAGGGGTTTGATTGCCATTGGTGATTCCTTTTTGCGTGCCCCGACGAGCGGGACAGGATTACTTCAGTCTTTCAACGATTCAGCAGTTCAATAAACTCATCAACTGTAAGCCCGGCGTCGCGGATGATGCTCCGCAGTGTGCCTTTGGCGATTGTCTTGTGGTTCGGGATTGTCAGCCTCGTGCGCTGTGGTTCGTGTCGGATCATCATCATGTGGCTACCTCGCTGTCTGGAAACCTCGAACCCTGCATGCTCAAACGCGCGAACCGTTTCCTTTCCAGAAACCTGCGGCAGCTTGGCTCCCATCAGCCTGCCTTTCCGAACTCAACTTCTACGACCGCCTCAATCACCGGCGAGGGGATTGGATCGCCGTTCTCTGCGAGGCTCTCGAGATACAACTCGATCGCCTCCTTGATGTTGACGATGGCCGCCTCTTGCGTATCGCCGCAACTGTGGCAGCCGGGGAGCGCGGGGCAACTCACGCAGTGCTTCCCGTCTTCGTCGATCTCGATGGTGACTCGGTATTTCATGGTTCTTCCTAGTTGGTCCGTTCTTGTCGGTCAGTCATGGCCACGCAAGGCCGTGGCCATGGCACCCGGCACCCGGCTATTTCTTCAGTTCAGACTCGAACAAAGTCCACGATCACGAATCAGTCCATCGAACCACCCCTTTGGTCGCTCTGTGGGGTCACAAATAAATCTGAGGATTTGCTCGCCGCCGACATAATCGTACTCATTTGTTTTTTCATTATGCACGTAGTGCCAGAGATCAGCTTTCGTAGACAGATAGACCGAGGCCATTGCCGCAGCAATCTCGGCGGAATCATTCGTCGACATGGCTCTTAACAACAGACTCGCAGCGGGAATGCAGTCCCTGATTGCCAGCGGGTCCTTGAATCCAAAGAGATTCTTGGGCTTCACACCTGGCGAGTTTGAGAACGCTTCCACGAGACCATTGCCATCAAACGCTTGGCAACTCGACAGGATGAGACTCGTGAGATCCGGCACCTTGAAGTCAAAAATCTTAACCAAATAATCCCAGCCGATTACCGAGTATCTATCTGGAATTCCCAGCCCGTTTTGATCACCATGAGCAGAAAAGTACAACGCACAATAGCCGAAAGAGTTGAACTGTACGGCAAATCTCTCTAAGTCACCGGCACATCGACAGGTCCTGACATCGATACCGAGTTCGAGCAAGTTTCCAAGCGATTTGATAGCACAGCTCTCTGCGGAGAGATCATTCACAACGTTGGCATCCGCCGACTCAATCAGCATTATGGCTGGTTTGTTCATATCAACTCCACGGAAGATGTACTGCTAGAACCCCATCCCACCCATACCCGGCATGCCGCCCATGCCGCCCATGCCCGGCATCCCACCACCCATACCGCCCATGCCCGGCATCCCGCCGCCGTGGTCGTGGTCGTGGCCGCCCTCGGCTTCGGGTTCGGGCCTGCTGGTGATGATGCAGTCGGCGGTCAGCAGGATCGTCGCGACGCTCGCGGCGTTCTGCAGCGCCAGCCGATCAACCTTCGCCGGCGTGATGACACCCATCTTGAGCAGGTCGCCGTACTCGTTGGTCAGCGCGTTGTAGCCGAAGTTGGCTTTCTCCTCGTCACTGACCTTGCCGACGACGACCGAGCCCTTCACGCCCGCGTTGTCGGCGATGGTCTGGAGCGGCACCGCCAACGCCGTGCGGACGATCTCCATCCCCACCGCGACGTCGTACTTCGCACGCCCGATGTCCTCGGCGGTCACTTCCTTGACCTTGGCAAAGACCGACTTCCACTCGCGGAGCAGCTCGATCGCCGCCCGCGCTTTGATGAACGAGACGCCGCCGCCGGGGACGATCCCCTCGGCGACCGCGGCACGGGTCGCGTGCAGCGCGTCCTCGATGCGGGCCTTCTTCTCTTTGAGTTCGGCTTCCGAGGCTGCGCCGACGTTGACCTGCGCCACGCCCCCCGCCAACTTCGCCAGCCGCTCCTGCAGCTTCTCGGCGTCGTAGTCGCTCGTGCTGACCTCGATCTCGCGGCGGATCTGCTCGATACGAGCCTTGATATCTTTGGTCGAGCCCGCGCCTTCAATGACGGTGGTGTTGTCGGCGTCAACCTCGATCTTCTTTGCCATGCCCAGGTGCCCGAGCTCAATCTTGTCGAGCCCGAGGCCGAGGTCCTTCATGATCGCGGTCGCCCCGGTGAGGACAGCGATATCTTCGAGCATCGACTTGCGGCGGTCGCCGTAGCCGGGCGCCTTGACCGCGCAGACCTGGAGGGTGCCGCGGAGCTTGTTAATAACCAACGTTGCGAGCGCCTCGCCCGAGATGTCCTCCGCGATAATCAGCAGCGGCTTCTTGGCTTCCATCACCTTCTCGAGCAGGGGCACGAGGTCGTTGACGCTCTCGAGCTTGTCCTCGTGGATGAGGACAAGGCACTTCTCGAGCTCGACCTTCATGTCCTCGACGTTGGTGACAAAGTTGGGCGAGAGGTAGCCGCGGTCAAACTGCATGCCCTCGACGACCTTGACCTCGGTCTCGCGGGTCTTGCCTTCTTCGACGGTGATGACGCCGTCCTTGCCGACCTTGTCGAACGCGTCAGCCATGATCTTGCCGACTTCGGTATCGTTGTTGGCGCTGATGGCTGCGACGTTCTGGATATCGCCCTTGCCCTTGACCGGCGTCGCCAGTTCATCGATCGACGTGGCGGCCGCGGTGACCGCCAGCTTCATGCCCCGGACCAGCGCGTTGGCGTCAACCCCGGCGGCGATGTGGCGGAGCCCCTCGCGGAAGAGCGCCTCGGCGAGGACCGTCGCGGTGGTCGTGCCGTCGCCGGCTTCGTCGGAGGTCTTGCTGGCCGCCTCCTTGACCAGCAACGCCCCCATGTTCTCGGCCTTGTCCTTGAGTTCGATCTCCTCAGCGACCGAAACGCCATCTTTGGTCACGGTCGGGCCGCCCCAGGACTTGTCGAGGATCGCGGTACGACCCTTGGGGCCGAGGGTCGATTTGACCGCCCGGGAGAGTTTTTCCACCCCGGCAAGCAGGGCGTGGCGGGCATCAACGTCGAAGGTGAGTTCTTTGACTGCCATGGTCTTGGGCTCCGTGTCTGTGCTGACAACTGAAAGTGTGTCTGGTGTTGGCCGAATCTGGCGTATGTGCGCCGGGCATTCCCCGCGATACCGCTTGGATCTGCAGCAACGATCGCTCCGATCCCGAACGGGAAGCACCAACTCTGTGGCAAGCCGGATGCCAGAACACAGGACAGCCCCACCCAGACCAAACACCAAAAGGCCCCCCACAGCCGCACTCGGGATGGCAGGAGCGGCACCGAAGCCCCACAGCACCTGCCGAACTGGCAGACGCCGCCCGCGAGATGCACCCGCCCGAGCCGGCGCTCGCGCACTTCCTTCCATCCGCCGCTCTCCGCCCGCCGGTGCGCCGAGTCCTCCACCACCCCCCACCATCCCCCACCGCCCCCCACCGCCCGACGCCGCCCGACGCCGCACCCACGAGCCGCTATCATCCTCGCTCTGACAGGAGGTCGGAATATGCTCGCGACACTCGCGACCGTTGATGTCAAATCGTACCTGCCGCTGGGGATCCTCATCGGTATGGCGGTCACCTTCGCGGTGGCGAACGTTGTGATGTCCAAGATGATCGGCCCCAGCCGCGACGGCCCGAGCAAGGGCATCGCGTACGAATCCGGCATGAACCCCGTCGGGACCGCCCGCAAACGGTTCAACGTGCGGTTCTACCTCATCGCGATGGTCTTTCTGCTCTTCGATATCGAAGTCATCTTTCTGTACCCCTGGGCAACCACTTTCCCGAACCTCGAAGCCGGCACGTCCGAAGGGTTGGTGTGGCTTGGAAGAATCCTCTTCTTCCTGCTGACCACCATCGTGGCGTATCTGTACGGGTTCCGTAAAGGCGTATTCCGTTTCGACTGATTCGGTGCGCAGCTCGCGGGCACAGGACCCGAGTGCCAGCACGCCTTCGGACTCCACCCAAGCTGTCCTCCTGCGCCAGTCGGAGGATGTGCGTTCCCGTCGGTACCATCCCCGGATGACCACGCACCCAGAGAGTCCGCCGACCACAACCGCCGGGGGGTTGGTGCGCAGACGCGCCCCGACCGGCGCAAGGCTCCTCGCCGCGGGCGGGGCCGTTGCCGGGTTGACGGTGCTCGGGCTCGCTGCGTGGGTGACTCCCGACGCCACCGGGCACGGCACCCACGTTCAGCTCGGGCTGCCCGACTGCGCCTGGGCCCAAGCGTTCGACAAACCCTGCGCCACCTGTGGCATGACCACCTCGTTTGCCTACGCAAGCCACGGCAACCTGCTCGGCTCGGCGAAAGCCCAGCCCTTCGGGTTTCTGCTCGCGGTGGTCACGGCCGCCGGGGTCTGGGGGGCAGGACACGTCGCGGTCACGGGCTCGATGATCGGCCCCGCCGCGGCACGACTGCTCAACACCAAAGTGCTCTGGGGATCGATAGTCTTGTTGCTGACCGCGTGGGCGTACAAGTTCGTGACCTGGACCGGCTGACCCGGAGGAGCCCCGACGATGTGGGACAAACTGCAAACCAAACGCCGAGCCTCCCGCCACACACCAACGCTGTTGCGACGCGTCGCGCTGGGTGTTGCGTGTGCTGCGCTCGCCGCGTCACTCAGCGGGTGCGCGGTGGGCTACCTGATCGGCGGCATGGCGAGATCGGCCGAGCGCGAAGGCTCGAGCACGATCGACGCCGAGTACACCGGGCTCGAAGGCACGTCCTACGCCGTCGTCGCCTGGGCCGACCGCTCGATACAGATGCAGTACCCCGCGCTGGTGCCAAGTCTGATCCAACGGGTGGACCTGAAACTCGCAGCCGAAGCAAACGCCAGCGGGCACGTCCCCGGCGACGAGGTCACCCAATATCTTGCCAACCACCCGCAGTGGGTCGCGTGGCCCCGCAGCCGCCTCGCCGACGAGCTGGATGTGGACCGAATCGTCCTTCTCGAGATCAACGAGTTCCGCACCAACGAGCCCGGCAACGAACACCTCTGGGACGGGCTGGCGTGGGCGACCGTCTCGGTCGTCGAACGCGGCACAACCGGGTCGGACGCCGAGGCATTCCGCAAGGAAATCCGCGTCAAGTTCCCCGACGCCCGGGGGTACGGCCCCGCCGAGATCGACCGCAACACCGTCACCTCGGTACTCCTCAAGCGGGTGATCGACCGGGCGTCATGGCTTTTCTTCACCCACGAAGAGAAAAACGCAATCAAGTACTAATATTCAACTGGTCCACTTCCACGCAAAGGTCGCTATGAAACACTGCAACAGGAAGTCGCTCACCAACCCACTCCTCCTGGCGGCCGCTCTTTTTCTCGCCGCCGGCACGCTCGCGGGCTGCAACATCGCCGGGCCGGCGCTCTACCTGCTGCACGGCCCGGAAAAAATCCCCCGTGTCTACCAGCTCGACAAAGACCGCCCCACCGTGATCTTCATCGACGACCGGGCGATGAAGATCCAACGCACCCCGACGCGCGAGCGTATCGCCGCAGCCGCCGAGCGCGCGCTGCTGGACCATGGCGCCGTCGCCCGCGTCATTGATTCGCGAGCCGCAGCCGCGGTGGTCACCAACGAACCCCGCGGCAAGCTCATGGCGATCTCGGAGATCGGCCGCAAGGTCGGCGCAGAAGTCGTCATCTACGTCACTCCCGACAGCTTCGCACTCAGCACCGACGGCCAGACCTTCGCGCCCAGCGCACGGTTCCGGGTGAAGATTCTCGACGCGGTCGCCGACAAGCGTGTCTGGCCGGAAGAACGTGAAGGACATGTGCTTACCGTCTCTGCCTCGACCCGCCAGGGCACGACCCCGAGCGACGCCGCCGGGGTGCGTGAAGCCGAGGACAGGTTCGCCGATCTGGTCGGGCTGCGCCTCGCGCAGATGTTCTATGCTCGCGAAGCCGACACCGTGTCCGACGAGCGGGATCGGTAGGGCTGGTTGTCTCGCCACGTCGTGCATGTCATCGATCCGGTCGGCCCCGCGGCCGCTGCGCGCGCGGCGTTGGCGCGCGGCGCAGCGGCGGACATCGCGGTCATGGCGTGCGCCGAAGCGATCCGGGCGTGCCCCGCCGAGCATCACACGGTCATGGTTGCAGGCTCGGCCGAGACCCTGCGCCACGCGACCCGCCTCGGGCTGCACGCAACGAATCCTCGCTGTTTTCGGGTTTCTGCCGCACTCGGCCATTGCTCGCTGGGGTACCGCTCGCTGCGGCAGCACCTCGCGGAACTGCCCGCTGTCGATGTCCTCCAGCCGTGGAGCGAACGCGCCCACGCCGCGTGTGTGCTCGCCGCAAAGGGTCGTATCCCGATCGCGGAGGTCCCGACCACGATCATGCCCCCGTTTGGTGCCGAGGGCTTTGCGCCGCCCGACGAGGTGCGCGCGCAGATCGGGGTCGATGCCCGGCTGCCACTGGTCGGGATGCTCTGCGATCCGGTCCACCACGCCGACACCCGGCGGTTTGTCTATATGGTCGGGACGCTCCAGGTCGCCGGGCACCAAGTCGCCGGCCTGATCGACCGACGCGCCGGCCACACCGCCCGCGCCCGCCGGTTTCATGCCGAGTCGGGCGTCGGCTGGCGGATGCTCATGGCGCCCGAGCCGACCTCGTTCCTGCTGCACGCCTGCGACATCGCGCTGGTGCTCCCGCCGACGGTGCACCCAACGCTCCGCGACGATCAGGCGGCGTGGGTCAGGTGGTCGGTCTTGCGCGCGCACCTGCTCGGCGTGCCCGTCATCGGCGCGGCCGAGTGGCTTCCCGAGGCGTATCTCGGCGAGACCGAGCCGGAACTCCTCAGCCCGTGGTCGGGCACGCTGCGCGACATGATCCGCCGCCTCATCACGCTCGTGGATGATCCGAAGCGGCTGCGACAAACCGCTGTGGGCGTGCAACTCGCCGCGTCGCACGCCGCGACCGGCGCGTCACTCTCGCAACGAATCGCCCAGGCGTGGGACAACCCCGAGCCGGTGCCCAAGGGAACGCTCATCCGGACGTTCACCCGTGGCGGCGCTCAAACTCTCGCATGAACTGCACCAGCGTCTCGCAGCCCTCGGCGGGGAAGGCGTTGTAGATGCTCGCGCGCATGCCGCCGGTCGAGCGGTGCCCCTTGAGGTTGTCCATCCCGGCTTCGAACGCCTCGGCGAGAAACTTCTTGTCGGTCTCCGGGCTCGGCGTGCGGAAGACCAGGTTCATCAACGACCGGCTGTCCGTGCGGGCGGGGGTGGTGTAGAAATCGGACGCATCGAGCGCGTCGTAGATCACCTTTGCCTTGGCGGCGTTCTGCTGCTCGATCACACCAAGCCCGCCCTGCTTGAGGATCCACTTGAACACCAGCCCGACAACATAAATCGGGAAGACCGGCGGCGTGTTGGGACGCGATTCCTTGGCTGCGAACACCTTGTAGGACATCATGCCCGGCAGCGGACGCGGCGAGCGCTCAAGCAGGTCCTTGCGAATGATCACCAGCGTCGTGCCCGCCGGGCCGAGGTTCTTCTGCGCACCGGCGTAGATCAATCCGAACTTCGAGATATCCAACGGCCGCGAGAAAATGTCGCTGCACATGTCGCAGACCAAAGGCACGCCCGCCGGGGTCTCGGGCACATAGTGGTACTGTGTCCCCCGGATCGTGTTGTTGCTCGTGTAGTGAAAGTACGCCGGGTTTGCGGAAAACTTGAGTTCGTCCTGACTCGGAACAAACTCGAAGTTGGTCGATTCGCCGTCAAACGCCGCGTGGGGCGTGCCGTACAGCTTGCACTCGGCGATCGTCTTTTTCGCCCAATACCCAGTCACGGCGTAGTCAGCGGTCCCGCCCTCGGGCAGCAGATTCGCGGGGATGAGGTGGTTCTGCGCCGTCGCGCCGCCGGTCATAAAGAGCACCTCGTAGTCGTCACCGATGTTGCCCACCGCGCGGCAATCGGCGAACGCCTCGGCGAGCACCTTGTCGTAGACCTTGGCGCGGTGCGAGTGCTCCATGATCCCCATCCCGCTGCCGTCGATGTTCCAGATGTCGCTCTGCACCTGGCGCAAAACGTCCTCGGGCAGCACGCCCGGCCCGGCGGAAAAGTTGAGGATGCGGTCGGTCGCGGTCGCGGTCATGATCCTGTTCCTTCTTCATATCCCTTTGCCAAAAGGGCGTGTGCTGGTCAAGCAAAGCACGTGGTTCTCTATCTGATCGGCTGTATCGAGGGCTTCGTCGCGCAGACCGTCGGCGTGACCGCCGGCCCGTTCACGCGGTTCTCGAATCGGCCGGTCTCCTTGAATGCGCGGATGATCCGCACCGCCTCCTCGGCAACCGCCATCTGCGCCTGGTCGGTCGAGGCGCCACAGTGGTGCGTGCCGTACACACCCGGCAGGTGGACCAGGTCGCTGGCAAAGGTCGAATCGGTCGGCGCGGGTTGATGCTGCCAGACATCCAGCCCGCAGCGGACGCCCTTGCTCTTGACCGCCTCGGCGAGCGCCGCTTCGTCGACGACCGGCCCGCGGGCGGTGTTGATGAAGTACGCCCCCGACTTGAGTTTGCTGAAAAACGCCGCGTCGCAGAGGCCTTTCGTCTCGTCGGTCAGCGCAACGTGAACGCTCACCGCGTCGGCGGCAGCCGCGAGGGTCAACAGGTCTTCCCGCGTGGTTCCCCACCACGACGCCCCGATCTCCTCGGCTCGGGCGGCGTTCATGCTGCGCGACCAGACGTGGATGTCCATCCCGAAGGCGCGAGCCCGCAAGACCAGCTCGCGTCCGATCGACCCGAGCCCGACCACGCCGAGCACCCGCCCTTTGAGGCCTCGCGCCTTTGCAAAGCCCTTCTTGTCCCATGTCCCCGCGCGGAGGGCGTCGGTCTGGTCGGGCAGCCGGCGGTCGCAGCAGAGCAGCAGCCCCATCGCCAACTCGGCGACCGCGACCGCGTTCATGCCCGGGCAGTTGCAGACCCCGATCTCGCGGGCCGCTGCGGCGTCGCAGTCGATGTTGTCGTAGCCCGACCCGGCGCGAACGATGAGCCCGAGTGATTTCGCCGCAGCGATCGCGTCTGCTCGGACCTTTGTCGAGCGGACGATCAGCACCGCCGGATCGTGCGACGCCAACGCCGCCGGGAGGTCTTCGGCGCGGAGCCCCGGCTCGCTCACGACATCGCAGCCGAGCGAGACCAGCGCGTCGATGCCCTCTTGCTCAAACTTGTCAGCGATCAGTACCTTCATCGGCAGCACCCTCATCCAGAGCCCATTGCCAGCGGCCGAGCGAGGATCACCAGATCATCGCAGCCGGGCACTCGCTGAACGATAGGGACGCTGGCGCGGCGGCTGCAAGCCCACCCTCCGCCGGGCAAAGCCGGGGGCTTGGGAAATCTGGCGGGGACAGAGCCCGACGGGGCAGGACGAGCAAGACGCGGATCAGGGCTGTCCTGTTCTGATCGGCTCCCCGCCGAAGTCGATCCCCCGCAAGCCGCCCCGCGTGAAGTTGTACCGGGCCGCGAGGGCGTCGCCGCCGGGATCGCGCGGCGGGGCGTACCAGGCATCGTTGGGGTTGGGGTTGTAGTCGATCAGATAGTCGGCTTTGGTGGGGTTGCGGGGTGTCCAGCCGAGGTTGGCGTCGGCGGTGCGGGCGACGTTGCCCGAGCCGTCAAACATCAGCAGCGGCTCGCGGGCGTCGGGGTCCAGAAAGTAGTACTGTTTGGTCCCGTAGTGCCGGGCAAACTCGTCGTACATGTGGACCTTGCCCGACGGGAAATCGACGTCGCCGATCTTCAGGTTCCCGAGGTCCGCTGTGGCGGGCACCGAATAGCTGTTGAACCGACGGCCGAAGTGCTGGATCCGCCGGCTCGCGTTCCCGCCGCCCTGGAGCTTGATCGAGTTGCTCTGGTAGCGGTCATACGCCGCGACCACCGGGCGGTACGACGAGCTGTACGGCCAGCGTTTGTTGGTCGTCGAGGGGTCCGGCTGGAACGGTTCCCACTGGCCGTTGTCGAAGTTGTTGCGCGGGTCGTCCTGCCAGTTCAACCGAGGTCGATCTTCGGGACACGCGACCATTTTCTCCGGCAAACGCTGGGCGAGATAGTCGTTGACCACGAGGTGGGTGTAGTAGACGTGCGGGATCCAGCCGTTGATCTTGGGGATGTCCTCCCGATCGCCACGGCGGCGGAAGATATCGACCGCCTGCGCAGCGGCGGCCTCGATCGCGCTGTTGTACGGGCCGTCCAGATCGTTGTACCTTGTCTGCCCGACAGTTTCCGGCCGCCATGTGAACGCGAAGATGCGGTCCTCGAAGTCCGACGCGTACGTCCCCGCAGCCGTGCCGAACTGCCGGATGTTTGACTGGCAGACGATCAGCTTGCCCGACCGCCGCGCCTCACCAAGGGCGGGCAGCAGGATGCCGATCAGCAGGGCGATGATCGCAATGACAACGAGGAGCTCGATCAGCGTGAACGCGCTTTGACGAAGCGAGGCAATGCGAGACGATGACTGGGGTTTCATATGCTGATCTCCTGACTGGGCACCGCGCCTTCGCGCTCCGCACCACCGGTGAGTACCGGCCATCGGCAGAATACCACAATCTTCGAGATTTACAAGCACTCACCGCAGGCGACGGAGGCCGGACAGGGTCGAGAGCCGAGGATCGGCCATAATCTCCGCCTCGGCCTGACCATCCCGGACCGGCTTTTCGACGTCTGGGATATCGCTGGTCGCTTCGTCGGCACCGGCCGGCTCGCCACCTGAGCCCATGTTTTTACCAGATGCCTCGTCCGGTAGAGTGCCCGCCTTCCCACCCTCCGGCCCGATCTCACCGAGGTCTGCCTCATTTGGCTGGGCCGAATCGGCATCCTGCCCGTCGCCCGCGCCAGAAGCCGAGAGCCAGTGCCCGACAGGGCCCGCGTCGAGATTGAGCTGGCTGTAGATCACATATCCTGAGCCCCCCAGCACCGCCACGACGACCACCGCCGACCAGACCTTCGTCCAGCGGCGTGACCGCCGAAGCTCTCGCTGGAGGCGGTGCAGGCGTTGCATCTCGACACCCTGGGCCCCGCCGGCCGAGGCGTCCGCCGCGTCCGCAACCGGGCTCGGCGGCTCGGCCTCGACATCAGTCTTTGCCGGGTGCACGACCTCTGCCTCGGCGACATTGACATTGTGCCCCGGCAGGGCCCTGACCTTTCCCAGCCCCAGCCGCTGCCGGTCTGTCGCAGCAAGAAACTCGACACCGCACGCGGCACACGCGGTGCTGGCCGGATCGACCCTGCCCTGGCAGCTGTGGCAGATCCCCAGCCGATGGGCAACCCCCGGGCACCACCGCGCCAGCATCCAGAACTGCTTGGTCGTCGGCCCACGGATCGCGGTGTCGGGCCGGACTGTGCCCCGCTCGATCAGGCCCAGGAGGGTCTCGTAGCTGCACCCCGGGCGGAAGGGCTGAGAATCAAACCGCACGAACCACGGCCCCATCGCGTTCTGGGTCGCCTGCCTCGACAGCGCATCGAACCGCCCGCCGCAGCTCTCGCACGCCGCGAGGCTCCGGCTGCGCGAGCCGCAGTAGGGGCAGATCGTCAGCCGCGGGTGCGGGGTCGGTTGTGGTGAGGGTGTATCCATATCGCGTGGTGTGGCCGCTGTCCCGGTGCACCATACTCGCTTTCGGGGCCTCGGGTTGATCTTTTCTCTTCTCTCGGCTCTGATCCTTGTATGAACCGACTCACCGCGGCCGGAATCTGCGCTCTCCTGTGCGGCATCTTGCTGTCGGGCGGGTGCGGGTCCGGGGGGTCTTCCCGTCCTGACACCTTCCGCGGGCTCGACCGGGCGGCCCGGTATGCCGCGGGCGGGAGTACCCGATACCTCGGCCCGGCGGCGGGGGTCGCGGCGTTCTCGGTCGATCGAACTCCCATCGAGTGGAGCGTGATTGCCGGCCGTCTTGCCGAGGCAGCCGGCGCGGTCGTGGTCGAAGAGATCGCCCTCGAACTCGTGCTCGACCGCGAAGCCCGGCGGCAGGGCGTTGCGATCACCCGGGCCGACCTCGACCGTGAGCGCGAGTGGCTCGCGCACGCCGTCAGCCGGAGCGCCAGACTCGCTCCGAGCACCGACACCGCCGCGCTCGTCGCCGAGGTCCGCCAGCGGCGCGGGCTCGGGCCGGAGCGCTTCGCGGCACTGCTCCGCCGCAACGCGCAGCTGCGCGCGATGGTGCGCGACAGTATCGAAATCACCCCCGAACAGGTCGAGCTCGCCTGGCGCGTCCAGCACGGCGAGCGGGTCCGCGTCAGGCTCATCGTTGTCTCGACCATGCAGGACGCCCAGACCCTGCGCACGCAGGCACTCGCAGCCGGGAACGAGATGGCGTTTGCCAAGCTCGCCGAGACGTATTCGACCGACAACTCCGCCCCGCTCGGCGGGCTCATCGAACCGTTCAGCACCGACGACCCGGCGTACGAGAACTCGATCCGCCGCGTGGCTGCCGGGTTGCAGCCCGGCGAGATCGGGCCGGTCGTCTCCACCCGAAACGGGCACGCGGTGGTCTATCTCACCGAGCGTCTGCCCCCCGACGGCGTTTCGCTCGAAGAGGCCCGCGAAGAACTCGGCAAACAAATCGCACAGCGGCAGGAACGGATCCGTATGGACCAACTCGCGACCCGGTTGCTCGCCGAGGCACGGGTGCGGGTGACCGATCCGGCGCTGGCGTGGTCGGTCGAGGCAGGCCGTGGCAGGTGAGCCCGACACCAATCCGCGCCTCGCGTCACGGGCTTTCGCTGCCGCCGGGCATCTGGCGGTCTGGGTGGGGCTCTACTTCGCTGCGGCCTACACCAGCGCGGCGTTCCTGCTCGGGAAGGCGGTCCAGATCAACGCGCTCTTGGCGGCGTTCTGCGCCGGTGTCGGGCTCTATCTGCTCGACCGCCTGAAACTGCACGACGGCTTGCTCGACCCGTCGGACCTTGCTGCGGACAAACAGCGGCACGGTTTTTTGCGGTCCCGGAGCCGGGCCTTGCGCATCACCGCGTGGTGCGTGCTCGCGCTCGGGACGGTGCTTGTGGTCTCGATCCGTCCCGCGGACGCGGTGTTGCCGCTGGTGGGCATCCTCGGGGTGCTGAGCTACAGCCACGCACCAAAGTCCCGCCGCCGCCCCAAGGACGTACTGCTCCTGAAGAATCTGATGCCGGGCATCGCGATCGGAGGGCTCGGGGTGATTCTCGCTGCGCAGTCGCCCGCGCTCCCGGCACACCCTGCCGGTCGGGAGCCCTCACTCGTGGCGTTGGCGGTGTTCGTGGTGTTGGTGCTGGTGGTTGCTGCCGACGCGATGCTCTGCGACCTCGACGACGTCGCTGCCGACCGCTCGGCCCGGACCGCGACCGTGCCGGTGCAGCGGGGCGCGGCAGCGACCTGGAACATCGCGCTGGCGATGCACACCTGCGCCGGAGCGCTCGCGATCGGCATCGGGGTCCGGCAGAGTGTGCTCGTCGAAGCGGCTGCGTGGACGGCTGCCAATCTCGGCCTCACCGTGCTGCTCCGGCTCATCCGGCCGGCGCGGATCCGTGACCTTGTCGATCTGAAGCTGCCGGCCGCGACACTCATCGCGGTAGTGGTTGCGCTCTTGTAGAGCCTATCGCGCATGCGAGGGGACAAGGCGTGACCACCTCCAGAACACCGAAACACACGCACGCAAAAAGCTCTACCTGGCGTACTCGATCGCTCGCGTCTCGCGCAAGACCGTTACCTTGATCTCGCCCGGAAAGGTCATCTCGTCGGCAACCTGCTTGGCGATGTCGTGGGCGATCAGGAACGCCTCGTCGTCACCGACCCGGTTGGCGTCGATCATCACCCGCACCTCGCGTCCCGCCTGGATGGCGTACGCCTCGTTGACGCCCTTGATGGACATCGCGATATCCTGCAGCTGGTTGAGCCGCTGGATGTAGCGTTCCATGCTCTCACGCCTGGCACCCGGCCTGGCGCTCGAGACCGCGTCGGCCGCCATGACGATCGGGGTGTAGAAGGTCGTCGAGGGGATGTCGGCGTGGTGGCCCCCGATCGCGTTGAGGACCGCCTCGTCGCGTTCGCCGTGCTGGCGTGCGAAGTCCATGCCGATCTTGGGGTGCCCGCCTTCCATCTCGTGGTCCATCGCTTTGCCGATGTCATGGAGGAACCCGCACCGTCGCGCCAGCCTCCCGTCGAGCCCGAGCTGCTCGGCGATGATCTGGCTCAGGAACGCCACCTCGATCGAGTGCCTCAGCACGTTCTGCCCGTAGCTCGTGCGGTAGTGCAGGCGGCCCATCGCGTCGACAATCTTGGGGTGCAGCCCTCGGGTGTTGACCTCAAGGGCCGCGTCTTTCCCGGCTTTGGTGATCTTCTCGCCGATCTCTTCGCGGGTTTTTTCGACGACCTCTTCGATCCGCGTAGGGTGCAGCCTTCCGTCGGCGACGAGTTTTTCGAGCGACTCGACCGCGATCGCCTGCCGCACCTTGTCAAAGCAACTGACGATGATGACTCCCGGCGTGTCGTCGACGATGATGTCCACACCCGTCGCTCGCTCGATCGCGCGGATGTTCCGCCCTTCGCGGCCGATGATGCGGCCCTTCATGTCGTCGGAGGGGATGGTCACCGCCCGCACGGTTGACTCGCTGGTCACCTCGGTTGCGAGCCTCTGGATCGCCATGAGGGTGATCTCGGTCGCTTTGTCCTTGGCGTCGTCCTCGGCTTGCCTGATGACGTTCTGTACGACCTTGGCGACTTCGTAGCGGTTCTCTTCCTCGACCCGCTTGAGGAGCATCTCCAGCGCCTGGTCGGTGCTGACTTTCGCCACGGCGTGAAGTGTTTCGGTCTGCTTGCGGACAAGCTCCTCGGCATCCTTCTCGCGGGCTGCGAGCTTCTCATCGCGAGTCCGCAACCGGTCCTGCTGCTTGTCGAGCGCGGACTCTCTTTTGGCGAGCGCACTCTCTTTTTCGTGCATCAGGTCCTCGCGTTTGCCGAGCCTGCGTTCGGTCTCGCGGAGCTCGTCGCGCGATGCTTTGACCTCGGCGTCGAGCTTCTCCTTGCGCTCGAGCACCTCACGCTCGGCCTCGATGCGCACCTTTTCCGCGGCGGCCTTGGCTTCTGCCTCGGCCCGCTCGATGGTCTCGCGGGCCTGGTCTCTGGCGCTGGCCTGCGCGCGGGCTGAGAGTGCGCGGGCGACGATCAGCCCGGCCGGGATCCCGAGGACGAGCCCGATGACAATGTACAACACGATCGCTCCGGCGCTGGTCGCCGCGAGTGTGATAGACGCAAGCATCATGCGCGCCGTCCTTTCCGAATGGCTGCGCATGCCATCGCGCAGCCGGGCGTGCTGCTCCGTGCGCGGGGGCGGCGGGCGGTGGTTGCGTATCAGATCAAGCCATCATCGAACACCACGGACCGCTCGGCTTCGTGCCGAGAGTCGATCGCAGATTCCCTGTCCCGCTCTGCCTGCAAAGCACGGGCACCTTTGCCCGGCAGGCTTGCGTTATGCCCTCGATCGTGCCGACAGCGGCACGGGTCGGGGTTGTATCTGTAAAGAACGTATGCAGCGTTCGAAAGCCGTCAGCAACTACAGCCACACCGCCGCCTTGGTCCGCGGTGGTGCAGGGGTATGTCTCAAATCTCGCGCCCGGCCCGTCCGGGCGATTGCTGAGAGTTTAGTCTCTGTAAAGCGCCGCGCGCACCATCGCACAGCGCGATCGGAAACATCGGCCTTTGTTAGGCTAGGCTGCTTCGGACTTTCCCTGGCTTTCGAGCATCCGCGACACCACGCCGCAAACCTGCGAAATAACGAACTCACGGTGACTGGGGTTGTACCCAAACTCAAACGCAATGCCGAGGTGGACCTTCTGCATGCTGTCGATATGGCTGTGGACCACACGCCCGGTCAGCGCGATCGGGGCGGGGAGGTCTTCACCCAGTGAAACCTTGAGCCAGAGATACCGGATCCGATCGAGCCCCGCCGATTCTGAAGACTCCACGGTCAGCCCCAGACCGCCGCCGGAGAGATTGACCAGGCTCGCGTTAAAGCTCGGCCCGACCTGCGGCAGCAGTTGCGGCTGCGAGGGCGGCGGCCCGACGGGGTCACGGCGATAGCGGGCGAGATCCCTCGCGAACGCCTCGTTGGCGACCTCGGCAGCGCCGACGGTCGAGGGATCAAGCAGCGGCCAGCACTCGACCTGGGGCAACTCCACGCCGACGGCACTGGCGCGGTAGTAGCTGCGGCGCGAGCATCGACTCACTTCCTCGGGCATCGCCAGCCGCAGCCGATCGTGGTTCCCGATGCTCTGGACCGAGGTCCGGAACATCCATCGGTTCTGTCCGATGCTCATCGCGCCGATGAGCGCTGCGCCCGGCTCGATCCGGATCGTCCGCCCGAACGCAGCCGGCTGGGAGACGACGATCTCGTCCTCGGTCAGGTGCATGATCTTCACGCGCCAGATCAGGTCGCTGCCTGACGATTCGGTCTGGCCCGGGCGGGCGAGAGATATCTCCAGAGCGCCGCCGCGCTCATAGACCTGCCAGAGGCAATCGCGCCATCGATGTGTACGGGACCGGTTTGCTGGCATGGTCTGCTCCCTCCCTGCGAGACTCAGCCTGTGCCATCGAGCCGATCGCGGGCGGGATTGACCGTGTGCGGGCAGAGCCCGGCGTGTAGCCCGACCGACTTCGGCTTGTGCGGCATGGCACGCACCGGACCGGTCCGAGAACCGCCGACGCCGTTCACGCCGCCCGTGAAGCCGCCGACTTGAGAGCATCGAGGAGTTCGCGGGCGCGAACGAGTTGGGCTCGGCTCAGCTCGCGCCCACCAAACCGGATCACATAGTAAAGCTCGACCAACTCGGCGACGACCGGCGCGACGTTTTCGGTCGAAGTCGACGCGCCCAGCGCTTCACTCCACGAACACGGCGGCTGCCATTCGGGCTTGGTGATCCCCGACCGCGCGAGCGTGCCGAGCATTTCCTGGTAGATCGGGTTCGCCACCACCCGCGCTCTGGCGTCGGCGTCGGCGATCCGCCGGGGGATCGCTCCCGGGCGTCTGCTCCACCACACCCGCCAACGCCGCACAAGCACGACACCCAGAACCCCGAGCAGAATGCTGCCGACGATCCCGGCGAAGATCTTCACCGCGAGCACCGCCGTGTCCTTGACTGACGCGGTCCGCATCGCCCCGAGCACCTCGTCGGCTTTCTCCGACAGCTCCTGCGTGCGCGGCGAGTCGAGCGAGAGCAACTCCGACCGGCTCCCCCGGTCAAACGACACGATCGAGTTCACCCACGCGTAGTTGAGCGTGTCGAGCAACCGGCCGGCGCGGGCGAGCAGCCCCGGGGCAGGGCCGTGCAGGCTCGTCAACTCCGACGGCGGGGTCGCGTCGTAGGTCTTCCACAAGCCCGGGTCGCCCTGCGCTTCGACCCAGGCGTGCGCGTTGCTCTCGCGGACCACATAGGCGTGCGTCGACCGGTTGTATTCTGCTGCGAGGTACCCGGTCACCACGCGGGCGGGGATGCCCACACTCCGGCACAACGCCGCGAGCCCCGAGGCGTAGTGCTCGCAGTGCCCGCGGTCGGTCCCGGTCAGGAACCACTCGGTGGGTTCGACCCCAGAGGGCGGCGGGGGCTCCCCCAGGCTGTAGGTGTAGTTGTCCCAGAAGTGCCGCCGGAACGCGATGATCGCCCGGTCGTCGTCGTCGATCGGACGCAGGTTCGGATCGGGCTCGATCCCGGCTTCGAGGAGTATCTCCGCGGCGACCTGCGAGACGACTTCTGAATCCCACGAGGTCGGCTGCCTCTGGGTCCGGCGGCGGATCGACGGCTCGATCAGGCTCGACCGGATGACATACCGGTACTTGCCGCCCCCGGAGTTGACCATCGCGGTCCCGTCGCGGGCCGAGTGTGCGATCTGTCCCGGGTCCAGTGGCGTGAACTTTGTCGGCCTCCAGATCGCGAACAGATAGGTAAAGTCGTCGGGTGTCGCCAGGAGCGTGATCTCCTGATAGAGCCCGGCCTGTCCGCCCGAAGCCCCGAACGCGATCGCCTGCTCGGCGATCACTTCCTGCCGCGTGCCGATGGCGTCGGGGCTGCCCGAGCTGAACCATGTCCCGTCCTCGTAGCGGTCGAGTGCTGCGCCCCGGAGGTATTTGACCGCCCCCCGCCCGCCCATCGGTTCGCCGGCAGCATTCCGCAGCGCCAGGTGCAGGACCGGACGCCTCGACATCGAGATGGTCCCGCCGCTGCCCACGCGGACACGATCAGAAAACGAGACCAGCCGCCCGGCGGATGGATTGCCCAGCTGCCCGATCTGCCGCAGCCCTGCGCCTCGGGGCACGATCACGAACACGAAGCCCGCGACGACCAAGCCCAGCGCAATCGCGAACAGGCTGGTGCGACGGAGCGAGCCGCCCACCCCCGCACCCGCCACCGCCCGGACCGGGGGCCGCCCGTGTGCTCTGGGCACGCCCTTGCCCGCCAGCCGTTCTGCCTTGCTCAGCGCCAGTTGCAGTTGCAGGTACATCGCGGCGTACGCCAGGAGCGGCAGGTAGCTGATCGTGAGCACGCCGACCAGCAGCCCGTTGCTCACGATGACCGCAGCCAGCGCGAGAAAGATTGAATACGCGAGCAGTTGGGCGTCGTCGCCGGGGTGCCTCCGATCGAAGAGCTTGACGACGATCATCCACGTCACAAATGCCGCGAACTGGTGCACGCCCAGCCCCTCGGCCAGCGTCCGGTTGAGGGTGTAGAGCAAGACCGCGAGCGTCGCAAGCCCAGCGACCCACCGCGGGAGTCGAAGCCCGATCAGCGGCGAGGACACCACCAGGCCGACCGCCCCGAGGAGGATCGCCAGCGCCTGCATTTCAGGCGTCGGTGAGGCTGCGGCGTACGCGATCAGCGAGATCGCACAACACGCCAGCAACGCCCGGGCTCGGCCTGCGCGGCTGTTCATGCGACCCGCTCCGGCTTGGTCGGCACGCTGCCCGGCGCGTCGGTCCTGCGTGCGGTATCGAGCGTGAGTGTCCGGCCGGATCTGGAGACGCCACCCGAAGCGTGCGGCCGAACCGTAACGACGAGCTCACGCGCTTTGGGCTCGGGGGTCGCAGCGGTGCTCGGCGCAACGCCCTCAGCAGCGGCATCAGTCTTGTCACGCTCGACATCGAGTGCGGCGAGCCTCGCCAGCGCATTGCGGAGCCCGACCCGCCCGGCTACGGGCAACGTGTGGACGCCGTGCTCGGGGCAGAGCAAGCCGACGAGATAGCCCCGGTCGGTCGCGGCCTTGAGCACTCCCGCCGCCAGAGCGATAGTGGACTCGGCTTCTTCCCCGTTGGCAGCCCCGTCAAGGTGCAGCCGAACCCATAGCCGCGTCGGCGCGGGGAGGGCGTTCTGCCGCACGACCAGATCGCCGACCCGTGCGGTGGCGCTCCAGGAGATCGACCGCATCGCGTCACCCGGCACGTACTCGCGGATGCCGTAAAAATCGCCTGTGTTGTCCCCGACCCGCCGCGTCGAGCCGTCGCGGCCGGTGCCGATGCCCGCGTGACTGAGCACCCGGGGGTCGATCGCTGCGGGCTTGGGATAGACCAGCGCCGTGCGGTGCTGGGCAAACCGGAGGCTCTTGGTCGCCAGGCCGAAGGGAAAGCCTGACGAAATGATAATGTCGGTAAACTCCGGCTGCCCGCGACGGGTCGCGAGCGGGCGCGCCTCGGCGATGACCTCCTGCCCGGAGCGCACGCACGAGACAAACGCGACCGGCCGGGTGAGGCAGCGCTGCCAAGGCGTGCTGACCCGACGCCGCCGCGGGGGCTCGCGCTCGGAGATCGTCAGCCCGAACGCCGGGGCGATCCAGTTGCTGTTGCGAATGCGATAGCGGACGACCATCCGCCCCCCGGCCGACCCGTCGGGGATCGTCTCGCGCTCGGCGCGGATGCCCATCAGCCCGAGCCCCGAGATGATGCCCGACACCCCGATGCCCGCGACAGCCAGGCCAAGACCCCAGAAAAGCAGGTTGTTCTGGCTCGATATCGCGGCGATCGCAAGGAAACCGGTCACCGCGAGATAGACCAGCCCCGTCATGCGAAACCGGTACATGCGTTGGACGGGGTGGTCCGCACGCCGTTTCACCGCGCACGGTCCTCAGCCGCTGTGCCGCGTCTGGGCTCGGCAAAGATCAGCAGCCTGCGACCATCGCCGGGCACATACACCGACCCCCGGCAGGTCAGGATGTCCGCACCGCTGGCGACGACCTCGACCCGCCCGACCATTGCCTGACGCTCGGTGAGTTTGATCGAAAACGTGCCGTCGGTGCCCGCGGTTGCCTCTGCCATCGGGGTGATCGACGAGCCCGGCCGCATGATCCGCACCAGCACCCCCCCGATGCCTGGGTTGTCGAGCCTGGGGTCTTTGGCATCGACGAGCGTCACGACGCCGGCCTTGCCCGCGATGACCCGCCCGTGCACGGTGCGTGAGTTGCTCGCGCACCCCACTCCCGTCATCATCACCGCGAAAAGCAACGAAACGAGCAACGCAAAGATCGGCCGCGTGTTCATCCTTGAACTCCTGGGGTGTGCTTGCTGACCGGGGGAAGGTCTTCGATCGACCCGAGCCCGAAGGTGTCGAGAAACTGCCGGGTCGTGCCATACAGAATCGGGCGTCCGAGCTCCTCAGCCCGACCCTGAATCGTGATAAGTCGATGGTCGATGAGCGTCTTGAGCACCTCGCCGCACGCCACGCCGCGGATGCCCTCGACCTCGGCCCGCGTGACCGGCTGGCGGTAGGCGATGATCGCCAGCGTCTCGAGCGCCGCTTTGGAGAGCCGTTGCTGCACCCGCTGTTGATGGAACGCCGCGATAAACCTCGCGTATTCCGGCAGCGTCATCAACCGGTACCCCCCCGCCACCTTCTCGATCCGGAAGACCCTGCCGGTCTCTTCGTACTGGGCGTTGAGGGCGTCGATCGCGTCCTGGAGTTGTTGGAGGAGTTCGGGTGAGACCGTCGGGGCTCGGCCGCCCTTGGTGGTCTCGTCGGCGGCGAGCCCCACCGCTGCGGCGAGTCGGTCTGGGGCGATCGCTTTGTCCGCGGTCAGGAGCACGGCCTCGATCGGGGCGCCGAGCCCGTCTGCGATGGTCCGAGAACTTTCGCCTGCCTCGGATTGTTCGGCCCCGGTGCTTGTCTTGGTCGCTGAAGTCATGCCCAATGCTACCACGGCATGGCCAGGCCCGGCGGCCGTATGCACGCATCGGGTGATCTGGGGTGAGCAGACTTGCGATCACACCATCAAGCGAGCACCCCCGACCGCCGATGAAAGTAATGTCTGGCAGGCGGATCCACCCGGACCGCCGCCATGACACGCCGGAAGGAGCCCCCCTTGAGCCGTCGAGTTGTCCTGCTGGTTGATGACGAGCCGCACATTCCAATGATCGTCGGCCGGAAGCTCTCGGCGGCCGGGTACGAGGTCGTGACGGCTTCCGACGGGGAGGAGGGCTTCGCGGCTGCGAAGGAATCAAACCCCGACCTCATCATCACCGATCTGCAGATGCCCTATATGAGCGGGGCGGAGCTTGCTGCGGCTCTCCGGAAGGACGAATCGCTGCGGGAGATCCCGGTCATCCTGCTCACCGCCCGCGGGTATGTGCTCTCCGACGAGGAACGCCAGGACACCAATATCAAGCGGTATCTCTCCAAGCCCTTCAGCGTTCACGAGATCCTCCGTGTGGTTGAAGAGTTGCTCGGCGGCCGCGCGGAGGCCGCCTGATGCACCGCCTCGAATCCATCGAGACCGATGCCCACGCTCCGTTCCGGGAGAGGCTCGCGGGTCTTGGCATCCTCACCTGGCGGCTCGACGCGATGGGCAAGGTGCTCTATCCGCCGAAACTCGCCGGTGCGCAGGCCGCGTGGGTGTGTAGCGGAGAGATGATCGAGCGGATTGAAGCCGCAACGGGTGAGATCACCAAGCCGGGAGTGCCTGCCCGCATCGCGATTCTTCCGGGGTGTGAGTTCGTCCTCACCCCGCTCAAGCACCGTCGTCGTGTTGTCGAATGGACCGCCGCGATGTTCCTCATGCCCGGGCTGTTTGCGTCTGAGGACTTTGACCGGTCGTGCGAGCGCGGCCGGATCGACCCGGCCGCCGCGAGACGGTCGCTCCGCCCGCTGGCGACTTTCAGCCCGCCCGAGATCGAACGGCTCACCGATCTCCTCCCGAAGATGGCCGACGATCTCGCAGCCGTGCTCCACGACGAAGCAACACTCGGCGGCTTCTCTGACACACTGACCGAAGCCTACGAACACATCGAACTCACCCACGGCCTTGCCGGTGCGGTCCGGGATGTGAGCCATCCCGAGAACTTCTTTGAAGAAGCGGTGCGGAATCTTGCCAAGACGCTCCCCTTTGGATGGGTCGCGATCCACCTGCTCGATGCGCCCTGGCTTGACGAACACAACCCGCGATTCTCGCTCAACGCGGGCAGCACACCCCCGGAAGCAACGGTCATCGACACCCTCCTGGACCTTGCGACACACCAACACCCCGACGAGAACTCGGCAATCCTGAGCGGAGGGTCGATCGACACCCTGATCGGACCCGACGAACAGGTTGTTGTCTACCCGATCCGCCGCGACGGCGAGGTCAAAGGGGCGCTGGTCGCAGGGAGCAAGGGCGGGCACGACCCGCAGGTCAGCACCTACGACACCCGGCTCATCGACGCGGTCGGCGCGTTCGCCAGCAGCTACTACGCGATCGTCTGCCTGGTCCGCGAACAACAGGCGACGTTCATGGGTTCGATGCGCGCCATCTCGGCGGCCCTCGACGCCAAGGATCGCTACACCCGCGGCCACTCCGAACGGGTCGCCCACCTTGCCGCATCGCTGGCAGCCAAGATCGGGCTGCCCGAGGCCCAGGTCGAGCGCATCCACATCGCCGGGCTTATGCACGACGTGGGGAAGATCGGCGTCCCCGAAGCGGTCCTCTGCAAGCCCGGCCGCCTCACCGACGAGGAGTTCGACGCGATCAAACGCCACCCGAAGATCGGGCATGACATCCTCGCGGGCATCCCCCAGCTCGGCGATATCCTGCCCGGGGTGCTCTGGCATCACGAACGCTGGGACGGCCGGGGCTACCCCGACAGAATCGCCGGCGAGGACATCCCGCTGATGGCGCGCCTGCTCGCGATCGCCGACACGTTCGACGCGATGAGCTCGGACCGTAGCTACCGCCCCAAGATGCCCCGCGAGCAAGTGCTCGGCGAGATCCAGAAGTGCAGCGGCTCGCAGTTTGATCCCGAGCTGACCGGTCCGTTCCTCGAGCTCGATTTCACGGTGTTCGACCGCATGGTTGCCGACTATGCCCCCCAGCAGGTCGTCGATCGAAACGCAGCCTGAATGAGATCGCTCAGCTCGGCCGGCGCCACCCCCGGTCGATCATCTACTGGATGATCCGTTCCCAGGTATCCGCGACGATTGCATAGTGCGCCGGCGCTGGATAGGCCTCGTACAACGCCAGCACCTCCGCGTCGGACATCGGTGCCTTGAGCAACGCGAGCTCGCACACCGCCCCGGTGATCGGATTGGTTCCCTTGTGGTCCGGCGCGCGGAGTCGACGCGACACGCCGATCCTGATAGTCTCGGTCGGCGCACAGCCCGCCAGCTCCCCCGCGAGCAGGGTCGAACTCCACCGATCGACCTGCACCCCGTTGAGATACAGCCGCATCTGGTCGTCGGCCACCGTGAGCACGGCGTGGTTCCACTGCCCGGTAGGCACCGTCCCACCACGGAGCGACACCGTCCGCGACGTGGTATCGAACATACTCTCGAGTTCACCGTTGGTGATCGCCAGCTCCCACCGCCCTCCTGTCCCCCGGCCGCTGGCGTCACGGGTGACGATGCCTTGCAGCCCGGTCGTCGACGACACCCAGAACCAGACACTCACCGTGCGGATATCGGTGTAGATATCCTTCGACGGCGCCTTCATCGAGCCCAGAGTCCCAGTGAACCACGGCGCGGAGTTTGTGCCCAGCGCCGGAAATACCCCCGGCAGCACGTTGGAATCACTCCAGGACTTCTTCAGCGAGTTGTCACCCACCGCATCGATCTCGTAACCGCCGGACTTGAGCCCATCGATCGGCCAGTACGCCGCGGCGCCGCTCGCGAACAGCAGGTCGATGTGGTCCCGGCTGTCCACCCCCATCAGCGCAACCTGCGCGCGCAGCACCGAGCGCGACGAGCCCTCGAACCCGATCCCCGTCAGCTCGACAGGCTCGAAGGCATCGAGCGTGTACGGCCCGCCCCCGACCGTCTCAACCGCGACTGTCGCGGTGCCCGTCCCCACGGCGACCTTGTTCAGCCACGTCCCCTCGGTGCGATCCACACGCCACAGGGGCTCGGTCGTGATCGTGTGAATCCCGATCTCCATCCCGGACGCCGCGTGCTGCCGCGCCGAGATCGAGTCGGCAACCCGGCGGCCCTCCGAACTCCCCGCGATCGCTGCGCGCAGGCCGAGCAACGCCATCCCCGACACGATCGTCGTCACCACCAGGACGAGCACATACACCCCGCCGCGGCGGCTCGGCCCGCGCACACTCTCAGACAACCGATCCATGACTCATCCTCCAGTGTCAGCCGACGCGTCCAGCGCCGCGGTGCGGATGCGGGTGATTACCGCGTAAGTCACCCCGCCACGGCTCACTCCGACCTGCACCCGCTTGGCCCCGGTCTCGGTCACCGATTCGATCGAAGGGTCTTGCGGATCAACCCACTTGACGTCGACGGTTCGCGTCCACCCGGCCGAGCCGGGGACCGGTGTCCCGTCGGCCTGCGATGGCGGCGATTCTGACCAGCCGTCGAAATCGTCCACGTCGTCAAACGTCGAACGGTCGGCCGCGTTCTCGTCGCCGCCCACGGCATACTCGGCCGCTCCAGCGGGGTCCGCGTACGCAAAGCCGCAGACCTCTTCGAGGAGATCGGCCGCGAGCGAACGCGCATAGGTACGGTCGGCGGTTGAGTGCTGGGTCCGGGCCGAGAGCTCGACCGCGCTAAGCACCGCACCCAGCATCATGCTCAACAGCACCATCGCGAGGACCACCTCGATGATCGTCATACCGGAACCAAGTCTGGAATGCTCGTGTCTCACGGCAACACCTCAGGTGTGTTCAAAGGCCGAACGGAGCGTTTGATCGTCACGGCAGGAACACCCGCCACCAAGGTCCCCTCCAACTCGACCAGTTCGGTACGCGTCTCGATCGTTGCTGTTTGTGTCCGGATTTCCGCGGTGATCTCGTGGTGCATCGCCGAGTAGTTCGCCGCCGACCACGAGCTGCCACCGTCGGAGCTTTTCCACGCCACTCGGCCGTTGAGAAACGCAGTCGTGAGCCCGAACTCGAGATCGCAAGCGACAACGGGATCCTCGGCACGGATCACCAGGCACACGTCATCGGTCGGCGAGAACCGTACGGTGTCAAAGCCCAGATCAACCCGCGTCAGGTCGCTCCCCAGCGATGATGTCTTGTACCGCTTTTCCTTGTACACAATGTTGCCGGGCAGGCCGGTGATCGCGTCAACATTTCTAATCTCGACCAGTATTTTCCCGTCCGATCCGCTCTCGGACTGGATCCAGAACGACACATCGCGGATCCGCCAGTCCACAGTATCAGCCGGCAGATCAGGCACGATTCGCTGGGCATAGGCGCCGGTTGTGTTGACGGGGTCTGGATAGGCGTCCAACACGCTGACCGACTGCACCAACTGGTTGTCAAGTGTCTGCTCATTCCCCACAACGTAGATGTCGGTCGATTGGGTCACCGGGCTGAGGGTAAAGCTGTCTACCGCCCCCACCAGCACGCTCGCGGCACCGCCATTGACCGCACGCAAGAGCGGGTCTCCGACAACACCCGACCAGGCGTATCGGACGGTCTCGACGACACTGTCGCCGGTCCAGTCGTTGAGCGAGAACGTGATATCGTTCGCGTTGACCTCGAGCACCTCGATCGCGACCGAGACCTCAGCGGTGAGCCTCTCGAGCATGTCGGCGGCTTCAACGGTGCTCGACTGGACACCCTGCGCGTCGGGGATCGCTCGCCCGGCGATGAGGATCAAGGATTGCAAAGCCGAGAGAACAATCGCCGCCAACGCGAACGCGAGCAGCATCTCGATCATCGTGAACGCCGGCCGACAGGTTGACTTTGCCCGAGTCCTCATGGAAGCTACTTCGCCGCTCCACTGCCAGCCGCCGCTGAGACGCTGGCGGTGCTTTGGTACATATCAACCACCTTGTCGGAGACCACCATCGTCATCGAGTCGGTCTTCCGGGCTGCAACAGTCCCGGTCGCGGAATACGATCCGTCCGCCAGCACGACACTGCCGCCGATCGGGATGCCGCCCCGCCCGTCGATGGTGAGCCGGGTATCGCCGGCAAAGTCGACGCTGTTGATTGAAAGGTTGTACGGCGCTCTGGAGAGATCCACGATGTAGGGATTCCCCATCCCGTCGGTCATCCCGACGATCTCGTAGCTGTTGTTGGCGACGTCGAACACAAGCTCTCGCGAGGTGCCGGTGTGCCACGCGTCCTGCTCGGCGAGCCGGAAGTCCCGCTCGATCCGTTCCATCGCCATGTCGACGCGCCGTTGCGAACCCGCGCGGCTGAACCGCGGCGTCGCGATCGCAAAGACCACACCCACCACCACCAGCACAATCGTGATCTCGATCAGCGTAAAGGCTCTGTGAGTGGTTCCAGATCGTGTGCGAGAGTCTGACATGCCGGCTCCTTCCAAGCAAAGAGACGCCCGCACGGTGCGGACGTCTCTCAAGTTTCGTGCGTCGGGTTGGGGATCAGTAGTTGACCCAGGGCGTCCCGTTCGAGTCCGTGTCTGTCGCCGCGGCGTTGATTCGGATATCACCTGTTGCTGCGGTGTACCACCAACCGGCGCCCGAGGTGCCCTGCGTCCCGGTCACGGTCGCGCTCCCCCGGTTGGGCCCGGCCTTCTGCACCGGAATGGTCCGGATGTACGGTCCGTACTTGAACACCGTGGTCTTGGTCGCGTTGGTGTTCCCATCAATATCGGAGTACAGCGTGAGCTGATCATTGAATGTCGAGAGCGCGGGGAACGCCCCGACATGCTCCGCAGCGTACAACTCAATCGCGCTGCGGACAATCGCGAGATCGGAGATGGCTCCGGACTCGGTCGCTCCGACGGCTCCACGACTCATCCTGGGAATCGCGATCGCGCCGATCACGCCAAGAATCACAATCACAATGACGAGCTCGATGAGGCTGAACGCCCTCGAGCGACGGGCAAGACCGGTGCGAATGTTCATATCTAAGACCTCCACGCTTGTGCTGGTGGCAGTTATTTGCCGTGCTGCTGCCTGTCATCGGCACAAGACCGGACACACTTCAGTAGGTCGCACCTGCACCGCCGGGAATTCCCTCTCCGAACGGCATAACCGGACTGCTCTCCCTCGATTTGGGACAACCTCATATTGCGTGGTCGAGGCTATCGGCCGTTGCCTGCCGGTGCGCTCTCCAGCGGCACCCGAAACTCCCGCCCGGCCTTGGCAAAGATCCCGCCGTCGCCGTCGACCCGCACCAGCACCGCGTCCTCGTACGCCTGTCCGACCTGAATGAGCTTGGCGCCGATGCGGACCGCGCCGCGCTGGCCGTTGCCGATGACCGCCGTCACAGACCACTCCGCGTCGTCGCCGAAGAGATCAGGCACCCCGGCCTTCGGATCGATGTTGTTGCTTCTGGCAAATCGTTCCAGCTGCTGGGCGAAGGTGATCCCGCGCTCGGCCGCCACCGCCTGGTGCGATGCCGCCTCGATCTCGTCGGGAAGCACCGCCTGGGCCGACGCGGTCGCCGGCCCACCACCACCCAGAACCAGTCGATCAACCCCGAATGCAGCAACCGCGAGTGCCGCGATCACCATCCCCGTCTTCTGCTGCTTGTTCAGTTCCATACCCTCAACAGGCAAAGCAGAACGGGCGGAAGCAACCCCATCGGAAGATTCAACTCTCCGGCACGCCGTCAGAAGCGATATACCACGCAAGATCGAACCCAAACACCACCTGTTGCCCTGTGGAATCGCCGGCAACGGCCATCTGGAACGACGAAATCGCGACGTCCGGAAACCGCTCGCGTAGCGCGTGCATCGCGGCGATAACATCCGGCGACGTGCCGGTGCCATTGATGCGCAAGGGGATGATATCGAGCAACTCTCCGGGCTGCACCGATCCAACCACGAACTGGCTCACGCTCACTCCGGCACCCTCGAGCACACGCCCGATCCCGGCCTGGCGTGACGCGAGTTGGTCTGAGGTGTCCAGCTCGATCGAGAGCGCGTCGAGGCTCGCCCTCGCGTCGCGAATCTCCTGCTGCAAACCCCGATGCTCGAGACGCGCAACCTCAAGCTGGGACTGCGAGAGGGAAACCTGCCCCATCAGACGACGGACGTCGTCCCCAGAGTGCAATACCGGATTGACCCCAAACCAGAACGCGGCGCCCGCAATCGCAAACGCAAGGGCCGCGCCCCCGATGTCCAGATGTTTGTGCGCAAAGCGCCGCGTCTTCTTCGCCATCAGTGAGCCTCCCGGATCCGTGCATCGATCGTGAATCCCATGCGTGGCTTTGTCTCCTCGTCCGGGCTCGGAAGGCTCTGGGTCTGCGTGATCTTCACACGCGCGAACAGGTCGGTGCGTTCCAGGCTCTGCACAAACCCGGTCAACTCGGCATGGGTGTCGCAGTTCCCCTGGATCGACAGCCTGTACACCTGATCCGCTCCCGCCCCACTCTTCTCTGCCCCGCTGAGCTGCAACGAATCAAAGACAACCTTGCCCTTCCCCTCCCACGCCAGCGCAGAGAGCAGGATGGACCAGTCCGGCTTCCGAACGACCTCTGTCGCAACCGCCAGCTGCTGCTGCACCTCCTGCAGCTCGTTCCTGAGGGCCGCAGCGGAGGACGAAACGACATCGATCTGCGCCACGGTGCCCTCGATCGCTTCACGCGATTCCACGGTCGGATCGCTGACCTGCGCCTGGAGCAGCACCACCGCCCCCGCGACCGCGCAGACCTCGAGCAGCAACACGTACTGCCACTGCCTCATCCGGTGGCGGAGTGCCCGCCGTTCCAGCACGTATGACGGAATGAGATTCGGATCACGCGGCATCGTTGTACCCCCACATCGCGTGCCCCACCGCAGTGACCAGCGACGTACTCTCGGCCAAGCCTCCGCCGGCGACCCCGCACTGCTCGGGCGTGAGCGCATTGATCTCAAGCCCGGCAAACTCGGTGAGAAATGCCGCGAGACCGGGAATGCCCGCGCCCCCGCCGATCAGCCAACACTGCGACACCGATTCACCCGGGAACCGGTCCAGCACATACGCCAACGACCGCAGAATATCGTGAAACAGGCCTTCCGCGTACTCCCTGCTCAGGCTCAGCACCCGAGTAACGGTCACCGAATCGAGCCCCTCGCACGTGGGCGCGATGAGCCCCACCCTCCCGACGAGCACCCGCGCGGCCGCGGGCTGGATCGAGAGCGATCGGCACACCGCTTCAACGAGCCGACCCACCCCCGCGCCCGTGAGCCAACGGTGGTACACGCTCTCACCCTCGCGGAACACCGAGAGCCCGATCCCGCTCGCGCCGACATCGAGCAGCGCGGTGAGTTCGTCGCCTTGGGCGCACACCGGATGGCTCGCTCGGCACCTTGCCTCGGCCCCGAGGTCGATTGCCTCGATGATGATCCCGGCGTTGTCGAACGGCGCGATCAGGCGCTCGGCATCGGTGTTCGATAGCCCATTGATCGACATCTGGCTTGTGTTGATTCTCGACGTCGCGCTGGGCACTTCAACCAGGTGCATCTGGCACCCTCCCGGCGAGAGCCGGTACATCCTCGTAAACTCGGCCGCGCAGATCTGTTCCACCGGAGCCCCGCTGGACTTCGGCGGCGCATCAACCAACGCCGTCAGCAGCATGGACTTGGGCGCGCCGAGCACCGCCGTGTCGCCGGTACATCCGGCGCGGTCCAGCACACCCAGCAACCGATCCATCTCGGCCGCAGACAACGCGTCTTCGCCGTCAAGACGCGAGTAGATCGCGCTCGCGGCCAGGCGCCAGCCCGTCCGCGTGCGCGCGAGCTGCGCAGCCTTGATCGATGACGTTCCCAGGTCAATCCCGATCGGGGTCCGCTCACGTGCTCGCATGGTCATCCACCTCCCATCGCCGGCCCGGTGGCGGCGGTCGCGTCAAAGAGCGGCAGGAACATGCTCACCGCGATCGTCCCCACCACGAGCCCGAGGATGACCAACACGATCGGTTCGAGCATCTGCGTCAGTGCCTTGAGCAACGAAGCGTTGTCCTCGTCCAGGTAGTCTGCAAGGCTCGTGAGCACCTCGCCGATCCTGCCCGAATCCTCGCCGCTGCGCACCGCTTCGGCAAACGCGGGGGTGACAAGATCACTCTTACCGATCACGCTGCTGACTGTGCTGCCCCGTACCACCGCGATCCTGACCTGTTCGATCAGCCTGCGGAAGCTGTCGTTGGACATCGCCTCCTCGACCAGTACCAGCGAATCGAGCAACGGCACCTTGCTCTCAAGCAACACCCCGAGCAGCCGTGCGATTCGTGCCATCGCCAGCGAGATGCAGAGATCCGAGAAACCGGGAAGTTTCAGAATCAGCGAGTCGATCGCCCTTCGGCCGGGCTTCGAGACCGCCCACATCACCGCCGCCACCCCCCCGATCCCCACAGCCGGGAACTCCCACATCCAGTACGCCCGCAGGTGATTGCTCACCGCCATCAGGACTGCCGTCGAAGTCGGCACCGGCGTGTCGAGCGAGTCGAACAACACCGTGAACCGAGGCACCACAAACATCAGCATATTGACCAGCACCACCAGAGAGATCGACGTCAGCAGGATCGGGTACGCCAGCGCAGAGCTCAGCGAGCGCCGCACGATCTCCTGCTGCCGATTGACCGCCGCGAGGCGTTCGAGCATCGAGTCAAGCCGACCGCTGGATTCACCCGCGGAGATCAGCGACCGCGCCACCGCGTCAAAGTACTTGGGATGCCGCGAGATCGCTTCACCGAGCGACGCCCCTTCCTCGACCCGCCGTCTCACGTCGCCCACAACCTCGGTAAACCGGGGGTCCGTGACCTGCCGCTCGACCGCCGCCAACGCCTGCACCACCGGCGTGCCCGTCGAGACCAGGATCGCCATCTGCCTGGTAAACTCCGCGAGACAACGCCACTTCGACAGTTTGCGCCCGCCCGACACCCCGCGGCTGTGTCCAGACGAGCTCTCCGATTCGATCTCGACAACGAACAACCCCCGCTCGGCGAGGGTGTCCTTGGCTGCCACTTCGGACGCCGCGTCGATGACGTCCTCGGTCCGTTTGCCGCCAGCATCGAAAGCCACGAATGCGTACTTCATGCCGCGTCCCTTTCAGGTGCCGCGATCTCCGCGTGATCCTCTTCCATCTTCGTCACACGCAACGCCTCTTCAAGGCTCGTCTTCCCGTCGATCGCCAGCAGCACCCCCTCCTCACGCAACGTCTTGAACCCCAGCTTTCGCAGCATCAAGCGGTACTCGTGCGTCCCCGCGCCGATGTGGATCAGCCGCCGCATCGCCGGCGTGACCTCCATCACCTCGTAAATCCCCGCCCGTCCCTGGAACCCGCTGTCGTGGCACGTCTGGCACCCCGCGCCCTTGCTGAACGCCCGCCCCGCCATGCTCGGGATCGCCGCGTCGGCGAGTACCTTTTCGGTCGGGAAGTACTTCGTCCGGCAGCTCGGGCAGAGCGTCCGCGCCAGCCGCTGCGCGACCACGCCGTTGAGCGCACTCGAGAGCAGATAGGGCTCCACCTTCATATCGATCAGCCGTGCGATCGCGCTGGGCGAGTCGTTTGTGTGCAGCGTCGCCAGCACGCTGTGGCCGGTCAGCGCCGCCTGCACCGACACCCGCGCCGTGATCTCGTCGCGGATCTCCCCGATCATGATGACGTCGGGGTCCTGCCGCAGCGCACTCCTGAGAATACGCCCAAACGAGAGTCCGATCGCTTCGTTCACGCCGATCTGATTGACACCATCGAGCTGGTACTCGACCGGATCCTCCACCGTCATGATGTTCAGCTGCGGGCTCCGCAGGAGGTCGAGCGCCGAATAGAGCGTCGTGGTCTTGCCCGATCCCGTCGGGCCGGTCACCAGCACGAGCCCGTGCGATTCGCCCAGCACCCGCCGAAAGATCTCCAACGGCTCGCTCCGGAACCCGAGGTCTTCGAGCCGAACGTGCAGATTCATCTTGTCGAGAATGCGGACCACCAGCTTCTCGCCGAGCAACAACGGCATACTGCTGACGCGGAGGTCGATGTCGCGTCCCTCGGCCACGATCCGCACCCGCCCCTCCTGGGGCAGCCTTTTCTCGGCGATGTCCATCTTGCCGATGACCTTGATCCGCGAGACGATCGCCGCGTGCATGCCCATCGGCGGCTTCATCAGGTCGCGGAGCATCCCATCGATCCGGTAGCGGATCCGCGTCCCCTGCCGTTCGGGCTCGATGTGAATGTCGCTCGCCTTGTGGCGGACTGCGCTGGTGAGCGCCACGTTCACCAGGTTGATGATCGGGCTGTCCACCGAGATGTTGTCAAGATCGGTCGGGTCGTCCTCGTCGATCGTTTCGCGTTCGACGACCTCGACCTCGGAGTGCTGGAGGTTTGCCAGAAACTCGTTGACATCGTCGCTGCCGTGGGCGTGGCGGTGCAGATACTCGGTGATATTGCTCTCGAGCGCCAGCACCGCGCGGATCTCGTGGCCGGTCATCGCGCGCAACCGGTCGATCGTCGGCACCGACTGCGGCTCGGCCATCGCCACCGTCAGCATGCCGCGCACCAGAAACATCGGCACAACCTTGAGCCGCTCGCACTCCTGCTCCCCGATCACCGCGAGTACCTCGGGGTCGAGCAGGCCCGGCCGCAGAATGCACCCGCGCACACCCAGGCACGACGCCAACGCCCGCACCAGAGATGTCCCGCTGATCACCCCCTGCTCGACCAGCAGCTCGCCGAGCCGACGACCGGACTGCTTCTGGTCGGCCAGCGCCTTCTCGAGCTGCTCCTCGGAGAGGTCCCCCGAGTTGATCAGCACCTCGCCGACTCTCGTCTTTCGGAATGGGCTCGGCAGGTTCACAGGAAGCTCCTCACCGCGGACGGCACGTCCTCGAAGTGCTCGAACATCGCCGCGGTTTCGGTGATCTCCAACGCTTCACGCACCGTCTCGTTGGTGCCCGAGAGCTTGAGCACCTGCCCCGCGTCCGAGAGCTCATCTGCGAGATCGAGCAACGACTCGATCCCCTTGCTGTCCACATACACGATCGCGGAGGCGTCGATCACCAGCCGCCCGAGCGACTCGGCGATCGCCTCCCCGCCCTTGTGCCGCACGACATCCGCGTCGTCGGCGATCAGCGGCCCGCGGGGTCTGAGCACCGTCACCGCGCCCTGCCGTTCGATCTCGATCTGCATCGCACTGCTCCATCAGGCCGCACGGGCCTGCGCAATTCCACCAATCGGCAACCAGAACGAGAACGTGCTGCCCACATCAAGCTCAGAGTGCAGCGTGATATCCCCGCTGTGCAACCTTGCGATGTCGCGCGCCAGCGCCAGCCCGAGCCCCGTTCCGGTCTGCGCCTTGACCCTCTCGTCGTCGGCCCGCACAAAGCGATCAAACACCCGCCCCTGATCCTCCTCACGGATTCCGATTCCCGTATCGCTCACCTCGAGCACAAGCCGATCGCCCTCTTCCTTGACCACCACTCGGACCGAGCCGCCCTCGGGGGTGTACTTGACCGCGTTGCCAAGCAGGTTGTGCAGCACGATCCCGATCTTCTCACGGTCACCAACAATCGAAGGAAACTTCGGCGGCAGCTCGAACTCGAGCGTCACCCCTTTTTGTCGCGCCGATTCCGCGTAATCGGCCTGAACCCGCTCAATAATCTGCTGCACACGCACCTCGCCCGACTTGGCGTGCAGGTTCCCCGCCTGAATCTCCGCGATCGAGAGCATGTCGCCCACGATGCGGTCAAGCCGCAGAATCTCCTGATTAATGGTGTTGAGCGCGGTAGAACGCTCCTCGGCGGGCAGGTCGTCGTCGATGAGTTGCTCGACATAGAGCTGGACATTCGTCAGCGGTGTCCGCAGTTCGTGCGTCGCCTGAGCGACAAAGGCGTGCTGCGCCGCGTCGCTGATCCGCTGCTGGGTCACGTCCTCGATCACCACCAGCACCGACCGTTCTCCCTGCGCCCCGACCGACCGCACGCTGTACCGCAGCACGCTCGCGTCCGCGACGGCGGCATCCCCGACATCGACCACCCGACGCTGACGCGACCCGGTCTCGATCGCATGGGCGATCGCCGCGAGTACCGATTCGTCGGTGATCGCCTGACGCACGTCGAGCCCGGGCAGTTTCTCGCGACGCTGACGCATCAGCACCGCCGCCGCACCGTTGGCGTACCGGATCACCTGCTGCTCGTCCACCGCGACCACGCCCTGCCAGAGCGCGTCGGCGGCGCGTTCCCCGGCCCCTCCCCCGCTCGTGCTTCCGGCCGTCGGCCCGCGCAATATCTCTGCAACCTGCCCCCGCGCTGCCTCTTCACCTCGCCAATCAAGCAACCCGTTCCACGCACGCGCCGCCCCGGGCTGATCCTGCAACTTCAACGCTCCGAACGACCGTTCACCCGCGCCAAAGGCGTGCAGCGCCCCGCGAATGCGCAACAGCACCCGAAGCCTTCTGCCCAACCACAGGAAAACGCTCAGCATGAGAACGATTGCCGCAACCGTCGCGATCGCAAAACCGGTCCGGTCCGAAACCGGAACCCCCTGCTCGGCGATCCAACCCTCCGAAACCGTCGGCGCAATCGTCACGCCCAACGCCCCAAGCCCCGCCAGCGCCGCCATCCCCGCCACCAGAGGCGGGAGCAAAAGCGCGCGGTGCCTCCACCGGGAAGGGCGGCGCACACCCGCCTTGATTTCAGGGGTCTGGTCGGATTCTACATCTGGCGTTGGTTCCACAGTGATGCCTCCGCAAGGGCGAGCCCGCACTCTCTTTCGGCGGTTTGCGGACCCGGTTTGAGGCCGCCCGCCATCAAGCACCAAAGATCGACCTGTACCGCATGGGTCCCATCTGTTACATTGCGAAGATCCAGGAGACTCAAAGCATGCTGTTCGCCAGACCGTCGTTCGCTCGCGTTGCCCTCGCAGCCGCTGCCCTCACACTCACCGCCCTCTCAACGGCAACCCACGCCCAACAGAACCAGGACTGGCGCAAGAGTGCTGACCCCGCCGAACCCATCTTCGGCGAGCCGATCATCGGGCCGATATCGGCTCGGAACGGTGACGCAGGCGGGTTCCCGGCCTCAAACATCACCCTCTTCTCGTGGCTGCCGCTCAACCAGTTCCCGAACAACCAACGCTCCGCCAACGACTGCTGGGGCTACGTCTCACCCGCCGGCCGCGAGTACGTCCTGCTCGGGCTCCAGTCCGGGTTCTCGGTTCTGGATGTCACCGTCCCGACCAACCCCGTCCAGATCGGGTTCGTCCCCGGCAACAACAGCGCATGGAGAGATATCAAGGTTATCGGAAACTACGCCTACGGCGTCAGCGAGGGCGGGCTCGGCATTCAGGTCATCGACCTGGCCGATGTTGACAACGGGAACGTCCGACACGTCAGGAACAAAACCCAGAACGGACACACCTCGACGCACAACATCATCTCGAACCCCGACAGCGGATACATCTACCTCAGCGGCGCCAACATCGCCAACGGCGGCCTCGTCGCGATCTCTCTTGCCGATCCAGAGGACCCCGTCATCGCGGGTGCATGGACCGGCAGATACGTCCACGACGCCCAGGTCGTCACCTACACCGACGGCCCCTTTGCCGGCCGCGAGATCGCCTACTGCGGCACCGGAAGCGGCGGGATCTACGTCGTCGATGTCACCAACAAGAGCAACATGTTCACCGTTGCCACCCACCGCTATCCCGGCACCCACTACACACACCAGGCGTGGCTCTCACAGGACCGCCAGTACCTCTTCACCAACGACGAAATGGACGAAGGCACGTCGTTCGACGTCACCACAACACACGTCATCGATGTCAGCAACCCAGCCAACCCCCACGAGGTCACCACCTTCACCTCAGGGCTGGCGAGCACCGACCACAACCTCTACGTCGTCGGCGATCTCGCGTACCAGGCCAACTACACCTCCGGCCTCCGCGTCTTTGATATCTCCGACCCGTTCAACGCTCAGGAGATCGCCTCACTCGACACCGCACCCAACGGCAACTCCCCCGGCTACCACGGCGCATGGAGCAACTACCCGTTCCTCCCCAGCGGCACCATCGCCATCAGCGACATCGAACGCGGGCTCTTCCTCCTCCGACTCGGCGAGAGCGGCCTCGCGTTCGACTTCCCCGAGTCACTCCCCGAAACGCTCCGACCCGGCCTGACCAGAACCGTCCGCACCACGCTCGTCGAAGATGGGGTCAACCTCGACCCCGACTCGGTCCAACTCATCCTCGACGCCGGTGACGGACAGACCGCCATCCCCATGAACAGCAACGGCGAAGGGCTCTTCGAGGCGGTCCTCCCCGCCGGCGAATGCTTCGACACCTACGAGTTCTGGTTCACGGCACAAGACACCACAGGCCTCTCCTACGTCGAGCCCTTCAACGCCCCGATCAGCGGCGGCTACACCGCGAGCATCCAGACCGGGACCGAATCTCTCTTTGCTGACGATTTCAACACAGACACCGGATGGCTTGTCGACAACGCCAACGCCACAACCGGCGGCTGGGCACGAGTCACGCCGGTACAAGGCAACGCCGTCGAACCCGACAGCGACGCCGACGGGTCCGGCCTCGCTTACATCACCGGCGCAACACCCGGCGAATCACTCGACGGCGGCCCCATCTTCCTGACCTCCCCCGTCTTCGATCTCGAATCCACCCCCTACGCAAACATCAGCTACAAAGTCTGGTACAACGTGGACGGCAATCTCGCGCCCCACCTCGTGGTCGATATCTCCAACAACAACGGCCTCACCTGGACCAACGTCACCTCGCACGCTCCGGAAGACTTCTGGCGCGATGCCCAGCTCGCGGTCGCCGACTTTGTCACACCAACCGACGCCGTCCGCCTCCGCTTCCGCGCCAGCAACGTCATCGGCTCCGCCATCGTCGAGGCCGGCGTCGACGCGGTCCACCTCACCACGCCGGTCTGCGACCCCTGCATTGCCGACTACGACGGGTCGGGCACCGTCAACACCCAGGACTTCCTCGCCTTCCTCAACGACTTCACCGGCTCCACCAACGAAGGAGACCCAGACCTCAACGGCGACGGCGAGGTCAACACCCTCGACTTCCTCATCTTCCTCAACCTCTTTGCCCAAGGCTGCGACTGACGCTGTCTGGAGCCCCTCGCGCGAGCGAGGGGGCATCCTTCCGCACCCGTTTCACATCCCCGAGCACCCCCACGCCCCACTCCCCGCACATGTTCGGTATGCTTCCGGCATGCTCGCACGCATCCGCTCAGGCCTGCTCCAAGGCATCGACGCCCTCCCCTGTGAGGTCGAGGTCGACTTTGACCCCACCGCCATCGAACGCGCCCTCATCGTCGGCCTCCCCGATGCCGCGGTCAAAGAATCGCTCGAACGGGTCCGCACCGCCCTGACCAACTCCGGCTACTTCCCGCCACCCGGCCGGTTGCTCGTCAATCTCGCCCCCGCCGACCTCAAGAAGGAAGGCCCGGTCTACGACCTCCCCATCGCGATCGGCATGCTCGTGGTGCAGGGTGTCGTCCGTGCCCGCGAGGACGACGCCCTCGACTACCGCGGAGCCGTGTTCGCCGGCGAACTCGCCCTCGACGGCCGGGTCCGCCCCATCAAGGGCGCACTTGCACTCGCCAGCATGGCAAAGGACTCGGGGGCGCGCGCGGTCATCGTCCCGGCCGACAACGCCGAGGAAGCCGCGATCGTCGAGGGCATCGAGGTCTTCGGCGTGCGCACCCTCGCCGAGGTCGTCGGCCTGCTCACCGGGCAGATCGACCTCGCCCCCGCCCCGCCGCCGGATATCACCGGGCTCCTCCAGACCGCGCGCGCGCCGATCGACTTTGCCGACGTCCGCGGGCAGGAATCGGTCAAACGCGCACTCACCATCGCGGCTGCGGGGATGCACAACATCCTGCTCCTCGGCCCCGCCGGCACCGGCAAAACCATGATGGCAAAGGCGCTGCCCGGCGTTCTTCCGGCGCTCTCGCCCGAAGAGGCCGTCGAGATCACCCGCATCTACTCGGCCAGCGGCGAACTCCGACCCGGGCAAGGGCTCATCACCACACGCCCGGTCCGGTCACCACACCACACCGCAAGCTCCCCCGCGGTCGTCGGCGGCGGCATCATCCCCCGCCCCGGCGAGGTCTCGCTCGCCCACCGAGGCGTCCTCTTTCTCGACGAGCTGCCCGAGTTCCCCCGCGCTGTCCTCGAAACCCTCCGCCAACCGCTCGAAGACCACGTCGTCACCATCGCCCGCGCCCACGGCTCGATCCGATTTCCCGCCAGTTTCATGCTCGTTGCTGCGATGAACCCGACACCGAAGGGCGACATGCCCGCCGGCGAGGTCGGCCGCCGCGACATGGACCGCTACCTCTCCAAGATCAGCGGCCCGCTCCTCGACCGCATCGACATCCACGTCGAAGCCCCGGCTGTCCCCTGGAAAGAGCTCTCAGGTCGAGAGCGCAAAGGCACCAGCACAGCGCAGATGCAGGAACAAGCCGCCAGCGCCCGCGCCCGCCAGACCGAAAGACAGGGTGCCGCCACGCCCAACGCCAGACTCTCCGGACGCGAACTCGACAAGGTTGCAACGCTCGACGAGCCGACCCTGGCGCTGCTCGGGCAGGCGATCACCGAACTCGGCCTCAGCGCCCGCGCCTACGACAAAATCCGCCGCATCGCCCGCACCATCGCCGACATGGAAGGCAACGAGGACGTCACCACAAACCACGTCGCCGAAGCCGTCGGCTACCGCGTGCTCGACCGACGGCTGTAGAGCCCCGCGCGCGAGCGAGGGGTCAAACGCTCACAACATCAACCCCCACGACATCAACCCCGCATCAACCGCTCAATCTCCGCTGCGTCTTTCACGATCATCGGCGACAGGTTCTTTCGCCCCTTGTCGGTCACCAAAATGTCGTCCTCGATCCGCACCCCGATCTTCTCCTCGGGAAGATAAATCCCCGGCTCGATCGTCACGATCATCCCCGCCTTGAGCTTCCCGTCCGGCTCGGCGTCGTGGACGTCCATGCCCAACTGGTGCCCGATGCCGTGCATAAACGCATCGCCGTAGCCGGCCTTCTCGATCACCTTGCGCGCCGCCCGGTCCACCTCCCACATCGCGACACCCGGCTTCACCTTCGCGATCGCGGCCAGTTCGGCTTCGAGCACGATGTCGTAAATCTCGCGCTGGCGTTTCGTAAACACGCCGCTGGCCGGGAACGTCCGCGTGATGTCCGCGGTGTAGCCGCCGAAGGTCGCGCCGGCGTCGATCAGTACGAGGTCGCCGTCCTCGACCGGCCCGCGGTTCTCGACATAGTGCAGCACGGTCGAGTTGATCCCCGCACCGACGATCGGTGCATACCCGAGCCCGTCGCCGCCGGCGTCATCAAACCCGCGCAGGAGCGCCTTGGCGATGTCCGCCTCGTCCACCCCGGGTCGCATCGCGTGCATCGCTGCTTCGTGCCCGGCTGCGGTCGCGGTGATGGCCCGCGCCATCAACTGCTGCTCGCCCCTGCTCTTGACACTCCGTAGTGAGGGCAAAAGGCCTGTTCGGTCTTCGATCGACACCCCCACCACCCGCTCGGCCAGCTTGCGAAAGAGCGCAAGGTCGGGCGACACCTTCGCCTCGGGCATTGCCGGTGCGTGCAGGCACGCGAACCGTTTCCGCCGCCGCGCCAGTTGCGTCATCAACCGTGGCAAGTACCGCGTCCGCTGCACCGATTCGATCCCGTACTTGGACTTGAACGCCGCCCCGATCCCCTCGCGGTACCCGTCCCAGGCCTCGAGTTCCGGGTCGCTGGCCTGCAATAGCACCGTCACCCGCCGCCTCGGGTCCTCGGCGTTGGGGTCAAGCACCAGCGCCGCTCCCGGCTCGTCAGTGATTCCGGTGAGATATGCAAAGTGCTGGTCCGCCCGCCACTTGCCCAGCAGCGTGTTGCCGGCGTCACCGGAAAACACCACCCCGACCGCGCCACCCAGCGCCTTGAGCACCCGCTCGCGGCGCTGTGCAAACTCCTTTACGCTGATCGCGTCAGGTGCGGATACCGCCCCGGTCGAAGCCCGCTTGGGCGCAGTCCGCTTTGAGACCGCTTTCTTTGTTGCCGCTTTCTTGCGGCTTGTCCTCTTCGCCATTGATCGCTCCGCCCCCGGGCCGTTGCCTGAGTACTTTCGGTGTGTCCGGTTCAGCCGTCGGCTTTCACGCCGACCAACCCCTCGATTGTTGCTCGTGCTCTTTCTGAATACATCTCTGACTTCCCAAAGCCCTCCACCGCGCCGGCCGCAACTGCCTCGGCCTGGGCATCGGGCAGGTTGCTCACCAGCGCCGTCCGCCCGCGCAGCCCATCGGACAACATCCCGATCAACTCCACGCCGTTGCCCGTGCCGAACTGTCCGTCCAGCACCCGGTTCACCAGCAGCGCGGCCGCGTCCGGGTGCGCCCGCAGCGCCTCGGTGTCGTTGACCTCGACAAACGCCGCCCCCGGTGCATACCGCCCAAGCGCCGCCCGCATCGCAAACGCATCGGGACGGCAGTGCCCCACCAGCAGAATCTTCGTCTCGCCCTCAGCCATCGCTTGTGCTCCTCATTGTCACGCTCGTCGGCGTGACCGTGACTTCCGTTGCTTTCCAGACAAACCGCTTCGGATCGCTGTTTGTTCGCGTGCCTCTCATTCCATTGGCATCGGATGCCCCAGCCCCCCCGACACCCCCAACGCACCCGATCGCCTCGACCACCCGCCTCACACTCCGGGCCGCAAGCCTATCGGCCAAACGCCCGCCGTGCAGCTGGGCAAACCCGAGCCGCAGCGCCGCCGAGGCCACCGCCGGGTGCGCGCCCGCCAGCTCCGACCGCTCCCAGCAGATCGCCCCCCCGTCCCGCGCTGCCCGCGCGAGCAACGCCCCCGCGAGCGTCTCGAGCAGGTCACTGATCTCTCTCATCTGCCGGGCTGATTCGACCGCCCGTGCTGCGCCCGTCGGCCGAATCTTCGCGAGCCCCGGCAGCACGCTGTGCCTTATGGCCGCCCGAAACCGCGACAGGTCCGCGTTGGTCGGGTCGGTCGCCCAGTCCACACCCGCACACGCACACAACCGTTCGGCATCGGCGCGCCCGACCTCGAGCATCGGCCGGACCAACTCGACGCCGCGCGATCCCTTTGCTCCGTTCACTCCCAACGCCCGCCGCGGCCGCACACCGCCCAGGCCGCCGACCCCCGCCCCACGCAAAAGCCCCATCAGCACCGTCTCGAGCTGGTCGTCGGCGTGGTGCCCGGTCGCAACAAACGGGCACCCGGCCTCGAACGCCAACCGCTCCAACTCCCGGTACCGCGCCCGCCTGGCATTCCCCTCCGCGTTGCCCACGTGCCCGCGCACCGCGACACTCGTCTCGACAAACCCGACCCCCAGCCGCGCGGCGAGCCCCGCCACCCGGTCGCGCTCGGCTGCGGTCTCGGCCCCGTCGCGAAAGTCGTGGACGACATGCCCCAACACAACACCGCCCGCGCCCGTCGCGGCCAGCACCACCGCCAGCGCGGTCGAGTCGGCCCCTCCCGAACACGCCACGAGCGTCCTGCGGTCGGCGTCAACCACCGCCCGGCCACCGGTCAGGGCCCGCCAGCTCCGCACGATCCGCCTCGCCGCAGGCTCGCGCCGCACTGCCTCCATGTCCATCGCGGGATGCTGCATCGCAGAGTATGGTACGGTATCCACACACCCGCCCCCCACGACGGCCCCCACGACGGCCCCCCACGACGGCGCTCACCCGAGCCACTTCAACCACATCGACACCATCATGCAAGACGAGACCCTCCAGCAACCCGAGCTCTCCGACACATCCACCGGGCAGCCCGCCGACACGCCAACCAATGCCGGCGAGACCACGCCGGTCAATAAAACACTCTCGACGGCGCTGATTGCGCTGGGCACGGTGATGATGATCATCGTCATCACCCGCATGCTCCGCCGGTCGACCAAAGCCCGGAACTCCCGCGTGCGCACCATCTACACGTCGAAGTCTCCCCCGCCGCACCCCGAACCGAAGACGCGGCGCAACACCCGCCACAACCCAGCCGCGGCCGAAGCTACCGCCACCACCGACCGTATCGACCGCGTCATGGCCAACGCCGAGGAGCTCACCCGCCGCCTTGCTGCGATCATGGACAACAAAGCCGCTCGCATCGAGGTACTCATCGAGCACGCCGACCAGCGCCTCGCCGCGCTTGCCGAAGCCGAAGCCAACGCCCAGCAGGCCGCGCCCGCAGCAGCCCCCGCCCTGCACACCGACCATGAGACCGCCCCCCCCGCCCCCCCCGCCCCGCTCTCGATCGACCCGCTCCACCGCAAGGTCTATGACCTCGCCGACCAGGGGCTCGCGCCGGTTGATATCGCAAGACAGATCGACCGCCCGACCGGACAGATCGAGCTCATCCTCGCGCTGCGCCGCGCGTAGCGCCCCCACAACACCCACGCCCGGGATGAGAGCACAACGTGCTCGAATCCCGGGATGCCGCCACATCTCCCGACCCTCTTCACTCCACGCGATCAACCCTTCCGTCGCACCGCGTCCAGACAAAGCACCTCGAACACCACATGCGCCGCCAGAAACGCGGTGATCCCCGCTGGGTCGCGGTCGGGAAGCACTTCCACCACGTCCGCCCCCACCACGTTCATCCCGCGGAGCGAACGCAGAATCCCCAGCACCTCAGCACTTGTAAACCCGCCCGGGCACAGCGTCCCGGTCCCGGGCGCATACGCCGGATCAACGCAGTCGATATCGAACGTCAGGTACGCCTCAGCCGCGCCCACCTCCGCGACAAACGCCGCGAGCTGCGCCGGCCCGTCGTCCTGCCACTGCGCGTGGGTCACGATCCGCACGCCGTGGTCTTTCGCGTAGTCCAGGTCGGCCTTGGAGTTCAACGGCCCCTTGATCCCGATCGAGATCATCCGCTTGGGGTCAATCAGCCCCTCCTCGATCGCCCGGATGAAGGGCGAAGCGTGCCCCCACTTCTCGCCCCACACGCTGTCCACCGTGTCGAGGTGGCTGTCAAAATGCACACACGCAAGCCCGGCCGCAGGCTTGCCACGCCGCTGCCACGTTGCCTTGATATTTGCGTACGCGATCGAGTGGTCCCCCCCCACCGCCAGCAGCTTGGTATGCCCCGCGTCACCCAGCCCCGTTGCAAACGCCGCGACACGCTCGGCGTTCTCCTTGCAATCGTAGGGCGAGACCGGCGCGTCCCCCGCGTCGGCCATGCTCAACACCTCGCACACGTCCACGTCGTGCTCGATCGAGTACCGCTTGACATACTGCGACGCATCACGCACCGCCCGAGGCCCGAACCGCGCGCCCGGCCGGTACGTCACCCCGCCATCAAACGGCACGCCATAGATCACCCAATCCACCGGCAACGACTTGGCGGCGACCAGCTCCAGCAACGGGTACCGGCAGAACGTCGACACGCCCGCGAAGCGAGGAAACTTTCGGCTGTCGGGCAACACAGTCTTCATACATCTCTCCTGCGTGTCACTCCACCCACCCGTCCTCGACCCGCATCCCCTGAGGCACCGCCGCCGCATCGCCGCTCTCGAGCATCCCCGCGACCGGGTACGCGCAGTAATCCAGGCTGAAAGACCCCGCCGGCCTGTGGTTGCCCGAGTGCCCGAGCCCGCCGAAGGGCAGCTTGCTGCTCGCGCCGGCCGTCCCGGTGTTCACGTTCACACACCCGGCTCGCGCTTCAGCCAGGAATCGGTCGGCCAGTGACGTGTCCGAAGTAAACACCGACGCGGCGAGCCCGAACCGCGTCGCGTTGGCCTGCTCGAGCGCATCGTCAAACGAATCGGTCACACTCACCCGCACCATCGGCCCGAAGACCTCACGGTCGCACCCGGCGCCCCCCTCGTTCTCGATCGAGAACCGATCCACCCGCATCACACTCGGCGACAGAAAGTACCCATCGCCCGCCGAGTCCACCGCGGTTGCTTCGACCAGCACCTCCCCGCCGCTTCGTGCAAAATCGCTCTGTGCCGAGAGCACCGCGTCCCTCGCTTCGGCCGAGATGATCGGGCCCATGAAGACCGGATGCTCAGCATCCGGCTCGCCGATCACCAGAGCGCCCGCCACCTTGCAGAGGGCCACCATGAATCGATCCGCGATTGCCTCGTGGACAATGATCCGCCGCGTGCAGGTGCAGCGTTGCCCGGTCGTGACAAACGCCGATCGGCCGCACTCGATCACCGCCTGCTTCAGATCGCAGTCGGGCATGATCACCGCCGGGTTGTTTCCCCCCATCTCGAGGGCCACGATCCGACCCGGGTGATCCAGGTTTGCTTCGAGTATCCGCCGCCCGACCGGCCACGACCCGGTAAACAGGATGCCGTCGATCCCGTCGTGGGTTGTAAGGTTCTGCGCGACCTCTGCGCCCCCCTGCACGACGTTCACCACGCCGGCCGGTGCGCCGACCTCGCGCAGCGCCGCCTCGAAAAGCTCGCCCATCAGCTGCCCCACCGCCGGGGCTTTGTCGCTCGGCTTGAGGACCACCGTGTTCCCCATCGCCAGCGCCGGCACGATGTGGCCGTTGGCCAGGTGGGCGGGGAAGTTGAATGGCGCGATCACCGCCATCACGCCGTGGGGTCGGAACCACGCCCGGCCGACCCGGCTCTCGGTGAGCCCGACCTCATAGCCCGACACCCGCCGCAGCCCGCCGTGCTCGGAGGCATCTAATGTTATATCGACCTTTGCCGCCAGCGCCCCCGCTTCGCCGGCCGCGTCCCACATGACCTTGCCGGTCTCTTTGCAGATGATCGCCGCGATCTCGTCCTTGCGCGCTTTGCACAGGTCCCGATAAACCCGCAGCATGTCGAACCGCTTCTCGATCGGCCACGCGGCCCACTCGCGCTGCGCGGCCTGCGCAGCCTTTACTGCCGCGTCCACATGCGCCACCTTCGGCGTCCCCCGCCACAACTCTTCCGCCGGCCGCGCCGGGTTGACCGACACGATCCCGTCCCCGGTCAGCTCGCGCCACTCGCCGCCCACCAGGTCCGCCACGCCACACTTGAGCACACTCATCATTACGACACCTTCTCTGCTTTCCCGCCCGACGCCGCGCCGCCGGTCGTCGTGGGGCCAAACCCGTTGGTCAAATCCGTCACCCCCAGTTCGTCCCCCGCTCGCACTCCGAGCGCCTCGGCGTGCTCTGCGGGGATCGAAACCAACCCCTTGCCCTCAATCTTCATCGGTGCAGACACCGCCAGAAACTCGCCGTCTTTGCGCATCATGCTCACGATCCCCTCGCTGTCGCACGCCGACTCTTCTACGACGCCCGCCATCTCCCTTGATGATGTAAGTTTCAGCAGCGGGATATCGTCGGTCACCGCGTCCAGCATCGGGCCCGCGTCGAACGGGTCCACCACGCCGCAGAACGTGAACCCGAGTTTCTCAAGCATCCGCCGTGCCGGAAGCGTTTCGGGATGGACCTCGCCCACGCCGTCCCGAGCTTCGGGTGGCAACAGCGAAAGATAGATATCCTCGTGCGGCAACAACGCCGAGATGAACTGCCGAGACCGCCCGCACTGCACGTCCGCCTCGGTATAACTCAACGGGATAAACCGCTGCCCGACGTACTCCCAGAACAAACTCCGTCCGTCGTCGGAGATCGGCGCCATCATCTCGGCCAGCACCCGGTCGGCAAACAGCTCACGCCGCATCCCGATAAAGTGGAACCGGATAAAGCTCAAGAGCCTCCCGAGCCTCGCCCCCCGCGCCGCAGGCTGGAGAATCAGCCCGCCGATCTCCGTCGGCCCGCTCTCGTCGGCGTGCAACCTCGCCACGACGTGCGAGGTTCCCGTCTTAATATCGTCGGCGAAGAACTCACGGCGTTCGAGCTTGAATCCATAGTTCGGATTCCCGGGCCCGCCCATCTGTGCGATCAACTGCGACGTCCCCAGCACCGATCCCGTCTCCGTGTCTTCGAGCACAAACATAAACACGTCGGAATCTGCAACACCCTCGCTGTATCCCCGCACCTCGCCCGGTTCGTGCAGGCGTTTGGGGCGGTCCTCGCGCTTCCCGGTGCCCGCCGCCGCCTTGCGGAACGAGTCCCGGCTCGCCGCGATCTTCAGCCCGATCATATCCTTGTTTGGTGGCAAATTAATAAAGTGCACCATCCGCGCCAGCTTGGTCAGCGTGCTGACATCTTCCACCTTCGCCCGTCGAATCAAATACACAACCGCCTCCTTGCCGCCCGTATGATGCCGTGCATCGCCCACTCCATTAAACCCCACGCACACATCGACCAACTTCCTTTTCAGCCCGCGACCTTTGCAAGCCCTCGTTCCACCGCAGCAAACACACGCGGCCAGTCCTCGAACTTCATCACCCCAAGCGGCGGCAGCATCCGGATGTGGTACGGCCCGTGCCCGCACGAAAACAAGATCACACCCTCGTCATAACACGCCCGCAGCGACCTGCCGACCTTCTCTTTCGAGCCTCCGAACGGGCTGAACCGCATCATCCCGCCGCAGCCGCCGACGTGCGACACCGGCGACGGGCTCATCCGGTGCGGCTCGACTTCGGGGAACCAATCCGGGTGTTTCGCCACCATCGCCTCGGCGTGTTCCTTGAACGCCCGGTGGTGCTGCGCGATCAGTCCGTCCGCGCCATAATACCCGCCGGACAAGAGACGCCGCACGATCTCGCTCCCCGCCTTGCACGCCGACCCGCTGCCGGTAAAGGTCGCCGAGAGCAGGCCCGGCCCTGGGTTGTACGCCTCGGTAAACAGCGTCGCGCACGCCTGGCTCATCTTGCCGATCGTCACCAGGTCGACATACTCGCCGAGGCCCAGCATGTCGAAGGCAAACAGCGACGTGGTCCGGCCGAACGTCTGTACCTCGTCGTCCCACACCGCGATGTCGTGCGCCTTACATATCTTCATCAGCTCGACAAAGTACTCCCGCGGCGCAGGATTGAACCCACCCTCGCCCTGCACAAGCTCGAAGATAAAGCACGCGTGTTGTTTGGGGTACCGTTTGATGTAGTCCAGCAGGTGATCGCACCCGATGTCGATCTGCTTCTGCACGCCTGAGCGTGCCGCCTCACCCTCGTCGTAGAACGGCATGTAGTCCACAAGTGTCGAGAGCGGCAGGCCCACCCGGTTCCCCGCCGAGTCGCCGATCTGCGACATCGTCACCGTCCGCCCCATAAAGCAGTCCCTAAACGCCAGCACCCGCGGCGCCGCCCCGTGCTTCTGGAACGCCAGTTTCAGCGCGTTCTCATTCACCAGCGCCCCCGAAGCCGCGACAAAGCAGTGCTTCAGGTTTGATCCTTTTGCAGCCTCTTCGAGCAACAACTCCGAGAACTCGTACGGCTCAAACCCCGACTGCAAGTTGCCGTGCATGATCGTGTCGGACATCGCCCCGCGGATCGACGCAGCGACCACGCCCGGATCGGAATGCCCGAAGAAATGCACCCCGATGCCGCAGATCATGTCCCACTTGACCGACCCGTCGGCCAGCTCGACCAGCGCCCCGTTGCCGAGCCCCGAACCAAGATAAGGATAGAGCAACCCGCGCCCCCGCGCCGCGGCTGCCCGCGCCATGAGGTCCTCGTAGCTCTCGCGCAACTCGTCGCGCCCGGGGCGCACATCGGTAAGCTCCGCGGCCTGGGTGCGCATTGCGTTGACGATCGCTTCGATCCCCTGCTCGACCTCGGCTGCGTGCATGAACTGCTCGCCGTGTGTTGCTGTTTTTGATGTCGTTGCCTGGCTCATATCCGGATTTCCTTTCCTTACACAACCTTCGTCTTGCTTTCATCCGCCCCCGCCGCGCCCCACGCCCCCGCCGCCAGCCGTGCGATCAGGACCGCCAACAGCTGGCACCGTTCGGCCAGGCTCGACAGGTCGATCCACTCATCCGGCGTGTGCAACCCGCCGCCGCGCACGCCCAGCGTGTCGATGGTCGGCAATCCCACCGCCTGGAGTTGATTCCCATCGCACACCCCGCCGGTCTTGGCAAAGGGCAGCCGTTGCCCGAGGCTCTCGGCCGCCCCGCGCGCCAGCAGCGCCAGCTTCTCGGTCCCCGGGGTCATCGGCTTGGCGGGCCGATTGAAACTCCGCAGCACCTCGACCCCCGGCAGCGCGTCGCCGGCCGTCCCCAGCGCGTCGATCGCCGCGATCAGTTCCTGCGCACCGGCTTCGTCTGGGTACCGCACGTTTCCCCATGCCAACGCAAGGTCAGGCACCGCGTTGGTCGCCGCACCTCCCTGCAACGGCCCGATGCTCAGGATCAATCCGCGCTCAGGGTCGGGGATCTCGGCTGCACGCACCAAGCGCTCGGCGAGTGCTGTCACCGCCGAGATGCCTTTGGTAAACTCGCGCCCGACGTGTGCCGCCCGGCCGCGTGCGCGCAGACAGAACTGCCCGCTCCCGGCCCGCTCGACGGCCAGCTCCCCCCCCGGCAGCGCCGGCTCGAGCGCGAGCCCCACATCGTGCGCCCGCGCCGCCGACGCCAGCGCTTCGTCCGAGTGGTACGACCCGGTCTCCTCGTCGCTGTTCAAGAGGAACGACCACCCGCAGTCGATCCCGGCCTCTTCCAGACACTCCAGCGCCGCCACCGCGATCACCAGCCCGCCCTTCATGTCGACACAGCCCGGCCCCAGCGCGGTCTTCCCATCCGGCGCGATGGTCAGCTCGCGAAAGTCGCCCTCGGGGTCGTGCACCGTGTCGAGGTGCCCGGCGATCAGCACCCGAGGCATCCGGTCGCGCAGCCGCTCGCACACCGCGGTCGGCGGGGCGGGCGCGTCGAGGTCGCGGCCGTACAACCAGTCCGGGGCCGCGTCGCCCGGTAGCAGTTCCGTCTTTGCGCCCAGCGCCCCGAGCCGGGCCGTCAGCCGCTCGCGGGTCTCGTCCAGCGCTGCCGTGTTCCGCCCGCCGGTCGGGATCCCGACGTGCAGCCGCAGATCGTCGAGGAGCGCCCCCGCCCGCCCCTCGATCAGGGCGCACACGCGCTGCTCGGCAGCCGTCAGATTCTGGGTCTCAAGCTCAGCCATGCCCGAACCCTAGCACTGCCCCCTGACCAAATCGGCCGAATCGGGCTTCCGGGGCTCGCGCACGGGCCGAATCCGTACCTTCTGCCTCCCCCGGTCTACCGCCGAGGCCGGGCTCGGCATGGGTTGCCGGATTCACTGCCAGTTCGGCCGGTTCGGCCCGGCGCTCACGCTTAGGGCTCTGTTCTGTCTCGGGTCCGGCTGCGACGGTCTCCAGCACCGCCAACCCGACCCCCACGACCAGCAGCAGCAACACCGCGCGCTTGACCAGTCCTGCCGCCCGGTCCGCCTTCCCGCGCGCGATCGGCTCGCCCACCGATTCCATCAGCCGTTGCCGTCGCCCGTCGATCGACCCGTGCCGGAACGTGAACCGATCCGGCGGGAACCCGTTGACCAGCGCCACCGCGCGCAGCGTCTGGGACATCACCCGCGCCCCGGCCGCGCCGACGACCGCCGCCCCTTCGCCCTCGAGCCGCCGGGTCATGTGCTGGGCTGCAAAGACGTCCGCCTGCCACTCAAACGCCCGGCTCGCCCATCCGAAGACCAGCACGCTCATCCCCAACACCCCAAGCAAGAGCACCACCGGCCACCACCCCTCGGTCACCGAGCCGAACCCCGCGAGCCGCGCGCCCATCGAAGCCGCCGACCCGAAGAACACCGCCGACCCACCGAGCCCGAGCGCGAGCCATGGCATGTGCCGATGCTTGACGTGGGCGAGTTCGTGGGCCGCGACCGCCTCGACCTGCGCCCCGGGGAGCGACTCGAGCAGCGCATCGGTCAGCACGATGTACCGGAGCCGAGGCAACAGCCCGACCACCGCCCCGTTGATCATCGCGCCGTGCGTCCGCCACACCAGGATGTTCCGCACCCGCACGCCGTACCGCTTGCACATCCCGCTGAGCCCGTCGCGCAGCCCGCCCGGGCCGAGGGGCACCGTGTCCCACAACACCCGCAGCGCCAACGGCAACAGCGCCAGCATCACCACCACGCCCACCAGTTGCATCCCCACAGAGCCGTAGACGATCACGTCGCGGTTGAGCAACCACTCGGGCGCGCGCGCTGCCCACTCCGGCGCGGTCACGCCCCAGACGCCCCAGCCGTCGCGTACGTCCGCCCGGTCCCACAGCCCGTCGCGGACGATCCCCACTGCCTCGGCGAACCCCATGATGAGCAGCACCGGCAGCGCCGGAAAGAGCAGTTGCTGCCGCACCGTCGCCCACCACCACGTCAGCGCCCCGGGCATCGGCGGGATCGAGAGCCCCTCGTCGAGCCGACGGATCAGGAGCGCCTCCCGCAGCCGTCGCTCGATCGGGCCGGCGGTCGCCCAGGTCAGCGCCATCACCCCGAACGCCGGCACCAGCGCGATCAGCTCGTCCACCGCGACCAGATCGCCCGTCCAGCTGCGCACGATGTCGAGCCACCCGAACACCAGCACCGCCGACACCTGCAACAGCAGCGTGGACAGCCGGACCAACGCCGACACCTTTTCAAAGACCCGCACCGCCCGCACCGACCCGCGACGGTCCACCAGCCGCCCGCAGCGCCAGCCCGTGACGATCTGCACCAGCGCCACGCAAAGGAACGGCAACAACGCCCCCGCGAGCGCCCCCGCCGGGTGTGCCTCGACCCACGCCTGGTTGACCAGCGACTCCGGGCCGATCTCGCGCAGCGCCCCGGCCACCACCAGCCCGATGACCAGCAGGTGCGTCATCGTCCCGCAGCCGACCGGCGGACCTCACCCAGATCGACCACCGTTCCGTTCGGGAAGTAGACATCCGCGTTCAGCACGCCCGGCGCGATGCCGGTGAAGGCCACGCACGCGCGCCCAAACCGTGCGGCATAGTCAAGGTCGGCCGGGCTCGGTCCTGAGTACGCCCGGTTCCGCCACTTCGTCACGTGGTAGTGAAAGTGCGCCAGGGCTGCGCTGCTGTAGTCGATCATCTCCCGCGGCGCGACAAACCTTCGGTCGTCGGGCGTCGCGGTCCCTCGCGGCGCGAACGGCTGGACATGAAACCCGCCCGCGTCGGTCCACAGCATGCCGCCGTGCTCGGTGCTGCGGTCTTTGTTGTCCTTGTCGGCCCCGGCAAAGATCGCGCTGTGCACGCCTTCGTCGGCCAGCGCGCGGTCGACCACCAGCAGCACCACCACGTCCCCCCACACCAGCCCGTCGCGGCCCGTCGCCAGCCGCTCGGCGTTGGCGTTGGCGGTGCCGCGGATCGCCTCGGTGCGTGCATAGAGCTGCCGCCCGCGCAACCGTGCTGCCAGTTCCGAGAGAAGTTCCTCCCGGCTCATCCCCAGCCATCCCGCCTGCGCCTGCCCCGCCCAGCGGACCGCCTCCAGATGCCGCAGCGCCAACCCCTCGCGCTGCGTCGCGCCCAGCCGGCTCACCGCCTCCCGGGCCTGCGTCCACCACGCCCCGAGTCGATCCTCCCGGTCGTCGACCAGCCGTACCGCCCACCGCATTTCCTCGGCCCTTTGCGGCACCACGCCGAACGCCTCGTGGACCTCGCGGAGCTTGCCCAGCAACTCCCGCCCCTCGTCGTCGCCACCTGTTGAATCTTGCAGCAGCCGCGCCCGCGCGTCACCATCGGCCGCCAGCCGACCCACCAGCTCCCACCCGGCTTCGCGCGTCCGCATGTCCAGCTGCAACCCCGCCGGCCCGGCGTCCACCTTGGGCTCCAGGAACACGTCGAACGCCACCCGCTCGATCGGCTCGTCCGGATAGAGCGCCTCGAGCGCCCGGAACTCCGCCCGCTCCCGATCGCCTACGCCCTCGACCGGCCGCGCCAAACTCCGCACCAGCATCGGGGTCGCCTCGGTCCAGCCGTGGTCGGCGATTGCGGTTGCCATCACCGCGACGCACTGCCGCCCGGGCTCGGTCGGGAGCATCTCCTGCACCAGCACCAGCGACTCGGCCTCGGCGTGCTCGTCCCACAGCAGCGCTTCGAGGGCTGCGGCCCGGACCGGCTCGGGCGTCTCGAGCGCCCACGCCATTTCCTTCATCGCGTGCCGCATCACCACCCGGTCGGTCTGACCGGTTGCGACCTCCGCTTTCACCTGTTTGATCGCCGCCACCCGCTCGGCCGGGGTGAGGTCGGCCTGGCGGCTCGCGGTCAGCGGGTCGCCGCTGGCGGCCACATCCGGCCCCGCACACCCGCCGCCGATCAGCAGCAGAGGCGTACCGACCAGCGCGAGCCCGCACGCGCCCACACACGCCCGCACGCGCCTTCCAAGCCCCGGCTGCCGCTGTCGATTTCGGTTCATAGCGTGAGTCTATCGAGCGTGCCGCCGGTCGGCCGCCGCGCCGATCCGACGGGGCAGCGCCCTCGCTATACTTGTGCGATGGTCTCCCACGTCCCCGACAACATTCCCTCGGTCTCTGACGACCTCGCCGAACGCATCGGGAAGGTGATCGAAGCGATCCGCCCGGCGATCCAGGCCGACGGCGGCGATATCGAGTTTGTCGAAGCCAAATCCGACGGCGCGGTCTACATCCGCTTCCACGGGGCGTGCGTCGGGTGCCCCTCGAGCGACATCACCCTCAACCTCGGCATCGAGCGCAACCTCCGCCAGCACGTCCCCGAGGTCCGCCGGGTCGTGATCGTCGAGTAGGGGTGTCGAGCGCGGCCGTTGCCGAGCTGTCGTCGGTGCCTCGCCCGAGCCAACCGGGCAAAACCGATCACAACCCGATCAGCTCTGCACGTTTGCTCGCACATTCCGTGGGCCCTTTCCCACAAACAGGCTTGGGGCCGACGGCGTCTTCCGCTATAGTGCGTCCGGTGGATCGCAATTCGTAAGGCTCGCCCGGTGGTCCCGGACGCGCCAGTGCATGGGAGGCACGCAATGCTGGTTATCACAAGACGTGAGGGCGAGGAGATCGTCATCGGGGACCCGCGCAACCCCATCGGGGTCGTGCGGATCGCATCAATCAAGGGCGAACGGGTCCGTGTGGCGTTCGACTTCCCTCGGGAGGTTGATATCCACCGCCGCGAGATCGCCGACCAGATCATCCAGGAGACCCCCGACGTGGTCGGCACGATCAAGCCCTCGCCGGCCGGCGCGCTCTGAGCGGTCCGGTCGGACGATGCAGCCGGCCGCTCCGATGGACGCCGGATGCCATGGCCACAGCGTCGGGTGTCCATGACGGGCCCCCGATCATGGCCATGCAGAGCCATGGCCACGGCACTCTGCTCCGGTGGACGTTTCTGCCATGACTCGCCCGTGGGCACGCTGTCGGTGGTTTATTCCGGGTCGCCGCCGGAGATGTCGTAGACCCATCCCTCGATCGCCCGCTGGTAGTCGAGCACTTCGCCGTCGTTGAAGAAGAGCCCGAGTTCTTTCTCGGCCGCCTCTGGGCTGTCTGAGCCGTGAATTAGGTTGAAGCTGTTGGAGACCCCGAAGTCGCCGCGGATGGTCCCGCCCTCGGCCTTGGAGCCGAAGGTCGCGCCCATCATGCTGCGGCTGATGGCGATCGCGCCGACGCCCCGCACCGCCATGACCAGCACGGGAGAGCTGGTCATGAACTGCACAAGCCCGTTGTAGAACGGACGGTTTTTGTGGGCGGCGTAGTGCGTCGCGGCGAGCTGCTCGCTGATCTTCATCAGTTTGCACCCGATGATCTGGAGCCCCTTGTCTTCGAAGCGGCTGATGATGCGGCCCATGAGCCCCCGCTGCACCGCGTCGGGCTTGAGGATGATGAGTGTGGTTTCCATGCTGGCGGGCTCCTGTGGTGTGGTGGGTTGCCCGGGGCGATTCCCACCGGGGGTGTTTGAGAGGGGCGAAGGATAGGCCCGGACGCCCGAACCCGGGGGGGGCCACTCCGGGTCCCGCCTTCACCCCGAGGCGGAAGGTTCGGGGCCTGGGATGCCTCGCTCCGGCTGGGATACTCCGCCCCGGCTGGGATGCTCCGCCCCGCAAGGCAGCACGCTGCCGGTCGCCTTCACCGGCCCTCTTCACGCATCCCCCAGTAGTTGGTCCACCGTCTCCAGCCCGAGCCACTCGGCGACGCCGTCGGCCGCGACGACCCCCAGCCCGCTCGCCAACCCGCTCGCCCCGACCACGACGCCCACCGCCGGCGCGAACGCCGCGTGTATCGCCCGGGAGGGCGGGGTTCGACGGGGGGTGCGGGGGGTGCGGGGGGGTGCGGGGGGGGTGTTGGGGGGTGTTGGGGTGTCGTGAATCCTTGTCGGGCTGTTGCGCAGGATGGTTGCGCTGTCGTGAAACTTCGTCGCGCTGTCGCAGAAGAGCGTTGCAGTGTTGTGAAACTTTGTTGCGTTGTCGCGCAGGATGGTTGCGCTGTCGT
>JAUZRR010000012.1 GCA_030950285.1 Planctomycetota bacterium | reverse complement strand
GGGAACATGCAACCAAGGTACAAGGTTGTACGCTCTGGTATGTCCGATGCACACGCTTTGACGATCGGCCAGCTCGCGAGGGCGGCCGGGGTGCCGACCTCTTCGGTCCGCTACTACGAGCGGCGGGGGCTGCTCGTGCCTGACGCCCGGACCGGGTCTGGGTATCGGCAGTACTCGGCGGCCTCTCTCGAACGCCTCCGGTTCATCCGGGCGGCCAAGGCAGCGGGCTTTACGCTGGCGAATATCGAGGCGTTGCTGGAGGCGGCAGAGGGTGCGGGGGATGCGGCCCGCAACGAGGTGCAGCAACTCATCCAGGCCCGTCTTGCCGATGTCACCGAGCGGATCGAAACGCTTCAGAAGGCCAGAACCACGCTCACGCGCTGGTTTGATACCTGCCGGGAAAGATCGTGCAGCGGGGGGTGTGCGGTGCTCGAAGGGCTTGCGGATCAGGAGACGTGATTCTTCGGAAAAAACATAAGATTTGTCTTGACCCGTCACGTAGGTGCACAGGCGATACTGCACAACAGAAGGCGCGGCTGCGAAACGGCCGGGTGTGTTGCCCGGCCGGTCCGCACCACAACCGAAAGGGTTGATCCCATGCTCACTCGACGCCAAGCGGTGATTTCTTCGTTCCTTGTTCTTTCAGCCGGGGGGATCGGCGCAACGGCAGCCCGTTTGCTCGCCAGCGAGCCGAGCGCCGAGCGGGCGGACTGTCCCGGCAAGATCACCTGCCCGCTGACCGGTGAACAGGTCTGCAAGGACCAGTGCCCGCTCGGGGCTGAGGGGGTGACCGAGGCAGCAGGCGGCGGGACGGTGAGCGACGCAACAGCGCAAGCCGGGGTGCCCTCGTGCTGTGCAAAGGATGGATGAAGCGGGGATTGGTGAGGCAGGAAGGAGCGGGGGCTCCTCGGGGGGGCTCCTCGCTTGCGCTTCGGGCTCTGTTTTCGGGCGGGCTTGCCCTTTGGGGTCCGGCTCTTTAGGCTTGGGGCATGGGTCGGGTCTTTGTATCCATCTTGCTTGTCTTGTGCTGCGTCGGCTGTGTTGAGCGGCGGATCGAGATCACCAGCGAGCCTTCGGGGGCGCTGGTGTGGGTGAACGATCAGCAGGTGGGGCGGACCCCGACGCAGGCGTCGTTTCTCTATCACGGCGTGTACGACGTGCGGCTGCGGCTGGATGGGTTTGAGCCGCTCGTGACCGAAGCCGAGGCGTGCCCGCCGATCTACGAGCACGCGCCGCTTGATCTCTTCGCCGAGATGCTGCCGATGCAGATCGAGAACGTGCAGCGGTGGCACTTTGTGCTCGAGCCTTCGCTTGAGACGACACTCTCGCGTGACGAACTCGAGGCGGGGTTGCTCGAACGCGCGGGCGTGATGCGCAGCGAACTCGAGGCGGTGCCGATGGTGGAGGCGGGCGAGGTTGAGATTGACGACGAGGGTAAAGGGTAGAGGTGTTGGTGCTTGGGCCGCGACAGATAGCCGAGCTCGCGCTCGGGGCTCGTTGCGCATTTTGCAAGAGTGTGTTTCTTTGATCTGGATGCGGGTAGGCTTGTCCCCTCGCTTGCGCGAGGGGCTCTATGTCCCCTTGTATGCCCCCTTGCTTGCGCGAGGGGCTCTACCGGCTGATCGAGCCGGCGCGGGGGGCGATGGTGAAGTCGTTGTTGGGCAGGGCACCAAAGCGGACCCAGCGCACCGAGCCGTCGAAGGCAGCCATGTTGCCTGACGAGGAATCCCGGTCGTGCCAGCGGGCGTCGAAGGCGTACTGCGAAGAGTCGGGGTCCTGGATCGCGTAGTACCAGAGGGGATCGCCCACCAGCAGCAGGCGGCTGGGCTGGGCGGTGATCTCGGCAACCTTGAGCGGGCGGCGGAGGGCGTCGATGCCGGCGGTGGTCGAGTTGAGCAGGAACATGTTGGCGCGGTAGCTGGTGCCGAAGGTCTGGTAGCAGGTCTCACCGTCGGGCAGGACGCTCTCGAGCGGGCGGCCGCGCTCGGTGATGCCGTGGTCGGCCGCGTCGCGGAAGATGCCCATCGCGAGGCTGGACTGGGTGGACTGATCGGAATCGAGGTAAGCGTTGATCGGGCGGTCGGCGTCGGCGACGGCGTTGTGGTCGGTGCCGACAAAGCGGACGCCGCCGTAGGCCCAGTCGGGCTCGGTGGTGTGCTGGGGGAGTTGCTCGGTGTCGGTCATGTACGCCTGCCAGGCAAAGCCGATCTGCCTGAGGTTGCTCGAGCAGGCGGCACGGTGGGCGAGGCGTTGGGCTTGGGAGAGCACCGGCAGGAGGAGCGCGACCAGGAGCGCGACGATCACCAGGCTGACGAGCAGCTCGAGCAACGAGAAGCCGCGATGGCGATGGGGGGTACGCATGGTCGTGAGGGGGCTCGCGTCGGGTGTCGCAAGAGTCTGCTGGGATGATAACAAGTTTGGGTACCGGGCGGAAGTGCTGTGTGCAAATCAGGACTTGGTCGAAGCCACCGCCGCCACCGCGATGGGCAGGAGGATGAGCACCGGGAGGAAGACACCGATTGCTGGCGAAATACCCGGGATGGGCGCTGAGGAGCCCAGCACGCCGCCCATGAGGGCGATGATCGCGACCGGGGCGCAGCGGAGCGCACGGAGGATGGGGTTGCCCGGCGTTTTTTGCAGGAAGAACGGCAGGGTGATCACCAGCGAGAGCAGATTGGCGACCATGACCGAGATCCGCCCCCAGCGGATGCGTTCGAGGCGGTCGCGGTCGGCTTTGGAGCGGGGGGAGTCGGGGTCGAGGCTCTCGACCGCGCGGAGCATCTCGCCGAGCTGGCGCCAGGAGAGGCTCTGGCTGTAGCCTTGGAATCGGCGGACGCGGAGCTGGGTCGGGTCGAGATTGGTGGTAATCTGGGCGATTTGATGGGTGGGTTGGCGTGTGGTGGCGATGGGCTCGGCGAGGCCGTTCTCGAGGTTCCACCCGTTGCCGGCCCATGTTGCGTGGTCGGCGGTGTAGATCATGGTCGGGCGACCCTGGGCGTCGCGTTCCCAGACCGTGATGTCGGCGAGCGTGCCGGCGTCGGCGTCGAAGGAGCGGGCGTACCAGACCCTGCCCAGCCCGTCGCGGGTGAGGGGGACGTTCGCTTCGCCGAGCTGGTGGGTGCCGGCTTCGCCCTGGTCGCGGGTGAGCAGCGGCGCCAGGTGCGGCAGGACGAACTCCTGATTCAGTGCCTGCACGCCGGTGAGCCCAAGCGCGACGACGAGGATCGGTGCGGCGGCCCGGAAGAGGCTCTGCCCGCTGGCGAGCATCGCGATCAGCTCGCGATGGCGGACGAGCTGGGTGACGGTGAACCCCATCGCCCCGGCCATGATGAGCCCGAGGACGAAGCTGAAAAGTTGGAGCAGCCGCGGCCACCACAGGTCGGCGACCAGGAGCACCGTGATGACACCGGTGCGGAGTGTGGAGGGTTCCTGCCCCTGTTCGCTGGTGATCTCCTGGGCCCGCCCCACGAACCGGTCGACGTTCAGCGCAAAGTCGATCGTGACGACAAAGCAGGCGAGGATGACCATCAGCGCGATGACGTTGGTCAGGTAGAGTCTGGCGATGTAACGGTCGAGCGTCTTCAAGCGGACGAATCTCCTTGGGTGCGTCCGAGCCGCTTTCGGCGGACCGGTGCGCTGATGAGCCCGTCGCGGAGCCACAGCGCCGCGAGCCACCCCAGCACGATACCCGCGTAGACATCGGTCGCAAAGTGGGCGCCGGTCAGCAGGCGGGAGACCCCGCACCCGACGCTGATGCCCAGGGCAGGAAGCCAGAGCCTCGGCCAGACCAGCGCCAGGGCAAACGCGCCCCCGGCGGCTGTCGCGGCGTGGGAGCTGGGGAGGCCGAGGTTGGACCCGTCGGCAAAGCCCGAGAACAGCCCGCGGAAGTGGTAGCCCTGATAGACGAGGGCCTGGACGCCGGACTCGAGGGTCTCGATGGTGGCGGGTCGTTCGCGGCCGATGACGAGCTTGAGAAGCTCAGCAGCCAGCCCGGCAGCCCCGGCCGAGATCGCCAGATGGACGCCGCGCAGGGATGGGCCGGCAGCTTTGGTCGGGTCGGGGCGCTGCTGCGCGTGGCGGATGCGGTCAAAGACAGAGAGTCCGATGCCGAGGATGAACCATGTCCAGAGCGAACCGGAGTGGCGGAGGATGAGATACCACCACGTGGTGTCGAGGCGTTCGCGCGAGGCGAGGGTGGGGTCGATCGCGTGGTAGATGGGTTCGTCGAGAAAGGTGAGCAGCACAAAGCCGGCGACGAATGCGATTGTGCCGAACACCAGGATGCGAATCGGGCACTTCATGGGTGTGTCCCCGATCTCCGGGCCCGAAGCGCAAACCGAGCCCGAAGCGCAAGCGAGGGGTCGGCCGGTCGGGTTGCCGGGAATCCTTGATAGTTGTACCCGAGGTAGATGAGGCGACCCTTTTTGTGCTCGCCGTCGAGTTGGCCGATCTTGACGACGCGCTCGAAGGCCGGCACCCACTGCTCGAAGCGGCCGCCGACGAGGAGGGCGGGTCGGCCGGCGAGGCGGGCGAGGGTCTCTGGGTTGGCGAGGTTGGTCTCGGGCCAGAGGTCGTACTGTTTTTTGGGGCCGTCCATGGAGGCCCCGGCGCAGTAGACGGTTGGTTGGGCGGGGAGGTAGTAGGCGAGCTGGCTGGTGCGGCCGTAGTGCTGGGCCATGACGAAGGGCTCGAGCCCGGTCTCGGTGCGCAGGTCGTTGAGGATGCGGGTCGCGTCGGCTGCGCGCACGTCGGCGAACATGAGGCGGCCTTGAGGCACCAGCGGGCCGAGGATGGGCAGGCGGACGAGCCAGTCGGCACGGGCAAAGCCCAGCGCGACGATGATGCCCAGGCCGACGGTCCAGCGCCACATCATCACGCGGTGCATGTGGGGGCGGACGCCGGGGGAGCCGTTGTCGCGCCACGCGGCGACGCGGCGGCGGAACTCGGGGAAGACGCGGACCAGGCCGATCGCGCCGAGCGGGGCAGCACTGACCCAGGCAGCCAGCGGCCAGTTGCCCTCGGGCTCGGCGATGAGGGAGACGAGGAAGTAGAAGCCGAGGATGGGCAGGCCGCAGCAGGCGAGGAAGCGGGCAGCCCGCCAGAGGTCGGGGTGCTCGTTGTGTTCGCGGCGTGCGCAGATGAAGGAGTAGATGGCAAGAAGAATGGCAGGCCCGGCGAGCCCGAGTTGGATGCCGAGGAGTTCGAGCGACCAGAGGGGAGACCAGTGCTCGTCGGGCGCGGGGGTGATGTCGCCTCCCTTGACGCCGAGGTGGCCGAGGAGGTGTTGGACGGTGATCCAATCGTGCTGGATATTCCAGAGGATGACGGGGAGAAGGCCGAGCGAGGCGATGGCGATGGCGAGGAGGGGGCCGGGACCCAGACGCCACCGAGCCCGAAGCGCAAGCGAGGAGCCATCTCCCGCGATCCCAGCCGACACCGCATCCCCAGGGCACTTCGGCTCCTCGCTTGCGCTTCGGGCTCGGTTCGCGCTTCGGGCTCTTGTGTCGCGGCGGGCGAGCCACGCGGCGAGTGCAAGGCCGGGCAGGAGGAGGAGGATGGTGTACTTGAACGTGAATCCCAGTGCGAGCGCCAGGCCGAGGGCAGCCCATGCGCGGGGTGCGTTGGTGGTGAGCGCGCGCCACGCGGCCCAGCAGGCAGCCGCCCAGCTGGCGAGGTAGGGGCCGTCGATGGTGATGATGATGCCGAGCACCCAGAAGGCGGGCATGGCGAGGTAGATGGTCGCGGCGTAGAGGCCGGCAGAGTTTCGCGGGCTGGAATGGCTGCCGTTCGGGTGGTTGCAGATATCGCGGGCAAGGCCGGCGACGCAGAAGGCCCCGATCGCACTGGAAATAACTGCGGGCAGGCGGATCGCCCATTCGCTGGTGCCGAACAGTTCGGTCGCAGCCCGGATGACCCACGCGATGCCCGGCCCTTTGGAGTAGTAGGAGAGTTCGAGCCGGCGCGACCATTCCCAGTAGTGGGCTTCGTCTTCGATGAGGGTGTAGGGGGAGAACCACGCGAGATAGACGAGCCTCGCGAGCGTGACCAGGAGGATGAGTGCGAGGCCGGACGTCCAGAGGGATGACGCGATGCGTCGCGGCGCAGCGTGTTGTCTTTCGAGGTCGTCGCTGGGCACGGTCAGTGTTTCCTGATCGAGAGGAACGTGCCGAAGGTAAACGCCGCGAGCCCGGCGACGCCCGCCCAGAGCAGGAGCAGGCCGATGTTACCGGACTTGTGGGTGAGTTGTTGGCCGCTCATGATGGTGATGATGGAGGCGAGTGCGGGGAAGAAGCTCCAGAGATAGACGTGCAAGGGTTGGGCGTCACGGAGTTTGACAGCCATGACGGCGCCGGTGATGACCATGATGAGGCAGGCCGAGGCGAGGGCCCAGCGTTCGTGCTGCTTGGAGGTGATCTCGCGTTGGAGATTCTCGACTTCGTCGCGGAGGCGGTGGGTGGGTCGGGCAAGGACGGTGTCGGGGTTTCTTTCTCGGTTGACGCGGGGCTCGGCGATCTCGAGGAGTTGGTGTGCGTCCATCGCGGTGTATTCGCTGAGCGGGTCGTAGGAGAGCCGCAGGCCGTGGATGGGGAAAACCTCGCGCACGCTCCCGGGCTGGGCGTCGATATCGGCGGCGATTTCTGTGCCCGAGTTCTGCACGCGGGCGTCGCGGAGTTCGAGATTGATGGTGAGTTCGCGGCCTTCGCCTTGCCCGGCGATGGAGGCCCGGAAGGTCGCGGCTTTGGCGCTGATGCGGGTGATTCCTGCGCCGCCGGGGGTGCCTTGGTCGTCGTTGCGCCACCATTCGATGTCGATGGTTTGCGTGCCGGGAAGGGGCGCGACGACCCAGACCTCGGCGTCGCGGTCCCAGCGGATGCTGCTGGCGCGGATGACGAACTGTTCGTGGGCTCTGGTCTTGAGGTTGGTTTTGCCGCTGGCGCGGAGGTCGGCGAGCATGGCGCCGGTGGTGGCGCGTCGGGCGAGGTAGTAGGCAAGCTCGGTGCTTTTGGTTTTGACAAAGTCCATGCGGTCGGGGTGGTTGCGGAGGTCGCGGAGCTCACCCCAGGTGAGGAACTTGGGGTCGTCCTTGAAGGCGTCGGGGATGGGCAGCGCGATGGTGGGGAGCTGCTCGAACCAGCCCGAGTCGCCGTTTTCCTTGGTGCCGAAGCCTTCGGTGACGATGATGGACGCGACGCGCTGGCTGCGGCCGTCGGCTGTGGAGGAGGGGATGACGTAGACCTCGGCTTTGGAGGTGACGAGGCTGTTTTTGATACGGCCGTCGCTGTCGGTGTCGACAAAGACGACGCTGCGGAGCTCGAGTGCGTCGGCGATGCCCTGGGCGCGGAGGGTCTTGAGCTGGTCTGCGGTGGGGACGAGCACGTCGTCGGCGGCGACCATGAGCCCGTTCTGCTCGATGGCGTGCCCGCGTTCGATCGAGCTGACCATGAGCTTGGTGAGGTCCTGGGCGATGAGCCTTTCCATGGACTGGAGGAAGCGGGGGATCATGTACTCGTTGAGCGCGGCGAGGGTGATGAAGAGGGCGGCGCCGGTCGCGAGTGCCGGCATGAGCAGCGAGCGGTGGGCGATCCCCCCGGCGTGGGCGGCGAGCAGCTCGTTGTCCTGGGCCATGCGGTGGTAGGCGAGTGTCGCGGCAAACCCGGCCGAAAATGGCAGGGCGTAGGCGAGCATCGGGGGCACCGCGAGGACCATGAACTTGATGGCTTCGACCGGCCCGAGCTTGCCGTCGGCGAGGGGCTTGACCGCTGCGGCAAACGCGATGACGGTGACGAGCACCGCGACAGTGAGCAACAACAGCCGCCAGAGATCGGTAGCGACGTACTTCCAGAGTGTGACCGGGGCGCGGCGGGTCATGGGGGGATGATAGAGGCATCCCATGAACGACACGATCCACCCGCGGGGGGGTGGATCGTGGGTGCGGTCTGGTTGTCATCGGCGGATCCCGGGAGGGATTGCTGCGGGTGTGTTTCTACGCCGCGATCCCGCGGACTTTCCCGGCGACGCCGTCGAGGGTGAGGTAGAAGAAGTCTTTGCTGATGGGGTAGGGGAGGCGTTCGTAGTCTTGTTCGACGCGCTCGGAGACCCTCTGGAGGAACTCGTTTGGGGTGTCGGAGATCGCGACGAACATGTCGCGGGCGGGGGTGGCGACGAAGAAGTTGCCGTTGAGCTGGGGGGCGAGTTTGCGGTAGAGGCTGGGGAGCAGGAGCCTGGCGGCGTCGTACCCGTCCTGTTCGCTGATGATCGCGGCGCGGCCGCCCTCTTTGCTCTCGACAAACTGGATCTCGAGCTCGGGCGCGTAGTTGTTGAGATTCTCGAGGGCGAACTCTTCGACCTCCTCGATCTCGATGTTCCAGCGGAGGAGCTGTTCGGTGGTGATGCTGACGGTCATCTGTGGCAGGTCGGTGACGAAGACCACGACCGTGTCGTTGACGAAGGGCACATGGGCGACCATCTGTTCGTCGAGGTGTTCGAAGATGCTGACCGGCTGGATGCGGGGCATGATGCGGGGGCGTGCGAAGTCAAGGTCCATGGTAGAAACCGATTCGGCTTCGGGGGCAAAGAGTTGCCCGAGATAGTGGCGAATGATCTCCGAGCCCCGGTCGGGTTCGGTGAGGACCATCCGCAGCACGTTTTGCAGGTCGAGACGGCGGCCGTTGACGAGAAGTTCGCTTGGCCCGGTAAGCTCGATCTGGCACTCGGGCTTGATATCTCGGAGCATCTCGGCGACGTGCTGGGCGAAGGCTTCGGGCTCATGTGGCATATTGGTCATAACGGCTCCCTCCTGGTCACACGGATTGATCCCTCCGTAGCCGTCGGCAAGAGTGCCGAGTCGTGCGAGGGGGAACGGCCGTGGCCGCGGAGGCAGACATCGTCATCTTCCGATCGAGTATGCACCGAGTTGGCGGGCTCTGCCAGCCATCTGCCGGAACAGTCGGCACGGCCGGTGTTGAGCGCAGAGCCGGTCAGAGAACCGGTGCGGGCTGGCGCGGCTGATCGGCGCGGGTGTGGGAGGGTGGTGCGGAGTGGGTGTGCAGCCCGGGCTGGCGTGGTGGTGATCGGGCGTGATCGGGCGCGGATACGCGGGGTTCCCGGACGCGCCGGGCGCTCGCGTCTACGCTGTGGGCGTATGTCCGATCATCCTGCCGAGTGCGAGCACCGATTACCGACCGATACCGCCGACGGGCTGTTGCTGATTCTCAGCGGCCCCAGCGGGGTCGGGAAAACCACGATCACGCGGGGTGTCGAGCGGTCGATTGCTGACAGCGTGTTCAGTGTCTCGGTGACAACCCGAGCCCAGACCGAAGCGGACGTCGAGGGCGTGGACTACCACTTTGCGACCGAGGCCGAGTTTGACAGCCTCATCGAGCGTGACGAGCTGTTGGAATGGGCGAGTGTCTTCGGGAAGCGTTACGGGACGCCCCGGGAGTGGGTGCTCGAGCAGCTCCGGCGGGGGCGGCTGGTGATTGTCGAGATCGACGTGGAGGGGGCAAAGCAGGTCAAGACGAAGCTGCCCGAGGCGTTCGCGGTCTTTGTGTTGCCGCCGAGCGAGGAGGTGCTGTTGCAGCGGCTCCAGAGCCGCAAGCGCGAGAGCGAAGAGGCGATCCAAAGGCGGTTTGCCGAGGCCAAACGGGAGATCGCCACCGCCCGAGAGAGCGGTGTTTATGATTTGTTCGTTGTGAATGATGATCTGGAGCGGGCAATAGGTGTCGCGGTGGAAGCTGTGCGGGCCCGCCGGACGAGCGGGCCGTCGGCGGACGAAAAACGGGCGTTGTAAATCCTGGGAATACAGGTGACTTGGGTAAGCAGTTCTGCTAGTCTGGGTGGCAACCCGGGAGGGAGCCCGGACGTATCGGACGTGGGGCCGCGGCGTACAGGCAGCCGGTGGGATTGCGGGCTGTTGCGGCTGGTGTGGGGTGACGGAGGTTCTGCGATGCACAATCTTGCATTGGCGGCGGCGGCGGGTCTCTTTCTTGGCGGCACGTCTGCTGCTGCGACGGCGCAGGGGGATGTGGTCTTCGACTTTGAATCGTTTGAAGGAAACCCGGACAACCGAGCGGGTGATTACACGACGCTCAGTGTCGAGGCTGGTGGGGTGGCGGCACTGATTTACAGGACCAGCCTCGAGCGGTTCACCGTGTGGGACTCGGGCGGGCAGGACGTGCCCGAGTCTTGGGGGCGCAAGCACCTCTCGCCGGTGTTCAACTTTGTGATCGACGACTATCTCGTGATGAGCTTTGTCGAGCCGATGAGCGAGGTGACGATCGAGTTTGGGGATTATGGCGAAGACCGCGACCTCGTGGAAATCTACGCCTACGACCAGGAGCATTTGGAGGGCGATCAGATCGGGTATGCCTCGGCGGAGATGGGCGACAACGACATGCGCTGGGACGGCTCGACCCGGTTGACCTTGACCGCCGAGCCGGGCGAAGAGATCTGGTCGATCAAGTTTCGTGGCGGCGAAGACCCGTTCCTGCAGAGCACGTTCATCGACAACATCGGGGTGAGGGTCATCCCCACCCCCGGCACGCTCGCGGTGGTCGGGCTTGCGTGTGCGATGGGGGCGGGGCGGTTGCGGCGGCGTGATGGTACTGGACAACTCCGAGCCCGCGAAGAACGGGCATGACAAAAGAGGCGCTCTTGCGCCCTGCGCTGTCGTATCTCATTGGACCATTTGGGTGCAGTTGTCCCCTCGCTTGCGCGAGGGGCTCTGCAAAGCAAACATAGAGCCCCTCGCGCGAGCGAGGGGACAAGGCAACGCCGCGAAGTACGAAAGAGGCAGAGACCAACGTTTCAGATATCCGGGAAGCACGGTCTTCACACGATGCGCAAGAAGCACCGCAAACCCCGGGGAGGGGCCTGCGGCGTTGGTCTGCGTGTGGTTCCGATGCCGGGTCAGGCCTGCTGGGGGACCGCGACTTTGGGGAAGTCGATGTCGGTCTGGGCGACGTGGTTGATGAGGTTGGTGTAGATGTTCAGCGAGATCACGGCGACGATCTCCATGACCTGGCCGTCGTCAAAGCCGGCGGCTTTGAAGGCCTCGATGTCCTCGTCGCTGACCCAGCCGCGTTTTTCGACGAGGGTGCGGGCGAAGCGGACGGCGGCTGCGGCTTTGGGGTCGGTGGGCTGGCCGTCGAGGGCGAGGGCAAGCTCTTCCTCGGGGACGCCAGCACCCTTGCCGATCGCGGTGTGGGCGGCGGCGCAGTACTCGCATGAGCTGGCACCGGCGACCGCCAGGGCGATCTGCTCGCGGAGCCCGGCCGGGAAGGTGCCGTTGCCCAGGGCGCCGCTGAAGCTGAGGTAGCTCTCGAGGGCCGCTGGGCTGTGCGCCATGGTGGTGAGAATGTTGGGGGTGCCTCCCAGCTTCTGCTTGACGACGTCGAGCAGCTCTTTGGCTTTGCCTTGGGCGTGTTCGTGCTTGAGCGGGTGGATGCGAGGCATGGTGAATCTCCTGATTCTCGGGGTCATCGATTCTCGGCTGGGTCATCCGTTTGGCCCGGCTTTGCAGAATCAATAGCTAGACCAGTCTGTCTATTCCATGATGGGATTGATTAATTCTGGGAATCTCGGCTGGTTTTATCGGACAGTTGTGCGGGTGGAATGTTCTGTATACTCTTGATATCAAACCGTAATGAGGTGGTTCATGAGTGAAGTGCAGAGTACATCCCGATCGAGCGGGGCGGGGAATGTTGCAAAGCCCGGGGCCCGGGTGCGGCTGATCGAGGCGGCGATGGACCTGTTTTGCCGGGTGGGGATTCGGGCAGCGGGGATTGACCGGATTCTCGCGGAAGCCGGCGTCGCGAAGATGAGTTTGTACAAGCACTTTCGGGGCAAGGACGAGCTGATCGTCGCGGCGCTCGAGCGCAAGGACGAGCTGTTCCGCGAGACATTTCTGGCGATGGTCGGCTCGAGGCAGAGCCCGCGGGCGCGGCTGCTGGGCGTGTTTGATGCGCTGGAGAAGTGGTTTGAGAGGCCGGACTTTCGGGGGTGTTTGTTTCTGAATGCGGCTGCGGAACTGGCCGAGACGGGGTGTGCCGGTCGGGAGGCGATCGCGGCCCACAAGGCGTGGGTGCTGGGGCAGCTTTGCGAGTTGTCGGCTGCGGCGGGGGTGCCCGACGCGGAGGGGCTCGCGGGGCAGCTGATGCTGCTCTTTGAGGGGGCGATCGCGCGGGCGTACGTGACGGGGGAGGCGGGTGCGGCGAGGGACGGCAAGGCGGCGGCTGCGGTGTTGCTGGGCTGCGCGTTATCGGCGTGAGGGGCTGGGGGGCAGCTTCTCGGACCCGAGTCGATTCACACCAAAAACAGCAAAAATGGCGTTGTTTAGGTGTTCTGTGTCGTGATCCTGCGAATGGGTCGGTACGCTGGCTGAACGCCCATGTTGGTATGGGCAGGACCGGTTTTTGGCGGGTAGAGGAGTTTTTCATGCAAGTGAAGAGAAAGCTTTGGTGTTCGGTGTTGGCGGTGGGGTGTGTCGTGGCGGGTGCTGCGGCACAGCAGGACAGGCCGTTGCCGGACCCGGTGGATTCGATCGAGGGCATCTCGCCGCGGCTGACGGTGCCGGTGTATCAGTTGCCCGATATCGACTGGGATGTCGTGGCGCAGCTCGAAGCGGAGGACGCGGCGGCGGGTCTTGCGCCGCGGTACGCGGTGCCGATCGAGGTGGATATTTCGCCCGACACCCACGGCGTGTGGGAGCAGGTTTCCGAGAGCATGATCGCGTGGCGGCTGCGGGTGAAGAGCGGGAACGCGTTGTCGTTGAACTTTGCGTTTGACAGCTATTCGATGCCCGAGGCGGGTCGGTTGTTTGTGTACGAGACGATGGGTGACGAGGCGATCCGGCCGTTCACCGCGCGGGACAACGCGGCCCACAACGAGCTGTGGACGCCGCCGACGGTTGGCAACGATGTGATTCTCGAGTTGGTGCTCCCGATCAAGGCGGTCGAGGAGCTCGAGCTGCACCTGGGTGTGATCAACATGGGGTACCGCGGGTTCGGCGAGGTCTTTGGCGGCCGGTCGGGCGCGTGCAACGTGGATGTGGTGTGTCCTGAGGGCGACGGGTGGCGCGCGGAGATCGCGTCGGTCGCGGTGATCTCGACGGGCGGCTCGCGGTTCTGCACGGGCTTTATGGTGAACAACACCGCGCAGGACGAGACGCCGTACTTTATGACGGCCAATCACTGCGGCATCGGCTCGGGCAACGCGGCGTCGCTGGTTGTGTTCTGGAACTACGAGACGAGTGTCTGCGACGGGCCACCCGACGGGTCGCTGGACGATTTTCAGAGCGGGTCGTTTTTCCGGGCGGGCCGATCGTCGAGCGACTTTACACTCGTCGAGCTCGACGAGGCACCCGATCCGGCGTGGGAAGTGTCCTTTGCCGGCTGGGACGCGACGGGGGTTGATACGCCCGGGGCGATTGCTATTCACCACCCCAGCGTGGACGAGAAACGGATCAGCTTTGAGTTCGATCCGACCGTGACGACGAGCTATCTGGGCAACTCGGTGCCCGGCGACGGGACGCACGTGCGCGTGCTTGATTGGGACATCGGGACGACGGAGCCCGGGTCGTCGGGCTCGCCGCTGTTTGATGAGAATCATCGGGTGATCGGGCAGTTGCACGGCGGGTACGCGGCGTGCGGCAACGACCTGGCCGACTGGTACGGGCGGTTCAGCGTTTCGTGGAACGGGAGTTCGTCGAGCAGCCGATTGCGTGACTGGCTCGATCCGATCAACACGGGCGAGACGGCGATCGACACGTTGTGGCCTTCGGATTCGGGGCTGCGTGTGAGCCCGGGCGGGACGTTTGTCGCCGAGGGGCCGCAGGGCGGGCCGTTTGTGCCGGCGATGCAGGTGTACACGCTGCGCAACTCGAGCGATTTTCCGATTGACTATTCGGTCGGCACGGCGGCGGGTTGGCTCGATATTTCCGGTGCGTCCGGGACGATCTCGGCCGGCGGCACGACAGACGTGACCGTCACCATCAACAGCACGGCCGACGGGTTTGCCAACGGCGGGTACGCGGCGACGATCGACTTTGTCAACACCACCGACGGCGATGGTGACACCAGCCGCGCGGCGCAGCTGTTCGTGGGTGTTCCCGAGCCGGTCTACAGCTGGAACATGGACACGGACCCGGGCTGGACAACCGAGGCGCAGTGGGCGTTTGGTTCGCCGACCGGCGGCGGCGGTGAGTACGGCAACCGCGACCCGACATCGGGCGCAACCGGGCCCAACGTCATGGGCTACAACCTCAACGGCGACTACACCAACAACATGCCCGAACGCCACATGACCACCATGGCGATCGATTGCTCGGAGCTTTCACGCACCAGCCTGCGGTTCCAGCGGTACCTCAACGTCGAACAGCCGGCGTACGACCATGCCTATATCCGCGTTTCCAACGACGGCGTGACGTGGAACGAGGTCTGGACCAACGGTGGCGAGATCACCGACAACTCGTGGCGGCTTGTCGAGTACGACATCTCCGCGTATGCCGACGGCGAGGCAACGGTCTACGTCCGTTGGACGCAGGGCACGACCGACAGCTCGTGGCTGTACTCTGGATGGAATATCGACGATGTCGAGATCTGGGGCGTCGTGGCGAACGGTTGCGCAGCCGACTTCAACGGCGACGGTGATGTCAACACCATCGACGTGCTCGATTTCCTCAACGCCTGGGCTGCGGGCGACTCGAGCGCCGACTTCAACGGCGACGGCGATGTCAACACCATCGACGTGCTCGATTTCTTGAACGCCTGGAACGCCGGCTGCTGAGGCGGGGTGTTCGGGGAGACACGTTGAAGAAGATAAACTGATGCAGCGCACGCCCGGGGCTTTGGTCCCGGGCGTTTTTTTCCGAGCCCGGCGCGCAAGCGAGGAGCCTTGTTGGGATTCCGACATGCAACAGGCTCCTCGCTTGCGCGTCCGGCTCGGTTCAGACCCTGGGGCCGCTATCGCCGAGGTTGTCGATCGCGTCGGCGTAGTGCTCGCGGAGGGGCTCGACGACCTCTTTGATGAACCGTTCGGTCTGTTCGACGGAGCGCCCGATGTAGTGCATGGGGTTTATCATGTCGTCCCAATCGAGTTCGCCTTCGAGCAGGCCACCCTGTTTCTTACTTTGGAAGGCAGGGTCTTCGCGGAGGCGGTCGAGCAGGTCGTTGTCGAGCCCTTGTTGTTTGACGCGCATGCCGGCCTCCTGGGCGTGGAGGCGGATGCGTTCGTGGTAGGCCTGGCGGTCGGCGCCGAGTTTGACGCAGGCCATGAGGATGTTTTCGGTCGCCATGAAGGGGAGTTCGGCCATGAGGTTTTTGCGGATGGTCGCCTCGTGGACGACGAGTCCCGACGCGACATTGTGCATGAGGTCGAGGGCGCCATCGAGGGCGAGGAAGGCCTCGGGGAGGCTGAGTCGGCGGTTGGAGGAATCGTCGAGGGTGCGTTCGAGCCACTGGGTGGCAGCCGTGTCGTAGGCGTTGCCGACGAGGTTCATGACAAAGCGGGTGAGGCCACAGATCCGCTCGCAACGCATGGGGTTGCGCTTGTAGGGCATGGCTGAGGAGCCGATCTGCTTGGACTCGAAGGGCTCGTCGATCTCTTTGCGGTTGGAGAGGAGGCGGATGTCTGTGGCGATCTTGTGGAGGACAGATGCGGTGGAGGCCAGGTCGGCGAGGATGAAGGTGTCATCGACCCGAGGGTAGGTTTGTCCGGTGAGGGTGTGCGTAATAAGACCTCCGAGCTTTGGCTTATCGGCAAAGTGTCGGCCGGTTGCTTTCGCATACCGGCGCATGAAGTGCTCTTGGAGTTGGTCGACCTTCTTTGCTGTGCCCAAGAGCGCGAGGAAGGACGCTTGCGTGCCGGTGGCTCCTTGCAAACCCCGCGCCTGTACCTGGTTATAAAGCGTCTTCTGCAGCCTCCATGCACACAGCGATAGGTCATAGCCCCATTGGGCACCGCGCCGCCCAACCGTGAGTGGTTGCGCGGGTTGGTAGTGCGTAAAGCCGAGCGTGGGCGTGCCTGTCCATTCTTCGGCAAATGTGCTCAGCGAAGCCACGATACGTGCGAGCTTGGTGCAGACCAATCGTGATGCGTCGTGAACAACTGATGCGTCCGCGTTACACACCACATCCTGGCTCGTCATCCCCAGATGGATGATCGGCCTTGCCTTGGGGCACGAATCGCCGAGGGCGTGGACATGGGCCATGACATCGTGGCGGAGGTCGCGTTCATACTTCTCAGCAGCGTGCATCTCCTCGTCGGTGATGCCGCCGGGGCGGTTGACGACAGCACGGAGTTCTTCGACCTGCTCTTTGCTGACCGGCAGCCCCAACTCATGCTGTGCCTCAGCAACCGCAAGCCAAATCTTCCGCCAAGTGTTGAACTTGTGCCGGGGTGACCACAGCCGCAGCATCTCCGGGCTGGCATTGCGGGCGGCGAGAGGGGAGGTGTAGGTGTCGTAGGAACTGGTCATGGTTCGGCGAGGTCCTTCTCGGCATCGGGACCGGGGGGGTTGGTGTCGAGGATGGGCTGGATCAGTTGGATCAACTCGGGCGCATGGATTGTGGCGATGCGCCAAGTGTGATCGTGGTTCACTTCGTCGTAGTCGTGCGCGAGGATGTGTCGTGTGGCGACGATCGCACCCCATGCGAGGTTGGGGGCGAGGGCACGAGTCTCGTCGGAGACTTTACGGGCTGCTTCGCCGATGATCTCGATGACCCGCTCGGTTGCGTATCTGGTCTTTCGGTCGTCGAGGTATTCGCCCTTGGTGATGCCAGCGGTAAAGACGACGGCCAGTCTGGCAGCATCGACCATATCCCAGAGCAGTTTAAGGTCTCGTTCGTCAGGCCGCATAGAGCACCTTCTTGGTGCGGTTGAGGGAGGCAATAAGGTACGGGTTTCGCTGGGCGTGGGCTTCGATGAGATCAACCTCTCGCCCCAGAACAGCCTTGAGCCCCTCAAGAAGCTGGAAGTAGTCATCGTTATACCCGGCGCTCTCGTGTGGCTCGAACTCGACGAGGAAGTCCACATCGCTGTGGTCGGGGTCGAAACCCTCGCCGGTTGCCGAACCGATAAGAAACAGGCGGCGGACCTTGTGCTGCCGGCAGAGCTCGATGATGGCATCCAGATTGTCACGGATCAGAGGCACCATGGCGTATTGTACGGGGGGTGCCGGGCTCGCGTCCTGCGGCGGTGTCTGAGGCTGGGTGGTTCTACACTTGCCCGATGGACCACTCCCAGGCCGCCACGATCAGCCCGCTTGCCCGACCCGTCCGGGTCGAGGCTGGCGTGCGCACGGTGCGGGTTGCGGCCATCGTCCCTTGCTTCAATCGGCCGGATGATCTGGCGACACTCGCGACGGACCTGGCGGCGTGTGCGTTAGAAGCAGAGGTCGGGTGCCAGGGTGACCGCGGCGCGGCGGCGGCCGAGCGGGTGCGGATCGAGCTGTCGGTGGTGATTGTGGACAACGCCTCGGCGCAGCCTTTGGAGGTGCCGGACCTTGGCAGCACGATCGGCGTGCGTGTCGTGCGGCTGGCGGTCAACACCGGCGGGTCGGGCGGGTACAACGCGGGGATGGCGATGGCGCTTGCGTGCGTTGATGAGCAGAATGGGTGCGGGCCGGAGTATTTGTGGCTTGTCGATAGCGACGCGCGGGTCGAGCCTGACACGCTCGCCAAGCTGCTCGGGGCGATGGAGGCTGACGATTCGCTGGTTGCGCTCGGGCCGGTGTTGCGCGACACCGAGTCAGGAGAGGTGCAGGAGGTCGGCGGGAAGTTTGATCGATTGCGCGGTCGGTATAGCGCGTTGCACGAGCGTGTGCCCGGGCTGGCGCGTGGGGATGATGCCGACGGCGGTGAGGGTTTGCGCACGATTGACTGTGAGTACGTCGCGGCGTGTTGCGTGCTGGTTCGGGCCGGGACGGTGCGGCGGGTCGGGCTGATGCCCGAGGTGTTTCTCAATGCTGACGACGTGGAGTGGTGCATGCGGCTGGCGCGCGAGGGCGGCGGGCGTGTGGCGGTGCTGGTTGATGCGGTCGCGAGCCACCCGCGGTTTGATCGGTTCTCGACGTTGCCTCGCTACTTTGGTGCGCGCAATGCGTTCGGGCCGATCGACGCGCTCGGGCTGGGGTGGAAGGTGCGGTTCCGGCGCGCAGCACGGGAAGTGTTGCGGGCGGTAAATCAGGAGCTGATGGGGCGATCTGATATTGTGGCGTTGCACATGCGGGGGCTGCGCGACGCGGTGCGGGGCATGGTCAGCGGGCTGCCGAGCGACCTGCCCAAGACCGAGGGGATGCGGCCGTTCGACACGCTCGCGGCCGCGCTGCCCGAGACGGGCGAGGGCGACGGCGGGCTGCTGATCGACTGGAGCAAGGAACTAAACGCGGCCGATCGTGTGTGCGTGCTCGAGGCATTGCAAGCGCGAGGCTACGTCACCGAGAAAGCTTCCCGGGCACCGACGCGGAGCATCGCGGCGATGCTGCGGCGGGCGGTCGCCGGCCCTCGGTTCGGCGTGGCGATTGTGCCCGCCAAGGGTTCGCCGGCGCACTGGTTTGTGGCAAAGACGATGATCGAGTGCGCTGGCGGCGGCTTCGTGGTGCGGCGTGTCTCGCGCTTCGGTGCGATGGCGCGGTGTGTCGGGATCATGGTGCGCGGGGGGTGGTATTCGCTGCGGCTTGGCGTGCGGGGTGCAAGGCGGTCGGTGTTGCCCGGGGTCGAGGCGGCCGCGGCGTTGGCACCGGTCGAGCGCACACCGAGGGAAATCGGCAGCCTCGGCCTGTCGATCGTGGTGCTGAGTTACAACCGCAGGGAGGCGTTGCTGGAAACGCTGACACGCCTGCGCGGCGGGGAAGACTCGGCCGGCTCGGCGAGCGGCGCGGAGATCATCGTCGTCGACAACGCCTCGACCGACGGCTCGGCCGGGGCGGTCCGCGAGCACATGCCCTGGGTGACGTTGCTCACGCGCGACGGGAACGAAGCGATCGCGGGGTTCAACCGTGGTGTCGAGGCGGCGTCCGGCGAGCTGGCGCTCATCCTCGACGACGACGCGAGGCCGGACCCCGAGGCGCTCACGCAGGCGGTCGAGTTGCTCGGCGCGCGGCCCGACCTGGGCGCGGTCACGCTGGTGCCGGTGCATCCGAAGATGGGGAAGAGCGAGTGGCCGTTTGCCGATCGGATGACCTCGCCGTGCGACGACTGGCCGGTGATGGGGTGCTGCAACCTCGTGCGGCGGTCGGTCTGGCGCGCGGTGGGTGGATACGAAGAACGGTTCTTTCTTTACCGCAACGACACCGATCTTGCGATGAAGATTCTCGGCGCAGGGCTCGGGGTGCATTGCAATCCGGCGTGGCGGTGCGAGCACGATTCACCCGCTGCGGCGAGGAAGAGCGCCCGGTGGTGCCGTCTTGCGACGCGGAACTGGATATGGCTCGCACGCAGGCACGGGCGGGGTATGAGCGGGTTGATCGGTGCGCTGGCCGGGTGGGCGTGGGCGCACAAACTCAGCGGCTTCTCGGCTTCTCGGCAGTGGGCGACGCTGTGCGGGGCGGCGGAGGGGTGGGGCACGCCGAAGCCGCCGTTGCCGCGGAATGTGCGGCCCGACGGGCGGGCGTGGCGGAGGTTGATGCGGCTGCGGTGGGGGAGGTATCAGTTGAAAGGACGCGCAGAGGCGGGTGGGTGAAGACGCCTCGCTTGCGCTTCGGGCTCTGGCGCGGTCCAGCGCTGACGCTTAGGGCTCTTGGGTGCCGAGCAGTTGTTCGAGCATGTCGCGCCACTCGCCGTATTGGTAGTCGAGATCGTGCCGATTGTGGATCGCGCGCACTTCGCGGAGTTGCTCTTCGGTGAGGTCGTGCTGCCATTGTTGCGAGGATTCGTCGCAGTAGTAGGTGCGGCAGCCGAGCGGGCGGATCGGGTGCACCGTGCAGAGCAGGGCGAGCTGGAACGGGCAGCCGCCGGCGGTGCGGGCCGTGGTGATGTCGGCAGTTGTCAGTGGTTTGTCGCGCAGCTGGGGCAGGCGGGTGAAGAGGTACGCGGCTTCGAGCCCGGTGACATAGAGCCGGTGCCCCCATGCGTCGAAGTTGCAGCAACGGCCGGAGGAGTTGCAGACAGGCTTGCGGGTGTCGACCGCGCGGGCGATATGTTCGTAGACCAGCTCGAGCTCGCCGGAGATCTGTGGATCGAGCGCGGCGGCGAGCCATGCGCGGGCGGGCGTGTTCGCCGGGTCGTCGGATTCAGGCGTGGGGCTGGGCATGCAGCGATCCGGCGCGGGCGTGGTCAGTCCGGCGGGCGGTGGATGGTGTTTGGCCCTTTGCCGGCGGTCTTTTCGTAGTAGCCGTCGCCGCGTTTTTCGTATCGGGTCATGCCCATGCGGTCGAGGTTTTTGTTCGAGAGCTGGCTTTTCGCCTTCATTTCCGACCACTTGCCAGCGATATTGGGCACCTGAGGCACGCGGCGGACGGGCTTGCCGGTCTCGGGGTGCTTGGTGAGCGCATCCTCGCTCATCGCCTGGATGACCTCGAAGCACTCGCCGGTGCCGTTGCCGTTGGAGTCGATGGTTTCGTAGACGTAGGTGGGCATGGGGGAGGGTATGCGGGCGAGGTGGGGGTCGGTCAGATAAACGTCTGCCCCGTCTCCCCGTCGGTCATCGACCACGTCAGGTTTCGGCAGATGCGGCTGAGCACCGGCCAGGCGGTTTCGGCGTCGTTGACTGATGCCATCATCTGCATCGGTTTGTCGATGCTGGTGGGCAGGTCGAGGACGAACCCGGGGCCGTGGAGGCGTTCGAGGCCGAGCGAGTTGTTGGTGCTGTCGTCGGGCGCGGTGTTGAAGACGGCGAGCATGTCTTTGATCTCTTCGATCGTGCCCAGGGGTTCGGGCTCGTCTCCCTGCTCGGAGCGTCTGCTGAGGACCATCATTCGGCTGCGCTTTGCCACGGGGTTAGTCCTCGTTCCCGTCGGCATCATCGTTGTCTTCTTCGTCGCGGGCGTTCATCACGGCGACCGCAGCGTCGAGCAGACGGGTGAGCGGGATGGGCTTGAGCATGTAGCCGTCCACGCCGAGGCTCTCGGCGTACGCCTGGTGCCGTTTGCCTTCGTTGGCGGTGACCATGATGACGGCGGGGCTGTCCTCGTTGCCCTTGATGCGTTCGAGGGCGAGAAAGCCCGAGCGCCCGGGCAGCATCATGTCGAGGATGACCAGATCGGGCGGCGGGTCGTCGTTGCAGGCGTCGACGGCCGAGTTGCCGTCGCCGACCGCGAGGGTGAGTGCGCCCTCGGCCTGGAACGCGGCCTGCATGGATTCGAGCACGTCCTGGTCGTCGTCGACGATCAGCACGCGGACATCATCGAGTCGGCCGGCGGGTGGTTCGTTCATGGGTTTGGGCTCTTGCCTCTGGGCGGTTGCTGCTTTGGGCAGCGTCGCGGTGTGTGTTGAGCCGGTGCCGCCGGCGCGATCCTGTCCTCGGGAGTTTATGGCAGCCGGGTGAGTTTGTTCTCGGCGAGGTACGCCCGGTCCATTTCCGAGCGGTTCACGATCTGTTCGATTTCGGTCTGGGTCATCCAGGGGAGCGATTCGAGCTTCCGCCGGAGGGTATCGGGGAAGGGGCGGTTGAGGCGTTCGTGCCTGGGTCTGCTCTTCCACATCCGGTGCATCCAGAGGTACTGTTCGGGCGCTCGGAGGATCAGCCGTTCGAGCCCGCGGCGGTATCTCGCGGCGATGTAGTAGAGCGGGTCGGGCTGGTTCTCCCAGTCTTCGGGGTGAAAGACGTCCTCGATCTCGATGCGGTAGCGGATGCTGCTGCCGGAGTTGGGCGCGGCAAACCCGTCCTTGACCGCGCGGTCGTCGCGGGCGTTCCACCCGAGCCGGCGGGCCTGCCCGACGATGATCGAGGCCCGGTGCTGGTAGGCGGCGATGCCGATCGACTTGTAGGTGCTGGCGAGGCGGCCGAAGAAGGGGACGAAGAGCCCGCGATCGCCGGCGTTCTGGTCGGCGACAAAGCCCACTGGCGAGCGGGCTTCGAGGAGGGGGGGGATGGCACGGACCGCGCCGAACTTGTCGAGCAGCACCAGCCCGCGGCGGCCTCGGGTGCTGCGGACCCACTGGTCGACCGGTTTGTTGTCGAGCGGGCGGTAGACCGCGTGCATGGGGAAGCCGAGCAGCGCGAGGGTGTAGGCGGTGAGCTCCCAGTTGCCGCAGTGCCCGGTGATCATGATCGCGGGTCGGTCGGCAAAGACCGCCTGCATGCAACTGGCGATGTTGTCGAGCTCGATGTGGCGGGTCCAGGCGTCCTCGTTCATCAGCCGGGGGGCGAAGACGATCTCGACACCCAGCATGAAGAGGTGTTCATACGACCGGATCGCGTGCTCGCGGCGCTCTTCGGCTGAGAAATGGGGACACGCCAGCTCGAGGTGCCCGGAGGCCCGTTCGATCCTTTTGCGGTTGCTGGGCAGCTGGGCGAAGGTGCGCCCGAGTGTGCGAGCGACTTCGAGCGACGGGCGCGGACCGGCCAAGAGCGGCAACGACAGCCCGCTGCGCAACAGCCAGAACATCGGTGTATGGAACGCCTGAGGGAGCTTGGCCCCCACGGGGTGCCTCCAAAGAGCAGCGTGAGAGGAATCAGAGCCCGCCGATGAGGGTCCGCAGGCGGTTCTGGTTGAGGACGGGCAGCGACGTGGCAGCCGCCTGCTGGAACAGCTCGTCGTACCGTGCGATCACCTGCTGGGCCTGGACAAACTGCTCGACCACGGGGATCGGGGCGTCCAAGGGCGGCGGGGGCGGCAGGGTCGGGCGGGCACCCATCACGAGGAAGTCGACATCGCCGGACAGCTCGTCGGAGACCACGCCGCCCCACTCGCCGATGAGGGCGGCGATCGCGATGCGTTCGGCTTCGGTGGCAATCCCGTCGCGGTTGACGTCGAAGTTGCCGACCACCATGAACTTGTAGATCTTTTTGGGGTCGTAGACGGCGTTGGCGAGGACGTCACCCTTGACGACGGGGTTGCCCGCCCGCTCGCTGGTGACGCGGCAGATCGCGGACATGTCGTTGATGCGGATGACCTCGAGCGATGCCTTGCCACGCGGGTAGTTGCCGTCGGCGTCGGGGCGGATCGCGGAGGGCTCTTCGTAGACCGCGAAGGTCAGGCCGACGCGGATTTTGTCGTCGCTGCCCAGGTCGATGGTGGCGGTGCGTTCGGCGGGATCAACCGCGACGACGCGGCCGTCGACGAGCGATTCTTCGGGGCGACCCTCGAGCAGGTCGTCCTTGCGGTCGCCGCGGAGGCGGTCGATCTGGTCAAGCAGGTCGAGCGACTTCTCTTCGAGCGAGGCGATCCGGTCGAGCAGTTGCTCTTCTTTTGACTCTGCGGCGGCTCTGATGCTGGCGACGTGGCCGTCCAGATCGGTGCGGTGCTGATCGATCCCGGTGCGGTACTGCTCGACCTCGGAGCGGTAGAGCGCGAGCTCGTCGTTGATTGCCGCGAGGGTCTGGCGATGCTGGGCGTCGCGGGCCTGGCTGCGGTCCTGCTCGTTGCGGAGGTCGTTCTCGGCGACATTCTTCGCGGTCTCGGCCGAGGTGATGCGGCTGTTGAGCAGCTCGATGTTGCCGTCGACCTGGCGGAGCAGATCCTCAAACGAACTGCTGCTGGTGAGCTGTCCGAGGCTCGGGGGGGTGCCTTGTCCGCTCCATCCGGTCGCCGCGGCGATGCCGTCGAGCTGCACGCCGTCGAGCCGGGCTTTGGCGTTGGCGAATGTGCCTCGGTCGGCGCGGCTGGTGATGGTGGCGACCGCCTGGCGGAGGTCGTCGTGGAGATAGCCGACGACGGTTTTGCCTTCCGATCGCGCAGCATCGGCGATCGTCGAGATGCGCGGGTCCTGGCGTTCCTGGGCGTTGATGTATTCGCTGAGCCCTTGCTGGGCCGCGGCGAGTTCGCCCTCGGCTTTGTTGAGATTGCCGTAGAACACGATCGTGCTCACGAACAGTCCCAAGCTCAGCAAGCCGAGAACGGTGATTGTCACCATGATGCCGACCCCGGTGCTGCCTCGTCCTGCCATCGTGCACTCTCCGCTTTAGACCCAAGTCCTGGTTTGCTGTCATGTCGATTCGCAGCCGGGAGGCACGCGGCCGTCCTGCACGCTGCGAGTGATCGCGCCGCTCGGCACGTTGCCGAGAGCGTAGGGGCGCAATCAGCGCGCCCCGGCCGACCCACCGTCGGCCTCGTCCGGCCATACGCCTGACCGGCCGCCCCGGATCCGGGAGACCCGGGCCGGGGGCAGAGTGTCCCGCAAGCCCGGCCCGGCGTCAAGGCGGAAGGATCACTCTGCGCCATTTCTGGCTGCTTTCTCTGCCAAACCCAGTATTATCCATGGTTTGCTCTCCCGGAGAGCGGGTATCATGACGCGCATCGCGGAGGGTTGGTCTGTCGATCGCGGCTTGCCCCGCTCGGCACAAGCACATGAAGGATTGTCCATGCCCGTCGAATCTCACCGCCGTTTCCATCATCTTCTGTCGTGGCTTGCTGTGGCTGTGACGGCCTCGGCGTGCGCAGCCCAGGGGGCGCCCAAGCTGCTCTTCATCGGGATCGACGGCGTGCGCCCCGATGCGCTGCTCGCGGCCGACACCCCCGCGATCGACTCACTCATCGAGCGGGGGGTGCTCTCGACCAACGCCCGTTGCGAAGACCTGACCTTCAGCGGCCCGAACTGGTCGACCATCCTCCATGGCGTCCACCGCGACAGGCACACCGTGACCACCAACGACTACCGCCGCAGCTCGCTGGCGGACTATCCCGACCTCTTCGAGCGGCTCGAACGGCACAACCCCGAGTGGAACACGGTGCGGATCACGACCTGGGACGCGATCTACAAGTTTCAGCCGACGGGTGCGGATATCGATATTTTCTACGAGTATTCCGAGGGCGGCGACCAGAAAGCCGCTGCTGCGGCCGCGGCGTTGCTTGCCGGGACGCACCCGGACTATCCCGATACCGATGTCGACGCGATGTTTCTCTATATCGCGGACGTGGACAACGCCGGGCACGCGCACGGGTTTCACCCCGAACAGCACGACTATCTCGAAGCGATCTCGGTCGCCGACGGGCTGGTGGGGCAGGTGCTCGACGCGATGCGCAGCCGCGCCGAGATTCTCGATGAGAACTGGCTGGTGATCCTGACGACCGACCACGGCGGGTCGATGGACAAGGGGCACTCGGGCAACACGCCGGAGAAGCGGACGATCCCGTTCCTGGTGAGCGGGCGCGACGTGGTGCAGGCCGAGCCGTTCCCGGCACCGCGGAATGTCGATGGCGTCACCACCGCACTGGCGCACATGGGGGTTCCGATCACGCCCGAGATGCAGCTCGACGGGCGGGTGGTCGGGCTGCACTTTCCCGAATCGGTCGAGGTGGCGCTGGGGGCCAACCTGGTCTACAACAGCGGGGCCGAGATGGACCGGGGGATGCACGATCAGCACATCCATCAGAACCTCGCCGGGTGGAACAGCCCCGGGCCCTACGGGGTGACGGTCATCGAGTACGGCTCTTCCGACGGCTATCCGAGCGAGACCGACCCGGGGCCGAGCCATCGCGGGCGGAACTTTTTCTGTGGCGGCGCGAGCGAGAGCAGCACCGCGACCCAGCGGATCGACCTCTCGCCGCTCGCCGAGGCGGTCGATTCGACCAGAGCGGTGTTCACCCTCTCGGCGTATCTCGGCGGGTACGCCACGCAGGGTGATCGCGCGACGGTGCGGGTGCGCTGGCTTGATCGGGACATGCAGTTGCTCGACGTGTCGCGGCTTGGTCCGGTGACCGCGGGCGAGCGGGAGAACCAGACCGGGCTCTTCCGTCGCGAGACGACGGGCACGCCGCCGAGCATGGCGCGGTGGGCGGAGGTCGAGATCGAGTGTGTCCGTGGGTCGGGCGCGGGCAACGACGGGTACGTGGACGAGGTGTCGCTGGTCATCACGATGCCGGAGCCCGAGGCATCGGCGGCGGGGTGAGGCGCGCGGTCGGTGTCGGCGTGTTCCTTCGCTTGCGCGAGGGGCTCTATGGCGTGTACCCGCGCGTGCGCGAGGGGCTCTGTTTTGTGGAAACGTCTTGCGGTCGAGCCCCTCGCGCAAGCGAGGGGACAACAACCGCCGTCAAGTCCGCAGCACACCAACGCGGGATGCGCTACATCACCACCAGCGGATCCCGATCACGCTCAGCGATGCGTGCCTCGACACCCGGCAGCTCTTCGGTGATCTTTGCTGCCAGTCTTGGCAGATAGCCGCGTTCGGTGTTGGTGTGCCCGGCGAGCAGGACGTGGATGCCGTCGTGCATCGCGGCCAGCACGTTGTGGTGCCGCATCTCGCCGGTGACGAAGAGCTCGCACCCTTCGTGTACCGCCAGCGCGACGAGCGATTCGCCCGCCCCGGGCACGACGCCGATGGTCCGGACCGGGGAGTCGTTGTCGTCGGTAAGCCCGAGCTGCACGCGCGAGTTGCACAGAAAGCTGCGGAGCCGGGCACCAAGCTCGCGGGGTGTGACGGGTTGATCGAGCACGAGCCGACGCCCGGCACCGGCGTTCCGCACCGGCTGGGGTTCGAGTTCGTAGACGTCGACGACGGGCACCTCGTAGGGGTGGAATCGGTGGAGGGTTTCGAGCGCGAGCGCCACCGCGGGCTTGGGGCAGATCATTTCCAGTCGGCGCTCGGGCACACGCTCGAATCGTTCCGCTTGTCCGACCACGGGCACGGTCGCGGCCGAGCCCAGGAACGTGCCCGTGCCGGTGCTCTCGAACGAAACGAGGGAGTACTCGCCGATACGCCCGGCACCCGCTGAGGCCAGCGCGTTGCGGACTTTCTCGACGTGGTCCTCGGGGACAAAGGTGACGATCTTTGCCTTTGCGGTATCGTCGTTTTGGGCGGTGGGGTTGGAGTGCGGCTGCAGGGCGCGGCAGTCGCCGGCGATCTTGCCCTCGCCCGCGTCGTTGACGCCGCCGCTGAGCCCCTCGCAGAGCCAGTCGGTCATGCCTCCGGGTGCCGCGTCGAGGGCGGTGTGGGGTGAATAAACCGCGATCCCTGCGCGGGCGGCGTGCAGGATGATCCGCTGCTTGGGGGTCGCGTCGGTGACCGCCTCGAGCGGGTTGAAGATCGGCGGGTGGTAGCTGACGATCGCGGCGGCGTGCATCGCGGCCGCCTCGGCGATGACGCGCTCGGTGAGGTCGATAGTCAGCAGCACCGGGCCGGTGAGCGTCGCGTCCATCGACCCGACCTGGAGCCCGACCTTGTCCCAAGGCTCGGCGTAGCGGAGCGGGGCGATTCGGTCCATAGCATTGACGAGATCGTGTACGAGCATGTGTGCCTCCGGGGGATGATAAGGTCGTAGTCATGGAGACGGTTCGCATTGCAGCACACGCCAAGATAAATCTCGCGCTGTCGCTCGCACAGCCCGAGCCGGCGGGGTCCTCCCGGGGCGGGTGGCACCGGATCAGCACGTGGATGCACGCGATCGACCTGGCCGACGAGGTGCTGGTCGAGCCGGTGCCGGGGGGTGTTTCGACATGGAGCGCCCGGTGGGCGTCCGACGCCCCAAGGCCGGGCCTGATCGACTGGCCGGTCGAGCAAGACCTGGCGTGGCGGGCGCTACGGGCGGTCGAGAATCGGGTCGGGCAGCGGCTGCCCACGCGGATTGTGCTGACCAAGCGCATCCCCACCGGCGCGGGGCTCGGCGGCGGGTCGGCCGACGCGGGGGCGACACTGCTGGCACTCGACCGGGCGTGGGGGCTGGGGCTCGGCGTCGGGGTGTTGCAGGAGCTTGGCGCAACGCTCGGCAGCGACGTGCCGTTCTTTGTGGACCAGACCGACAACGGCAGCGGGAGTGGTACCGGTGGGGGCCCGCCCCGGCCGGCGGTGGTGGGCGGCTTTGGCGAGACCATCGAACGCACGCCCAAAGCCAGCGCCGAGCTGGTGCTGATGGTGCCGGGGTTCGGGTGCCCGACCGGCGCGGTCTACCGGGCGTTTGACGACGCGGTGCGCGCGGGGAAGGCCGGGACGCTCGACGAGCCCCGCGTGCTCGCGCTGGCCCGGGCAGGAGCGGTTGATGCTGCATCGCTCTGGAACGATCTTGCCGAGCCGGCGTGCGCGGTTCGGCCCCAACTCACCGACCTGCGCCAGCGGGCGAGCGCGGCGCTGGGGTGTCCGGTCCACATCACCGGCAGCGGCAGCGCGATGTTCGCGGTCGCCCAGGCCGGGGAGGCACAGCACATGGCCGCAACAGTGCGCGACGCGGTGCCGAGCCTCGCAGCACGCACCACCAGACTGTGCTGACGGGTACACTCGGGACGGGCCGGACCCGACAGGCAACGGATGCACACGCAAGGGAGCGAACCATGACGACGCAACAGCCGATTGTCGGCATAGACCTCGGCGGCACCAACATGCAGGTCGGTGTCGTGCGCGCCGACGCCCGCGAGACCGGCGCGGCCGGCGCGATCCTCGGCACCTACCGCCAGAAAACCAAGGCTGCCGACGGGTTCGATGCGATCATCGACCGCCTGTGCACCGCGGTCGAGCGGGCCTGCGAGGACGCGGGGGTCAGGATCGCAGACCTCGGCGGCGTCGGGATCGGGGCGCCGGGCGCGGTCGATCCGCACACCGGCGTGGTCCACGAAGCGGTCAACCTGCGTTGGACCGACCTGCCTCTGGCGCAGATTCTCACCGAACGCTTCGGCGTGCCCACGGTCGTGGACAACGACGTCAACGCCGCGATCTACGGCGAGTGGGTGCTCGGAGCAGCGCAGGGCGCAAAGGAAGTGCTCGGCGTCTGGGTCGGGACGGGCATCGGCGGGGCGCTGATTCTGAATGGACAGCTCTACCGCGGGCACAATCTGACTGCTGGCGAGTTTGGGCACATGCTGATGTTCCCCCGCAACCCGCCCGGCACCAGAACCGTCGAGCACAACTGCTCGCGCACCACCGTGGTCACCCGCATCGTGCGGCTGATCCTCGCCAACCGAACCTCGAGCCTGAGCGAGATCACCAACGAACGCTACGACAAGGTCAAGAGCAGAGCGCTCGCCACGGCGTACAACAGCGGCGACGAGCTGACGCGGGAGGTCGTCGACGATGCCGCCGAGCTGCTCGGCGGCTCGATCGGGGGCATCGTGACGCTCCTGAGCCTCGAGAAGGTTGTGCTCGGGGGCGGGCTCACCGAAGCGATCGGCGAGCCCTTCGTCGAGCGGGTCCGCACCGCGACCCGCGAGATTGCGTTCCCCGCCAAATGCAAGGATGTCGAAGTGGTCGCCAGCACGCTGCTCGATGACGCCGGGCTCATCGGGGCCGCGATGCTCGCGGCCGATCGGCTGGGGGGATCCGGCGGGGAATAAGGCAACGGTATGTTTCCAGTGTGGATGTGGGGGTGTGTGGATGGTCGGCATTGTCCCCTCGCTCGCGCGAGGGGCTCTTTTGCTCTGTGGACCAAGTGTTTGCCGAGCCCCTCGCGCGAGTGGGTTTATAGAGCCCCTCGCGCAAGCGAGGGGACAGGAGAGCACCCGCAAGCGGCCAAGAGTCCGGGGATCACCCCTTCAAATCGTGGTAAGGGCATGATCTCCCGGGATGCTCAGATGCCGTACTGCCACGTCCACACGTCGTCGCCAAGGTCGAGCACGTGCAGCAGCAGTCTCGCGTCGTCGCCGGTGCTGCGGGCAAGCACGGTCATGTACCCACCGGCCGACGCGGCGCCGACGGGAAAGTCCACCGTCGGCGCAGTGACCGAGGTGGTGATGTCGGTGTCCGCCCAGCGGCCGCTGCTGGGTGTCCAGCGGAGCACGTTGAGGCGGTCGGCAGCATCGAGCCCGAAGACGTTGATCCCGCCGTCGGTCGAGAGTGTGGTCGAGAGCCCCTCGGCAAAGGGCGAGGTGAGGGTGATGGCGGTGAGGTCGGAGACGTTCCAGCCCTTGGCGCCGGGGACCCACCAGTACGCGACCGCGTTGCCGGCGTTGTTGAGCCCGAGGATGTTCATCGCGCCCCACGGCGTGACGAACGCGGCGAGCTGTCCCTCGAGCGCGGGGCCGTTGAACTGGGTGGTCATGTTGAGGTTGGACCATGTGCCCCCGGGCACCCACCAATAGACGACGATCTCGCCGGCGTCGTTGAGCCCGGCGAGGTTGAGCGCGCCCCACGGGGCGACCCAGCTGGTCAGCCCGCCGCTCATGGTTGGGCCGTCGAGGATCGAGGTAAGGTCGGAGAACTCCCAATCGGCGCGGCCGGGCGACCACCAGTAGTTGACGGCGTTGCCTCGGGTGTCGAGCCCGCCGATGTGGACCGCGCCCCAGGTTGGCTGGTAGACGGTGAGGTCGCCGGTGAGCCCCGGCGCCCCGATGCCATTGGTCAGGTCGCGGGCGGTCCAGGTGTCGGTGTCGAGGTTGCCGTTGACGACCCAGAGGTGGCGGCGCTCGTCGGTGAACGCGAGGTGGACGATGCCGTTGGTGGTGGTGTAGGAGGTCAGATCGACCGCGCGCCCACGGAAGCCGACAAGCGAGGCGATGTCCACGACGGTGGTGGTCTGGGTGGAGCTGTCGAAGATGGTCGCGACCGGTTGCTCATCGAGGCCGAGGGAGAAGGACACGGTTTTGTTCCCGGCTTTGACCGCGACGACGTTCTCGAAGTCGCCGGCTGTGGGATTGGTGCGGAAGCGCACGACCACGCTGCGGTCAAACGCGGGGATGTTGAACGCGAGCGTGCCGTCGGGGCTGAAGCGGTTGCGGAGGACCGCCATCGGCGCGGTGGTGCCGATGTCGGTGCTCCAGATTTCGATGTTGTAGAGCGCGTCTTTGTCGAGCCCGGCGAGGGACAGGCGGGCGTCGGCGACGGTGCCGTCCTGGGCGTCGCGGTCCTGATGGATGTAGACGACACCTTGTGCGCCGTCTGAGCCGCCCATCGCATAGAGCGAGTACCCGGCGGCCGAGGAGACCGAGACGAGCCCGCTGAGCGGATCGGGGGAGTAGGTCGCCCAGTCAAACCCGATGGAGCTTGTGCTGTGCCAGAGGGCGACGAGCTGCTGGGTGGCGCGCATGTTGTCGGTGAGCAGGAGCCCCTGCTTGAGTGAGCGCCCGTTCCGGTTGACGCCGGTGATGAAGTTCATCGCCTCGTTGCCCATGCGCATGGGCGTGCCGGCCTGCCCGGTCGCGATCCCCGCCCAGAGGACGCTCGAGAAGAGTGCCTCGTCCTCGGCGAGTGTGAACGAGGGGGTTGCGGGGGGCGTGCCCCAGACATAGGTCTGGTCGGAGTAGTACGTCTCGCCGCTCGGCCACAGGGCGCGGACCAGCCCCCACTCGCCGTTGAGGATGGGTCTGCGGTCGTCGGTCTGGAGCATCCACGACGCGGTGAGCCTGGCTTGCTCGATCGCCGGGGCGACCGAACGGTCGGTCGAGGGGTTGTTGATGGCTTCTTCGTTGCCCAGTGTGTAGAAGTGGGGCATGACCATATCGAAGTCGCGGCTGTAGAGCGCGGAGCGCGCGATCGCGCCGCGGACCTCTTCGAGCACCGGCGCGTTGATGACCAGCCGCTCGGGGTCGATGCTCTTGACATACCGCGCGAGTTCGCCGATCCATTGTGCGCGGCGGATGATCTCGGGTGCGCGGTCGGGATATCCCTCTCCTTCAGCGTTGCGGGTCCAACGCTTGGCGTGCCATTCGTTGATGATCTCGTACCCGATGACCCGGTGGGCGTAGGGGCTTTCTTTCACCCACCTGGTGACCTCGGCCATGCGGTCCTTGGCGATCTGGAGTGTCGCGGGCTCCTGGAAGAAGTCGTTGTGCGATTGCAACGGCCCGCCGAAGTCGGTGAGCCACGGCCCCTCGGTGTACACACTCTCGGGGTAGTAGTAGGTCGAGAACGCCGAGACCACGATGTGCATGCCGCGGGCGTCGGCCTGGGCGAGCACGTTGTCCAGAAACGCGCGCATGTCCGGGTTGTACTGCCCGACGTTGTGTTCGAGCCAGTACGCGCCGTTGGGATCCGTCGGCAGCCCGGGAGGGTTCTGGGTGCTGGGCTGTTCGATAAAGACCCGCATCGTGTTGACGCCTCGGGCTTCGAGTTCGTCGAAGTAGTCCGAGACCGGCCCCTCGATGGGCTCGTTCTCGTAGAAGTTCTGGTAGGTGTTGTTGGCGGCGTCCCAGACATCGCCGGGGAAGAGCTGGCGGGTGTACGCCCAGCTGAGGCCGAGGTGGTCGCCGACCGCGAAGAACGGTTCGCCGGCTTCGGTCATCAGGAGTCGTCCGAGGGGTGCGGGCACGATGCGCATCCCGCCGCTGATGTCTTGGGTGGTGCTCTGGGTGGTGATGGTCGTTGTGGCGACACCGCCGAGGTTTCCTGCCGCGTCGACCGGGCGGATCGCGACGGAGTAGGTCGTCGAAGGGGTGAGCCCGATCAGGCGCAGGTCTTCAGCCAGCCCGGCGCCGCGGGGCAGATAACGGTTGGCGAAGACTGTGGCGTTGAGCCAGTCGCGGTCTGAGTCGATGGGGTCTGAGGAGTAGCGGATCTGGTACTCGCTGACAAACCCGAGCCCGGTCGTGGTCGCGGCCGGCGCGGTGAAGCGCAGCCGCGAGCTGTACCCGGTGGTGTTGGCGGCGGTGAGGTCGGCGATCGCGGGCACGGTCGCGGCGGCGGTGGTATCGACGAACATGACCTCGGCGTACCCGACCGGGCCGTTGATGCCGGGCTGTCCGGAGTTGTAGCTGCTTTGTGAGCCGGTGAGGTGGTCGTCGGGGACGAAGACGCCCTCCCATCGGGCGTCGCCGTGACGGCGGTTGACGGTGTCGCGGGTGCCTCCGGTGTCGTCGAGGATGACGTCCCAGTTCATCCCGATCGTTTCGCCGTGGGCGGGGGCGGTCATGTTGAGCCCGCTCCAGGGCATGAAGGCTTCGCTGGTCCATCCGATGTCGATGTCCGAGTTGTCGTTGAGTGTGCCTTGATAGGTGGAGGCAAACATCGCGCCGGTGGGGAGGAAGTAGTCGTCGGTATCGCCGCCGTCCTGGATGATCTGGTTCCAGTCGTCGCCGAAGAACCCGACGTCGGGCGCGCCGCCTGCCCCGTCGCCCTGGACGAACTTGTACCGCCGCACCGGTCCTTCTGTTGCGCTTTTGGGATCGTCAAAGTTGCCGATGTTGAACCCGAACGCCCGGTCCTCCGGCTGGAAGTAGATGTCCTGCGAGCGGTCCTGGTCGAAGTAGAAGAGGACCGAATCGTCCTGCTCCATGTTCCAGCGGTTGCCCGTCCCGTTGCCGTTGCCGTCGGCCCAGAGGTAGCGGTCAAGGACCCGGACGCCCATGTAGAGCCCCTGCTCGCTGTACATCAGGGAGACCGTCGCGACGATGTTCTCGTTGTAGGCGAGGGTGCGGGTGGTGGAGAAGGCGTTGCCCCACTCGTTGTCGTCGAGGATGCCGTCGACGACGGCTGCGCCCTGAGGCACCGCCCACAGGGGGTGGTCGTCGGTGATCGGATCCGGGCTCCCCGCTGAGAGCAGGACGCGCGACTCGAGGTGCTCGAAGTGGTTCGGGTCGGTTTGCAAGGGGTTGGTCTCCCGGAGAGATCAGCACAGGTGATACTGCAACAGGCAGAGCTGTCATCGGCCGCGCGAGCGTGCGCAGGCTACGAAGATCGGCAGCGGGGGTGCAACCGAGGGTCCCGACACGGCGCGATCCGTACGATCGGTGTAAAGATTGTCTCCGAATGCACTTACGCCCATTTGTCGAGTGTACAGGACGCTCGCTCGGATCGAGCCTCTGGGTCCGAAAAAGCACGAAGCCCGCTCTGGGCGAGCGGGCCTCGGCGAAGAAGAGGTACTGCAGGCGGAGGCTCAGCGGCCGGGGCCGAGGTCTTCCATGATGCGGTCGATCGCGCCGTCGACGCGGCGGTCGGTCTCGAATGAGCCCGAGTCGATCTCGGCGCGGACTCGGTCGATAAGGTCCTGGCGGACCGGTTCCTGCTGTTGAGACAGCTCCCGGGCAAGGCTCGAGACCTCGACCCGGTCGGCCCCACGCCGCGCGGATCGGGTCTGGGCGCGATCGCCCGGCCTGGTTTCGCCAGCTCTGGCTTCTGCTTCAAGTTGAGGCCTCGACGCGCGTTGCGCCGAAGCCCCCCCACCGATGGGTCCAATCTCAGTCATGCCGCACACCTTCCAAACTTAAGCGGGCCTCCCAGCCCGGTTGTGATCGGTGACCGGATCGCTCCGGCCCTGATCTCTCTCTCGTGTCCACTCTCGATATCGGAAGGAAACCGAAAGGTTCTCCAATAGAGAGGAAGCTATCTGTTTTGCGCCTAAGTAGCGGTGCAGAATATGTTTGCATGCGATAACCCAAGGCCGGACACGCAAGTTTTTTCACAACTCCTGCACCATGTGCTCAAGAGTGGGTCAGCACATATTGCTCGATTTGTCGGCACCACTCGGGTACGGTCCCGGTATTGTCTACTGTCTTAGGCAGGAGGTGTACTGTGCTGACAACGATGACACAACACCGGGTATTCCTTGGGGTCCTCGCGATCGCGCTGAGCGCCACCGGAGCCCTCGGCCAGTTCAATGTCCGGCCGAAGGATGACAAGAAGCACACGCCGGCCCGCCAGCGAGATCTGGAGAAGTTCAGAGACGAGGCCGCCGACGTGCTCGCGCCGTTGACCGCCGAGGGGAACCCGGCCGCGGGGAACGCCGACACCGCGGCGCACTGGTCGATCGTCCTGGTCGCGTTTGCTGGCGACGCCCAGGCTGAGAACGCCGAGCTCGGCCTGGCGAAGGTCGTCACCGAAGCGGGGCTGACCGGGGCGTTCGTCGAGAAGCGCGACCGCGCGACGGTCATCGCCTACGGCCGGTACGAGGGGCCGAACGATCCGACGGCGATCGCTGACCTGGAGCGGTTGCGCACCATGCGCGTCGGCGGGCAGCGGCCGTTCGAGTCGGCGCTGCTGGCGCCCCCGGACCCCAGCCACCTGAAGGGCAGTTTACCCGAACTCGACCTGCGGAACGCCAAAGAACTCTTCGGCAAGGACCGGGCGCTGTACACGCTCCAGGTCGCGATCTACGGCCGGGGCGACCGGTCACGCTCGAGCCCCGACGAAATCGCCGAGTTTCGTAAAGCCGCCGAACAGGCAGCGGTGCTGCTCCGCCGCGATGGCGACCTGGCGTTCTATTACCATGCTGCCGAGCGGAGCATGGTGACCGTCGGCATCTTCGGGCAGGACGAATACGACCCGCTCCATCGCCAGGGGATCGAGGGCTACGAACTGATGAAGGCACGGGAACGCCACCCGCTCAATCTGCTCAACGGCAAGGGGATCCGTGAGCGGATCCCCGGCACCAAAGACGACAAGCAAAGCTCGTTCCGGCTGCAATCGAGCATGCTGGTGGCGGTGCCGGGCTGAGAAAGTCCGGGATATTTTGCGCCTTGGGCCGTTGGGTGTGTGCGGAGGTGTTGGTCGGGGGACAACGACGCCCATCCACAACAACAAAACACATTGATGTAAGGTGCGCTAAAACCCCCGCGGCAACCTGCGGCTGGTGATCTCACCAAAGCCCTGCACCCACAGCGGCTGAATCTCGGTCAGGGTCCAGCTCTCCGGCCCCGAGCGGTCGGGGGCCTGCCTCCAGGTCATCAGGCAGATGACCTGCGTGGGTGCGCCGGTGCCGACGGGTGTGACCACGACGGTGGCTCGGGTGCGCGCGGTGTACTTGCCCGGCCCGATCTGGGACTGGACATCACGGACGCGGTGCGATTCGAGTTGGTACTGGCGGCCGGGCAGCAGGTAGGTCTCGACGAAGCTGAGGATGCGCCCACTGTTCCACCCGACGTTGAGGCCGTTGTAGTAGAGCCGGACGCCGGGGTCGAAGATGGTGTCGAGGGTTCGGGTATCGGCCTCGGCAATCGCGGCGATGGTCTCGCGGGTGCGTTGCCGGACTGATTCGCGGTCGGTCTGGACAAGGCCGGCGAGCAGAACCCCAGCCGCACCCAGCAGGATCGCCCCGCCGGCAACGCCGAGCCCGACCTTCCGCCGATCGAGTCGGGCAGCAACGGCGTAGGCCGCCAGAGCGACCAGAAGCGCCAAGATCACGAGGGGGACGGGGTTCTCGAAAAGGGCGTGCTGGACCAGAGGCGGGTCGGCGAGCCCGGGCAGGTCGGGGGGCGGCTGGAAGAGTTCGAGTTGGGCCAGCGCGGCTTTGGGCGCGGGCAGGAACACGAGGCACACCAGAAGAATGCACACCCACCGCCCGGCAGCAGGCGACGCGGGCTCTCGCAATCTGGAGGTTTGGTGCGCCAACGGCCGATGCTCCTGTGGCAGACGCCCCGCGCCGGCCTTGTGTTTGTACGCACACCGGCGGCTGCGGGTGCTCTCGGGCGGGAAGCCCCGCGGATGGGTGTGCGCAATGGATGAGCAGTCAAATCAAAACGGGGCAACGCCGAGCACCGGGCCGCAGCAGGCGGGTGTGGTCGTCGCAGACCAAAGCCTGCTGGAGCGGAACCTGCGGGCGCTGGCACGCTGTTCGCCGCAGACAGCACAGTTGATCGGCGAAACCGCGCCCGAGACAGGCGTGGTGTTCGAGATCGCGCCCGATGGCGGCCTGACCGGGACGCTCGGCACCGGTGTCGGGGCGCGAAGGCTCGCCAGCGGCAGGCGGCCGCTCGACGAAGCAGCCCGCCTCGCCGAGCGCTTTGTGACCGCCGAGACCGGGGTGGCGGTGGTGCTGGGCTTCGGGCTCGGGCACCACGTGCGGTCGGTCGCCGAGAAGCTCGGGCGGACCGGGGTGGTGGTGGTGTTCGAGCCGGACGTGGCGTTGCTGCGGGCGGTGCTCGAGCGTGTGGACATGGTGGATGCGATGGACGGCTCGAACATCGCGATCCTCACCAGGGCCGACAGCGGGGCGATCTCCGAGGCGTTGCTCGGCGCAGAGGTCGCGGTGTCGCTTGGTGTGAAGGTGCTCGAGCACGGGCCGAGCGGGCCGCGGCTGGGTGAGCGCGGGGCGCGGTTTGCCGAGGCGTTCACCACGACGGTGCGGGCGGTCCGAGCCGCGGTGGTGACGACACTCATGCAGACCGAGACATCGCTGCGCAACGGGCTGATGAATCTCGATTGGTACGCCAGCGTGCCGGGCATTGCGGGGCTGACCTCGTGCGCAGCGGGCAAGCCGGCGGTGGTGGTGAGCGCGGGCCCGAGCCTGGCGCGGAACATGCAGCTGCTCGCCGAGCCGGGCGTGCGCGACCGGGTGGTGATTGTCGCGGTGCAGACGGTGCTCCGGCAGTTGCTGGCGGCGGGGATCAAGCCGCACTTTGTGACGGCGCTCGATCATCACGAGATCAGCCGTCGGTTTTATGAGGGACTCACCGCGGCGGACGTCGAGGGTGTCACGCTGATCGTCGAGCCCAAAGCCAACCCGGCGATCCTTGATGTCTACCCCGGCGCGATCCGGTGCGTTCACGACGAGATTCTGAGTCAGGTGCTCGGCAACGGGTTCGCCCACGACGGGTGCGGCATCGCGCCCGGCGCGACGGTGGCGCACATGGCGTACTCCTTTGCGCGGCACCTGGGGTGCGAGCCGGTGCTCCTGATCGGGCAGGACCTGGGCTTTACCGACGGGCAGTACTACGCGCCCGGCGCAGCGATCCACGACGTGTGGGCCGGCGAGCTCAACGAGTTCAACACGCTCGAAACCATGGAGTGGCAGCGGATCGTTCGCAACCGCGCCCACCTGTGCGAGGCCACCGATCATCTCGGCCGCAAGGTCTATTCCGACGAGCAGATGTCGGCGTATCTGGTGCAGTTTGAGCGGGTTTTCGAGGCCGATGCGGCGCTGGGGCGGACCACGATCGACGCGACCGAGGGCGGCGTTGCCAAGCGCGGGACGCAGACGATGCCGCTGGCCGAGGCGCTCAGGACGTACGCAAAGGACAACGCACCGGGTGCGGTCTTGCCCGAGACCGCGCCGAGCGACGACCTGCGGGCGCTGACCGCGCCGCGGGTGGCCGAACGGCTCGATCGGCTCGGGCACGACGTGGGGCGCGTAAAGGCGCTGAGCCGGGAGGCGGTCGGTTTCCTGCGCGAGATGCTCGCAGTCCACGGCAATCACACCAAGGTCAACACACTCATCGGCAAGGTGCAGACAGTCGGCGAGAAAGTACGGCGGATCGAGCCGGCCTACGAGTTGACGCAGTACCTCAACCAGACCGGGCAGTTCAAGCGGTTCCGGGCCGATCGGAAAATGCACCTCGACGAGTCACTCTCAGCGCTCGAGCGGCAGCGGCTCGAAATCGAACGCGACATCGTCAACGTCGAGTGGATCGCCGAGGCCGCGGCACAGCTGGGCAGAATGCTCGATGACGCGGCGCGGGCGATGCGGGGCTCGGCACCGAAGCTCACCCGTGACGCCGAAGAGCACGGCACGACGCGGCCGGAGTCGATCGACAAAAAGAGCACAAGCCGCACCACCGTCGCGGCGATCATCGCGGTTGATGCCGATGCCGGAGCGCTGGGTACGTCGCGGGACCTCGCCGCCCCGATCGCCAACGGCATGAACGCGCTGCAACTGACGATCGCCAGACTCGTGCAGAGCGGCGGGCTCGACCGCGTCGTGCTGCTGACCGAAGAACCCGACCGCGTGCGTGCGATCGTCGGCGATGTGGCGCGATTGCACAACGCAGCCCCGCGCCCGGTGGAAGTGCAGATCGAACGGACAACGCAGCACCCGCTCGGCGAACGGCGGCGGGGCGTCGCTCGCGCACGAGCGTTTGCGGCCGACTGCTGGCGCGGCGGGCTCTGCGGCATGACCGTCTGGGACGAAGTCTTCGATCCAACAACAACCGCAGCCGTCATGGACCGCCTCGGGATCGACGGCGCGGTCATCGTCGGCTGCGACTGGGCGATGGTTGACCCCGGGCTCACCGGCGAGGTCATCGAACGCTACCGCGAGGACCCGGCGCGGCGGCGGCTGACATTCACACAGGCAGCACCGGGCGTCTCGCCCTGCGTGCTTGACCGCTCGCTGGTGGACGAACTGGCAGCGGGCACCGATCGTGCGGGCGGGTTTGCCAGCATCGGGGGGCTGCTCGGATACGTGCCGGATTCGCCGATTCTCGATCCGCTCGCCAAGCCCGGCTGCGTGCGGGTCGGGCCGGAGGTGCGGGACATCGGCGTGCGCGCGATCGCGGATTCGGCGTGGCGGTGCGCGGTGCTGGGTCGGGCGTTCGGCGGGCGTGACGCGACCACGGTTGCTGCGGCAGACATAGGCGACGATCTCCGCGCCGCGGCGATGGAGCTGGCAACGCGCGGGCCGTCGCACCTGAAGCTCGAGTTGTGCCCGGGTCGACGGACCGGCGGCCTGCTCGCGCAGTTGCTGGCGGGGACAAAGCGCGGGATTGATCGAGAGCCGATGGGTGTCGCCGAGGCGGTACGGCTTGTCGAAGAGCTGGCATCGGTCCGCCCCGACGCGGCGGTGACCATCGGCGGCGCGGGCGACCCGCTCATGCACAGTGCATGGCGCGAGGTTGTCGGCGCAGCGACCGATGCCGGGCTTGCGGTCCACGTGCGGTCGGACCTGCAATGCGAGCGCGAGACCGCGATGGCGCTGCTCGAGAGCGGCGCGGGTGTGGTGAGTATCGACTTGCTGGCGGACACCGCCGAGGCGTACCGCACGATGGCGGGGGCTTCGTCGTTTGCGCACGCGCGGGAGAACCTGATCGCGATGCTCGAATCCCGTTCGGCCCGCATCGGCGGGCGGATGCCGGACGTGTGGGTCGTGCCTCGGATCACGCGGTGCGACCGGGTGTACGAGGAGATCGAGCCGTTCTACGACCGCTGGCTGCGGACGGCGCAGGCGTGCGTGATCGACCCGTTGCCGCGCCGGGTCGCGGGCGATCGGATCGAACGATTGCCCGAGCCCTTGGGCGCAGCGTGGCGTCGAAAGATCGGCGAGATGGTGGTGCTCAGCGACGGCGAGGCGCTGCTGCGCCCGCAGCGGTGGGGGGGCAAGAGTGCTGGCAATGCGCGCACCGACGGGCTGATCGGCGCGTGGCAGCGGGTGCTGCGCGCACGCTGCAGGCAAGAGAAAGTCCGTATGGCGGTGCGGGGTGGCGGGCAACGCGGCGCGCCGGTCGCGGCTTGAATAGAGAGAACCCATGCACGCCGAGCTTTGTAAACGTGAACGGGTCATCGCGGTTGTGGTCGCGCGCGCGGGGAGCAAGGGCGTGCGCGGCAAGAACACCGCGAGTGTCGCGGGCAAGCCGTGCGTGGCGTGGACGATCGAGCACGCCAAGGACGCGCCTTTCCTGGAAGACGTGGTGGTGTCGAGCGACAGCCCGGAGATACTCGGCCTTGCTGGGGAGATGGGCGTGCGCGCCCACCAGCGCAGCGATTCGCTCGCCAGCGACACCGCCCGCGTGGACGACGCACTGCGGGAAGCGGTCGGGTGGTGGGAAGGCGCGCGCGCAGATGGAGCGAAGGAACCGCGACACGCCACCGAGATCGACGGCGTCGTGCTGCTTTATGGCAACGTGCCGGTGCGCCCGGCGGGGCTGGTTGCACGCGCGGTTTCATTATGGCAAGAAACGGGTTGCGATTCGGTGCAGAGCTACGTGGGTGTGGGAAAGCATCATCCGTGGTGGCAGGTGCGCATCGAGGCCGACGGACGTGTGAAGCCCTGGCAGGGTGATCGCCTGTTCGGGGGCGTCTATCGCCGGCAGGAGTTGCCGCCGAGTCTGGTGCCAGACGGGGGCGTGGTGGTGGTGTCCAGACGTGCGCTGTTTCACGAGATCGCGGGGCTCGATCCATCGCATCCGCACGCCTTTCTGGGTCGCGACCATCGCGCGATCGTGAACGAAGAAGGCAGCGTGATTGACATCGACGCGCCGCTCGATCTGGTGGTCGCAGGCGCGGTGTTGGGGGAACGCCATGCACATCGGTAATGGTGCAACAGGGCAGGACGCTGCGGCGCGCGCGATCGGGAACGACGCCGGGGTGTATGTCATCGCCGAGATCGGCGTCAACCACGACGGCTCGGCCGCGCGGGCGCTCGAGCTGACCGACGCCGCGGCAGCCGCGGGGGCCGACGCGGTGAAGCTCCAGCTCTTTGCGACCGACATGCTCATGAGCAAAGCGGCGAAACTCGCGGCGTATCAGACAGCGGCCGGCGAAACCAACCCACTGGCGATGCTGCGACGGCTGGAGCTCTCGCTTGCCGACATGGCGCTGGTCGTTGACCGTGCGCACTGCCAGGGGATCCACGCGATCGTGACGGTCTTCAGTACCGAACTGGTAGCTGGTGCAGAAACGCTCGCGTGGGATGCTTATAAGAGCGCGAGCCCGGACATCATCCATCGGCCGCTGCTCGACGCGATGGCGAGCACGGCCAAGCCGATGATCGTGAGCACCGGGGCAAGCACAATCGACGAGGTGCTGCGGGCGGCGAGGTGGCTCGAAGCAGCACGGGATCGGCTGGCGTTGTTGCAGTGTGTGAGCAGCTATCCCGCGCCGGACGCTGCGCTCGAAGGCATCGCGGCGATCGCCCGCGCGACCGGCCTGCCCACCGGCTACAGCGACCACACGCCGGGCGCGGGGTCGGGAGCGCGGGCGGTCGAACACGGCGCGTGCCTGCTCGAGAAGCACCTGACCTACGACGTGCGTGCCGCTGGGCCGGACCACGCCGCGTCGCTTGAGCCCCACGCGTTTGCCGAGTATGTCTCGCGGGCAAAGGCGGCAACCCGGGGCGCAGCGATGGCGGCCGGTGAAAAGTGTTTGCTCGAGTGCGAACGCGACGTGCGGGCGGTCTCCAGACAGTCGCTGACCACGCGGCGGGCGCTGCCCGCGGGGCACGTGCTGACCGCAAACGACCTGACGGTCAAGCGCCCGGGCACGGGGATCGAGCCCTGGAGGCTGGAAGAGGTTGTCGGGCAACGGCTGGTGCATGACGTCGAAGCCGATGCGCTGTTGAGAGCATCGGACATCATGCTTGCGATGCACGCGAGCCTGTGAAGCTGAATCCCGTGCGACGCCCGGTCCTGTAGACTCCAGCCATGCGATACCTCGGTGTGATGTTGTGTGTGGCCTTGCTGGTGTCGGGCGTTGGGTGTGTAGGTGATTGGCGCACCGCGCCACCGGCTCGAGCGCCGACGACGGCTGCTGACGATGTGCTGCGCGTGTTGACCTACAACATCCACCACGGCGCAGGCACCGACAGCGTGCTCGATCTGGAGCGGATCGCGCGGGTGATTACCGATGCAACGCCCGATCTGGTCGGGTTGCAGGAGGTTGACAACGGCGCCTCGCGGACGGGGGATGTCGATCAGGCTGCGACGCTGGGCTCACTCACGGGGATGCACCACGCCTTCGCGCCCTTCATGGACTTTCAAGGCGGCCAGTACGGGCTCGCGGTGCTGTCGAAGCACCCGATCGTCTCGGCTCGGGTGATTGATCTGCCGCCGGGCAGGAGCGAACCGAGGTCGGCGCTGGCGGTCGAGGTCGCGCCCGCGGACAAGCCTCGGGTGACGATCGTGTGCCTGCACTTTGACTGGCTGGAGGGCGATGCCGAGCGGTTTGCCCAGGCCCAGGCATTGATCGCGGCACTCGACAGCGAGGACGGCGTGATCCTCGCGGGAGACTTCAACGACACGCCCGATTCGCGGACGATCCGCGCGTTCGAGGACGCGGGCTATGCGATTGCACAGCCGGCGGTGGGCAACGGCTTGACGTTTCCAGCCGACCTCCCGACCAAACGGATCGACTTTGTGATGCACCGGCCGGCGTTTGCGTTTGTGGGCGGGGTCGAGGTGCTGGACGAGAAAGTCGCGTCGGATCATCGGCCGGTGCTGGCGGTGTTGGAGTGGACGAAGTGAGTGTGCCCGAGAGCGACGCTAGAGTGTCCGCATGATCGGAGACGGCTGGGATGGTGATCCTTCGGTGCGGCCGGGCGAGTTTGACGCTGGGGCTGCTGGTGCGCGCGGCACACGCCGGGTGGCGGTGGTCACAGGCTCGCGCGCCGAGTTCGGCTTGCTGCGCCCGGTGATGGCGGCGGTGCAGGCGTGCGAGGGGCTCGAGCTGGCGGTCATCGCGGCCGGGTCGCACCTGATCCCCCCGGCCGAGACGTTCCGCGATGTCAAAAAGGCCTTCCCGGTGATCGATTCGGTCCCGATGCAACGGCCCGGCCCGGCGACCCGGCTCGACGACGCCGAGGCGCTCGGGCGCGGCGTGTCACGGTTTGCGCGCTCGTTTGCCGGTGTTCGACCCGACTGGGTCGTGGTCCTCGGCGACCGGATCGAAGCGTTTGCCGCGGCGTCGGCGGCGAGCGTGGGGGGGATCCCGCTGGCGCACGTCCATGGCGGCGACCGGGCCGAGGGCATCGCCGACGAAGCGATGCGGCACGCGATCACCAAACTCGCGCACCTGCATTTCGCGGCAACCGAACAGAGCGCCGAGCGGATCAGACGCATGGGTGAACGCCCAGACTCGGTCCATGTCGTCGGCTCGCCGGCGGTCGACGGGCTCGCGGCTACGGCACCGGCGGACGACCAGGCGTGGCAAGAGTTGGGCAGCCCCGAGGTCGTGCTGCTGATGCACCCGATCGGAAGGCACGCCGAGGAAGAGGAAGCGGCGGCGACCGCAGCAATCGAGGGGGCGCTCGCGGCGGCCGAGGGCAACGTGCTGTGCCTTGCGCCAAACCGCGACCCGGGCCGGGCGGGGATCGTGCGGGCGATCGAAGCTGCGGCAGCGGCGCACGACCGGGTGAACGCGATGGAGCACATGCCCCGGGAACGGTTCGTCGCGGTGCTGCAAAGGCTCGCGGGTTCGGAGGGTGCGCCCGGCGGCGTACTTGTGGGCAACAGCTCGGCGGGGCTGATCGAAGCCGCGGTGCTGGGGGTGCCGACGGTGAATATCGGCGCACGGCAGACCGGGCGCGAGCGGGCGGGCAACGTGGTGGATGTCGCGCGAGAACTCGCAGCGGACGTTGCGGCAGCGGTGACTCGGGCGCGCGGGCTTGACCTGCGCGGGCTCGAGCACCCCTACGGCGACGGCCGGGCGGGGGTGCGGATCGCGGAGATTCTCGCAGCGGTCAACCCGCACACATCGGGACTGACGCGCAAATGCTGCGCGTATTGATGGGTCGATGCGAGCGATTTTTGGCCTACAGCCGGGCAGGGGGAAAGTCCGCAGCCAGACCGTCCGATGCGTGAGGGGGACAGACCAACCGCATACGGAGCAAACGGGATGAGCATCACCACCGAGCAGCGCGAGCAAGTTGTCACCAAGGCGATCCGCGAGATCAGCCACATCGCCACACTGCCGGAAGTGACCGTACAGATTATTCAGATGGTGGAGGACCCCAAGTCCACCGCGTCTGATCTGCACGAGGTGATCTCCGGTGACCCGGCGCTTTCGAGCCGCATTCTCAAGGTGGTCAACTCGTCGTTCTATGGGTTGCCCGGCCAGATCGCGTCGATCAACCGGGCGATCGTGCTGCTCGGGCTCAACGCGGTGAAAAACATCGCGATCGCAGCCAGCCTGTCGAAGCTCTTTCGTGGCGGCGACCTGACACCCCGCTTTAGCGCCAAGGACCTGTGGGAACACTCCAACGCGACCGCGGCGGCGTCAAAGATCATCGCCGACACGCTCAAGATGGGCCTCAGCGACGAGGCGTTTCTCGCCGGGCTGATGCACGACATCGGGATCATGGTCGAGATGCAGGCCGATCGGGAGAAGCTGATCGAGGTGATCGAGTCGCTCGGGATCAACGCGGCTGGGGTGCCTCTCGAGGACATGCTCGAGACCGAGGAGCGGGTCTTCGGCGCCAACCACTGCAACTTTGGCGAGGGGCTTTGCAAGAAATGGAAGTTCCCGCGTTGCCTCGAGTTGGTGACCGCGTTCCACCACAACCCGATGAGCGCCGACCGCGACAGCCGCACACTGCCGGCGGTCGTGTATCTCGCCGATCACCTGGTGACCGAACTCGGCGAGAAACCCTACCGGCTTGATTTGCAGACGCTCGAGATCGACGAGGGAGTGCTCGAGGTCTTGAAGCTGACCACCGAGAGCCTGGCGGGATTGAAAGAGCGGCTTGCCGAGTCGGCCGACGAAGTGGCAACGATGCTCGACTAAAGACCCACACCGCGAGGTCTGCTCTCGCGCATTTCTCCTTATGGACCGGCCGCGTGGCAACACGAGGTCGGTCTTTTCGCGTGGTGGGCTCGCCACGAGTACCCGTCCGACGCCACAGGGAGTTCGGTCAGGCCGCTGGGCGCAGGCTTTTCGCCACGCTGATGCGGTAGGCCATCATCGCCGGGACGATGCCCGCGAGTGCTGCGAGGGTGACGGCACTGACGACCACGAGCATGATCCACTCGGGCGGGTAGATGGGCGTGACCACGATGCCGAGGGTTTTGCGGAGTGCCTCGGCGACCGCGAACCCGCCGACGAGCGCCAGCAGCACGCCCCCGATCGCGCCCAGCAGGCCGAGCATCGCCGACTCGGTGAGCACGAGGCCGAACACGCGCCCGCGGCTCGCGCCCAGCACCCGGAGCACCGCGATCTGACGCTTGCGTTGCTCCATCGAGTTGTAGAGCGCGACCATGATCGAGACAGCGCTGGAGACCATCACGACGGCCGCCATCGCGATGAAGATCACGTTGATGTTGCCGACGATCTTGAAGAGCTTGTCGATCTCTTTGGTCGGCTCGGCGACCATAAATCCCTCCTGGCGCAGCTGATAGGCCAGCGGCCCAAGCGCAGCGCTGGCGTTGGACCCGCGTCGTGAGGCGGCACGTACGTAGACCCCGGTCACCTTGCGGTCGTCGTCGGTGATGCCGCCGGGTGTGGTGTGCGCAGCGTCGGGGTCGTTGCGCACGCGGCGGTCGTGGGCGTGGACGGTCCACGCGCCGACAAGATCGGCAAAGACCGTGCGGTCGTGCGGCGAGCCCGTGGATTCAAGAATGCCGACAACGGTGTAGTGAAACTCGTTGTGGGTGTGCGTCTCGGTACCGGCGCGGCCGTGGCTGAGCTCGAGCGTGTCGCCGAGCCGAAGCCCGGTGATGTCCGCGGCCTTGGCGCCGAGCACAACCTCGAAGGGTTGTTCAAAGGTGCGCCCCGCCGCGAACCGCCAGGGCTCGCCGGGTGTGGGGGCAAAGTCGGCAAAGAACGCGGCGGTGGTCGCCAGCACCGGCAGCCCTGCGTAGCTGTCGCCCTGCTGGTTGGGGATCGCCATCGCGACCCGAGGGTCGGACTGGATGCGTTGCAACTGGGCGTAGGAGATCGGGGCCGCCGGAGCGCCGGCGTAGAAGATGCCGTTGAGCACGCTGACCAGGGCGCTGGGCTCTTTGGTCACCAGCAGGTGCATATCGCCCGAGCCGCGACGGAACGCCTGCTTGCCCGCGTCCATCATCGCCAGCAGCACCAGCAGCATCCCGACCGCGATCGCAACAGTGAACGCGGTGGTCACCGTCGAGAACATGCGGCTGGTCAGGCTGCGGCGGATGATCGTGAAATCAGTGATTGACATCGAGCGTGGCTCCGCGGTGTTGAGGTTTGAGGTGGCAGGATCGGCAGGTCGCGTGACGGTCTGTGCGGGTTCAGGCAGTGCTGGCCGACAACTCGTGCAGGCTCGCCCGGCGTGCGAACCGGTCGGCCATCGCCGGGTCGTGGCTCACGCAGAGCAGGGCTGCGCCGCTCTCGGTGCAGGCGGTCTGGATCAGGTCCATCGCGGCGGCTGCGTTGTCAGGATCAAGGCTCGCGGTTGGTTCGTCAGCCAGCACCAGCGCCGGGCGGCAGGCGATCGCTCTGGCGACCGCGACGCGCTGTTGTTGTCCGATCGAGAGCTCGTCGGCCGCGGCGTTGGGGCGTTCGACGCCGAGTGTTTCCAGCAGCGCGAGCGCACGGTCGCGGTGTTCGCGGCGGGGCACGTCACTGAACATCAGCGCGAGCATGACGTTCTCAGCCGCCGAGAACCCCGGCAGCAGGTTGAACGTCTGGAAGATCATCCCGATCGAGGTGCCTCGGAAACGGTCGCGAGTGTGCCCGGACATCGCGTGGATGTCCTGCCCGTTCACGAGGACCCGGCCGCCGGTCGGTTCCATCAGACCGGCGACGAGATAGAGCAGCGTGCTCTTGCCCCGGCCCGAGGTGCCGGTCAGCAGCACCTGCTCGCCGGCAGCAACATCGAGCGAGTCGATATCGATCACGACAGGGTCGCGCGGGCTGTACTGGAACCGCAGTTTCTCGATGTGCAACGCGGGTGATTCTGGCATGTGGACCTCCGGGCGACGATGGTAGGACAGTTGTGGAACGCGCCCTGCCGTGACAACTCCCAGCGTTGGGGCAGTGTGCGTTCTCGTGTTTCTCCGGGTTGTTCTTTCGCGGTTGTCCCCTCGCTTGCGCGAGGGGCTCTTTTGTCCGATGATCATATGCCTTGTTGACTTTACGCTTCATAGAGCCCCTCGCGCAAGCGAGGGGAAAGCACCACCCGTGCCATACACGCGACATTATGACACAAACATGTTATTTCAGCACAAACCGCAGCTCGTCCCACAGCGAATCGACACGCGACCGGAAGCTCGACATCGGCGCCCTGGCAGGGTCGGCCAGCTCGACACAGCACGCCAGGAGCAGGTCCACCAGGCCGTGGTAGTCCGAGACCGCGATGTACTCGCGCCCGACCCGCAGCGGCTCGGTGTTGGTCCCGGCCTGGGCAGCCGTCAGGTCGGCCATGTTGTGGTAGTTGCCCAGCGGCAGGCACACGCACGTGGACGAGTGCCCGAACGCGCAGAACACGCTCGCTTCGCACGCACCCCCGGCCATCAGTTTCCGCTGCCAGCGCCACTTGGGCATCTCGCTCTGTTTCTGCGCTGCGGTCGGCTGGGCGGGTGCGCCCGAGACTTTCTCCGCCACCTGGGCAACCGCGGCGGTCAGCTCGGGGGTAAAGATCGTGATGCGGTCGCCGACCCTGACGATCGGCCCGCCTCCGATCGGCGAGTCCGGGAAGCTGCGTGAGTTCTCCAGCGCGATGAGCCTTGCGCCCGGTTCGATGGTGCCGCTCTTGCACGCGCCGATCGCGCCGATGAAGCCGACCTCTTCAGCCCGCGTCATCAGGAGGCGTACATCACCTGCCGCCTCGCCCGCAGCCCGCAGCCTGCGCAGCTCGTCGATCGCCGCGAGCGCCGCCGCGAGGGCCGCAAGGTCGTCGCAGGCAAACGTCGCGGCACACTCGACGCCGTCGATCGTGGTGATCTCTGCTTCGGGCAGTTCCCACCGCGCGATGTCGCCCGGGCGCAGGCTGCCGTCGTCGCGGTCGAGCTCGCAGAGAAACGTCTTGAACTTGGGGTTGGCGCCGTCCACCCGCTCGGCGAGGGTGCCTCGGATGGTGTGGTCGTCGCGGTCGATGAGGACGACGCGGGCTTCCTTGAAGTAGTCGTCCATGACCCCGCCTCGGAACGCCAGCTCGACGACGCTGGGGCTCACGACACGGTCCACGACAAACGCCGGGTGGTCGAGGTGGGCGGTGAGGTAGAACGGCGCGTCGGACGCGGGTTCGTCGGCGAAGCGCACGGTAAGGTTTCCGTGCTCGTCTTCTGTCATTGTGAGGTCAGGGCGTTCGGCGAGCCAGGTGTTGATCCAGCGAACGACGCGGTGTTCGCCGCCGGCGACGGTGGGAATGTCGGTGAGGGCGAGCAGCCAATCGAGGTGCCGTGCTCGGCTTTGGGCAGCAACAGATGGGGTGTCCATGCTCGATGGTAGCGCCGCGTCCGGTAAGCGCGGGGTGGTGTGAATCTGGTTGGTTTGTGCCGGGGGAGCGTCCGGGGGGTGATCGTGGGCGGCTTGCTTGCGGCGTTCTCATCGCCGCGGGCGTGGGGCAAACCGATAGTGGAGGGGGAGGGAGCCTCTATGCTGCGAGTCGAGTTGGCCGACGCCAGGCCGGGGATGGAACTGGCGGTGCCCGTCACCCATCCGACCAATCCCGAGACGGTGCTGCTGCGCTCGGGGTTCACGCTCGACGCGAAGACGATCTCGCGGCTGCTCGAGCTGCGCGCCAAGAGTATCTGGATCGCCTACCCGGGCATGGACTTCGTCGGTAACCAGTTGTGCCCAAAGATTCTCGAAGCCGGTCAGCGGCTGAGCGGCGCGATCGGCAAAGCGTTCGGCGAGATTCTTCCCGACGGCAAAGCCGAAATGGACTACAGCCCCTTCCGCCGCGCGATCAGCGAACTCATGGAACGGCTCATGGCTTCACCCAAAGCCCGGACCCTGATCGTCGATCTCGCCAGCTCGCAGATCCCGCTGTCGAGGTCGGCCGGGCACGGGTGCTTCCTGTCGCTGGTGCTGGGGCTCAAGCTCGAAACGTATCTGATGCTCACGCGCTCGCGGCTTGGCGTGCTCTCGCGGGACGTCTCGAACCTCGGCATGGGCGCACTGCTGCGCGATGTCGGCGTGACCCAGCTCGAGCCCGACCAGCGCTGGCGCTGGCGCGCCGCAAGCGATTCGGTCGACCCCGCGTGGCGCGAACACGTGACGCTCGGGTACGACATGGTCCGCGGCGATCTTGAGCCTTCCGCCGCCGCTGCGGTCCTCAACCACCACCAACGGTTCGACGGCTCTGGTTTCCCCGACCGTCTCAACCTGCAAGGCCGTGCACAGGCGATCTCGGGGACCGACATCCATATCTTCGCGCGGCTCATCGCGGTTGCCGACGTGTTCGACCGGTTGCGCCACCCGGCGCCGGTTGAGCCCGGTGCGCCCGAACCCGAGCCCGTCCCGATTGTCCGAGTGCTCAAGCAGATGCTGCGGACCGACATGGCAGCGTGGTTTGACCCGATCGTGCTGCGGGCGCTGGTGCACGTGGTGCCCGCGTTCCCGCCCGGCAGCGTCGTGACCCTCAGCGACGGGCAGCGCGCCGTGGTGGTCTCGTGGGACCCGCTCGACCCGTGCCGACCTGTGGTCGCGGCGCTCGACCGGTTCGCGCTGGACCCCGCCCGCTTCGAGGAGCCCGGCGAACAGATCGACCTGAGCAAGTCCCGCGCGCTGCACATCGCCGAGGCCGAGGGGCAGTTTGTTGCTGGGGATCTGTTCGAGCCCGAGACGCCTGATGAGTTCGATGTCCACAAAGCCCAGAGCGCAATGATCGCGATTCCCGCCGAAGAACTCGCGGGATAGAGCCCCTCGCGCAAGCGAGGGGACACACGTACACCCGGGGCAGGTTTGCCAACCGCGTTTGGTGCTGCCCGACTACGCTTTCTCCTGAAACCACCTTTCGGGAGAGCTTCCATGCCCACGACAATCGCCCAGCCGTTTGACGCCCGCACCGACGAGACCCTCCGCACGCTCGACGCCGGCGGGCAGTACAAGCACCTCCAGACGATCCTCTCGCCGATGGATGCCGAGATCAGGATGCGGACGCCCGAGGGCAAAGAGGTCGACGTGCTGTGCTTCTGCTCGAACAACTACCTCGGGCTGGCCAACCACCCCGAGGTCGTCGAAGCCGGGATCGAGGGGCTGCGGAAGTACGGCGCCGGCACCGCGAGCGTCCGCTTTATCTGCGGCACCTTCGAGCCGCACGAACAGCTCGAAGCCACCATCGCCAGGTACATGGGCACCGAGAGCAGCTACACGTTTGTCAGCTGTTGGAACGCGACCGAGACGCTCTTCCCCACCTTCTGCGAGGCCGGTGATATGGTCATCTCCGACGCGCTCAACCACGCCTGCATCATCGACTCGATCCGCCTGACTTCCGTGATCAAAAAGGGCGTCTTCAAGGGCGTCTACAAACACTCCGACCTCGAGCACCTCGAAACCCGTTTGCAGGAAGCCCGAGACAACGCCGACATCACCGGGCAGATCTGGGTCGTGACCGATGGCGTCTTCAGCATGGAAGGCGATATCGCCGACCTCCCCGGGCTGCGCAAACTGTGCGACAAGTACGACGCCAAGCTGGTGGTCGACGATTCCCACGCCCACGGCGTCATGGGCAAGACCGGCCGAGGCACCCACGAGCACTACGGCATGGTGCCGGGAGGCGACGCGGGGCTGGTCGATTACTTCACAGGGACACTCGGCAAAGGGCTCGGCGGCGGGGCGGGCGGCTTTCTGGCTGGTCCCAAACGAGGGACCGAGCTGGTGATCCAGCGCGGCCGCCCGACCCTCTTTAGCAACGCCCTGCCCGTCACCGTCGCGTGCAGCGCAAACAAAGCAATCGAGATCGTCATGCGCGAGCCCGAGCGGGTGCAACAGCTGCGCGACAACGTCGCCTACGCCCGCGAAAGAATCGGCGCAGCCGGGTTCGAGATTCTCGAATCGCCCACCGCGATCTGCCCCATCATCGTCGGCGACACCGCCAAAGCGATCGGCATGAGCAAACGACTGCTCGAGTTGGGCGTGTTTGTCATCGGCTTCGGCTACCCGGTGGTGCCCGAGGGCACCGCGCGGCTGCGGATCCAGATGTCGGCTGCGCACACGACTTCGCACATCGACAGACTGGTCGATGCACTCAAGAAGCTGTAAGCGAGTTCGGGTGCGTCTTGACGAGCCCTGAGCGCAAGCTCGGGGGGGTGCAGTGACACCGCAAAAAACCCCTCGCTTGCGCGAGGGGCTCTATCTCATCAGGTTGTCTTCCCAGGTCGTCTTCTGTGTGTTCCAACTATTCCAGCGCCGCCGCACCCGAGATGATCTCGGTGAGTTCGGTGGTGATCTGGGCTTGCCGGGCGCGGTTGTAGGTGCGGCTGAGCTGTTTGCCCATTTTCCCGGCGTTGTCGGTGGCCGACTTCATCGCGACCATGCGCGCGACGTGCTCGCTGACGATCGCGTCGTTGAACGTCTGGAAGAGCACCGCCTTGATCGCGGCGGGCAGGATTTCGTCGAGCAGCCCGGGGCCGTCGGGGCTGAACTCGTAGATCTGGTTGATCGCGTCCTTGCTCTCATCCTCAGGCGCCTCGGGCGTCTCGAAGGGCAAGAGCTGCATCACCTCGGGCACCTGCTTGCCAGCGGAGATGAACCGCGTGTACACCACGTTGACCCGGCTGATCTCGCCGGCGATGAAGCGGTCGATGAAATCCTGCGCGAGACGATCGACCTCGTCGTAGGCGGGCTTGTCGCCGAACTGCGTGTGGTGGCGGGTGACCTCGATGCCGTTGAACTTGTAGAACCCCACGCCCTTTTTGCCGACCACCTCGACGTAGCCCTCGCGGGCGCCTTCGGTGTTTCGGAAGTGGTGCATGGAGGCCCGGAGCACCGAGCCGTTGAACGGGCCGCAGAGCCCGCGGTCGCTGGTGAGGACGAGCGTGAGGGCTTTGCCCTCGCCGCTGTGTTGCAGCAGCGGGTGGTTCAACTCATCGCCCGCGGTGGCGGCGAGCTCGCCGACGAGCTCGAAGAGCGCCTTGGAGTAGGGCTTCCCGGCGGTCGCCCGCTGGAGGGCCTGGCTGAACTTGGCGGTGGCGATCATCTGCATCGTGCGGGTGATCCGCTTGATGTTGCCGACCGCTTTGATGCGTTTCTGGATTTCGCGAGTCTTGCCCATGGGTCGGGATGGTAGGCCGGGTGGATGGCATTCGGGGAGTTGTCTTCCGGAGTTCGGATCACTTGATATCGTGGCCCGCGACGCCATCCAGAGTGTGCAGCCCGGGACGCCCCCAGTCGGTGCTCGAGCCTCTCCAAGACCCCTCGCCGCCGACATACGGCCATGTAAACTCAGAACGGCGTACACGACGGGCGCTGCCGTCGATGAGCGAAATGTCAGTATTTCGTTCGGATGCGTAGTTCGGGTCCGCTGGTCGGGCGGTTTGGTCCCACATGAGGGAGTCGAGGAACACAACCTTTGCCGATGGCCAGCGAACCTGCGCGTCGCGCACGCCACTCCATTGATCGGGTCCGGTGCGGGTGGAGGGGTTCCAGAACTCAGGCTGGGCGAGGAATGCCGATGAATACTTGTAAGGCGTGATCGGTCCAAACTGCGCGATCGTACCGGGCCGCTGAAAGTCATCGCCTCTCGACCGACCGTCGTAATAGAGGTCCGCCAGGGCGACGTTCCACCCGGTCACGACGTCAAAGTATCTTCGGTAGGTGAGCACCTGGTGTTCGGAACGGATGATGTGAACCATCGCCCTATGGTCGGCATAAATCGGATACTCGTCGTCCCAATCCCCGAGATACATCGAGACTACCCGTGCGTGCTGACCGAGCGATGCCCGGGAGCGGAGCCGTTCGGCCGATTGTCGAGCCTGACCCAGCGTCGGCATCAGCAGAGACACCAAGAGCCCGACGATCGCGATGACCACAATCGTCTCAAGAATCGTGAAACCAGTCCGGACCGTTGGCGATGTGCTTTGAGGGCACCGGGCGTTGGGTACCGGTCTCTTGCGGCCCGCGCTCATGCTGATGAGAAGCAGCCCGATGAGAAAGCTGTTCCGAGCGACCACAAAAATCGCCGTGCGGTGACTCGCTTCAGCCTTGGCGATCAACCCGAAGCACCCGCAATCTGGGACCTCGACGAAGACCGCGTGTCCAAGGTACACGGACGTGGTCACTATGAGAAAGCACAGCCCGGCCGCACGGGTCAGGCGAGGGCCGATGCGAGCAAACCAGAGCCCAGCCAGACTGAGTTCAAAGACCGGCACGGCAAGAACGATCGCGGGCCGGATCATGTTGGGTATCGCGGTCCATGATTCGATCGCGTTGCGAAAGGCGTTGAGGTCCGCAAGCTTGAGCAGTCCGGCAGACCCCAACACCACCATCACGATCGCCGCTGGAACGGACGCGATGCGCGGCATGGGCGATCGGGGCGTCATGGTCTTAGCCTTTGTACAGCCAGCCATGCATCACTGTGGTCCACCGCCGCTTTGCACGCATGAAGTACCCTGAACGGCAGTACACGAGAAAGGATCGCTCGTGACCACCTCTCCGTCGTCCTTGCATCCACCTGAGTGATCTGTTTCCTGTGGCTGGTATGTACACGTCCGCTGGTCGTATGTTGTGAACTCGGTAAAGCCTGTGAAACTCACGATCGCTTCGCCGCAGGGCGGGTTAGTGATTGGTATGCCGGGGCATTGGCTGCCGCCATCGAGTGCACGGTCGCATGTTGTTGGTATGGGGTCTTTGTCTTCCCAACAAGTGGGTGCAGCGATCGAGATCGCTGTGCCGACCGTGAGCAGGCAGGTCCCCGCGACGAGTACGGCGGGTGTGTCGCACCACGCTGTTGCTCTTCTCCAAGTCAGTTTTCTTGATCGTGAGGTGGACTTGGTATGCATCGCGGCATTTCTTTTGTTGTACGAGACAGTGTCGGATCACGGGCTGCTACACGCAGCACGGAAACGGAGCCAGACGAAGCCAGCGATCAGCACGCCAGCGAGAACCCATCCGCCCACCCGCCAACGCCGGAACGAACTCGCCCCGGACAGATCGGTCGATCCAACGATCGCCCGATCGGGGCCGAGGTCATGGCGGGCCAAGGCTGTCGGGCGATGGTCGTAGAGGCTGCGAAAGGTGACCTCGCCGCGCACGGGATCGCTCCCTTCGACGGGCGGCACAGCGAAGACCGCATCCAGTTCATCGGGGGTGACAGACATGACGGCGTCGAGCACTGTCTTGTGATCGACCACGCCGTCGGGCGAGATCTCCGAAGCGGTGCGGGCCAGCCAACGCTGTGCGGTGTCGTCAAAATACCAACCGGCAATCTCGTAGCGAGTGCCGCGAAACTTGGCGAACTCGTCGGGTGTTTCGACGATCTCGATCGTTTCGACGAATCCGCGCCCGAGTGATGCGTCCCACGTGCCCTCGAAGCGGTGGGCCCCCCGTTCAGGGTGTGCGACGTACGCGGCCCATCGACCGTCCGGCAGCACTTCTATCCGGCCGTCGGGCCCAAACCCGTTGTCGGCCCCATTTCCCAGTCGGCCGAGAAGAAGCTCGCGGAGGTATGTCCGCATCGCGCCCTCTCGGAGGCGGGCGTCACCGTGGGCACCGGTCGCCGTTCCATCGCGTGAATCTGCAACGTGCAGTTCCTCCGGCGTCAGCTGCCACATGACCGAGTCACTGACTACGGCATCGATGTAGCTTGGTTTGTCGGTCGTAGAGGTGAGATACGAACGCGAGTACCGCCAGCCCTCGCGGTCATCGGTCCAGATTGTGATTCTGCTGGCATCGAACGGCTGGCGACGGCGACGCTCTTCAGCCCGGATGATTGTCCAGTTCGGATGGTCCGGCTTGCCCTCGGCCTGCCGACGCAATGCGGCGAGGTGTTCGTCGGTGTATTGCGGTGGGTACTCGACGTGCAACTCGATGCGAAAGCCCGGCAACGATGGTGTCGCTGCGGCTTGGAGCCAGGCGTCAGCGAACCAAGCACGGACATCATCTTCAGTCTGTGCCTGCACAGCTGCTGCAACGGCTCCGAGATACAGAAAGACGGCAACCGGCCCCGAAACCCACCTTGGAAGTGCGCATCGCAACATACCCCGCATTCTAACCGGGGGGGGGGGGGGGCTGTCAAGTACCCTGCTGTGCCATACCGCCCAACGGCCGAACCAGCCCGGGCACCTCGGCAAACGACGGGGGGTGATCCAGGTCCAGAGGCAGGTAAACCCCCCGCTCGTGGTCGCTGTTGAGGACGATCGCGCAGGGCGGGATCACCAGGCAGCCGTTGTCAGCCTTTTCGTGCCCGAGGATGAACATGTTGACCCCCCAGCGTTCGACCAGGTCCTCGAGCTGCTCGGCGTCGTAGCCCCTGCCCCACACCATCAGGTGGGCAGACCCCAGCCGGGGGGCAAAGTCGTCGTCGGTCAGGTCGCGGGAGAGGATCGTCGTATCAAACCTGCCCATCACCCCCGGCGAGGGCAGCGAGTGGGCACACAAAATATCGCCCCGAGGCGTCACGCACCGCAGCGCCAGAGGCATCGCGCGGATGAACTCCCCCAGCGCCTCAGCCACCCGCTCCCAGTCGTCGCCGAACACGTACCCGAGCCCGTCGTTGAACGCCTCGACGCAGCGGACGCCGTCCTTGACGATCCCCGCACCGACGATCTGCGCCAACTCGTGGTTGGCAAGCAACGTATGGACCCGTTCGGGCGCACAGACCTTGGCCTCGGCGATCCGCGCCAGCGCCCGATACGAGAGGTCAAGCCCGTTGAGCAGCCGGTCGGAATGGATCACCTCGTGAAACGTGATATGCACCGGCGGCTCGGCAGGCGCTGCGCCGGACGCACCGTTGTCCGGCTCTGAAGCCCCCCCCGCGCCCGCGGGTTCTGTAGAGCCCCCCGCGCCAGCGGGGGGACACGCCGCACCGCCCTCAAGACCGCACCGCTCGAGCAGTTGCTTCAGGTGAAACGGGTTGTCGTGCAGGTCGCCGGTCGCGATCAGCGTCCCCGGCCCGCGGATCACCTCGACAGACCCCTCGCGGCACTCGGCGTCCCGGCTGGCCCGGGCGGCGTCGTGGAAGAGGTCGATGACCTGCTCGGCATTCTGGACATTTACGCCCGGCATGGCAGGTCAGTCCGACTCGTCTGTGACAGCCGGGAGCCCGGCCCGGGTCGATTCGCTCTTGGCGCGGACGATCCCGAGGATGAGATTGAGCCGGTCGGTGACCTCGCGCATGCTGTGCGGCCGTTTCTCGGCATCAACCTCGACGCAGTGCATCACCAGCTCGTCGAGCTTGGCCGGCACCCGCGCGTTGAGCTCGACGGTGGGCGTGGGCTTGGCGATCAGGTTGTCGTCGAGCGACCCGACGAGCGAGTCGCCCTTGGCCAGCGCGGTGGGCACGTGCTGCCGGGTGAGCACCCAGTACATCGTCGCGCCGAAGTTGTAGATGTCGGTCTTGGGGGTGATGGGGCGGCGGTGGACCTGCTCGGGCGCGATGTAGTCGGGAGTCCCCTGGATCCGAGGCTTGACCGTGCCGTTGGAACAGCTCTGCCCCAGGTCGATCACCTTCACGCCGCCGCCCTCGGTGATGACGATGTTGTTGGGCTTCATGTCCGCGTGGATGTACCCGGCTTCGTGCATCGCCGCGAGGGCGTCGGCGGTCTGCTCAAAGATCTCGACGGCAGCCTCGAACGTCGCTGGGGGGTGCTTTTCGAGGCTGATCCCGTCGACAAACTCCATGACCAGGAACAGCTCCTTGACCGCGAGGAAGGAGCCTTTCTTGATGACCTTTTTGATCTTGCGGAGGTTGGGGTGGTTGACCGCTTTGGCGACCTTGGCTTCCTGCTCGGCCTGGTCGAGGAACCGCTGGTCTTTGTCGGTGTGCTTCTCGACCTGTTTGAGCGCCCAGATCTGGTTGTTCTTGACGTCCTGGACGAGATAGATCACCGAGGCCGCCCCACGTCCGATCTCGGACATGACCCGGAAGCCCTCGACAACATCGCCCTTCTTCTTGATCGGCACGATGTTCCTCGCCTCGTTCGCAGCGGCCGGACACCGCGTCCGCCGGTCAATTAGTCTATCGGCACCCGGCCCGTCGTCCTCAAACGAGATCCGCCGGGGAACACACGCAGCTTGGCGAGGCAGACATGCCTCGATCGGCCTCCCGGGGCTTTGGAACGGTCCATCAGCCGCGACATCGCTTTCTGTCGCAGTGGAGGGGATGATAGCCCCGGAGCCCGCCCCCCGCGCACCAAACACAGGCCAAGATTGGCCTGGTATGGCCATCGGAAGCCGGAATCATGTTGAGGGAACGGGAGGGTCTAGCGCCAGCTGTCGATCTGCTCGCGGAGTGAGGCGGCCGGGAAGTAGCGGCCGGGCCCGGCGACGGGCGCGACATCGCTGTGGAGCACGATCCGCTCGGGCGGGATGTCGTACTCCCGCGCCAAGGCAGACACCAGATCGAGCAGGCGGGTCATCTGGATCTGGCTGAACCCCCGGCGGGTGCCGTCGCCGACCAGGGCGATCCCGATCGCGTGGCGGTTGTACCAGTCGCCGTCGGGGCCGGCGGTGTGGGCTCCGGGCTGCTGCTCGAGCCAGCGTTCGCTGACGTGGATCTCGCCGTCGCCCATGCCCTGCCCGTTGCCGATAACAAAGTCGGCCCCGAGGCTGCGGAGCCCCATCTCCCGGTGGGCCGCGTCGATCGAGGCCGGGGTGCCGAAGGGCGCGCCGGTGTGGTCGATCACGATCGCCAGCCACTGGTCAGCCTCGACCGGGACGCGGGTCTGAAAGACCGCTTCGATCGAGACGCTGCTCTGGGTCGCCGCCATCGCCGGCAACGCCAGCCCGTCGAGACGGGTCGGTGCGCCGTGGTCCAGCGCCATCAGCAGCGCGGTGACCGCGGTCATCGACCCGACCAGCGACGCCCAGACAACCTTGGCGCGACGCCCCACTTTCTGGGTGCGAGCGGTCGAAGCTGTGCGGGCGGCCTGCGGCATGAAAGTCGTGTCCTTGACTGGTCCTCTTACAGTATCAATCGATCGGGTGTCGTCCCCGTATTTCTTGCCAAAACAAAGACGTTTCGTCAGATACTTCTCCGCACCATTCGCCCGGCCGGTTTGTTCGTATGTTTCTCGGTCCGAGACTTATTCAGGCAGGATCAGCCGCCCGCGCAGGTTGGGCTTGCGACGACCGAACTCGTCTTCCACATATTGCGGTGCAAAGCGACCGCGCACCAAGTCGTAGCGGCTGTACTGGCTGCGCGGGTCGTTCGGCGAGAGCAACGGATCAACACACCCCGAGAGGGCTGCAAATCCGGACGTTGCCAGCAACGCGAGACCCACGAACCGGAGGCCGCGGCGGCGTGTGTGGCGTGTGTGTTTTCGTCGGCGGATCATGGCAGCAAGCCTCCTGCGAGCCGGAGTCTACCGCGCCACACACGCTGCTGCTGCGGGATCGAGCGCTTTGCCGAATCCTGCGTTCTCCAGTGCTCTGAGAGTGGGGCTTTGTCACTCTTGGTCTTTCAAGGGGGTGCCCTGTCCCCTCGCTTGCGCGAGGGGTTCCTTTGTGCTGGGAACCATGCGCCCAACAGAGCCCCTCGCGCAAGCGAGGGGCCAAGTGCCAAGCACGCCATACAGGAATGCAGACGACGCAAAGATGTTCTATCCACAACCGGGCTGAAGTTTCCCCCGTGCATCCACACGGGCACTCCCGGAACCTACCAACTGCCGTACTGCTTCGTACGCCACGGTACACACCGCCGTCGCCAGGTTGAGCGAACGCTCGGTCTCGACCATCGGCAGCGTCACCAGCCGGTCGGCGAACCGGTCGAGCAGGTCGGCGGGCAGGCCTTTGGTTTCTTTGCCGAAGAGCAGATGGTCGCCGGGCAAAAAGTCGGCGTCCCAGACCGGGCGGGTCGCTTTGGTCGACAGGGCCCAGATACGGGCGTCGGCGTGTGTCTCAAGGTAGCGCTCCAGCGCGGCGTGCTCGCGGACATCGAGCCTCGGCCAGTAATCAAGCCCCGCCCGACGGCAGGCCTTCTCGTCGAGGCTGAACCCCAGCGGGTGGATCAGGTGGAGCGCGCAGTCGAGCGCGACACAGGTTCGACCGATATTGCCGGTGTTGTTGGGGATCTCCGGCTCGTGGAGGACCACGTGCAGGAGCGGGCTCATCCGCCCCGCGCCCGGATGAACGCCTGCTCGGCCGCCCGCCGTGCCTGCACGCCGGGGTCCACGTCGATCACCCGGTCGAGTGCCGATCGGAATGCCGGGTCGGCAACCACGCCGTCCCATCGGGAGATCGAGTCGGAGCTGACGACCAGCGCGACGTAGTCTTCGTCCGAGCCGCGATTGTTGTTGTTGTTGAACAGGTTGCCCCCCAGGTCGGCGAGCATCGGGTGGGTCAGGCCGTGGGACCTGCGGAACCGCTCGATGCGGCTGAGGAAGACCTCGGCCTCGATCTGCTGGTCGTTGCGGCTGCTGCGGTCTTTGGACTGGACTCCGGTGCAGACGCCGGCGATCACCACATCACGCCCAAGCTGGGTCTGGAGGCGTTCCATCCGGCGGGCGATCTCCGCCGATCGGGGGTCGTCGAGCCGCCACGCGTAGTACACCACGGCCCGTCCGTCGGTTTTGGGTTTCACACCGGAGATCCAGCCGCTCTCGGGCACCGGGTAGGCGGAGGGACCATCGTCATTTCGGTTGCTGTTGTTGTCGTCCTTGCGAGGCTTCGGCCAGTCCGCCCTCGCATAAAGCGTTTCAGAGGGTGGCGGGAACGGCACCTCGGGCATCGCTCGCATGTCAAGCCCGCCCTGGATCGTCCGGGGCTTGCGGAGCGCCGCGTCTGCCTTGGCAGCTTGCGCCGCGAGCCTCGCGTTGATCGAGGACGCCGCCGAGACGTCTTCAGCCAGCAACATTTTCACCGCGCTCTGCACCGATTCGGTGCGGATGTCAGCAAACCGAAGCTGCCCCGCCCGGTCGATCACGTAGAAATCGGGGTCCTGGTCGGCGTGGATCGCGTCGCGGAACTCGCCCTCAGCGTCGTGGGCGGCGAGGATGTCCGACCGCCGCTGGGTCAGGGTCTGCTCGGCGTTGTCCCACCCCTGCTGGTGGTGGACGCCGACGATCAGCAGCCCGTCGTCCTCGTAGGTTTCCTTGAGCTTCTGCACCATCGGGAGCACGCGGGTCGAGGCGGGGTTCCACGTGGCCCAGGTCATGACCAGCACAACCCGCCCCTCGGTCGCAGCCGCGTCGAGCGCGTCGCCGTTGGTCCAGTTGTCGAGCAGCGACCACAGCGTCGAGTCAAACGGCTGCATCTCCATCTCGGTCAGTGTCGCCGCCCGGTCGCCGGTGGCTTCGCGGAGGATGTTCGTGTCCTGCTGGGCAGCCGCGTGGCTTGCTGTTGCAAGCAGCGCAGCGAGGATGAGGGTCGTGTGGCGTCGAGGCATCGAGGCTCTCCTGCATGAACAATGGGCCGACAGCGGGTCGGCCTCGTGAAGGATTCTGTCCCGAGTTATACGACGCCGGAGGGGATTGTGGGTTCCGGCGCGTGCTCGCGGGCATGAGAATCGGTCAGATGCGGACCATATGTGAGAGCGCAACCGCCAGCGAGGTCGCCACGTTCAACGAGTCAGCGCCCGCCGCCATCGGGATCCGCACCCGCCTCGACGCCCCGGCCAGTGTGCCCGCCGCCAGCCCCGGCCCCTCGGCCCCGAGCAACAGGGCGGGCTTTGTATTTGGTGTTTGTTTGAGTTGCTGAATATCTTCGGCCGCCGGGTCGGGCGTGAGGGCGATGGTCTCGAAACCCGCCGCACGGACGGCTTCGAGCCCCTCGGCCCAGGGGTCGAGCCTTGCGAAAGGCAGCCGGAGGGCGTGCCCCATCGAGACCCGCAGGCTCTTGCGGTAGAGCGGGTCGCAGCAATCCGGGCTCAGCAACACCGCGGCCCCGGGTCCTGCCAGGCAGGCGGTGTTTCTGAAGATCGCCCCGATGTTGTCGTGGTTGGCAAGCCCCTCGCACAACACCAGCAGCCGGGCGGTTTCGAGCAGATCGGTCGCGGCAGGAGGGTCGGTCCGCTGCCCGAGCGCGAGGACGCCCCGGTGCAGGTCAAAGCCGACGATCTGCTCGACCACCGGCCGCTCGGCGACCAGGATCGGTGTCCCGGCTGGCAGCGACCCGAACCGCTCCCGCATGGTCTCCAGCCGACGGGGCGTACACAGCACCGAGATGACGCGGTGGGTGCTCTCAAGGAGCGAGCCGACGACGAGTTCGCCCTCAGCCATAAAGAGGCCGTCGCCCGGTTTGTCTTCGATCCCGGTGCCTCCCGAGGCTTGCGCGCGCAGCCAGGCGTCTTTCTGGTTGCGATAAGGGTCGAGCAACCCGCCGGGATCGCGGGCATCGAGGCTGGTGATCGTGATCGTGTTCAGGCTCGGGTGTTGGTGTGCCGAAGTCATGGTGCGTCACACTACACTCCCGCTCCGCACTGGTGTGCCGGGGCACGGACAGACCGAGCCGCGGGCAACCCGGAGACAGCACATGGCATGGTGGCACGCGGTGATTCTGGGATTGGTCGAAGGAATCACCGAATATCTCCCGATCAGTTCGACGGGGCATCTGATTCTGGTGTCGTCGCTGCTGGGGTTGGACAAGACGCCCGAGATGAAGAGCGCGGTCGATGCGTTCAACGTGGTGATTCAGGGCGGGGCGATTCTCGCGGTGCTGGGGCTCTATCGCGAGCGGGTGAGGCAGATCGTGGTGGGGGGGCTGGGGCTGGTGAAGATCGGGCCGGGCGACCCGGCGGGGCTTCGGCTGGGGATCAACCTCTTTCTCGCGTTTTTGCCCGCAGCCGTGCTGGGGGTGATGCTTGACGACATCATCGAGGCGCGGCTGTTCTCGACCGGGCCGGTGCTGACCGCGCTGGCGGTCGGCGGGGTGTACATGATTTTGCTCGACCGCTGGCGTGCGCGCAAAGCCTCAGGCGAACACGGCGAGGACATGCAGCAGGAGATCGACGCGGTGACGCCGAGCAAGGCGGTTTTCATCGGCTTCCTCCAGTGCATCGCGATGTGGCCGGGCACGAGCCGGTCGATGATGACGATCACCGGCGGCGTGCTCGTCGGGCTCAAGCCCAGAGCCGCAGCCGAGTTCAGCTTTCTGCTCGGGCTGCCCACGCTCGGCGGGGCGTGCGTCTACAAGCTCTTCAAGAACCTCAAGCAATCGCACGAGGCGGGCACGCCCAACCTCTTCGAGGTCATCGGCGGCCCCGCGGTCGCGATCGGGATCGTGGTCGCGACCATCTCGGCAGCGTTTGCGGTCAAGTGGCTCGTCGGGTTTCTCAACAAGCACGGCCTGGCGCCGTTCGGGTGGTATCGGCTGGCGCTGAGCGCGGTGCTGGGGGGGTTGATCCTGGCGGGTGTGGTGCGGATCGAGGTGCCGGCCGCGAGCGTGGAGCACGAGGCGGGGGTGCTCGGCGCGGGGGTGCTCGGCGTGGAAGGGGTTCCCGAGCTTGCGCTCGGGGCTCGTTTCGGTGCCGAAGCGACTGCCCAGCAACCGGGCTTGCGCGTCGATGAGGCGCGCCGATGAGGACATCTTTCCCCAAGGGCAAGATCAAGGCGGTGCTGTTCGAGGGGGTGCATGACGCCGGGGCGGAGCTGCTCGAGAGCGAGGGGTTCGGAGTCGAGCGGGTTGCGGGCTCGCCGCCGGCCGACGAGCTGGTAGCGTTGCTTGCCGATGCGCATTTGGTTGGTGTGCGCTCAAAGACACAACTGCGCGGGGCGCAGCTCGCGGGGGCGGGGCGGTTGCTGGCGGTGGGGTGTTTTTGCATCGGGACCGATCAGGTCGATCTGGAAGTGGCGCGGCAGTCGGGCGTGCCGGTCTTCAACTCCCCCTTCGGCAACACGCGCTCGGTCGCGGAACTGACGATCGCGGAGATCGTGATGCTGTCCCGGCGTGTGTTCGAGAAGAGCGCGATGATGCACGCGGGGGTGTGGGACAAGTCGGCACTGGGCGCGCGAGAGGTCCGGGGGCGGACGCTGGGCATCATCGGGTACGGGCATATCGGGTCGCAGGTGTCGGTGCTGGCTGAGGCGCTGGGGATGCGCGTGGTGTTTCACGACGTGGCGCCCAAGCTGCCGTTGGGCAACGCAACGCAATCCGAATCGCTCGATGCGTTGCTGGCGCAGGCCGACGTGGTGACGGTGCATGTCCCGGCGAGCGCCTCGACCGCCGAGCTGCTGGGGGAGGCCGAGTTTGCGAAACTGCGCCGGGGTGCGATCGTGATCAACAACGCGCGGGGAAACGTGGTTGATCTTGCAGCCGCGCGGGCGGCGATCGAGTCGGGGCATTTGTCCGGCGGTGCGTTTGACGTCTTCCCGCAGGAACCACGGTCGCGGGGTGAGGCGTTCGAGAGCGAGCTGCGCGGGCTGGCGAACGTGATTCTCACGCCGCACATCGGGGGCAGCACGCTCGAAGCGCAGGAAGCGATCGCGCGGGACGTTGCAGGCAAGCTGGTGAAGTTTGTCAACGTGGGTTCGACAACCGGCGCGGTGAACGTGCCTCAGGTCGAGCTGCCGGTGCAGGCGAGTGCGGGAGAGATCGAGCGGCCGCATCGGGTGTTGCACTTTCACAAGAACGTGCCGGGTGTTTTGAGCAAGATCAACTCGGCGCTGGCCAGCGAAGGCGTGAACGTGCGTTCGCAGTCGTTGCAGACCGACAGCGAGGTGGGGTATGTCGTGCTCGATGTTGACCCCAGCGCGTCCGAAGCGGCGCTGGCGGGGTTGCGCAGTATCGAAGAGACGATCCGGACGCGGGTGTTGTGGTGATGGTGGAGGGAGGCTCGGATGTCCCCTCGCTTGCGCGAGGGGCTCTACTTAAAACACCATTATTTGCAGTGCATAGAGCCCCTCGCGCAAGCGAGGGAACACGCACATCACGCCGCGTCGAACAGGATTTTGAGCGTCCCCGGCTCGCGCGCCGCGGCCATGGCTTGGGGGGCGTCCTCAAAGCGGAGGCGTCGGGCGATGAGGCTGAGCACGTCCACGCGGTCGGCAGTGAGTTCGGCGACGGCCTCGGCGATCGCGCAGCCGCGCGAGCCGAGGATGTGCAGCTCGTCGCGGATGACCGCGGCTGCGGAGATGGTGGCGGTGTGCTGGCGGGCGCGCATGAGCACGACCGACCCGCGCGGGCGCACGAGTGCCGCAGCCAGTGCGACCGACTCGTCCGATCCGGTGCAGTCAAAGACGATGTCCTGGTCCTGCCGGCGTCCGACCTCGTGCTGCTGGCGGTGTTTGACGCCCCACTTGGTGCAGAGCTCGAGGTTTGCTTCGTGGGTGCCGAGCAGGCGGACCGAGGCGTTGCGTTTGACCATGACCTGCGCAGCCAGCAGCGCGATCGGGCCGTCGCCCAGGACGCTGACGTAGGTCTTGCCTTCGAGCCTGAGCATTTGGGCGGCGTGGAGCACGCGGCCGAGCGAGCTGGCAAAGACGGCGCGTTCGTCGTCGAGTGTGTCGGGGATGGGGACGAGGCTCGTGGCGGGGATGGTGAACCGCTGCGCGAAGCACCCGTCGCGTTGGTCGAGCCCGAGTGTGGTGGCGTTGGGGCAGTGAAGGCTGAGCCCGGCGCGGCAGCGTTCGCACGTGCCGCAGGGGGCGTGGGATGAGCCGACGACCCGGACACCGGTGAGTCGCGTCGCGAGCGGATCGTCCGTCGGCAGGTTGACCTGCTCGACGACGCCGACAAACTCGTGGCCGAGGATTCCTGAGAAGTCGCGGTCGGTGTTGGTCGCGGCGGCGTCGTCGTCGGCGTCGATCGCGAGGCGCGTGGGCGTGACGAGTGCTTCGCCGGGTGCGGGTGCGGGCTCGGGGGTGTCTGGGTCGAGGATGGCTTTGCGGTTGTGTGAGCGGATCGCTTTCACGCGGGGACTCCTCATGTGCGCGCAACTATCGCGGGTGCGGGGCTCGCCTGAGGTGTCATCGGTTGGATCGCAGGTGCGATGAAGGGAAGTCCGGGAACTCTTGCCCGAGTGGCTGAGCGTCAGCCCGCGGGGTTGTCGTCGCGGGGGGAGATCTCGGGCGGGAACCCGGCGGGGGTGCTCGTCGTTTCGTTGGGCGGCTGGGGAACAAAGGGGATGTACTCCCAGAAGAATCTGTCGCGCTCGAAGACGGGGTAGACATACGCGGTTCGGCCGGCGAAGGGGGCTTTGTTTTTGTCGTACCAGGCGAACCAGGCTTTGCGGTCGAGGCCGAGGTCCTGGCCGGTGAGGGTGTGGAGCGCGGCGCGGGCGGCACGGTTGACCGCCAGGAAGCGGTCGTCAAGTGCGCTGATGAGCGGGACGATGACGCGGGTCTCGGCGTACTGCCCGAGGGCGTGGGCGGCTTCGGCACGGACGATCGGCTCGGGCTCGCCGGTGCGCTCGGGGTTTACCGGGATGGGGATCTGCGTGGAGAGGATGAGGGCGTCGATCGCGACTGGGTTGTGGACCCGTTGGAGTGCGCGGGCGGCCTCGAGTCGGACGCGGGTGCTTTCGTCGGCGAGGAGTTCGACGATGACGGGGACATCTTCGGGCTGGCCGTGGAGGGCGAGCCCGCGGAGTGCGGCGGCTCTGACGTTGGGATCGGTGTCGCCGGTGCGATCGAGATAGAGGGCGCGGTAGGGGGGCTCGCCGCCGAAGAAGCCGTTGGCCAGGAGCATGGTGCCCTTGGCGCGGGCGTCGGCGTCCCAGGGGTCGATCGCCATTCTTGCGGCTTGTTCGGGGGTGGCGCCCCGGGAGAGTTGCAGGAGGCTGGTCGCGCCGCGCATGGACTCGTCTCCGCCGCAGCCGAGCATGGTGGCGAGCGAGAGTGCGACGAGTGCGGTGCGTGGTCGGAGCATCGGGTGGAGTGTACGAGTGATCGGGGGCGGGGCGCTAGAGCGGAGAGCCGCTCTGATTTTGGCGGAGCGCCAGCGGTGGGTCGAGCAGCTCGCGGGCGACGATGAAGCGGCGCCACTCGGCGGGGGTCATCGGTTTGCCGAGGAGTTTGACGGGTTTGGCCGCTGCGTGGGCGGACTCGGTCGTCGGGTGGAGGACACGGTCGCTGACGGACAGCTCGTGGATGGAGCTCTCGCGGGGTGTTGATGTGTGCGACGGGCTCTGGTTTCGAAGGCGCAAACCGCTGCTTTTCTGCGCCAGCGGCGCGTGTTTCTGTGCGGGCGCGGCGGTTGGCCTGGGCTGGGCGGTTCGCTGGCGGCTGGCGGGTTGGCCGGCGGGGGTCGGCGGCTTGCCCGCGGCCCGTTGTCGCGCGGCTTGTTGGCGGCGGCGGAGTTCGTTGAGCTGTTCCTGCCGTTTCCGTGCGAGTTCCTGCATGCGTTGGGTGGCATTGCGGGCCGCTGGCGTGGTGGGGCTGGTGGGCAGTGTCCGAGCGGATTGGGTGCGGCGGGGCTGGGTGGACGCCCGGGGGGGGCTGATCGCGCCGGCGCGGACCTCGGTGGAGACCCGGCCGGTACGGAGGGCTTCGAGCTCGCGGGCCTCGGCGTCTTTCTGCTTCTGGCGGGCTTTGCGCTTTTTGTCCACCTCCTGCATGACGCGGCCGAGGACCGGGCCGCCGACTGCGACAAGGATGATGACAAGATTGAACCAGTTGCCCATGACGGGGCATTCTATCGGCTCGAAGAGGGGACAGCCGGGACAAGGCCGATGCGTTGCGACTCGGGATCGGTCACGTTCACGAAATCGATGTGGTACACCTCTTGCAGGGTCTCGCAGGTGAGGGCTTGGGCGGGTGGGCCGGTCGCGGCGGGACGGCCTTGGTCGTCGAGCAGGAGCACCCGATCGGCCGAACGGAGGGCGGCGGTGAGGTCGTGAAGCACCACCACCACCACACACCCAAGCGAGGCCTGCTGGCGGAGGATGCCCATCGCCTCGACCGCGTGGCGGGGGTCCATCGCGCTGGTGGGCTCGTCGGCGAGGAGGGCGAAGGGGGCAGGTGGTTTCTTTGGACTCGCGGCGCGGGTGGTGTCGAGCTGGGCCAGGGCCCGGGCGAGGACAGCCCGTTGCTGTTGCCCTTGGCTGAGCTCGCAGAACGGTTCGTCGGCCCGGTCGGCGAGGTCGAGGGTGGAGAGCGCCCGCATCGCGGCGTCCCGGGCGAGGGGGCCGGGCGTTTGTGCGCCGGCACCCAGGGCAACGATATTTGCCACAGTAAACCCCAGGGCCACAGAGGGTCGTTGGGGGACGTACGCCATTACCCGGGCCCGCTGAGGTTCGGTGAGGTCGTGGACGGTGCGGGTGCCGAGGGTGACCCGGCCGTGCTGGGGGGTGAGCAGGCCGAGGAGGCATCGGAGGAGGGTGGACTTGCCCGAGCCGTTGGGCCCGAGGACGGCGGTGACGAGCCCGGGTTCGAAGGTGGCTGAGAGATTCTCGAAGACGTGCCGGGCGGCGCGGCCGTGGCGGTAGGCGAAGGTGAGGTTGGCAGCGGTGAGCGTCATCGTCGGGTCGATGGTACGCGCCCCTACAGTGCCTCTTGCCCTAGTGCGGAGGTGCGGCGATGAGTGTTTCAGGGACGATAGCGGTGACAGGTGCGACGGGGTTTGTCGGGCGGCACGCGGTGCGCGAGCTGCTCGGGCGTGGCTTCGGCGTGCGGGGGTTGGTGCGGGACCTGGGCAAAGCGGCTGACGTTCTGGGCACGCACGAACGGCTTGAGCTGGTGTGCGGTGACGTGTGCGACCCCAAGACGCTCGGGGAGTTGCTGTCTGGGTGTGTCGCGTTGGTCAACACCGTGGGCATCATCCGCGAGAGCGATGGGCAGACGTTCCAGAAGCTGCATGTCGTCGCGGTTCGCAAGCTGCTCGAAGCGATGGCGTCGGCCGGGTGCGATCGGATTGTGCACGTCTCGGCGCTCAGTGTGAGCGAGGCGGCGAAGACCGGGTATGGCAAGAGCAAGTTCGAGGGCGAGCGGTTGATCCGCAGCGCGGGGGCCCGCTGGACGATCCTGCGGCCGGGGCTGATTCATGGTCGCGACGGCGAGTTCACAAAGCTGGCGGTGGAGTGGGCGCGGGGTCGGATCGCGCCGTTCCTGTTTATGCCGTACTTCTCGAAGATGACGGGCGGGTTCCCGAAGCCCGCGTTCGAGTCGCCGCTGGTGCAGCCGATCGCGGTGGAGGATGTCGCCAGTGCGATCGCCGAGAGCCTCGAGCGCGAGGTCGCGGTGGGTGAGGTGTATCCGTTGGCCGGGGGCGAGACGCTGGATTGGCCGGAGCTTTTGGAGTTTGTGCGCGACAACGTGACGCTGGCGCGGCAGGGGATCAAGGCGATGGGCATCCCCGGCGATCTCGCGGCGATGAAGGCCAAGGGTGCGGGGCTGCTGGGCGTGGGGGCGTTGCTGCCGTTTGATGAGGGGATGGCGAAGATGGGCGCGGCAGACAGTGTCTCGCCGACGACCAAGGCGCGGGAGCATCTGGAGCTTGCTCCGGCAGGATTCCGCGAGGCGGCGTCGGGGTATCTGGGAGGGATGTAGGGGCGGTTCTTTTGAGCACCTCGGATTGTGGCGTTTCTCTGTACGTTGATAGGTGTGTTGTTCCCTCGCTTGCGCGAGGGGCTCTATATAGAACTGTGCCGACGCGGAGAACGGAGCCCCTCGCGCAAGCGAGGGGACAAGAGCAACCGCCACAGCCAAAGAGATACCATGACGCATAGGGCGCTAAGCTCTGGGCTTACTTTCGCGTGTCTCTGAAAGGATTCACCATGGCTTTGCGCTACAAGCGCCGCCTCATTCAGCACCTCAAGCACGACACCTACGACCCCAAGGGGGTTGAGGGGTTGGTCGAGGAGTTGCGGATCGACGACCCGGAGGTCTTTGCCGACGAGGTCAAGGCGATGGTCGAGGCTGGGGATATCGACACGGACTCGGAGGGACGGCTGCGGCTGCCTTCGGTGGGGTCGATGGGGGGCGAGGTGTTCGGCGAGTTTCGCGGGAACGAACGGGGGTTCGGGTTTGTGCGCACCGAGAACATGATGCGCGAGGGGGATGTTTTCATCCCGCCGGGCTCGACGCTCAACGCGATGACCGGCGACCGGGTGCGGGTGGCGATCAGCCGGGACACGCGGCGGCCGCGGCCGGGCGACGGCGACGGGCCGCGGTTTACCGGTGAAGTGGTCGAGGTCGTCGAGCGCAAGCGGAGCTGCTTTACGGGCGAGATGTTCAAGCAGGGGCCGCTGTGGCTGGTGCAGCCGGACGGGCGGGAGATGCGCGACGCGATTGTGATCCGTGACGCGGCGAGCAAGAACGTGAACGTCGGGGACAAGGTGGTTGTTGAGATCATCGAGTATCCCGAGGGCAACTCGCTCGCTGAGGGCGTGATCAGCCGGGTGCTGGGTGAGGCGGGGCAGCCGGATGTCGAGACGCAGGCGGTGATCGCGGCGTTCGGGTTGCCGGGCGAGTTTCCCGAAGCGTGTCAGGAGCAGGCGCGGCAGGCGACACGGATCTACGACGCCGAGATCGCCGAGTGGGAGCGCAACGGGGCGGCGGCGCTCAAGGGTCGGCAGGACCTGACCGGCGAGTTCATCACGACGATCGACCCGCCGGACGCGAAGGATTATGACGACGCGATCTCGCTGAAGAAGCTCGACGACGGCGGGTGGGAGCTGGGGATCCACATCGCGGACGTGGCCCACTTTATCGAGCCGGGGTCGGTGCTGGATGTCGAGGCGGCGGACCGGGCCAACTCGGTGTATCTGCCGCGGCTGGTGATCCCGATGCTGCCGGAGATCTTGAGCAATGGTATTTGCTCGTTGCAGGAGGGTGTGCCTCGGTACGCCAAGAGCGCGTTTATCCGGTACGACAAGCAGGGCAACGTGCGCAGCGAGCGGGTGGCGCAGACGCTGATCAAGAGCGCCAAGCGGATGACGTATCTCGAAGCCCAGGCGTTGATTGATGGTGACGATGAAGAGGCCAAGAAGCACGCCAAGACCGACACGGCGTACACGCCCAAGCTGCGCGAGTCGGTCAGGGAGATGGACAGGCTGGCGCGGCTGATCCAGGCGCGACGGAAGCGGCAGGGGATGATCTCGCTGGAGTTGCCCGACGTTGAGCTGATCTTTGATGAGCACGGCCGGGTGATTGATGCCGAGCAGGAGGACGATGCGTTCACGCACACGATCATCGAGATGTTCATGGTCGAAGCCAACGAGGTGCTGGCGCGGTTGTTTGAGAAGCTGAGCGTGCCGTTGTTGCGGCGGGTGCATCCTGAGCCGACGCCCGGCGAGACCGAACACATGCAGCGGGCGGCAAAGGTCGCGGGGTTTACCATCCCCAAGCACCCGACGCGGGAGGAACTGCAAGGCTTGCTCGACGCGACGCGGGGGACGACCGCGGCCCGGGCGGTGCACATGGCGGTGCTGCGGACGCTGACCAAGGCCGAGTATTCGCCGGCGCTCATCGGGCACTTTGCGCTGGCGAGCAAGGCGTATGCGCACTTTACCAGCCCGATCCGGCGGTACCCGGACCTGACGGTGCACCGGGCGATGGCCGAGTTTTTGCGACGGACCGACAACGGGAAGGCCGCGCCCAGGAACGACGCGGGGTGGGACAAACTCGGGCGCGAGCTGGCCGAGGTGTGCCCGGATAATGAGAAGCTGATGGAGATCGGGCGGCACTGTTCGACGCGGGAGGGCAACGCCGAGAGTGCCGAGCGCGAGCTGCGGAGCTTCCTGGTGATGCAGCTCTTGATGACGAAGATGGACGAGACGTTCGACGCGGTGGTGACGGGGGTCGCGCCGCGGGGGATCTATGTGCAGATTGATAAGTATCTCGCGGAGGGGATGGTCAAGACGACGGACCTGCCGGGGGACGTGACGCGGTCCAAGCAGCCTCCCAAGTGGCGGATCGACCAGCGGACCGGGGCGCTGGTCGATGCCAACAGCGGGCGGAGTTACAACACCGGGCACCTGGTGCGGGTGCGGATCCTCGAGATCGACCTTGCCAAGCGGCAGATGAACTTTACGATCGCCGATGCGGAGGGCAGGGCGGCCGGCAAGCGGAAAGAGGTGCTGCCCAAACTCGGTGGCGGCAGCGACTTTGGCGGGCTGGGCGGGGGCAAGGGCGCGGGCTTTGGCGGCATGACCGGCTCGCAGCGACGGAGCAAGAAGAGCAAGTCACGCGACAAGCGGAAGAAGGACTATCGGCCGGACCGGAAGAAGAAGTAGGGACGCATCGCCCGGGCCGTCGCGCCATACACATCAGGGGGGCGGGCTTTCCAGCCCGCGTCGGCTGTCGTCCACACACGCGGGCTGACGGTTGCGCTAGCGCCCCTGCTCGCCGTCCCGGGTCTCGGCGGCTTTGCCCACCAGGATCCGCGTGATGATCTGTTGGACGTGGAGGTTGCCCGAGGCGTCGAAGTTGTGGTGTTCGACGCGCATCGCGCTGAGGACGCCGTAGCCCAGGCCGATGTCGATCAGCAGCCAGGCGATGAGTTCGGCGGGGATGTGGCGGGTGACGCGGCGGTTTTCCTGGGCGCGGGCGAGTTCCATCGCGAGGAACTGGTGGAGCGAGTGGATGTGGGTGTTCCAGGCCTTGTGGATATCTTCGTCGTCGACCTCGGTGATCGCCTGCAGGAAGACGCGGTAGGCGTCGCGGCCTTGCGTGCTCACCATCGGGTTGTCGCCGATGAGGGTCTTGAGCCGCTGGGCGGGGTCGGCGGCGTTGGCCAGGTCCTCGCGCCACAGCTCGATGGTCTGCTTGCCGGTGCGTTCGATGAGGGCGATGAAGAGGTCGCGTTTGGACTTGAAGTGGCGGTAGATGATCGGCTCGGTGACGCCGGCGGCCCGGGCCAGCTCGGCGGTGGTGGCGCGGGCATATCCACGCTCGGCAAAGAGCTCGGCGGCACAGTCGAGCAGCTGGGCCCTTCGCTTGGCGGCTGGGAGTCTGCTCATGCGTCTCTTTGCCCCGCCCGGGGTGTCGCTTGGCTCTTCCTTCAATGGTCATCCTTCCCGTGCCGGATGGTGCCCGGCTGAACCTCATCCCCGGATTGACCCCCCTGCCCCCCCGGCCCCCCCGGCCTGCCCGCCGTCTGGTTCCCCATCCGGTTCCCCAGTTTCACAGTGTACAGGGTGTTTGGGCTGGTCGCTGGGGTACGGTGGAATCGGGACGGGGACGGGGTGGGGGTGGGGGAAGGGGACCGGGTCGTAGCCTCCCTTGTTGAAGGGGTTGCAGCGGCAGATGCGGCCGGTGGTCATCAGGGTGCCCCGGAGGGGGCCGAAGCGGCGGTAGGCGTCGAGCCCGAAGCGGGAGCAGGTGGGCTCGAATCGGCACTGGCGGCCCAGAAAGGGGGAAAGGGTGACCCGGTAGAGCAGGATGACGAGCACGAAAGGCACGTTGCCGGCGCGGGCGAGGGGGCCGAGGTGGGCCTCGCCGAAGATGGTGTCACGGCGTGCCATCGGGGGCCTCCCGGCGGGCGATTTCGGCGGCTGCCTTGGTCGCGAGCGTGGCGAGGGTGGTTCGGTAGGCGTCCAGGGGCATCGGAGGATGGGGGCGGAGGGCGACGACGATGTCGAAGGTGCCGGTGCTGGAGACGGGGAGGGTGGGGCGTTCGAGGCGGAAAGCTTCGCGGAGGAGTCGTTTGAAGCGGTTGCGGGCGACGGCGTTGCCCATGCGGCGGCCGACACTGAGCCCGAGGCGGTGCTCGGGGAGGCCGTTGGGGAGCAGGTAGATGGTGACCGGGCCGGAGGAGCGGCGGGTGCCGTGGCGGTAGGCCGTCCGATATTCGGCGGCCAGGGTGAGGCGGTGTCGCTTGCGGTAGACGTGTGTGCGCGGGGGTTCCCCGGTCATAGACCGAGCATAGCTCGGGCAAAGGCCCGGTCGGGAAAGAACAGGTCGAATATTGGTGAACCTTTGGGGATCGTGCCGGTACTACTCTCTACAGCCTCTCGATATTGGCGGGAATGACGGGGGAGCGCTGTTCGTGCATCTGTGTGTACACAGGGAGTTGTTCATATGAAAGTTACGCAGCCGCGTACTGGTGTTTTTGCCTCTGGACCGTGCCGATCGGCTCGCGGTGCGGGGCTTGTCCGTGTCGTCGGCGTGAGCGCGGCGGTGCTGCTGGTGGCCGCGGGGGGGATCTGGGCGGCCAGCCGTGGTTCTTCGGACGGCGGCTCGATGAGCGAGGCTTCGAGTCTGGACATGGCAAAGGTCGAGACCGGTTCGTTCAGCATCACGACGACCGCGATGGGGGAGCTGGAGGCCCGCAACCAGATCGAGCTTCGGTCGGAGCTGGACACCCGGGCGGACATCGTGGAGATTGTCGCTGAGGGGATCGTGGTCAAAAAGGGCGACGTGCTTATCAAGCTCAACACCGAGCAGTTGCAGGAGCAGATCAACCAGCAGACCCTCGAGGTCGAGCGGGCGTTTGCGGATGTGACCGCGGCGGAGAACTCGCTGAAGATTCAGCTGAGCGAGAACGATTCGCGTGACCGTGCGGGGCAGCTCAAGGTTGAGCTTGCCGAGCTTGCGCTGGCGCAGTGGCGCGAGGGCGAAGTGGTGAAGACGCGCTCGAAGCAGACGCTGGAGATCGAGCAGGCGCAGCGTGACCTCAAGCGGCTGAAGGAGAAGTTTGAGCGGTCCAGGGAGCTGCTGGCGGAGGGCTTTTTGAGCCAGGATGAGCACGACACCGACGAGATCAGGTGGATCGACGCGGTGGCGCGGCTGGAGACCGCGGAGCTCGACAAGCAGACGTACGAGGAGTACCAGTTCCCGCGTGATGAGAAGACGAAGATTTCGGATGTCGAGGAAGCCAAAGCCGATCTCGACCGCATCCGCACGCAGAACACGATCAACGCGGGGGCGAAGGAATCGGCCTTGACGACGACGCGGCGGCAGTACGAGCTCAAGAACGAACGGCTCGAGAAACTGACCGAGCAGGTCGAGCTGGCGACGATTGTCGCGCCGACCGACGGGCTTGTGGTCTATGCGACGAGTATCGGCCGGGGTCGCGACATGATCATGATGGGCGGCGACGGGCCGTTGCAGGTCGGGCGTGAGGTGCGGCCCAACGAGATGCTGCTGATTTTGCCCGATACTTCGAGCATGGTGGCGAGCGTTCGGGTGCACGAGTCGCTCGCGGGTCGGGTGCGGCCGGGGCTTCGGGTGTCGCTGAAGATCGACGCGATCGAGGGGGAGACGTTTATGGGCGTGGTCGAGTCGATCGGCGTGCTCGCCGAGAGCGGCGGGTGGCGCGACCCGAACCGGCGTGAGTACAAAGTGCGGATCGGGCTCGAGCACGACAACTCCGACGGCGTGCTCAAACCTTCGATGCGGGCCGAGGCGGAGATCATGCTCGGCGCGGTCGAAGAGTCGATGATCGTGCCGGTGCAGGCGGTGTTTACCGAAGGCCCGGTGAAGTACATCTACACGCCACAGGGCGCGAAGTTTGCGAGGGTCCCGGTGCGGGTCGGGCGCATGAGCGACAGCTCGGCGGAGATCATCAGCGGGCTCGAGCTCGGCGACCGGGTGCTTTTGCGCGAGCCCGACAGCGGGGAGGTGGTCACCGCGGCGTGGGACCGCACGGCGCTCGAGGCGGTCGGCGTGATGGTGGACGAGGACGGGAATCCGGTCCAGGCCCGCCGTGGGCGGATGGACATGATGCGGGCGATGCAGCGGTCGGGCGAGGCGGCGGCTGCCAAGTCGCGGCCGAGCGGGAAGCCCAAGAGCAGGGCGTCGCACACGGCCGGAGGGGCAGAGAGCAGCGAGGACTCGGCTGCCAAGGGGGCGAGGGCTGCCGCTGAGAACGCGGTGGAGACCGCGAAAGAAGCGAGCACCGAGCCCGCCGAGGTTGTGACCACGATTGAGAAATCGGCCGAGGACACGCGGGGCAAGTCGTCGCAGAGTCAGGAATAACGTCCCGGGCGGCTCTGCGGTTGTGTCGGTTACGATCCGGGTATGACATCGCCCCCGCCAGAGTTTTCTGATGTGCAACTCCTGCCGCTTGAGATCGAGATCGAGCACGCCGAGCGTGTGAACTTTGCGTTGCACCAGAACCGGGTGCGGTTGGTTTCGAGGTTGTCTTTGACCAACACGGGGGATGAGGCGCTCGCCGACCTGCGGGTGCAGCTCTCGCTGGCCAATGGTGAAGCCGAGCCGACCGAGGAGATCGTCAGCCGGATCGGGCCGGGGGAAACTTACAACCTTGAGCCGACCGGGCCCCGGCTTGCGGGCGCGTTGCTTGCTGCACGGACCGAGCGTGAACGGACTGAACTGATCGTGCGTGTTGGGTGTGAGGGTGCGGCCGGGGGTGTCGATGCTGCGCCGGGTGCAGAGGCAGCAGCAAGCCGTCGCGTTGAGATTGATTTGTTGCCGTTCGATCATTGGGGGGGGCTTTCGCCGTGCCCGGAACTTCTGGCCGCGTTTGTGACGCCGAACCATCCGGCGTTGCCCGCGGTGTTGCGGGGTGCGCGTGAGGTGTTGCAGGCGGCTGGCGAGCGCGACGCGATCGACGGGTACCAGGCGGCGAGTCGATCGCGGGCGGTGCGGCTGGCGGAGGTGTGCTTTGTTTCGCTGGCCGGGCGGGACATCGGGTATATCAATCCGCCAGCGAGTTTCGAGCGGTCCGGGCAGCGGATTCGGCTCGCCGATCGTGTCTTTCGCGAGGGTCTGGGGACGTGTCTGGACCTTTCGCTCTTGCTCGCGGGGCTCTGGGAACAGGCGGGGCTCAACCCGTTGATCGTGTTATTTGAGGACCATGCGCTGCCGGCGTTCTGGACCCGCGACGAGCACTTTCCCGAGCCGGCGATCGACGAGCCCGAGCGGCTGCGCAAGGGTGTGGGGCTCGGCGAGCTGGTGGTTGTGGAGTCGACGGTGCTGACCCAGCGCGGCGGGACGTTTGCCGCGGCGGTCGAGGCGGCGAACCGGAAACTGGACGCGGCGGGTGAGGTGTGCGCGGTTGACATTCGGACCGCGCGGCGGCTGGGGGTGCGGCCGTTGCCGTTGCGGGTCGAGCATGAGGAGACGACGCTGGACCCGGCGGCGGTTGCCGCGGCGGCGGCGCGCGAGGCTTTGCCGGCGTCGCTCGATGCAGTCAAGCTTGCAGAGCGCGCGGGGCTGGGTGATGAGGCGGGCGGGGATGGATCGGGAAGTGCCGCCGAGCCGGGCAATCGTGTGGATCGTTGGAAGCGCAAGTTGCTTGATTTGTCGCTTCGGAATCGGTTGTTGAACTTCCGCGAGACCAAGCGGGTCGTTGAGTTGTCGGTGCCGGACCTCGCGATGCTGGAGGATCGGCTCGCCGATGGGGCGTCGTTTGATGTGCTGCCGCGGTCGGACCGTCGGGGCGCAGAGCACGGGACGGCCGAGGATGCCGAGCGTGCATTTCGTGAGGCAGAGCTGGCTGAGGGTCGTCTGTTTACGACGCTGACCGAGGCGGAGACCTCGCGTCGGCTGCTGGAGATCTACCGAGCGTCGCGGTCGAGTATCGAGGAGACGGGCGCGAACGTGCTGTACATCGCGCTGGGGATGCTGCGTTGGTTGGAAACACCGGCCGCTGAGAAGCCACGGCGGTCGCCGTTGATTTTGTTGCCGGTGACACTGGTGCGTCGCTCAGCGGGCGGTGGGTACCGCTACCGGGTGGAGCTGACGAGCGAGCCCTTGCGGCCGAACATTACGTTGATCGAGAAGCTGCGGGTGGATTTCGGGTTCGACGTGCGCGCACTCGACGACATGCCCGAGGACGACCGCGGGCTCGACGTGCCGATGATCCTGCGGCGGTTTCGCCAGGCGATCCGCGACGCAAAAGGGTGGGAGATCGAGGAGACCGCACACCTTGGGCTGTTCTCCTTCAGCAAGTTTCTGATGTGGCACGACCTGCAACACATGGGGGAGGCGATAGGCAAGCAGAAGTTGCTCGGGCGGTTGTTGCATCCGGCGGAGACAGATGATGGCGGGGAGCTTCCCGACCCCGCGCAGCTGGACGAGGCGTTTGCGCCGGGGGATCTGCTCTGCACGCGGGACGCCGACTCTTCGCAGCTGGTTGCGGTGCGGGCGGCGCGGGAGGGGCGGACGTTTGTGCTCGAAGGGCCTCCCGGGACAGGCAAAAGCCAGACGATCGCCAACATCATCGCCGATGCGCTGGGCAACGGGAAGCGGGTCTTGTTTGTCGCCGAGAAGATGGCGGCGCTCTCGGTGGTGCGGCGGCGGCTGGGTCGCGACGGGCTCGGGCCGTTCTGTCTCGAGCTGCACTCGGCGCGGGCGTCAAAGAAAGAGGTGCTGCGGCAACTCGGCGAAGCGCTCGACGCGGCGCGGATTGACGTGCCATCAGGTTGGGCGGGCGCGTGCGGAGCGTTGCAGCAGGTGCGCCAGCAGCTGAACATGTACGTCCGTGAGCTGCACGAACTCCGCGAGAGCGGCGAGAGTGTGTACCAGATGATCGGGCGACTCAGTGCGCTCGGTGATGGTGAGAGGGTCGATCTGGGGATCGTGGATTGTGCGGGTGTTTCGGCTGGGCAGTTGCAGGAGTGGAGAACGCGCGTCTCGACACTGACCGATGTTGCCGGGGCGGTTGATCCGGTTGGGGAGCATCCACTGCGCGGCATCGGCCGGGCCGAGTGGTCGTTTGCACTGCCCGACGAGGCGCGGGCGGCGCTTGGGGCTGCGGTTGCTGCGCTCGCGGCGCTCCGATCTGCAGCCGCGCGGTTTGCGGCTGAGTTGCTTGCGTGTGCAGGCAGGGAGGCAGACGAGGATGTAGGCACCGAGTCGGACGCGGAGGGCGTCGTGGCGAGTCTCTCTGAGGCAGAAGTGGGTGTGCTCGGCGCGTGCGCAGCACAGCTCGGCAGCTGCCCGCTCCCGCCACGCGGGGTGCTCGATGCAGCGGCGAGCGAAGCATCGGCAGCGGTGCTGGGCGAGTGGATCTCACGCGGACGACAGACCAAAGACCGGGAAGCGGCACTTCTCGAGCGGTACCGCCCCGAGTTGTTCGACGCGGACCTGCTCGGCATGCTCGATGCGGCAAAGCAGGCGCGGGGGAAGCCGGGCGTCGTGCGATGGTTCTTTGCGGGCAAGGCGCGGAAGCGGGTGCGGCCGTACTGCACGGGGTCGCCCGGTGCGCTCGATGCGATCGTTGCCGACCTTGAGGAGGCGCTCTCGATCGCGGCCGAGCGGCGCGAACTCTCGCGGCCGGATTCTGAAGCCGCGCGGTGCTTTGGGGCGCAGTGGCGCAGCGGCGACGCGAATTTCGACGAGCTGGACCGTGTGCTTGCGTGGTCGGTGCGATTTCGGCACGCCTGCCGAGGTTTGCTGTCGTCGGAGGGTGGACGCCGATTGTGCGGGGCGCTGGCGGATGTGGCGTGCGAGAAGTCGCTTGCGCCGATCGGTGATTCGGGTGTGGGGGTTGCCGCGGGGGCGTTGGTCAACGCGCAGCGTGCGTGGGCGGGCGCGTGGGGTCGTGTGCATGACCTGCTGGAGATCGACGCGGAACTCGCATGGAGTGGGGACGCCTCGCCCGGGTGGATCGGGTGCGCGGGCGAGGCGATCGGGCGTTGGGCCGAGAGTGTCCGTCGCCTGAACGACTGGTGCGCGTGGCGGCGTGAACGGGAGGCGGCGTGCGCGAGCGGGCTGGGCGCTTTGGTCAATGCCTACGAGCGGGGGCGCGTCGAGCGCCGCGGGCTGCTGACGGTCTTCGAGCGGTCGTTCGGCGAGCGGTGGCTTGTGCAGTCGGCCGACGCGAGCGAGCCGATCCGGGGCTTCAACGCCCGCGCACACACGTCGGCGATCGAGCGATTCCGTGAGCTTGACAAGGAAGTGATCCGGCTGACGCGGCAGGTCGTGGTTGCCGGGCTTGCCGAGCGATTGCCGGGTGCTGTGGCGAGCGTGTCGTCGAGTTCGGAGGTCGGGATTCTGCGTCGGGAGTTGGAAAAACGCTCGCGGCATATGCCGACGCGTCGGCTGATCGAAGCGCTGCCAAACTTACTTCCCCGCCTCAAGCCGTGCTTTTTGATGAGCCCGTTGTCGGTGGCGCAGTACCTCGATCCCGAGCAGCCGGCGTTTGATCTGGTGGTGTTCGATGAGGCGTCGCAGATCCCTGCGTGGGACGCGATCGGGTCGATCGCGCGGGGCACGGACGTGATTATTGTTGGTGATTCCAAGCAGTTGCCGCCGACCAACTTCTTCGGCACTGTGGATTCTGGAGATGATGACGACAGCCTGGTCGTGCCGGTGGATGATGAGCTGGAGAGCATTCTGCAGGAGTGCAATGCCTCGGGGGTGCCGGGGCTTCGGCTCAGATGGCACTACCGCTCGCGGCACGAGAGCCTGATCGCGTTCTCCAACCATCATTATTACAACGACGAGCTGCATACGTTTCCTTCGCCGGTGGCGCACTCGCCCGAGCTGGGTGTGAGTTTCCATCTTGTCGAGGGCGCGGTCTACGAGCGCGGCGGCAGCCGGACCAACCGGGTCGAGGCCGAGGCGGTTGTCGCGGAAGTGGTGCGACGGCTCGGCGAACCCGGCGCGACCGGGAGCATCGGCGTGGTGACGTTCAACGCGCCGCAGCAGGGGCTCATCGAAGACCTCTTCGACGAGGCGCGGCGGGAGCACCCCGAGATCGAGCCATTCTTTGCCGGCGTCGAGGAGCCGGTGTTTGTCAAAAACCTCGAGAACGTGCAGGGTGACGAGCGCGACACGATCATTTTCAGCGTCGGGTACGGGCCGGACGACGACGGCCGGATGAGCATGAACTTTGGGCCTTTGAACGTCGAGGGGGGCGAGCGCAGGCTCAACGTCGCGGTCACGCGGTCGCGGTATCGGTTGCTGGTGTTTTGTTCCATGCAGCCCGAGGCGATCGACCTGTCGCGGACGCGGGCGACGGGTGTGCACCATTTCAAGCGGTTTTTGATGTATGCCCAGCGCGGGCCGGGCGCAATGGCTGAGTCGGCGGCGGCACACACCGGGGCGAGCACGCCGAGCGAGCTCGAATCGGCGGTGCGCGCAGCACTCGAAGCACGGGGCTGGGGTGTCGAATCACGGGTCGGACTCGCGGGCTACCGCGTGGACCTGGCGATTGTCGACCCCGAGCGCCCGGGGGAGTTTCTCATCGGCATCGAGTGCGACGGCCCGATGTACCGCAACGCCAACACCGCGCGCGACCGCGACCGGACCCGGTCGAGCGTGCTCGGCGGACTCGGCTGGCGGCTGGTGCGGGTGTGGTCGACCGCGTGGCGGCTGGACCCGGAGGGGTGTCTCGGGCAGATCGAGGACGCGATCGCGCAAGCGAAAGCCGAGCGCGACGGAACGGGAGGTGCAGATGAGCCCGAGCCGGGGTTGCAACCCGCGTCGGGCGTCCTGACCAGTGCCTCGAAATCAGAGGGGGAGCAGTTCGAGGCGGGCGGGGGTGACGAATCGTCTGCGGCGGCCGACACATACCGCCCGGCGAAGCGCCCGCGGGGGGTGAGTTCGCGTTCGGATATTTACGAGAGCCGTACCGATGAGCTGGCGGTACGCGCGCTTGCGGCGATCGTCGAGCAGGAAGGGCCGATCGTTCCCGAGCTGGCGTTGCGACGGCTCGCCGAGTGGTTTGGTGTGTCGCGGATTACCGACCGGTACCGCGAGAGGTTCCAGGAGATCCTCGGCCGGGCGGCGGCGGCGCGGGTGCTGTTTGCCAGGGGGGATGCGTTCTGGGCGGCGGGCGCGCACCCCGAACGGTTCGACAAGGTCCGCACTCCCGGCGATGACGACGATTCGCAGCGGGACGTCGAGTGGGTGCCTCTGGTCGAGCGGGCGGCTGCGGTGCGGCAGGTGCTGGGGGCGCAGATCGCGCTGCCGCGCGAGGAACTCGAACGCGAGTCGGCGAAGTTGCTCGGGTTTGGGCGGGCGACTACGAAGACCCGGGAAGCAATGGCCGAAGCGATCGACTTAGTGCTCGTGCGGGGCGAAGCGACAGAAGCCGACGGGCGGGTGGTGATGCCCTAGTCGGGCTTGCGCGCGGTGATTTCGAGGCTCGTGACGTAGTCGGCGAGGGTTGCGCCCTCCGGCAGAGACTCGCGCATCTTGATGTAGAGCGGGTCGTCCCAGCTGGTCATGGCGTCGATGTAGTCTGACTGTTGGGTGAGTGTGATATCGACAAGCCCGGCGTTTGTGGCGTCGCGTTCGGTCTCATCGACGAGGACCGCCCCGGCGATGCAGCCGACGAGTGCTTCGAGGTCATTGCAGATGGCGTCGGGGAGCGGCTGGAGGAGGGCGAGGTCCGAGACCGCGACCCGGCCCCCGGGCTTGAGGACGCGGGCAATTTCGCGCCAGACCCCGGCTTTTTCGGGCGAAAGGTTGAGCACGCAGTTGGAGATGACCACGTCGATCGAGTTGTCAGCCAGCGGGAGGTGTTCGATCTCGCCGAGGCGGAACTCGACGTTGTCGAGGCTGCTGGACTTGCGGTAGGCGTCGAGATTTGTGCGTGCTTTGCTGAGCATCTCGGGTGTCATGTCTACACCGATGACCCGGCCGGCTGCGCCGACGCGGGGCCCGGCGAGGAAGCAGTCAAACCCGCCGCCTGAGCCGAGGTCGAGGACGGTTTCGCCGGGTTTGAGTGATGCCAGCGCGGTGGGGTTGCCGCAGGAGAGGCCCATGTTGGCGCCGTCGGGCAGCGCGGCGAGGTCGTCGGGTGAATAGCCGACCGCTTCGGCGACCTGGCCCGGGGTGAGGGTGGTGGGGCCGCAGCAACCGCCGCCGCCGGATTCGGCCCCGGCGTCTTTCTCTCCGCCGCCGCAGGTGGTGCCGGCGTTTGGCGTGGCCGCGGCAACGCCGGACCATACCCCCGAACGGGCGATCTCGCTGTAGCCCTCGCGGACCCGGTCGCGGGTCTCGGCGGCGTTGGTCTTCGGCGATGCGCCGGTGTCGTTGCAGCATCCGGTGTCGCAGCAGTTGTCGTTGGTCATTGGTGATTCCTTTCGGTGGGTGGCGTGGTGGTGGTGTTGTGTGAGTTACAGGTCAGCAGCACCCGCGAGGGCCGGTGCGTTTGAGCTTTGCCGTGGTGGTGCAGCATTGGGCGGGTGTCCATTCGTCGATCGCGTCGGCGAGTCGGCGAAACCGCTCGGCGAGGGCGTCGCCCCGGGGTGCGTACCAGACGGTCCGGCCGTCCTTTGTGGCGCTGAGCAGCCCGGCCCGGGCGAGGACCGACAGGTGGCGGGCGACAACAGAAAAATCGACCGAGCAGCACGCAGCGACCTCGGTGACCGAGCACCCGCGGCCGCACTTGAGCACGCACGCCAGGAGCTTGAGGCGGGTCGGGTCCGCGAGGGCCTTGAAGAGCTCGGGGTCGAGCATCCGGTCGATCGCGGCCTTCTTGCGGGCGGCTTGGCGTGGTGAGGAGGGGGCGGCGGGGGCGGCGGGTGTGGCGGGTGTGGCGGGTGTCGGTGGCATACGGTAGTATACTGACGCCATCATGCAAGTATTGCAACCCGAAGAAAAAAGTTGGAATCCTCAGCCGGCCACACCGGGGGCGGGCGGATCGGTGGGCGGGGTGTTCGGGCTATGCTTTGCGTCCCGGGCGCGGTGGCCGAGCGGTTGAAGGCACACGACTTGAAATCGTGCAGACCCGAAAGGGTCTCGTGGGTTCGAATCCCACCCGCGCCGTTGTGAGAAACTGAAGCTGCTGGCGTTCACTGCCCTGCCGAGCAGAGTCTTGTGCGTATGCCCTGCATTGGTCGCGTCTTTTTTCTCTCTTGCCATCCTATTTATACCCATTTCCCCTTTGGTCTTGCCGAGCTGGTTTCTGGCTCGGTTTGCTTGCCTTGGCTGAATCAGATGGCGATTCTTGTGCGTTCGAGGCGTACGGAGAAATCTACTTGAAAGGGAGGTGCGGTATGCGTGGTGTGCTCTCTGTCGGTGCGGGAATGGTCGGGATGTTCGCGTTGTTTGGTTGTGCCCAGTCCGGGATGGCGCCTGGGGTGTCGCCTGGTGAGTTGCGGAGCCAAGTGATCACCCAACCGATGCAGCAGGCGATGACGCCCGACGCGGTGCTTGCCGATCTCAAGTCGGGCAACGCGCGTTTCGTCCGCGGGCAGGTCACGGATCAGGACTGGCTTGCCCAGGCCGAGGCAACCGCGCGTGACGGGCAGTATCCCAAGGCGATCGTGCTGGGTTGTGTCGATTCTCGCGTGCCGGTCGAGGTTGTGTTCGACCAGGGGATCGGCGATCTCTTTGTCGGCCGTGTCGCGGGCAACTTCGAGAACGTGGACATGCTCGGCAGCATGGAGTTCAGCACCAAGCTCGCGGGGTCAAAGGTGATCGTCGTGCTCGGGCACACCTCGTGCGGCGCGGTGAAGGGCGCGATCGCCAACGCCCAGCTGGGCAACCTGACCGCCACGCTGGAGAACATTCAGCCGGCGGTTGCCGTCGCGACCGCCTCGATGCCCGGCCGCTCGGGCAAAGACCCCGCGTTTGTCCAGCGTGTTGTCGTCGAGAATGTTCGGGCCACCGTCCGTGATATTCAGCAGCGGAGCCCGGTGATCGCCGAGATGGTCGCGAGCGGGGACCTCAAGGTCGTCGGCGCCTGGTACGACATAGCGACCGGGAAGGTTCACTGGATGGGTAACTGAGTCCGCACAGTTGCGCATTTCTGTGTGGTTTGTATCTCGATAAGCACAACGCCCCGCGACACTTGTGTCGCGGGGCGTTGTAGTTTCTTTGCGTGCGGTTTGCGCGAGGTGTTTACTGGCCTTGGGCGAGGCTGTAGCCCGGCTTGCCGTCGAAGTACTTGAGCGGTTGGAAGTCGATGACCTGGAACTTCTCGGCGATTTTGGCGAGCAGATAGATGGTCGGCATCTGTCCCATCTGCCCGAGCACCACCGCCGGATCGCGCAGCTCGAGCCGCACCCGGAAGTAATCGACGATCTCGGTGTATGGGCTCCCGGTCGGCCAGACCTGGGTGCCTCGGTTGGAGATCATGGTGAGCTTGAACGCTGTTCCTTCGACGAGGCGTTCGAGGCGTTGGGCGAGCTCGAGCGGGGTGATGGTCGTGTCGATGTAGATGTCGCAGCCCGAGACGGCGCTCTCGACGGTCTCGAAGGTGCGGATGAGCCGGTTGACGCTGGGACGGGTCGGGGGTGTGAAGTGGGGCGTGGATTCTTCGGGCACCGGGCGGGCCTCTTTGCCCGAGGGCAGGCTGCCCAGGCGCGACGTGATGGCGCCGGCAAAGTCGTTGGTGCCGACCGGGTCGTTGCTGCTGCGGACGTCGCCGGTGTGGACGCCGTCTTCGAGAGCGGCAAGCAGAGCGTTCTCGATGGTGGCGGCTTGTTTGAGCATCCCGATGTGTCGCAGCAGCATGAGGCCGCTGAGCAGGAGGCTGGTTGGGTTGGCGACACCCTTGCCCGCGATGTCCGGGGCGGTGCCGTGGACCGCTTCGAAGATGGAAATCTGGTCGCCGATGTTTGCTGAGGGCGCAAACCCGAGCCCGCCGACGAGCCCGGCCGCGAGGTCGGAAACGATGTCGCCCTGGAGGTTGGTCAGGACGATCATCTGGTACTCTTCAGGGCGGAGCACAAGATTCATGCAGAGGGCATCGATGATGACGTCGGTGGTTTCGATATCCGGGAAGTGCTTTGCCTCGGCGTGGAAGCGGTCGAGGAACAGGCCGTCGGTCATTTTCATGATGTTGGCTTTGTGGGCGCAGTGGATCTTCTTGATCCCGAACCGCGCGGCCGCCTTGAACGCGAAGCGGTGGACCTGGTCGCACCCGGGCGCCGAGATCAGCCGTTTGCACTCGACGACGTCGTTGGTGAGCCGGTGCTCGATACCGCCGTAGGTGTCCTCGATATTTTCACGGACGACGTAGATATCCACCGGGACGCCCGCGCGGCTGAAGACGGTGTCCACGCTGGGCAGGCTCTGAAAGTGGCGGAGGTTGGCGAACGCGCCGAAGGTCTTGCGAAGGGTGACGTTGATCGACTTGCCCCCGCCCCCGATCGGGGTGCCCATCGGCCCCTTGTAGAGCAGGCCGGTCCGCTCGACGGTTTCGACCGCTTCGTCGGTAAAGCCGCGGCTGTCGCCGGCCGCGAAGACCCGGCTGCCCATCTCCACGGGGATGAACTCGATGTGCTCGTGGACTCCCGCGGCCTCGAAGACGCTGAGGCACGCGTCCATGATTTCGGGGCCGATGCCGTCCCCCGGGGCGAGGGCGATCTGGACCTTCTGCGACATGACAGCGACTCCTGCGTTGGTGGGCGATCGAAGCGAGCCCCCTCCCGGGCTGATCCGGTCGAGCCGGCGAGGGGGGAGAGCGAGGATAGGGAGACAGTCGCCACTTGTCAGACCGGCGCGGGTGAGTGCAGGATTTGCGTTTCGGGCAACACCCCGAGCCGGGGCAGCACCCCGAGCCCCTCGGCGATCTGGACCGCGTTCAGTGCTGCGCCCTTGCGGAGCTGGTCGCCGCACGCCAGCAGGCACCAGCGCCGGTGCCGACCTTGCGTGTCGGGCATTTCGCCGGGGTCTGGCCGGAGTCGTCCGACGAGGATGTCGTCCCGCCCGTCGGCGTTGCGGGGGGTGGGGAAGCGGTTGGCTGCGCGGTCGTCGACGAGCTGCAACCCCTTCCCGGCGGCGAGGGCGGCACGGACATCGTGCTCTGTTGCGGGCTCGCTGAGCGTGACGGTGATCGCCTCGGTGTGTGCGCGCAGCACGGGGACCCGAACGCAGATGGGCGTGATGCGGAGGGTCGGGGTGTTCCAGATTTTCCGGGTCTCGGCGATGACTTTCTGCTCTTCGCCGTTGACGCCGGTGGCGGGATTGACCGCCGAGTCGTGGCTGAAGACGTTGAAGGCGCAGGGCTCGGGGAAGATCGACACGTGCGCATCGGACCGGTGTGACTCGATGCCGAGGGCTCTGCGGGTGGTGTCGAGCAGTTCGTCGATCGCAGCAGCCCCCGCGCCCGAGACCGCTTGATAGGTTGCGATGTCGATCGCCCCGATCCCGAACGCCCGGCGGAGTGGCTCGAGCGCGGTGACCAGGATGATCGTGGTGCAGTTGGGGTTGGCGACGATGCCTCGGGGCGGTTTTGTGCCGGTTTCGAGCGCGTCGGCGTTGACCTCCGGCACGATCAGCGGCACGCCGGGATCGAGCCGGAAGGCCGAGGAGTTGTCGATGACGACCGCGCCGGCAGCAACCGCGATCGGCGCAGAGCGGCGCGAGGTCTGTGCATCGGCCGCGAAGACCGCGAGACGGCATCCAGCAAACGAGGCAGCGTCGAGGCCGAGGACCCGCACCGAGCCGTCGCCGTACTTGATGGATGTACCCACGGAGTTTGCCGACGCGATGGCTCGGACCTGTTCGCGGGGAACACCCCGGGCCGCGAGGATGCCGAGCAGCTCGCGTCCGACCGCCCCGGTTGCGCCGACGACCGCGACACAGTTCCTGCGCGCAGAACTGTCTCTTCCCTCATGCGGCATGGTGGGGCTCCGGGTGCGAGGCTTCTTCGCTGGAATAGACAGGGTCGAAATCGCCGACGCGGGTGGCGTCGTGTGTGCCGAGCGATCCGACCTCGAACGCAAGCCCGTGCTCGCGTGCCCAGCGGACGGCTTTGTGCTGAACGATGGTGCCGTCGAGTTCGAGGGCGGCGTTCCAGGGGAGTGTGGCAAAGCGGCGCGGGGGTTTGCCGGGGCGCGAGGGGTCCCATTCGTAGAGGCCGTCGACGTCTTTGACGAGTCGGCACGCGGCGCCGAGGCGTTGGGCGAGAAAGAGCGCGGTGAGGTCCGACCCGCCGCGGCCGAGGAGCGTGGTTCGACCTTGCTGGTCGCGGCCGGCGAATCCGGGGACGACCACGGCGCGGGCCCGCCCGAGCGCTTCGGTCACGCCGGGCAGCTCGCATTCGATGGGGGTCGCGTCGAGCGGATTGCCTTGGGTCCGCAGCCCGGCGCGGGCGGTGTCGAGTGTTTCAGCGCGAATGCCGATGCTGTCGAGCGCCAACCCGAGGAGTGCTGCGCAGGCAAGCTCGCCGGTCGCCAGGAGTTGGGCGGTGGCGAACGGCTGCGGCTGGGGGGCGAAGGCTTTCGCGCGGGCGAGCAGGGCGTCGGTGGTGCCTTCGAGTGCCGAGACGACCGCGACGACGCGCGCGCCCCGGCGGACGAACGCGGCGACTTCCTCGGCCGCGGCCCGGACGTGGAGCTCGTCGCGGAGGACCGAGCCGCCGAACTTGAGGACGATGAGGGTGGTGGTCATGCGGGCACCACCGGGGGGGTTGCGGTGTCTGTGGTGTTGGCCCGGTGCTGACGCTTAGGGCTCTTGGTGTCGTCGTTGGTGTGCTGGTGGGCGAGGGATATCGCGCGTTCGAGGTCGGCGATGATGTCGGGAGCGTCTTCGAGGCCGACGCTGATGCGGATCAGGCCGTCGGTGATGCCGACGGCGAGTCGGTGCGCGCGGGGGACGTCGGCGTGGGTCATGGTGACGGGGTGGGTGAGGAGTGTTTCGAGGCCGCCGAGGTGTTCGACCAGCGCGCAGAGTCGGGCGTTGTTGAGGACGTCAACCGCGGCGTCGGTGCCGCCGACGACCTCGAAGGAGAGGACCCCGCCGTGGATGCCGCCGAGGTGTTGTTGGCAGGCGAGTTGGTGCTGGGGGTGGGTTTCGAGCCCGGGGTAGTTGACCGCGGCGACGTGCGGGTTTGTCTGGAGGGCTCGTGCGACTTCGAGGGCATTTTTCGAGTGCTGACGGATGCGGAGCGGGAGGGTCTTTGCACCCCGCGCGGTGAGCCACGCCTGGAAGGGCGCCTGGATGCCGCCGGTGCATTTGCGGATGAAGCGGACCCGTTCGAGGAGTTCTTCGTCGCGGCTGAGCACCGAGCCGCCGAGTGAGGTGGAGTGTCCTTCGATGTGCTTGGTGGTGGAATAGACGCAGACATCGACGCCGAGATCGAGGGGGCGTTGGACGACTGGGGTGAGGAAGGTGTTGTCGACGGCGACCTTGATCCCTGCCTCGCGGCCGATCTCGGCGACGGCGTGGATGTCGGTGAGTTTGAGCGTCGGGTTGGCGGGGGACTCGATGAAGATGAGTCGGGTGTTGGTGCGGAGCGCAGCCCGGACGTTTGCCGCGATCGAGGAATCGACGAATGTCGCCTCGATGCCGAGGTTTGCGAGGACTTGTTGGACGAGGCGGACGGTCCCGCCGTAGATCGCGTCGCCGAGGACGACGTGGTCCCCGGCTTTGAGCAGTGCAAAGAAGAGGGCGGTTTCTGCGCCGAGCCCGGTGCCGAACGTGACCGCGGGCGGTGTGTCTTCGAGCGCGCCGAGCTGGGCTTCGAGCGCCGAGACGGTGGGGTTGGAGACACGGGAGTAGGCGTGCCCCCGGCTTGTGCCGACCGCTTCGTTGACGAACGTGGTGGACTGCACGAGCGGTGTGACCAGCGCGTCGGACTGCGGGTCGTGCCGCGGCCCGGCGTGGATGGCAGTGGTGCTCGTGCCCGTGGTGGTGGGATCGGTGTGACCCATGGCCGTGAACCTCCTCACGGCATCAACGCGGGCAAGCTGTGCGTGGGTCGGGGGCGAACATCGCTCCCGTTTTTGCTGAGAATCGGCGTTGGGCTTGTCGCCCGCCGTCCCGGCCGCATCGCTCCCCACGCAGGGGCTGGCCTCGGCACCGCGGCGAGCTTTGTGAGAAAGCTGCTCGGTTGCCGCCCGGGCGTTTGGCAAACCCGGGACTCTTGATGCTTGCGACGAGCATAGCGGATGATCCGGGATGGTCAAGGTCTTTTTTTGGTTTGTTTGCGTCGGGGTTTGTTCGTCTGGGTCGAACAGAATGACGATCTGGATGGGTGGATGGGCGTCGGGCGACCAATGATGCGTTCACAGGATCAGATCGGCTTGATGGGCAGGAACCGAGCTGTTCAACTGATGCCAGCAAGTCAGGGGAGCGCGTGATGTTTTTACGAAAGAGCGTTGGTTGGTGCCTGGTCGCGGGCGTGGTGGCGATTGCGACGCGCCCCGTGTTCGCGCAGAAGAGCTGGGTCCGGTTCGACAACGGCGTGACGACCAGCCCGGGTTTGTCGTTCGGGTTTGATCGGCCGACGACGGTGTTCGGCTCGTTCGGCGAGGTCTTCGAGGCCGGGCAGCCTCGGTACGCACCGCCGACCCTGTTCTGCGGCAGAGCGACAAGCGAGACCCTCGCGGTCGGGCTCGCGATCAACGCGATCGCGGCGGGCAGCTCTGTGACCGGCGAGCCGGTGTACCTCGTCAACACGTCAACATTTCAGAGGCTCAGCATCCACCTCGGGGAGGGCTCGGTCGAGCGGGCGTTCCGCGACGGCAACTGGTCGACCGCGTATGTCATGCCTATCCGCGACGAGGACATGGGCGGCATGTCCAACTTGTTGGTGCGGCAGACCGGCGCCAACGGCGGCTCGGCGAGCATGCCGGGCTACGCGTTCACGCTGACCAACGGCGGCTCGATCCACAACGGGCTGATCGTTGTCGCGTGCGATGTCTACGAGCCGGCAGGCGAAGCGTGGGTCAGCCGGCGTGCGGCGCTGGCGTACACGACAGTTGATCGTCTGCAGAAGAGCAGCCCGTGGATCATCGCGGCGATGGGTGCGCCGACCAGTGCACTCGATACGCGGCGCGGATCACCCTGGTCCTACTCGGCGTTCCCGGTCGGGCCCGACGAGTTTGTCGCGGTCTGGACCGACTACCGCTCGCCGACCAAGACCGGCGGGCTTGGCTACGCGACGCGGTTTGTGCGCGGCTCGGGCGGTGAGTGGAGTTCGAGCACGATCCGCATTGCCGAGTCTGAGTCCCCGATGCAGACCGAACACTGGCACTGCGGCGGGTACATCAAGCATCCCGACGGGCGGGAGTCGGTGCTGATCTCGATCGGTGACGGCGTTGCTGACAACCGGGTGCTGGCGCGGACCCTGGCGTTCGGCGGGGCGTGGGCGTCGGCGGCTGCGATCCCGGACACGGGGATCGACGACCGCAGCCGCGTGTTCGAGCCTTCGGGTGATTGGACCGAGGTCGCGACGGTCTGGGGCGGGACAGGGACAAGCCCGTCGCTCCGGCACAACCAGGCGATCTCGATGATCGCGGCCGACCCGGAGTGTTCGATGCTGCTCTGCGGCACCGACGAGACCGGGGCTGCGGTGCTGTCACTCACCTACGACCCGGACACGCAGACCCCGGCGTGGGACACGGTGTACCTGCCGTCGGTGACGAGCTGGCCGAGCGATGGGGTGTTGAACTTCAGCATGCAGGGCACGCCCGGTGGGCCTTACTTTGGGCGCATCGACGCGGCGGCGACCGCGCCGTGGCAGGCCGGGCAGCGCGAGACACGGATTCTGTATTCGCCCGACGGCCAGCTGTGGGGCCAGTGCATGGTCGCGGGGACCTCGGGCTCGAGGCAGGCGGTGATCCACGGGCACGTCGGCTATATCGGGAACCTGACCAACGACGCGGCGGGGTTCCGCCGGATCGAGGAGCCGGTCTCGGTGGTTGCCCGGCCGTTGATGCTGAGTCCTTCGACCGACAACCTGCTCCGCGAGGTGGTCCCCGCGCCGGCGACGGGGGTCGATTCGGGCGTGACGATCACCCGGCTGAACGCGCCCGACGACCTGCCCGAGGGGGTGCCGTTGCCGCCGTGTGAGGCGGGCAACGTGTTCTCTCTTGACAACCGCTCGACGGGCGGGCGGATGGGTCTGTGGCGGCTGGGGTCAGACTTTGTCGACGTGCCTGCGCCGCAAAGGTCTGCGCTGCTGCGGGCGTGGGTGTATGCGCTCGGGCCGGACGATGCCGACGATCCGAGCACGACCGCACAGCTCTCGATCCGATTCTCCGACGACCAGGGTGAACGGCTGGATGTCTTGTCCGGGCGTCTGGACTTTGATGCCGGTGCGTGGACGCCCTTTACGCTTTGGGGGACGTGGAATGCGCTGGACAGCACCGGCAACGGGCCGGACAGGAAGTGGCGGCCGAGTGCCACGCTGCGCGCGCAGAAATCCGGGCAGGTCGAGGCGCCGAGTCGATTTCTGATCGCGTGGGAGGGTGTGTATCCGGACGCACCGACCGCGCAGGGGCACGGGCTCGGGCCGCAGGGGACCGGTTCGGTCGAGCGCGCGACAATCGACGGGCTCGACCTCGGCGACGAGTGGACGATGCTCTTGGTGGGGATGCTGCCGAACGATCAGTGGGACAACCGGGTGGGCGGCTCGGGCGTGGGCAGCAGCAAGACCGCGACCGGGCACCTGCCCCAGCTCTTTGCGATCGAGAACGACGAGGGCAGCGGGCACGTGCGGGTGCTGGCCGACCCCCCGGCCGAGGGGATTCGGCTGCTGATTGACGACGGCTCGACCCCCCGCGAGTCGCGGAACGTGCGGACGCTCTACTGGCTGCGGGGCAGCCCGGTGGTGTGTGTGGTGCGGGTCGAAGACGGGCGGACCCGGCTTGACTATTCAGTCGGCGGCTCTGAGCCCAAGTTCATGGAGCTCTCCTCCTCGATCACTCCCGGGCGGGTTCGGCTCGGGCCGGACGCGATGTGGTGGCACGCGGTCGAAGCGGTCCCCTTTGTGCTGGCGGACGATCAACTCGAGGACGTGTTCGCATCGCTCACGATTTCGTGCCCGGCCGACCGGAACAACGATGGGGTTGTGGACACACGCGACGTGATCCTGTTCCTCAACCAATGGAGCAGCGGCATGGCGGTCGCCGATTTCAACGGCGACGGCGTGGTCGACACCAGAGACGTTGTCGCGTATCTCAACGCCTACGCCGCGGGGTGCTGAGCGGTCAGTCGAGCGTTTCTGGTTCCGGCGGGGACTCTGGAGCGGGCTCTGTCTCTGGCGCGGCGTCTGTCCACCCCGGCTCGCCGGTGCGGTCGGCTGTCGTGCCCAGCGGGTCGGCGGGTTGGAACTCGACTCGGGACGCGCCGAGCAGCGTGCCGGTGGCAAACGCGAGATCGACCTGGGCGATCTGGTACTCGACGACGGCGTTGATCTCTTGCAGCTGGGCGTCGCTGAGGCGGGTGTTCGAGTTGAGCACGTCGGTCGAGGTGGACTGGCCGACGTCGAACTGCCGTTGCTCTGCTTGCAGCGTGCGGGTGTTGAGGATCACGCTCTGCCGGGCCGCGAAGATGCGTTGCCACGCCGAGTCGATCTGGTCGACCGCGTCGAGCACCTCGCGGCGGATGGTCTGCTCTCTGGCGTCCCGGCTCGCGAGGCGTTGGAGGCGGGTGAGGAGCGATCTGCGGACGGCTGCTTCGCGTTGTTCGTTGCCCAGGGGCACCTCGCCGCGGAGGCCGATCGACCAGTCGGCGAAGCGGTTTTCCTGCATGAGGTCGACCGATTGGCTGAGGCTGCCGCCGAGGCCGTTCATGCGGTAGGTGTAGTCGAGCGCGAGCAGCGGGAGCGCCTGGTTGCGCGACCAGTCGGCGGTGACCAGGTCGGCCGCGAGCCGGAGCTCGAACTCGAGCATCTCCATGCGGCTGTCGATCGCGGCCTGGGTGAGCGTCTCGGTGTCGAACTCATACCGAACCGGATCGGGCGGCGAGCCGGGCACGACCTGGGTCTCGGTCGCGATATCGAGCCCGGGCATGTTGATGATGCGCTTGAGCTCGCGCTGGCGGGTGATGAGCAGGTTTTGGGCGCGGATGATGCTGTCGAGCTGCTCGGCAACACCGGCTTGGGCGCGGAGGACCTCGATCTCGGCGACATCACCCGCGTCGTAGCGCCGCTCGGCTTGTTCGAGTTGGGCTTGGGCGAGTTCGAGCGAGCGGAGGCGGACGTCGAGTGCGGCCCGCGCGCCGTAGAGCCGCCAGTAGGCGCGGTCGACCGCGGCGAGTTGGCGGATCACCTCGGCTTTGGTCTGGACCTCGGAGAGCTGGCGGTCGTAGGACGCGATGGTGATGGCGTAGGTCGAGGCGCGGCGGCCGGCGTTGCGCAGGAGTGGCTGGCTGATCGAGAGTACGAGGTCGCTGGTGTAGGCGGGGTTGAGCGTGCTGAACCGGTTGTTGGTTTCGTTGCGGTTGAAGGGCAGGGTGACGGTGGCGGTGCCGCCGGTGCGGAGGGGGATGCGCACGCCCGGCTCGATGCGCTGAAACTTTGCCTGGGCGCTGTCGAGCGTCGAGGCGGTCGGGGTATCGGTCTCGGACCACTGGGCGTTGAGCGTGAAGACCGAATCGAAACGGCCCTCTTCCTCAGCGATCCGCTCGGCAGCCAGCGCCGGGCTGAGCAGCGCGACCTGGAGGTCGAGGTTGTGCTCGAGCGCCGCGGCACGGCATTCGGCGATCGAGAGCTCGACACGCTCGACCCCCTCGAACCGGTGCTGCGCAGCGCGGGCGTCCTGGACCGAGGGCGGCGGGGATTCAACCCGGTAGTGCTCGATCGGGGCGGCCTCGATACGGCGGACCCGTTCGAGCGAGAGGTCCGGCGCGTAGTCGGACTGGTGCGGGAACAGCGGGCTGCGCGAACACCCGGGCAGCGGAGAGAACAGGAGTGCCGCGCACCCGCAACACATCAGCACCGACGCGGGGTGTCGTGGGCCGAGGGGCAGATGGCGACGCGGTGCTGGCATGTGCTGGTCCTTGCGGTGTGTGGGTTCGGCGGGTTGTTATGTTCGAGGGTGTTTGCGGTTCTAAGGTTATGGAAGGTCTGTTAGTCGTGGCGGAGGGCTTCGATCGGGTCGAGCCTGGCGGCTTTGATCGCGGGGAACATGCCGAAGATCACGCCGGTGCTGGCGCTGAACCCGACCGCGAGGATGACCGCCCACGCCGGGACGCTGGCGTCCTTGAGCGGGCTTTCGGGGATGGAGCGGATGAGGCTGATGAGCCCCTGCCCGGCCGCCAGCCCGATCGCGCCGCCCGCGAGGCAGAGGGTGACCGACTCGACGAGGAACTGGACGAGGATGACCCCGGGGCGTGCGCCGATGGCTTTGCGGAGGCCGATCTCGCGGGTGCGTTCACTGACGCTGACGAGCATGATGTTCATGATTCCGATGCCGCCGACCAGGAGGCTGATCCCGACGATGCCGCTGGCGCCGGCGGTGATGCCCTTTGCCATGGCGTTGAACTGGTCGATGAACTGCTGGATGACCTCGATCTGGAAGGTGTCTTCGTCTTCTGCGGTCAGCTCGCGCATCTTGCGGAGGACAAACGCGATCTCGGCTTTGGCGTCATCGACATGCTCGGGGCTCGAGAGCGATCCCCAGGCGTGGCTGATCCATGCGCGGGGGGCGAGGACCTGCGCGGTGCCGAAGGGGACGAAGACCTCGGCGCTGGAGTCGCCGCCGCCGAAGAGGTTGAGGGTGACGGTCTCGACGACGCCGACGATGAGGAAGCGTTTGCCCGCGATGCGGAGGTACTCGCCGACGGGTTCGCGGGGGAGGTCGAGCTCTTCGATCGCTTTGTCGTTGATGATGCAGACGAAGCGGCGGTCGCTCTCGTCGATGGGGATGAACGGCCTGCCCTGGATGATCTGGCGGCCGACGATATCGTGCCAGGTCGGCCAGATGCCGACGGTGGGGACGCTGTCGAGTTTGCGGTCGCCGTATTCGGTGGGGTAGCTGCGCCAGAGCTCGGGGGTGATGCTGGTGATGGAGGGGCAGCGTTCGCGGATGGTCTCGATCTCGTGGAGCTTGAGCTGGACATCGCGCCAGCTGCCGGTGGCCCACATCGAGCGGGGGAGCTGGCCGTCGATGTAGACGCGGTTGGCGCCGAGCTTCTCGAACTCATCGAGGACGGTGGTCTTGAGGCCTTGCAGGGCGGCGATAACCGCGACGACGCTGGCGACGCCGATGATGACGCCGAGGGTGGTGAGGAGGGACCGGACCTTGTTGGACCATATCTGCCCAAGGGCAAGGCCGAAGGTCTGGAGTGCGATCCGGAAGAGGATCATGCCGAGGCTCCGGTGGCGGGGGTGTCGTGGCCTTGGCTTGGGCGCGGCTCGGTGTTGTCTGCGGCTTCCTGCGCGGCGGCTGCGGCCCCGGCGAGCCAGCGGCGGTGGATGGGGTCCTCGGCTGTCGGGTGGTCGCTCTCGACGATGCCGTCCCGGAGGCGGACGATCCGCTGGGCGTGGGAAGCAACCTCTTCTTCGTGGGTGACGATGACGATGGTTTGTCCCTCGTCGTGGAGTTGCTTGAAGAGGTCGATGATCTCGTTGGTGGTGGTGGAGTCGAGGTTGCCGGTGGGCTCGTCGGCGAGCAGGATCGAGGGCTCGTTGACGAGTGCGCGGGCGATGGCGACGCGCTGCCGCTGACCTCCCGAGAGTTGGTTGGGCTTGTGCCCGATGCGGTCGGCGAGGTTGACCCGTTCGAGCGCGCGCTTGGCGCGGCTGCGCGCGGTGAGCCAGTGCTTGCGGGAGTAGATCATCGGGAGCATGACATTCTTGAGCGCGCTGGCACGGTTGAGCAGCTCGAAGCTCTGGAAGATGAAGCCAATCTCTTCGTTGCGGACACGGGCAAGGCCGGCCGAGCCCATCTTGTGCATGGGTTTGTTGTTGAGGTCGTAGCTGCCGGTGGTGGGTCGGTCAAGACAGCCGAGGATGTGCATGAGGGTGCTCTTGCCCGAGCCGGACGCGCCCATGATGGCGACAAACTCGTTCTGCGTGATGTCGAGGTCCACGCCCGCGAGCGCATGCACGCGCTCGACGCCGAGCTTGTAGGTCTTGGTGAGCTGGCGGATGTGGATGGTCATGGAGGATCAGGAGTCCGGGTTTCGGTCTGTCTCGGCTTGGGTTGAGGCGCTGTCGTCGGTTTCTTGTTCTTCTTCGTCCCTTTCTTCTTCTTTTGCTGCTGCTTCTGCTTGCGCTTCGGCCTCGATCTCGGCTTCGTCTTTGACGAGCATGTCGTCCTTCATGTTGATGAGTGTCTTGAAGGGGCCGGTGATGACCCGCTGCCCCTCGTCGAGCCCGGCGAGGATGACCGTCTCGGCCAGGTCGCTGGGGCCGATGTCGACAGGGGTGGCGTGGGTCTTGCCATCGACGATGGTGTAGACCACCGACGCGAAGGTCTTGCGGGTGTCGACGATCCCGCCGGCGGCGTCGATGGTGGCCTTGGGCAGCTCGTCGATACGTCGGTCGAGCACCGCCTGACTGGGCACCACCAGCACATCGCGGAGGTGCTGGACGGTGATCTCGGCGGTGGCGCTGAAGCCCGAGAGCAGCGGGCGGTCTGCCTCTTTCTGGAGCTTGATCTCGGCTTCGTAGTAGTGGCTGCCGTCCTCCCAGCGTTTGCGTTCGAGCCCGATGCGTTCGACAACGCCGAGGAACGGCTCGTCGCGGTAGGCGTTGATGAAGACGGTTGCTTCCTGCTGCTCTTTGACCTTTGCGACGTTGGACTCATCCACGCGGGCCATCAGCAGCATGTCGGAGAGGTCGGCGATCTCGAGGATGATCGACCCGGGGTTGTTGAGTGTGCCGACGACGACCAGCTCGCCGACCTCGGCGTTGAGCGTGGTGATGATGCCGTCGATCGGGCTGGAGATGACCGCGTACGCCAGGTCGCGTTCGGCTTCGATGATCTGGGCGCGGGCGATCTCGACGTCGGCGGTCGCCATCTCGACGGTCGCGACCGCCTGGTTGTAGCGGTTCTCGGCCTGCTCGAGGACGACATCCGAAATATCGCCGGTGTCGTGCAGCTCGCGTTTGCGGCCGAAGTCGCTGAGCGCCACCGCGAGGTCTGCCTTGGCCCCGCGGAACCGGGCTTCCTGAGCCATGCGTCGCGCCTTTGCCGCTTCGAGCCTCGCGGTGAGGCCCTCGGCATCGAGGCGGACGACGACGTCCCCCGCCCGGACGACGCTGCCCTCGTCGAAGGGCAGCGCGACGATCCTCGCGGAGACCTGGGCGCTGATCTCGACTTTCTTGCGAGGCTCGACAAGGCCGGGTGCGCTGACGCTGCGGGTGATGTCGTTCCGCCCGGCCGCTTGGACACGGACGGTGGTGGGTTTTTCTTTTTTCTTGAGCCCTTCGCGGAACTGTTCGCCCGCAGCGGTCTGGGTGAGGACGTATCCGCCGCCGCCCAGGAGCGCTGCGACGGCCACAAGACCTCCGATGAGAATGACACCCTTACGCACACCCAATCCCTTCGTCTGTTGCGGTACCGATCATGCCACGCGGCCAGGTTCGGGCGTGCGGTTGTGCCTTGTTCCGGGAACGGGGCGGTCCAGTTTCATGCGAAGCCTCCGATATGGGGGTTCTTGTGCAGAAACTGGTTTCGAGCAAGTGTACGCCGGGGGAAGCCTGAGTGTTTGGGTGGAATGGGGTTGATTTCGGAGAGCGCTGCAAGAGACCGGGCCCACAGGGGCCGGCTCGCGCGGGGGGGGGGGGGGTTAGATGTTGAGCGCTTTGTGCAGGAAGTCGCCGACCTGTGCGATGGCGATACGTTGTTGTTCGCCGGTGTCGCGGTTGCGGGCGGTGACGGTGTGTTCGGTGAGTGAGTCGCCGTCGATGGTGAAGCACCAGGGGCACCCGGCTTCGTCCATGCGGGCGTAGCGCTTGCCGATGGATTGCTTGGCGTCGGTTTCGATGAACCCGGTGCGGCCGAACCTTTGTTGCAGCTCGTCGTGGAGTTTCTCAGCCACCTCGGGCATGCCGTCCTTTTTGACCAGCGGGAAGACGGCTGCCTTGATGGGCGCGAGGCGCGGGTGGAGCTTGAGAAACTCGGGGCTGGGGCGCGAGTCGTCGCGGGTGTAGGCCTCGCACAGCAGCGCCAGCACGCCGCGGGTCAGGCCGGCAGCGGGTTCGATGACGTCGGGCAGGTAGTGCTCGCCCTTGGGCTGGCCGTTCTTGGCGAGCTCGCCCCGGGCAGAGTCGAAGTATTTGAGTTTGGTGCGCGAGTGGTTCTCGTGCTGGGTGAGGTCGAAGTTGGAGCGGTGGGCGATGCCTTCGAGTTCGCCAAAGCCGGGGGCGGTGAAGGGGTAGCGGTACTCGACGTCGGCTGTGCCCGCGCCCTCCTTGGCGTAGTGGCTGAGCTCGTCCTTGTCGTGCTCGCGCATGATGAGGTTGTCGGAGGTGAGGCCGAGGGACTCCCACCAGCGCTTGCGCTCGGTCTGCCAGAACTTGTACCACTTCGTCGCGTCGTCCTTGTGGCAGAACCACTCCATCTCCATCTGCTCAAACTCGCGCGAGCGGAAGATGAAGTTGCGGGGCGTGACCTCGTTGCGGAACGCCTTGCCGACCTGGGCGATGCCGAAGGGGACCTTGACGCGGCTGGTATCGACGACATTCTTGAAGTTGATGAAGATGCCCTGGGCGGTCTCGGGGCGGAGGTAGGCTTTGTTGTCGTCGTTCTGGACCATGCCAGCCCATGTCTCGAACATGAGTTTGAATGGCGCAGGTTCGCCCAACTCACCGCCGCAGCGGGGGCAGGGCTCCTGCAGGCCTGTCGCGTTCAACTGCTCGGTCGCGACATGCCGCATGAACTCCTTCATCTCGACGGGGGCGTCGGGTTGTCCGTTGACCCGCTGGGCAAGCCACGAGAGTGTGACCTCGGGGTTGCGGACAAGGGCAAGGTTGGGCGCGAGCTTCTTGCCTTTTTTCCGGGCCCAATCCATCAGTCTCGGCGTGTCGATATCGCCGGTGATTGGCGTGAATACCTGAAGCAGCGAATCGACCCACTCTGAGCTTGTTGCGAGCATCTCCCAGAGTTGATCTGCGCGGACAAAGTGCCCACACCCGGCACACTTTCGCATCGGGTCGGCAAACCCGGCGAGGTGCCCGCTCGCCTCCCACACCTTCGGGTTCTGGATGATCGAGCTGTCGAGGCCGACGATCTGGAGCCGTTCGCCGTCGGGGCCCTTTGGCGGGTTGAGGACCATCGCTTCCCACCAGGCGTCGCGGAGGTTGTTTTTGAGTTGGGTGCCGAGGGGGCCGTAGTCCCAGAAGCCGTTGATCCCGCCGTAGATTTCGGAAGCCGGGTAGACGAACCCCCGGCGTTTGCAGAGCGAAACGATGTCGTCCATGGACTTGTCGGCGTTGTCGGTCATCGGCGGGGGCTCCTTGTGGATCGCGGGAGCAATGGTAGGGGAGAGCCCCACGCGCAAGCGGGGGGTCAGCAATCACACCACACGGTTCGGAGAGCCGTGCCACGATGCCCCCTCGCTTGCGCGAAGGGCTCTTCAGGAGGAATCAGAGCGCAAACGGCTCAGGGCGTGCGGTGAATCAATCGGCCCCAGACTTCGCCGGGGCCGATGGACTCGACATCACGGTCGGCCTCGACGGTGACGGTGGCGTACTCGGCGATCGTGGGCGTGGGGATCAGGTCCACCGCCGCGGTGTCGGAGACACGGACCAGCCCCAGCGACCCGCTGCCGGTGACGCTGACGACCCAGCGGCCGTCGCCGAGCTGGCGGTAGACCGCCTTGCCCATGCGGGCCTCGCCTTGGCCCTCGCCCCAGAGGATGGGGCCGAGGTCGGGGTCGATGACGACGCCCTGGCTGGGTGGTGTGTCGGCGTCAAAGACGCGGCGGATCCAGAGGCGGCTGTCGCGGACGATGTAGTCCACGTAGATCTCCCCGGCCGGGTCGTAGGGGGTCTCGACGCGGCGGATGACCCCGGCGTCGGAAACGACCAGCACCGCGAGGGTGCCGTTCTCGACGGCGAGCTCGGTGACCGCGGACTTGCGGATGGCTTCGTTGTAGGTGGTGCGGAGGCTCTCGTACTCACCGGCCAGCTCGGTGAGTCGTGTCCGATAAATCTCGGCAGCCGCCCCGGCGCGGATGTACTGGTAGCCCAGCAGGGCAGCCCCGGCAAACACCGCGAGCATGGTCGAGGTCGAGATAGTGCGGGTGAGTGTGGCGACGGGCATGGTGGGCGCTCTCTGGAACATGTCATCGGCAGCAGGACAGTCATGACATAAAACAGGCGAGCAGGTCCGAGGGTTCTGCAATCTGAGAAGAAAGTTCTTGTCGGGGAACGGGTGTGCAGATGGGACGCCCGGGATGAGAGCACCACGTGCTCGAATCCCGGGATCGGTCCACCCCAAATCCCGGGATTCGTTCGCTTGGCTCTCTCATCCCGGGCGTAGGTGGGGTGATGACGTGATGGAGTGGTGTGATGGTTGGATGGGGGGTTGTCGTCAGGCGAACCGTTTGACGACGACCGAGTCGTTCTGGCCACCGAAGCCGAAGCTGTTGGAGAGGCAGGTGTGGACGCCGCCGGAATCTGACAGGTCGCGGGCGGTGTTGGGGATGTAGTCCAGGTCGAGGTCGGGGTCGGGGTCGTGGAGATTGACCGTGGGCGGCAGGACCCCCGTGCGGATCGCCTGGATGCAGGTCATCAACTCGACGACCCCGGCGGCCTGGATGAGGTGTCCCATCATCGACTTGATCGAGCTGATCCCGATGTGGGGTGCTTGCGATCCGAACGTGGCTTTGATTGCTTTGGTTTCGATCGAGTCGTTTTCTTTGGTCCCGGTGCCGTGGGCGGAGATGTAGTCCACCGGCGGGCGGTCGTCCTGGCGCGGCTCGGTCGGGTCGATCCCGGCCTGGCGCAGGGCGGCGAGCATGGCGGTCTGTGCGCCCCGGCCGTCGGGCTGCATATCGGTGATGCGGAAGGCATCGGCCGACGACCCATAGCCCGCGAGTTCGGCCAGGGGTGTTGCGCCACGTCGCTCGGCGCTCTCGAGGCTTTCGAGGATGACGATCCCCGCACCTTCGCCCATGACGAAGCCATCGCGCGAACGGCTGAAGGGGCGGGAGGCGGTCGCGGGGTCGTCGCGGCGGGTGCTCATCGCGGTCAGGCGGATGAACCCGGTCATGCCGAGGGGGTGGATCATCGAATGGGCGCCGCCGGCGAGCATGATGTCGGCGTCGCCCCGGCGGATGATCTCGCTGGCTTCGCCGACCGACTGGGTCCCGGCGGCACAGGCGGTCATGCAGTTGAACGCCGGCCCGCGACACGGGAAGGTCGAGGCAAGGTGGGCGAGCGCGGCGTTGGGCTCTTGCTCGAGTTCGCGGACCGCGCCGAGGTTTTTGTACGCAGCGGCTGCCCAGCGTTTGCCGTCCACGGTGCGGGTCTGGGCATCCCACCCGGCGAGGTTGGTCGCCCAGAAGGCTTCGTAGTCCAACGAGCCCTCGCCGCCGCCGAGATAGAGCCCGACCCGGCGGGGCTCGGCGCCCTCGATCGGCCTGCCCGGTGCGCCGAGTCCGGCCTGGGTCCACGCCTGGGTCGCCGCGGCGAGCGCCATCTGCGTCCCGATGCCGGCTTGGCTGTGCCGTGCTGCCAGCGGCGGCGGGAGGTGGTCGGCGAGGGCAAAGTCCTTGACCTCGGCAGCGAAGTTGGTGGCGAAACTGGCCGCGTCAAACCGGGTGACCGGTCCGATCGCAACCTCGCCGGCGGTGAGCTTTGCCCAGGCGCGATCGACATCGTGCCCGAGGGGGGTGATCCAGCCCATGCCGGTGATGACGATGCGGCGAGAGGAAGAAGCCATGGCGAGAGTGTACGGCGGTTGCCGAGGACGCCGACTCTGAGGCTTTGCGAAGGGTCGGGTGGTATCTGAGAGAGCGATGATCCGACGCTTCGCGGGCTCAACGTCGGCGCCCCTGGGAGGATGTCGTACATCGGCGTGGAGCGCGATACCCTCAGGCATGAACCCAATCCTCGCAACCCGCACCCTCGGCGATTTCCTCGATCAGCTCGCTGCGAAGACCCCGACACCCGGCGGCGGGGCGGTCGCGTCGGCGGTGGGGGCGCTGGGGACCGCCCTCGGCGGCATGGTGCTGGCCTACAGCATCGGAAAGAAGAACCTCGCCGAGCACGAGCCCACACTCCGTGAAGCGTCGGCAAAGCTCGGGCGGGCCAGGCTTGTGCTGCTCGAACTGGCAGCAGAGGACGAAGAGGCGTACGGGCTGGTCAACGAACTCTCACGCTTGCCAGCGGGCGACGAGCGGCGGTCGGGGTTGCCCGAGGCGACAGTCGCCGCGGCCCGGGTGCCGCTTGCCTGCATGGCGGCGTGCGCTGGGGTGCTCGGCGTGCTCGAGCCCTTGCCGGGGATCACGAACCGGTATTTGCGGAGCGATCTTGCGATCGCGGCGATTCTTTCCGAGGCCGCGACGCGGGCAGCAGCGTGGAATGTCCGGGTCAACCTGCCGGGGATCAAGGACGAATCGGTGCGGGCACAGATCGCCAGCGAGTGCGATTCGCTGCTGGTCGGGGCCGTTGAGGTTGCTGCCCGGGTCGAGGCAGCCTGCCGGGCGTAGGTGCCGACGCGGAGGGGGTCGTACCATCTGCCCATGCAACCTGTGGATACAACCGGACAGAACAAGGTGAAGGACGAGATCGGTCTGCTCGCCGAGATGCTGCGTGACATCAGCAGCGTGAATGAGCCGGTCGCGTTGCTCAGCCGGTTCGGGCGGTTTTTCTGGCGGGTCCGGTCGCTGGATTACATGGTCTCGACCAGTTGCCGGGGCTTGCCTGACGGGCAGTACAAGATCACCCGTTCGCTCAGGCCCGGGCAACTCGGCCCGGGGCAGGAGTCTCCCGACCCGTGGCGGGACTGGTCAAAGATCGGGGTGCAGACGGGAGGGTTTCTCGGTGCAGCAATGGCGCGGACAGAGCCGCAGATTTTCAACAATCTGCGTATCACCGGCGACCCCGCGCTGGGTGACACGATCGCGGAGATGGGCAGCTGCATGGCGAGCCCGATCTTTGACGGCGGTGAGGCGCTGAACTGGAACTTCTCCTTCCACCGCGACCCGGACCGCTACACCGCCGACGACCTGGCGGACCACTTTCTGACCGCCAATCTTGTCGGCACCGCGACGCGGAACCTGCTGGCGGTGAACCGTGCGGAGGAACTGAACCGGCAACTGACCGCGCAGCTCGAAGCGGTCGCGCGGGTCCAGCAGGCGCTTCTGCCGATCGAGATCCCGGATATCCCTGATCTCTCGATCTCGACGAGCTATCTCACCAGCCAGGAAGCCGGGGGCGATTATTACGATTTCTTCCGGCTTCCCGCGGGCCGGTGGGGCGTGCTGATCGCCGATGTCGCGGGGCACGGGGCGGCCGCGGCAACGGTGATGGCGATGCTCCACGCGATCCTGCACGGGTACGAGGGGCCGGAGTTTGATCCCGCAGCCGTGATGCGGTACGCCAACGCGAGGCTCGGGCAGCACCGCATCGAAGCAACATTCGTCACCGCGTTCTTTGCGGTCTACGACCCACGCGAGCACACGTTCACCTACGCCCGCGCCGGGCACAACCCGCCCCGGCTCAAGCGCGGCGACACGGGCAGGGTGATCGTGCTCGACGATGCACCCGGGCTGCCCTTGGGGATCACCGACGAGTACGACATCCAGACCGGGCGGGTCTCGCTCGGGATCCACGACACGCTGGTGCTCTACACCGATGGCATCACCGAGGCGTTCAACCCGGCGCGCGAGCAGTTCGGGACCGATCGGCTCGACGAGGCGCTCATCGGGTGTTCGGGGCAGCCCGAGTGCGTGGTCGATTCGTTGCACAAGGCGCTGTACCAGCACACCAAATCACTCGGGCGTGACGATGACCAGACGATCGTGGCGCTGCGACGGGTGCGGTGACAAGCCGGTTGGGCAAGGCGTGCTCGGGCGGTGTTGTCCCCTCGCTTGCGCGAGGGGCTCTGTGGGCGTGGTTGTTTCCTCGCTCGCGCGAGGGGCTCTACGCTTTGTCAACGATGCCTCACCGCGATCCTTTATCCGAGACTCCCGATCAGCAGCGGGAATGGTTTGACGAGCCCGACCGCGAGACCGGGGAGCCCGGGCTTCGGTTCGGCTGCACGCAGTGCGGCAACTGTTGCTCGGGGCCGCCCGGGTTTGTGCTCTTTACCGACACCGAGGCCGACGCGATCGCCGCGCGGCTGGGGATGTCTGTGCCGGACTTTCTCGAGCGCTTTACCGAGGACACCTCGCGCGGGCGTTCGCTGATCGACATCAAGACCATCCACGGCTACGACTGCGTGTTTCTTGATCGCAGCACGGTGCCGGGCAAGGCGGTGTGTTCGATTTACGAGGACCGCCCGGAGCAGTGCCGCACGTGGCCGTTCTGGAAAGAGATGTTGCAGTCGCGCGACAACTGGGTTCGCGCCAAAGCGACGTGCCCCGGGCTGGACTCGGGCAGGCACTACACGCCGGTGGAGATCCGGGTGGTGCGGGACGGGGCACCTCCCGGGGAGTAGAGCATCTTGCGGGTGTGAGGCGTCGCGCTCAGCAAGCACTCGGCCGATGTCTGACCGCAAAGATCAGCAGCACCGCGAGCAGCGCGGCGGTTTGTGAGTTGACGTGGATGCTGTCGAACGCGCTGACCAGCAGCAGCCCGACGATCGCAAAGCAGGGGCCGTCGGCGTATCCCGGCGGGCCGTCGCCCGGCTGGCGGCGGGCGCTGCCGGTGATGGCGAGTGTGATAAACGCCAACGCGAGCACGAGCCCGGGAACGCCGAGCGTGGCGGCGGTGTGAAGCAGGGCGTTGTGGGCGTGGGCGTGGAAACGGCGGGTGGTGGGGTCGATGCCTTGGGCGGCGACGTGCGCGCGCGACCACGCTTCGTAGCCGCCCAGGCCGGTGCCTGAGAGCGGGCGGTCGGCGAGGGCTTGCATCGCCCACCAGCCCATCATGAGCCTTGCCCCGGTATCGGTGGTGAACTCTTGGTGTTCGATCGCGCGGGTGATTTCGTCGCGGCCGGTGTCGAAGCGGGCGCGGAGTTGTTCGCCGACGGTGAGCCACGCGACGGTTGCGCCGATCGTCAGCACCGTGAGCAGGACAAGCCCCGTGCGCACAAGGCGGGCACGGGGTTTGATTTTGGCGATCGCGACGAGGCACGCGATCGCGACGAGCGCCGCGGCGGCGAGCCACGCGCCGCGGGTGCCGGTGGCGAGGATGCCGACGAGGGTGACACCGGTACCCAGCGAGCCGAGGAGTCGCCAACGCCCGCGTCCCCACAGAGCAGCCGGAAGGTGGAGCCCGAGGGCGGCGGTGAGGATCGAGCCGCCGATGACCGGGTCGAGCCAGCCGCTGTTGCGCCCGGGGAGTCGGTTCCAGGTGAGGGCGTCGATATCGAGGGCGGTGCCGATCGCGTGGGAGAGTTGGGAGAGCTGGGCGGCGGCGAACCCCACGACGAGCGCGCCGAGCAGCAGAGCGCGGCGGTCGGCGACGGGCCAGAGCGCTGCGGCGAGGATGCCGAAGCGGAGCACGCCGAACTCGTGGACCCACGCGGCGTGCGGGCCGAGCGCCCACACGCGGCTCGCCAGGCCGAGCAGCGCCCACGCGAGCACGACGAGCATCAGCGGCTGCAAGAAGAAGCGCGGCATGGTCCGCCAGTGGCGGTGGATGCGGATGAGCATCGCGGCGACAACGCCGATGGCTCCGAGTTCGACCGCGGAAGTCGGCGCAGCGATCGAAGCGCACGCCAGCGCCCCGAGCCAGGCGTGGACGGTGTGGCCGAGGGGATCGATCCGCCGCTGCTCGGCAAAGGCAGCGTCGACGCCGCCGGGAGTGACCCGCCACCACCGCTGGGGTTCGACGGCGTTGGGCTGGGGCTGGGGCTGGGGTGGATCATTTTTTGCAGAATCGGGTTGGGGCACAGGGGCATGATCCGGTCGTGGGTTGGCTTCTGCAACCGAGTATCGCAAGGAAATAGGCCGAATGCCTAACATAAATAGAGTATCATAATGCAACTTTCGGCTGGGAGAGTTGAACAATGCCCGGGGTCGAGGCGTCTGACCGAAGTAAGCTGGTGTGACCGCTGGCGGGGTGTGGATGTGCGGGGGACGCGGGCTGGAACGCTCGCCCTCCTGAGTCGCGTCTTCCTGAATTGCGTGCGTGGGGCGGCATGAGCCCCGAGGAGAATGGTGATGCAGGACATCCGACGGGTGCTTCAACGTGCTGGGCGTCGCCTTCTGGTGGTGCGGCTGTTTGAGAGCTGGGCGTGGACGATCACGTTTGCGATCGCGGCGGTGGTGCTGGTGATCGTGGTTGATCGCGCGTTGGCGCTGGGGCTCGGCGAATCGTCGTGGCGTTCGCTGCCGACGATGGTGTGGGTGGGGATTGGTTCGCTGGTGCTGGCGCTTGGCGCGGGCGCGGTGTGGTCTTTGCTGACCCGGCTGCGCGAGGCGGGGGTCGCCCGCGTCGTGGACGAACGCGCGGGGCTCCGCGAATCGCTCTCGACCGCGCTGTGTGTCGAGCGCGAGAGCGACCCGTGGTCGCGCGCGGTGGTCGAGTCCGCGGCGGATAAAGCAAAGCGCGTGGTCGTGCGGGACGCGATTCCGATCGACGGCCCGCGTGCGTGGCGGGTGCCGACCGGGGCGATCGTGGTGCTGATCCTGACGTTCTTTCTCATGCCCCCGCTCGACCTGCGGGGCAAGCGGGCCGACGCCCAGGCGGCGGCCGACGCGAGGCAGGAGATCGAGGCAGCTGTGCAGGACGCCCGCGACACCGAGGCGCAGATCCGCGAGATCATGCAGCGGACCGGACTGGGTGAAGACGAGAACGCGCCCGACGCCGAGCTTGACGCCGACCTGACCAAGCCCAAGACGCCCGAAGATATCCGCAAGCAGGCGATCCGCAAGCTGACCGATCTCAACGAGAAGCTCGGCAAACAGATGCAGTCCGACGAAGCCAAGAGCCTCGAAGCGGTCAAGGACCTGATGCGACGGCTGACCACGCCCGGGCAGGGGGAGCTCTCCGAGTTTGCCCGCCAGCTCTCGCGGGGCAACTTTGACAAGGCGCGGCAGGAACTCGAATCCCTCAACCAGAAGCTCCAGAACGGGGAGCTTTCCCAAGAGCAGAAAGAGAAACTCACCGAGCAAATGAAGAACCTGGCAGAGCAGATGCAGAATCTTTCCGAGCAGCAGGGTGCGCTCGAGCAGGCGCTCCAGCAGGCGGGCGTCTCACCCGAACAGGCCAAGCAGCTGGCGTCCAACCCGCAGGCGATGCAGCAGGCACTCGAGAAGAACAAGAACCTCAACGACGCCCAGAAGCAGCAGCTTCAGCAGATGGCAAACGCGATGCAGCAGGCCGCGTCGCAGTGTCAGGGGATGAGCCAGGCGATGTCGCAGATGGCGTCGAGCATGTCGCAGCAGAGCGGCGAGGGCGGGCAGGAGGCGATGGACGCGATGAGTGGCCAGCTCTCGGCGATGGAGCAGATGCAGGCCGAGATGCAGGGGATCTCCGACGCGATGGGCCAGTGCCAGAGTCAGATGGCAGCACTCGGTGAGTGCAGCGGCGGGTCGGGAAGTGGCTGGGCGCAGGGCGCCAACAAGCCGGGGATGACCGGGAAGTTTTCGGAGGGCAGCTCGATGTCGATGGGCTCGGGCTCGGGCGGCCCGGGCAAGGGCAACGGGGCCGGGCCGGACGCCGAGAGCGCCGACTTTTTCTTCAAGGGTGAGAAGGCCAACGTGCAGAACCAGGGCGGCGCGGTCATCGCGTCGCGGTATGTCTTTGAGGAGCAGGTCAAGGGCGAGGCGCGGGCCGAGTTCAGCGCGGCGATCGAGATGGCGGCCGAGCAGGCGGCTGAGGAGATCGCCAACATGAACGTCGACCCGCAGTTCCGCAGCGCGGTCAAGCACTACTACGGCCGTTTGGGCGAGCGGGTAAAGGCCGAGCGGGCCACGACGCCGCCGGCGAAAGAGGATTCAACAGAGAACGAGACCGCCGGCGACGGCGAGGGCTAAGGCAACACACACGATGGAGCGCGACATGGGGGATGGTGTAACACGGCCGATGCCGCGGCGTGACGCGGTCCGAGCGATCGGGGCGGCGGCGTTGGGCGCAGCCGGTCTCACACTGGGCGGGTGCGGGCGACGGGGCGACAGCGGAGCAGACGGGGCGGGCGAGGTCATGCTCTACAGCTCGGTCGATGACTTTGTGCTGCGGGACGTGGTGCGCGACTTTGAGCGCGCAACCGGGGTCACAGTGCGGCTGCTCGGCGACACCGAGGCAACGAAAACAACCGGCCTGATTGAGCGGTTGGTCGCTGAGCGCGACGAGCCCCGCGCCGACGTGTGGTGGTCGAGCGAGCCTTTCGGCACGATCCGCCTGGCGGAGATGGGGCTGTTCGAGCCCGCGGGAGTGACGCCGCCGGAGGTGGTTGATCCGTTGTTGCGGGGGAAGTTGGACGCGGCGGATGGTTCGTGGTTTGGGTTCGGGCTGCGGGCGCGGGTGCTGGCGGTGCGCGAGGGGCGCTTTGCTGAGGAAGAGATCCCGCGTCGTTTGCGCGAGCTGACCGACGCGAGGTTTCGCGGTCGGGTCGGTATGGCGCGGCCACGGTTTGGCACCACGCGGGGGCACATGGCGGCGCTGCTGGAGCTGGCCGGGGCGTCCGCGTTCCGTGGGTGGCTCGAAGCGATGGTCGCAAACGGGCTGAAGATCTACGACGGTAACTCGACGGTGGTCCGTGCGGTGTCCGAGGCCGAGATCGACATCTGCCTGACCGACACCGATGATGTCTGGGCTTCGCAGCGCAACGGCGGGCGGGTGCGGGCGGTGTTTGAGCTGGCCGATGCCGATGCCGGTGGCGACGCCGACACCGCGACGCGCGCGCAGGGCTTGCCGAGCGCCGGGCCGATGCTCATCCCCAACACGGTGGCGATGGTGCGGCACGGGCCCAACGCCGAGTCGGCACGCCGGCTGATCGAGTTTCTGCTCGGCGGCAGGGCCGAGGAGATTCTCGCAAAGAGCAGCTCGCACAACATCCCGGTGCGGCGCGAGGCGTTCCCGGACCTGGCGGCGTTTGCGGTGCCCGGCGGGTGGCTCCCGGACCTTGCTTCGGTCGCGGCGCTCGACGCCCGAGCGATGGTGTTATGCGATTCGGTGCTGGGTGGCGGGTAGATTCAGGACCGGGCGTGTCCCGATCGCCTGTGGCGGTGGTGGGTGGGGGGGCTCATAACCGTTTGGCAGCGTTGCAGTTGCGCGGGCTGGACGGGGTGGACGGCAGTTCGGGAAAGACGAACAAGATCGTGCGGCCCGTTTGGTTGCGGGCGTTCTGCGCTCTGCCCGATGTCGAGAGCATGCACAAAGAATCTGTATACAGGCGAGTCCGTGGTGGGCGTATCCGCACCAGGCGGGGGGCGATCGCGGCGATCCTGCTGCTTCAGGCGGTGGTGCTGGGTGTCGGGTGGGTTGTGACGTTTCGGCAGGTCCGTCACGCGACTTCCGAAGCGGTGCAGGACATTGTGCTTGCGGAGAATGTCCGTGTTGCCGGGTGGCTCGGCGCGCAGCTCGCCGAAGGGATCGAGACCGCACTCGAGTACGAGTCGGATGATTGGGAGCGGGTGCAGGAGCGGATCGAGACCTTGGAGTTGCCGGGCGAGGGGTTTGCCTGCTTGCTCGATGACGACGGCGCGGTGCTTTGTCACCCCGAGCTGCAGAACACGCCTTCGCTGCGCAAAGAGATGATGGGGCACTTGTCGTTGACCACCGGGGAGGGTGAGGACAACCTGATGCTCGGGGAGGCGCCGCGCGTCGAGACCGTCGCGGGGCAGCTTCGGTTCCTTCCAGACGGCACGCACTATGTCGCGACGCGGTATATCCCCGAACTGGGCGCGCGGCTGGTGGTGCATCAGCCCGAGTCGGGGCTGGTGGCGCTCTCGTCGCGGGCGACGTTTGTGGTGGGTGTTGTCGCGACGGCTGCGGCGTTGACGGTGATGGCGCTCACCGCGCTGAGCACGCTCTGGGTGATGCGGCGGTATGGCCATGTGCTCGAGCGCATCAACAAGGGTCTCGAAGAAGAGGTTGAGCGAAGGACACACGAGAATCTGCGGGCCCGCGACGCGCTGATCATGGGGCTCGCCAAGCTCGCCGATTGCCGGGACAGCGAGACGGGGATGCACCTGGATCGCATCAGCCAGTACAGCTGCTTGCTCGCAAAGAATCTGGCCGGGACGCACCCCGAGATCGACGACACTTGGATCGACCGGCTGCGGCTTGCTTCGAGCATGCACGACATCGGGAAGGTGGGCGTGCCCGACGAGCTGCTGCTTAAGCCGGGGCGGTACACCCCCGAGGAGCACCGGCGGATGCAGGTCCACACAACCATCGGTGCCGACACACTCATCGCGATCCGCGCCGAGTTGGGCGACGACGAGCTGCTCGATATGAGCATCCAGATCGCGCGGGAACACCACGAGAAGTGGGACGGCTCGGGGTACCCGCTGGGGCTCGCGGGCGAGCATATCGCGCTGCCGGCGCGCATTGTGGCGCTGGTCGATGTCTACGACGCGCTGACCTCCCGCCGGGTGTACAAAGCCTCGATGTCGCACAGGAACGCGGTCGCGATCATCACCGAGGGGCGGGGCTCGCACTTCGACCCGACGATCACGGACGTCTTTCTCTCGATCCAGAGTGAGTTTGATGAAATCCGGCAGCAGATGCACGCCGAGGACGAGGATGCCTTGCTTGCTCGGGCGGCCTGAGCGGGCGCGGTCGGGGCCCTACGATCGCGGCATGAAGACCGAATGCCTGCACGACGTTGTTGCGACGGATATCGCTGAGCTTGTCGCGTTCCGCCACGACCTGCACCGCCACCCCGAGCTGAGCTACCAGGAAGAGCGCACCAGCGCCAAGGTGTGCGAAGAGCTCGACAAGCTCGGGATCGCCTGCAAGCGCGGCGTGGCGCAGACCGGGGTTGTGGCCCACCTGCCCGCGACCGACAGCTCGGCGGGTGAGGCGGTTGCGCTCCGCGCGGACATGGACGCGCTGCCTCTTACAGAGACCACCGGGCGGGCGTACGCCTCGGAAACCGAGGGTGTCATGCACGCCTGCGGCCACGACGGGCACACGACGATTCTGCTCGGCACCGCCCGGGTGCTGTGTCGGATGGAGCACCGCCCCAACCCGGTGACGTTGCTCTTTCAGCCGGCGGAGGAAGGCGGCGCGGGCGGGCTGCGGATGTGCGAGGAAGGCTGCCTGCTCGGCGATGAGGGCGGCGGCGTGGGGCCTCGGGTGGGGCGTATCTTCGGGTTGCACGGCTGGCCGGAGATCCCGGTCGGGCATGTCGCGACCAGGCCCGGCCCGTTGCTCGCAGCAACCGACGACTTTGTCGTCCGCGTGCGCGGCACCGGTGGGCACGCGGCGTATCCGCACATGGCGAGCGACCCGGTCGTCGCGACGGCGCACGTTATCACCGCGCTGCAGACGGTTGCGTCGCGGAATGTCGGGCCGACCGATTCGGTTGTTGTCACGGTTGGACGTGTCGCGGGAGGGACCGCCAATAACGTGATCCCCACCGAGGTCGAGTTCGTCGGCACCGTGCGGACGCTGCTTCCCCAGACGCGGCGGTTGGCAAAGGAGCGGTTTTTCGCGGTGGTCGAGCAGACCGCCGCGGCGCACGGCTGCCACGCCGAGATCCGCTGGGACGAGGGCTATCCGGTCACGACCAACGACGCGGCACTCACCCAGCGTTTCTTTTCGCTGGCGCGTGAAGAGCTCGGGGATGCGCGGGTATCGTTGGTCGAGCACCCTTCGCTGGGGGGTGAGGACTTTAGTTACTACGGGCGGCACGTCCCGGCGTGTTTCTTTCTGCTGGGTTTGCTCGCGCCGGGGGACGACCCGGCGACGACACCCAAGCTGCACCAGCCGCAGTTTGATTTTAACGATGACGCGATCGTGACCGGGGTGGAGATGATGTGTCGTTTGGCGCTTGCTGAGGGGTGAGTCTGGTCGTGCCGGGCGCAGAGACACCCGAGCTCGCGCGCGGGGCTCGTGGTGTGGGGTGATTAGAACCGGAAGGTGAGTCCGAGCTTGACGGTGACGCCTCGGTTGAGTGACTCGAACTGGTTGTCCTCGACGTTGAAGCCTTCGTTGTAGACGATGAAGACCTCCTGCCCGGGGCGGAACTCGTAGCGGACGCGGCTGTTGAGCCCGGCCTGGTCGGACTGGTTGTCCCATTGCAGCGTGGTGTCCCAGCTCAGCTCGGGGCTGAACTGGAATATCGCCCGGGTGCGCGCGGTGCGGACGGTGAAGTCGCCGGTGTCGAGGTCGATCTCGTTGAGAAAGTACTCACCCGAGATCGCGAGCGCCGCGGTGGGACGGAAGGTGGCGCTGACGAACGTGTCTTTGCGCGTGCCGTTGTAGAACCCCCGCTGGGAGTAGTTCGATTGGACCGTGATCCACCGGGCGTTTGAGGTGGCAAAGCCTGCGCGCCAGCCGGCGTTGTCGTATGTGCCGGTCGGGATGGTGACGCCGTCGACGATCTCGAAGGGGTTGTCGAGTTTTTCCCGATCGGCCAGGGCGACGACGAAGAACGAGTCGCCGGGATCGGTGGTGAGGGTGACACGGGGCAGGTCGAAGCTCGCGGATTGGATTTCGCTGCCGAGCGTGGTGAAGGCGCTGCCGCCGAAGGAGGTGCCGATCGAGCGGATCCAGCCGCCGTCTTCGGGCCGCCAGGTGTAACTGCCGCGCGAGGCGAGCTCGCGGGTTCCGGGGCGTTGCACAAAGCCGAGCCTTGGTCGGAAGTCTTTGCCAACTTCGGCTGCAAAGACGAAGAGGCTCCACGGGTCGGCGTTCCAACTGAAGCGGCCGCCGTAGGCGTAGGGGTTGTCGTTCTCGCCTTGTGTGTCTGCGGGGTCGTCGTGGGTTGCCATCGCCCAGATGTCGGCAGCAACGCGGCCACCCAGGGCGTCGCTGTTGACGTAGTTGTAGTCGAATCCCAGGAGTTGGTTGTTCCCGCGATTGCCGGGCGCGCCGTTGGTCGCGACCAGGCCGATGGATGACTCGTCACCGACGTCGTGCTTGAGGCGGAGCACGCCGAGGTTTTTCTTTCCGAGGTCGGGGCTGTCTTTCATCTGCACGTCGAGGACGCCGAACCGCAGGCCGCCGGATCGGCCGGTGACGCGCATGCCCGCGAGGATGTCCTGCTGCTGGCCGCGGACGATCCCGATGCGGCGGCTGAAGAACGGCCTTGGCGATTGGTTGATGCCTCCGAACTCAAAGATACCTGAATCCTCGAGAAAGAAGGCCCGTTTCTCGGGGAAGAAGAGCGGGAACCGTGTGAGGTTGACCCGGCGTTGGTCGACTTCTGCTTCGGCAAAATCGGTGTTGATCGTGAGTGCGGCGGTGGTCGAGGGGGTGATCTTGTAGAAGATGTCGATGCCGGGTTCGAACTTCAGATCGCCCGAACTGAGATCGGCTTTGGCGGTGAGAAAGGGCTTGATCGTCAGGCCGACGCCCTGGGCGAGATTGGCGAGGTCTCTGATCTCGCCGGCGTCGTTCATGACAGCAACGCCGGAGTTGCGGGTCGGGGTCGCCCAGCGGACTGACTCATTCTTGCGGCGGATAAACCGCTCGATGTTGAACCCCCACGCGGTGACCGTGCCATCAAACGAGAGCGTCTTCATCGGGATCGCGATCTCGGCGGTCCATCCCAGGTCGTCGACGCGGGTCTTGGCGGTCCAGAGGCCGTCCCATTCCCAGCGGGTGCGGGTGCTCTCGATCAGGCCGTCGCGTTTGCCGCCAGCGGCGCTGACCACAAAGATGTACCCGTTGCGCCGGTCGGCGAAGGTGTCGAGGGTGAAGGTGATGCGATCGTCGGAGTCATGGCTTGCGTCGCGGGCCATCGAGCGGGCGACGATGAGGTCGGGATCGCTATCAAAGCAGCGCACGCCGAGATAGAGCGTGTCGGCGTCGTAGAGCAGGCGGACCTCGGTTCGTTCTGAAGGTGGGTCGCCGTCGATGGGGTTGATCTGTGTGAAGGCGTCGATGATCGGGGCGTCCTGCCAGGTGGTGTCGTCGAGCAGGCCGTCGATTGTGGGCGGGTGTTCGACGAGCGCAGCACCGAGCGAGAGGCCCGGCCGCGCGGGGGCAGTCGTGTCCTGCGCCGCGGCGACGACTGCGGTTGCGCAAGCGAGGGCGAGGGCGCTCCGCCACTGGTTGGCTCGTGCGAGAGTCAGGGAAATCGCTCCGGCTTGGTTTGGGGTGCGAAGGGACAGAACTCCGAGCGTGGTTATAGCGGCATAGCGGGATGCCGGTGTCGAATCTTTGGTGGGTTTGGACGGCTTGTGCCGGGTGGTCCGGGTGCGCACCCCGGGGAATCTGGAGTGTTGTTCGACATGGAGTGTTGTAGATTGCCTGTTATCCCCAGACTTACGCGGATGGTGACGGCTTTGGGGGGGGATGCGGGAGGAAGCATGCTCCGAGTACTGATGGCAGGGTTGGTCGGGGGTGTGGTGCTGGTGGTGTGGAGCGCGGTCTTTGCGGCGGTCGGGCCGGTGGGCAGCGGGCCGAGCGGGGGTGATGGGGGCGTTGGGGGTTCGGCGCTTTCCCGTGTGCTCGAGCAGCGGTTTGGGGATCTGCGCGGGTACATCCCTCTCGGGCCGGCCGAGGCTCGGGCAGGTGGGCAAGCAAGTGCGTTGAGCGTCCAGCAGGCAGGAGCAGCCGGCGCAGCGGTACAGAGCCACGCCGCATCGCTCGACCCGTTTGCGGTGGTGCAGGGGCTCGGCGTCGCGTGTCTGGCGGCAACGTTGGCAGCGCTTCTTATGTCGCTGACCGGTGGCAAACAGAAAGCATTTGCCGACCGAGTGATGGTGGCGGTGTTGCTCGGTGTGTTCGCGGCTTGTGCGATGCTGTTGCCCGGGGGGCGCTGGGCCGAGTTCTCGCTTGCCGAGGCGACCCCTCTGGTCGGCGAGGTGGTGGTGGGATGGTTGCTGGCGGGGATGGTCATCGCGGTGATGCTCCGCCCGCAGCAGCGGAGGGCGCGGGCCTGAGGACGTTTACGTTTTCCTGTTCATTCGCGAGGCAAACCCATGCTCGATTTCAACCCACGCATCATTCTCGACGGCGACGAACTCGCGGTCGGTTTCGGCGGCAACGAAGTGTGGCGGCTGCACTGGGCTGATGTTGTTGAGGTTGCGATCTGGCGTGAGGAAATCACCGCGGGCGGGTCGCTGTGTGTTGGGTTGCGGACGCGGGAGATGAAACCGGGCGAATATCTCGGCGTCAACGACAGTGCCGAGCAGTTCGACCTGGTCCTGGAAGAGATCGATCGCCGGTTCGACAGCGCCTATTCCATGAAGTGGCAGGAGGCGGTCTTCCCGCCGATGGCAACGCAGTGGGCGGTGGTCTACGGCGAAGCAACCGGCGGGGCCGAGCGGGCGAACGTGGTGTGGCCGGAGGCGGCGTGAGTGTGCTTTACGTGGCGCGTGATCGGTTGTAGACTGTTGGCATGGGGAATACCGACGAACGTATTAATCCCGGGCACAGCAAGGTACGGAGGGTGTTGCGAGCCCTCGGGCCGTTGCTCATGCTGGCGGGGGTCGTCTGCCTGGCGATAGCGATCATCGACTTTGCGATGGTGTTCGGGGATATGAGCCATCAGCCCACGCGGTTCTGGCTGTTCTTTATCGGGCTGCCGTTGTTGGCTCTTGGCAGCGCGCTGAGTATGTTCGGATTCATGGGTGCGGTGTTTCGGTTTGCGGCGCAGGAGCAGGCGCCGGTCGCGGCGGACACGTTCAACTACCTCGCTGGTGAGACGCAGGAAGGCGTGCGGGATGTGGTTTCCGCGATCCGTGAAGGGATGACAGACCAAGGCAAGGTGTGTCAAGCGTGCGGTGCAGACAACGACGCGAGCGCCCGGTTCTGTGATGGGTGCGGGAAGCCGTTCCAGCGCACGTGTGCCGGGTGCCAGACCAACAACGACGCCGATGCAGCGTTCTGCGACAGCTGCGGCTCGGCCCTGGCTTGAGGTGCCGTGACCGACCGCCGGCGGCCTACCGTTTCCCGTGCCTGACGACCCAATCCCCCAGCCCACCGATGCCGATGGTTTTGCGCCCGCGGATGCGCCGCCTCCATGGGGTGCTGAGTCCCGGGCTGCGCGGCTCGCGCGACTCTCGGAAAAAGCCCGTAACCTGCCCGACAAGCCCGGCGTCTATCTGATGAAAGACCACAAGGGCGTGGTGATCTACGTCGGCAAAGCGGTGCGGCTGCCCGATCGGGTGGCGAGTTATTTCGTGCCCTCGGCCGACCTTGGGCCAAAAAAGCAGCCGTTGCTTGATGTCGTGCACGACTTCGAGCACCTGGTCTGCGAGGGCGAGTGGGAGGCACTGCTCGCGGAGAACCGGCTGATCAAAGATATCAAGCCCCGCTTCAACGTTCGGCTCATGGACGACAAGACCTTTCCTTACCTTGTGGTTACACAGCGCGAAGATTTCCCGCGCGTCTTTGTCACCCGCAACCCGACGGGGCAGGGCGATGACGGCAGCATCGCGCCGGAGATGAAAGGGGCCCGCGTCTTCGGCCCCTTTGTGAACGCCGGGGCGCTCCGCGAGGCGGTGCAGGTGCTCCAGCGGGTCTTCAGGTTCCGCACCTGCAAGCTCGACATCATCGACGGCGACCCGAAAAACAAGTCCTTTCGGCCGTGTCTTTTGTACGCGATCGGCCAGTGTACCGGCCCCTGCGCCGACAAGATCAGCAAGGACGCCTACCGCGAGGACATCGAACACTTTGTGCGATTCCTCGGGTCGAAGCGGAGTGTCGTGCTCCGCGAGATGCGCGAGGAAATGCAGGACGCGGCCAAAGACCTGAACTTCGAGCGTGCCGCGGCGTTGCGCGATCAGGTCCGCGCTATCGAGAAACTCGACGAACGATCCAAACGTTCCGAGCTCTGGCAGCCCGAGACCGAGATCGGGTATGTCGATCCGGCGAAAGGTTTGCGGAGTTTGCAGAAAACACTCGGGCTCGACGCGCCGATCCGGTGTCTCGAAGGCATTGACATCGCCCACCTGCAAGGCGGTGAGACCGTCGGCAGCAAGGTGTGCTTCGTCGACGGCAAGCCGTTCAAGAACGAGTACCGCCGCTACCGCATCAAGAGTGTCGAGGGCGGCAACGACGACTACGCGAGTATTCGCGAGGTGGTGAGCCGCCGGTATCGGGATGCCGGTGAGGGGCACGAGCTCTATCCCGACGTCATCCTCATCGACGGCGGGCTCGGACAGCTGCACGCGGCGCTCGAGGCGTTCGACCAGCTCGACGTGCGCCCGCCGATGGTGATAAGTATCGCCAAGAAAGAGGAGCTGCTCTATGTGCAGGAGCGCGGCGAGCCGATCCGCCTGAGCCGAAACAACGCGGGGCTGCGGCTGTGCCAGTCGATACGCGACGAGGCCCACCGCTTTGCCCAACATTATCACCATGTGCTGCGGCGGAAGAAGACGCTGGACGAAGACTGAGTGTGCTTGATGTACCTTGCAAGCGCGGCGGTGCGTAGGCATATATTATAATATGCGAAAGAGGTGTCATCACACAACGAGCCCCGAGCGCAAGCTCGGGCGTATGAGAGAGGCAGGCCATGCCCGGCATCTGAACCTGTGCTCGCGCACAGGGCTCGTAGGAACGCAGGAGGTCTCTTCGCCGGCAGACTATCTTTGTCGGACATAAAACACCACCCACCACACCTCATCCCGTTTCACAACCACCGGCACCCAGGTCGTCTCCGGCTCCCACCTGCGCACGTACTCATACCGTTTGCGATTGTCGTTCCACACCCGGTCCGACCGCCAGCGTTCGGTCCGGACCGCTTCGTGTTTGATGGTGTCCACCTTGCCCAGCACCCGGCTTGACCAGATCACATAGTCGGCACCAAGCCCCGCTGCAAACCGGCGCAGCCCGTCGGCGTTGGGGTTGGGCGGCTGTGTTGTCCGAAAGCGCGAACGCCCGATCAGCTCGGCGTCATCGGCTGCGATCGGCAGCTGCAACTCTTGCAAGAGCGCAAGCTCGGACGCCCGCGCTGGGCCGGCGGGCCAGTCGTTGCGGTGCTTGTCGCTCTCGACAACATGCTGCTGTTCGGCTTTGAGCGCGGGGCCGACACGCCCCCAAGGCACGTTGCGCACGACCACCCTGTCAGCCCGCGACGCGGACAAAGACGACGGCGGCGCTCTCCCCGGTTCGTAGGCGAACGACCGTTCCCACACGCTCGGCCCACAGCCGATCACGCTGAGGAGTGCTGCCACCATCGCTGCGGTTGTTGTTATGTATCGCATGGGGTCGAGTCTACCCGACGCACGGCTGCGGTCATACATCAGAGTCCCGGTTTGGGTGGTCGGGGGTTGGCTCGTCGGGGTTCGGATCGCTTGGATGATCGGCAAACGCCAGCTCGAGCGCCCAACGCGGGCCGAGGACGGTGTTTGTTCCGATCTTCACCTCGGCGTACTTCTTGCCGCGCCGTTTGACAGGGGTGATTTCTTCCCAGGGGATGCTCACGGGCTTCATGCCGATCATGCGTCCAAACTTTGCGGGGAAGAGGTGGAGGTGCAGGTCGTCAACTGTGGTGTGGATCATGTATCCTAGATTGAACAGCCCGATCTTGTAGGACTGGAAGTTGCGGCCGACCGCGTCGGCAGCGGGTGGGACCGCCGGGTGCTTTGCCACCAGCGGCGACCAGTTGCTGCGGACCACCGCGACGAGGACCAACGGCACGATGACAACGTCCAGGCCGACGACGAACAGGATGATGAGGAGGGTTGTGGAGCCCATGGAGTATTATTCGCATCCCACCCGGTTCGATTGTCTTGGTTGCAAAGTTATGTCCTGATGGGTGCCGACTGGCTGTGGCCAGATCTGACCGCGACGGTCGAACTCTGACGCCGGAGCGGCGAGAGGCTACGAATCCTCGAGCGCCTCTTTGTACCGCTGCATCACCTTCGCCCTTGTCAGGATCGCCATCGGCAGGTGCTCGTCGATCGGGCTGACCACCGCCAGGCTGGCCACGTCGTGCCGTGCGAACTTGTCCATGACGGTGTCCAGCGTCTCGTCGCGGTGGACCGTGGGCAGGTCGGTCCGCATCACCTCAGCGACCAGCAAGAGCGGGATCGCCTCGCGGTCGATAAGTGCGGTGCGGATGTCGGCGCTGGTGACCATCCCGATGTACTTGCCCGAGTCCTGCTCGACGACGACAAAGTCGGGCACGTGGTGGTGGGCGTGCAGCGTGATGAGTTTGCTCAAGGGGTCGGACGCGAAGATCGGCTCGGGGGGCAGCGGGGCGAGCGAGCACGCCGCGACCGGCACGCGGCGCATCACCGTCAGGTCGCGGGCGCCGCCGATGGTGAACCCCGCCCGCCGCAGGCCGAAGGTGTAGATCGAATCGCGTTCGATGATCTGGGCGACGGCGGTCGCGATGACCGCCGCGAGCATGATCGGCAGCACGACGTAGATGTTGCGGGTCATCTCAAAGAGGATAAGGATCGCCGTCAGCGGGGCGTGGGTCGCGCCGGCGACCACGGCCGCCATCCCGACCAGCGCGTACGACGCCGGGGTCGAGCCGGCGGGGATGAGTCCCATCGATTCGAGCAGCTGGCCGAGCGCGGCCCCGGTGGTCGCGCCCAGGAAGAGGCTCGGCGCGAAGACGCCGCCCGAACCGCCCGAGGCGAGGGTGAAGGTTGTCGCGACACCCTTGAGCAGCACGAGCCCGATGAGCAGGACCGTCATCAGGAGCATCGCCTGGGTGCCGCTCTCGAGGTGGTAGGCGTTGGGGTCGAGCAGCAGGTGGATGGTCGAGTACCCGTTGCCGTAGAACGCGGGGACCTCGCCGTGCCCGAGCAGGTCGGCGAAGAAGTTCCGCTCGAGAAGGACAAAGCCCAGCCCGAGCAGCCCGACGCCGACGCCGCCGGAGACGGTCTTGATGAGCGCGGGAACCTTCCACGCGTCGTAGAGGTCTTCGCCCTTGTGGAGCAGTTTGTTGAACCAGACCGCGACCAGGCCGCACACCGCCCCGAGCAGGATGTAGCTGGGCAGCTCGACCCAGACGAACTGGTAGTCGTGAATGTTCATGTCCACGGTGAAGATCGCGGTGTTCTCACCGAGCAGGCGTTGGGTGGCGACCGCCGAGAAGACCGACGCGACGACGATGGGCGTAAAGGTCTTCAGCGAGAAGTCGCGGAGCAGGATCTCGAGGACAAAGAACACCCCGGCGATGGGGGCGTTGAAGACGCTCGAGATGCCCGCGGCCGCCCCGCAGCCGACGAGCGTCTGCATGTGCTCACGGCTGATCCTGAGCCACTGCCCGCCGACCGACCCGATGACCGCCCCGATCTGGACGATGGGCCCCTCGGTCCCCGCCGAGCCGCCCGACCCGACGGTGAGGATGGACGCGACGACCTTGACCGCCCCGATGCGGGCCTTGATGACCCCGCCCTTGCTGATGAGGGCTTTGAGCACCTGGGGCACGCCGTGGCCTTTGGCGTCTGGGGCGAAGTTGACGATGAGGACCCCCGCCAGGAACATCCCGACCACGGGCAACGCCAGCAGCCCGATCACCATGTTCCCCCGGCTGAGCCCGACGACGAAGTGCTCGAAGGCGGCCAGCCCCTTGGTAAACCCGACGGCCCCGAACCCGGTGAGGGTGCCGATGACGGCGGCCAGGAAGACCAGGTACCACTCGGCGCGGAAGCCGAGGCGCTGGACCAGGGCGCTGAGTCTCTCAAACAAGCGTTGGGGGTTGAGCATGGGCGGGAGGACTCTATGCGGGAAGGATGAAGGGTGAAGGATGGAAGGATGAAGGGTGAAGGATGAACCAGAGCGTTCCTCTCCGGTTCATCCTTCCGCCTTCATCCTTCCATTGTCCGGCCTCACGCCGCGATATGCATGTCGCCCCGCTTTGGCCGGTGGTGTGTGTGTGTGGGTGGTGGGGGGGGGGGCTCCGCAGCGCGACGCGGAAGCGGGTCGGGGTGCCCGGCGGGGGGACATTGGCGCGCGCATACACCCCGGGGTCGTTGCTCGCTTCGGCGAACGCTTTGACGGCGGCGATGAGGTCGCGGCCGTTGTCGACGAGGGTGTCGGCCGAGGCGTGGAAGCCGGCGGTGGCACACGCACGCCCGCCGTTCACCGTCGCGGCACCGGGGACAACACCCGTGGCCCTGTCGGCGGCCCCCGCCGCACCGCCCGCACCGCCCGCACCGCCGAGGCGCGCCTGCTTTGAGACGCCCCTCGGTGCCTCCGGCCGCTCGGGATCAGAACACCGAGATCGCCGAGCCGATCTCGGTGGCACAATCAGAGGTTCCTGGTGTCACCCCGCCACGTTCGGAGGCGGGTGGTATGGCCACGGCCTTGCGTGGCCATGACCGCACCAAAGAGCAAAGCAGGAACAGACACTCCTGCTTTGCCATTTGCTCTTTGCCATTTGTCCTCTGTGTGCCGGCTTTCCGCCTACGCCCCACCCCCATCACTCCCATCACCCCCATCACCCCCATCACCCCCCCCACGCTCACCCCTGATCGCCGCTTGGGCCGCCGCAAGTCTGGCGATCGGCACGCGAAACGGCGAACAACTGACATAGTCAAGCCCGATCGCGTGGCAGAAGTGGACGCTCGCCGGGTCCCCGCCGTGCTCGCCGCAGATGCCGACCTTGAGCTCGGGCTTGGTTGCCCGTCCCTTGGCGGTGCCCATCTCGACGAGCTGTCCCACACCCGTGATATCCAGCGACTGGAACGGGTCGATCGGCAGCAGCCCCTGCTTGAGGTAGTCGGGCAGGAACGTGTTGATGTCATCGCGCGAATAGCCGAACGTCAGTTGGGTCAGGTCGTTGGTGCCGAAGCTGAAGAAATCGGCGACCTCGGCGACCTCATCGGCGGTGAGTGCCGCACGCGGGATCTCGATCATCGTCCCGATCTTAATATCCAGACGACTCTTATATTCCATCTCGGCCTTGACCTCGGCCATCGTCTCCTCGATCTGCGCCCGCAGCATCGCCAGCTCGGCCCGGGTGCCCACGAGCGGGACCATGATCTCTGGCAACGCCTTGACCCGCTCGGCAGCACACTCGATGGTCGCCTCGACGATCGCCCGCACCTGCATCCGCAGGATCTCCGGATACGTCACCGCCAGCCGGCACCCGCGGTGCCCGAGCATCGGGTTCGACTCGTGCAGCATCGCCACGCGGGCCTTGATCGTCTTGACCGGCACCCGCATCACCGCCGCCATCTCCTCCTGGGCTTTGGCTTCGTGGGGCAGAAACTCGTGCAGCGGCGGATCGAGCAGCCGCACCGTCACCGGCAGCCCCTTCATCGCCCGGAAGATGCCGACGAAGTCCTCGCGTTGCATCGGGAGCAGCTTCTCGAGGGCCGCCTCTCGCGACTCGATCGAGTCGGCGAGGATCATCTCGCGCATGATCCGGATCCGCTGGTCGCCGAAGAACATGTGCTCGGTGCGGGTCAGCCCGATGCCCTGGGCGCCGAACTCCCGCGCCCGCTTGGCGTCGGCGGGCGAGTCGGCGTTGGTGCGGACGCCCATCGTCCGGTACTTGTCGGCCCAGCGCATGATCTTGGCAAAGTCGCCCGAGAGCGTGGGCTCGATCGTCGAGATCGACCCGGCGAACAGCTCGCCGCTGGTGCCGTCGATCGAGATTGTGTCCTGCCGTCCGAACACCTGCCCGGCGACGGTAAACGTGCCCTTCTCGGTGTTGATGGTGATCTCGCTGGCACCCGCAACGCAGCACTTGCCCCACCCGCGCGCGACCACCGCCGCGTGGCTGGTCATCCCTCCCGTGCTGGTCAGGATGCCGACCGCCGAGTGCATGCCGTCCACGTCCTCGGGGCTGGTCTCCTTGCGGACCAGGATCACCTTCTCGCCCGCGTGGGCGCGTTCGACCGCTTCGTCTGCGGTAAACGCCGGGCGGCCGACCGCCGCGCCGGGCGAAGCGGGAAGCCCCGTCGTCAGCGCCGTGGCGATCGTCTTGGCTTTGGGGTCAAAGCTGGGCAGGAGCAGCTGCGTGAGGTCGCCCGCCGGGATGCGCAGCAGCGCTTCCTTCTCGTCGATCAGGTGCTCCTTGACCATGTCGCAAGAGATCTTGACCGCCGCGGCACCGGTCCGTTTGCCCGACCGCGTTTGGAGCATGTAGAGCGTGCCCCGCTCGATCGTGAACTCGATATCCTGCATCTCGCGGTAGTGCTTCTCGAGCTTGGTCTTGATCTTGAGCAGCTGGTCGTAGACCTTCTTGTTCCACTTGGCCATCGCGCTGACGTGCTGGGGCGTGCGGATGCCCGCGACGACGTCCTCGCCCTGGGCGTTGATCAGGAACTCGCCGTAGAAGATGTTCTTGCCCGTGCTCGGGTCGCGGGTGAACGCCACGCCGGTGCCCGAGTCGTCGCCCATGTTGCCAAAGACCATCGACTGCACGTTGACCGCGGTCCCGATCAGGCCGGCGATCCCGCTCAGACGGCGGTAGGTGATCGCGCGGTCGGCGTTCCAGCTGCGGAACACCGCCTCGATCGCCAGCTCGAGCTGCTTGAACGGGTTCTGCGGGAAGTCCTGCGAGGAGTGCCGCTTGATCACGTCTTTGTACAGCTCGCACAGCTCGACGATGCCGGCCTCGGGCACGTCCGTGTCGTCGGCGGCCCCGAGCCGACGCTTGAGCCCGTCGAACGCCGCCTCGAACGCCCGGTGCTCGACACCCAGCACCACGTCACCGAACATGTTCAAGAGCCGGCGGTACGCGTCGTAGGCAAACCGGCGGTTGCCGGTTGCCTCGGCGAGCGCCTCGACCGATTCGTCGTTGAGCCCGAGGTTGAGGATGGTGTCCATCATCCCCGGCATCGAGACCGCGGCGCCCGAACGCACGCTGACCAGCAACGGGTTCTTCTTGTCGCCGAAGACCTTGCCGGTTTCCTTTTGGAGTGTGCTGACGTGCTTGTGGACCTCGTTCATCAGGCCGTGGGGCAGGCGCTTGCCGGCCTGGTAGTACGCGCCGCAGGTCTCGGTCGTGATGGTGAACCCGGGGGGCACGGGGAGGCCGATGGACGTCATCTCGGCGAGGTTGCCGCCCTTGCCGCCGATGAGTTCCCGCATCGAGCTGTCGCCCTCGGTGCCTTTGGCGCCGAAGTAGTAGACCATCTTCCCGGGCTTGGGCCGTCGGGCCGACGAAGGCTTGCTCGCGGTCGAACGCTTCGCTGCTGCTTTCTTGGCGACCTTCTTCGCCGCGGCTTTCCGGGAGCCAGCCTTGCTTGACGCTTTCTTGCTCGCGGTCTTCTTGGCCGGTCGGGGTGCAGCTTTGTGCGTGGTTTTCTTGGAGGCTTTGGTGGTGGTCCGGCGGGTGGTTGCTGCCTTCTTCTTGGCCATGATCGGTCGATCTCCTCAGCGGGGTTCCCGCGGGGTTGCGAAGCGGTGTTCGTGGAACGGCCGGGTCGGAGTCTGCTCGAACGCCCGGCGGGACAGACAGTTTAGAAGGCACACAATGGCCGGGCGAGCCCGACGCGACTCTCTGGTCACGATCCCTACCATTCTTTCGGCCCCATGCCGATCGTTTCACCTGCCCAAATCGACCCGCCAGCCGCCGAAACCTGCCCGGCGATGGCCCTCGTTCCACCCTCAGGGGCGTTCGCGGGGTGCCTCGCCGGACGCACCACCAGCGGGCTCGGGCACCTCCCCGCCATCGCGACCGTCATGCTCGGTGAGGACGGATCCACAGCCTGGACCGGCGCGGATCGGCCCGAGGTGCTCAACCCGGGCGTGCCCGAAAGACACCCTCCCCTCCGGGCTCTCGGCTCCGTGTTCGCGGGCAACGGGTTCTCGATCGCCGGGAATGCGTGGATGGGCTGGTTGGCGTACGACCTTGCCGCGTCGATCGAGCCCGGCGTGCTCGAGACTCACGCGGCCCCCTCCATGCCGTTGGCGATGCTCCATCGGGTTGATCTTGCCCGGGCGTCCGCCGCGCCGCCGGGGCCGCAGCCGATGCCGAGCGTGCGGCCGGTGCTCCGATCGGACCCGGGCCGAGCGGGGTACACCCGGGCGGTCGCGCGCGCGCTCGAATACATCCGCGCAGGCGATATCTATCAGGCGAACATCGCCCACCAGCTCTCCGGCCGGTGCTCCGGGTCGGCTGCCGACCTGTTCGCCACCCTCGCAGCGACCGCCAACCCGGCGCACGGCCTCGGCCTGCTCGCTCCTGCCGCGCCCCCCGGCAACCCACACCCCCACGCTCACCCCCACGCCCTGGCGGTGCTCTCGCTGAGCCCCGAGCTCTTTCTGTCCTTCGACGCGCCGACCCGCCGCCTGACCACCCGCCCGATGAAAGGCACCCGCCCGGGCAACGCCGACCCGCGCGAGCTCCGCGATGCTGAGAAGGACCGGGCCGAGCTGGCGATGATCGTTGATCTCATGCGCAACGACCTGGGGCGTGTGTGCGAGTTCGGGTCGGTCCGGGTTGACGACCCCCGCCGCATCGAGCGCCACGCGACCGGGCCGGGTGCGGTGTTGCAGGCGACCGCCACCGTCTCCGGCACCGTGCGCGAGGGGCTGACCACCGCCGACATCCTCGAAGCGACCTTCCCCCCCGGCTCGGTCACCGGCACGCCCAAACTCCGCGCCATGCAGATCATCGACGAACTCGAACCCTTCGCCCGCGGCCCCTGGTGCGGCTGCCTCGGCGTGTTTCACGACAACGGGTCGTTCGAGCTGGCGGTCGCGATCCGTACCATCGTCATCAAAGGACAGGTGCAGCCGGGCACCGACACGTTCGTGAACGCCGAGCTCACCTATGCCGTGGGTGCGGGAATCGTTGCTGATTCCGACCCCGAGAGCGAGTGGCTCGAGACACTCGACAAGGCGCGGGTGCTTGAAACGGTGTTTGATATCAGAGCGGAGTGAAGGATGTTCATCCCGATCATTTCTCGCGTTTGAGAATCGCCCACAGCTGCCCGCGTGTGATATTCGGGTGGTTGAGCGTGTCCTCACCCTGCGCGTTCAGCCAGTAGTTGCAGCCGTCGTGGACGCTGTCGAGTTGCTCGACCGCAAACCCGTTCCGTGCTGCCCCGGCGCGGACAAACGCTTCGGCTTCCTCGAAGCCGAAGAACCAGCGGTGCCGGTTCCCGGGGTCTTCTGGAGGAAAGCCGTAGTAGGTAAGCACGCCGCCGGACCCCGCGAACACCCGCACCAGAAAGTCGCGCACCGGGTTGGGCAGCGAGATAATCACCCGCGACCGCGACACCCGGCAGCACTCGTCAAACATCCGGTGTGCCGAGTCCAGATGCTCGAGCACGTCGCAGCACGTCACCACGTCAAAGCTCTTGTCCTCGAAGGGCAGCTGCTCGCGGTCCAGATCAACCACGACATCGCACGGCTGCTTTACATCCACGCCGACATACAGGTCCGGCTTGGGCACAAACTCGGCCAGATGTCGCGGGCCACAGCCGACATCAAGCACCGATCCGTTGAGCACAGCACGGTACTTGTCTGCAAGGAACTGTGCTTTTTCCAGGGCGTCGGTGTAGTCAAGAGAGGTCGTGTACGTTGTGTCGCAGCCGGCCTCTGCCTCGGCGGGAGTGCGTTGCGGTTTCAACTGGTTGCTCATCGTGTTGCTCCTACAGGGACCCATGAGTCAGCAACGTGCGCGGGCTTCGTTTCAAACGCACCAGGCACGCTCGTCTGCACCCAATACTCGCCCCACCGCACGATCATCTCCGCCGCCCCGAGTCCGGCAGCCTTGAGCTCGTTCCGCAGGCTCTCTTCGGTGTACTCGGTCTCGTGCGTCGGATCGCTGCGGGAATCCACGCCGAGCTCTTCTTTCCACGCGGTCACCCAATCCCGATCAAACGCGGGCACGCGGATCAGGATCGTCCGCGGCGTGTACCACGTTGCGTACAGCGCCAGCAGCCGTTCGCGGTCGGCGAGGTGCTCGAGCACGTTCGAGAGCACGACGACGTCGAAGTGCTCCTCGCCGTGCGCGCCGAACGCGCGGTCCTGCGTGATGTCCCCGCTCACGATCCGCAGCCGATCACCGAGCCCTTCGCGCTTGACCATTGCTTGTGCAAGCCCGACGTTCTCGGCGCTGAAATCCATGCCGGTGACGTGGGCACCGGCGTGTTCGACGATCGAGCGGGCAACCGCGCCATAGCCGCATCCGAGGTCGAGCACCCGCTCGCCGGGTCTGATCCGATCGACGAAAAAGTCGTGGTAGCGCATCAGGTGGTGCTTGGGGTGGACGCCGCCGGCGGTCTCGATCGCCGCCCGGTCGATCACGTCGTAGACGGGCTTTTCAACGGTGGCGCAGAACCGCGCCCGCTCGGTGTCCGGCAAGCGCCGCGCGTAGCCGTGCAAACTCCGCGCCCACGCCGCGGCCGCGGTTTCGGCGTCTGTTTCCAGCAGTTCCGGCCCCCACCGCACCACGCCCGGCGACGGGGCCGTGCCCTTCCCTGCACGCTCGATCGCCAACCCGTGGGCCGCGATCTCCCGTTCGACAACCGTGTCGAAGCGGAACTCACTTGCGCTCTCTGCTGCTGCCTGACCCATCGCGGCGGCTTCGTCCCCTGCGCGCAACATCCGCACCAGCCCGGCCGCGACAGCCTCGGGCGTGCTCGCGGTGACGATCCCCGTCACGCCGTTGTCTACGACATCGCCGAGCCCCGGCCCGTTGGTCACGACCACCGGCGTGCCGCACGCCATCGCTTCGAGCACTGTCTTGGGATGCCCCTCGTAGGCCGACGTCTGGGCGTAGACCGCGCACCGCTGCATCCGCCCGAGCAGTTCCCCATGCGGCAATCGCGGCAGAAACTCGACCTCGATGCCGCGATCTTTCGCCCGGGCACGCAGGCCGCGCTCCAACTCCCCCCCGCCAACGATCGTGAGCGCCGGCACCCCGTGCGGCAGTTTCCGCAGAGCCCCTCGCGCAAGCGAGGGGTCCAGGTCTTGTCGAGCCCCTCGCGCAAGCGAGGGGACCAACGCCACCGCGTCGATGAGCAGGTCCACCCGTTTCTGCCCCACCAGCCGCCCGGCAAAGAGCACCCGCCCCGCCTCGCGTTTGATCGTGTCGTCCGGTCTTGCTGCATCGGGCACAAAGTTGGGCACAAGCCTCGTCCGTTCGGGCGCGAGTCCGTACCGCCAGCGCAGGTCATCGAGCATCGTCTCGGTGGTCCCCACCACCACGTCGGCCGCCCGGCAGAGATCGCCCTCCTCAGCCGCGGCTTCGGCTGCCCGCTGCGAGTCGGCCCCGGCTTCCCACGCGACAAACCGCGACCACGGGTACCCGCCCCGCGCGATCAGCCCGGTCCGCACCCCCCGCTCGCGGAGGGCCCGGCAGACGGTCACCGCCAGATCGCCGCCCCACATCTGGTCGATGCGGACCACCGCCGATGTCGCTTTGCCCGGTCCATCCGCAACCAACGCACACGCCCGCTGTGCCGCCTCGACGGTGAACGCAGGTCGTTCCAGGTTGTGCGTGTTCTCGATCACCCCGACCGGACATCGGCTCGGCAGCCCCGCCGCGATCGCCCGCTCACCCTCACCCCCCTCGGTGACGAGCACGATCCGGCCGTAATGCGCCGACAGCCGTTCGTACAGCGACCACTCGCGTTCGAGAATGCCGCACGACCGCAGCACCCCGAGCGAAACGCCAGAGCAGAGCGTGACCACAAGAACATCCGCGACCCGACGGGCAGCGGCGTCGGGCGCATCCTGGCATGAAGATTCCATTCGGTGAAGATCGGCGATCCGATCCTCCGATCTACACCAAAGACCGTGCGCCCTCGTGGGGTGTTCGTGAGTTGCCCGAGAATGGGGTATCCCCCCCCATCCCCCCAAAGCGACCCCGGGGCCCAGCGTTGGTCCCGGAAACCGGGGCGGACCGTTTCCCAAGAACCGCTCAGCAGAATCGACTGACCTTCGCCGGCGATCAGCCATCGACTGGTCCTTTCAAGAGAGACAGAGAGAGGCTTCCTGTATGCAACCGCTCGTGAGCGTGGTGATCCCCGCCTACAACGCCCAGTCCACCCTCGCCGAGACGGTGCGATCGCTCCTGGCCCAGTCGCTGACCGACTGGCAGGCGATCATCGTGGACGACGGCTCGACCGACAGCACGACCTCGATCGCCAGCGATTTCGCGTGGCGCGACGAGCGGATCACCTACCTCCGCCAGCCCAACCAAGGGCTCGCCGCCGCCCGCAACACCGGGCTCGACGCCGCGACCGGGCGGTACGTGCACTTTCTGGATGCCGACGACTGGCTCGTCCCGCTCGGGCTCGAACGGCTCGTGCAGGCCGCCGAGTGGAGCGGGCGCGGGGCGGCCTGCGGCTCGTGGACGCTGCACGCCGGGGACGGGCGACCGCTCGGGGTCACCATGCTCCCGCCTGATCAGGCTGTCGGGCTCGACCACCTGCTGCGGGGCAACGTGATGGCGCCGCACTCGCACGTTGTCGGCCGTGATCTGATCGGTGACCTTCGGTTCGATACCTCGATGCCCGTTGTCGAGGACTACCAGATGTGGACCACACTCGCGTCGAACGGTGTGATGTGGTCGGCGGTGGACGAGGTCGTCGCGGAGTACCGCATCCGACCGGGAAGCCTCAGCAAGTTCCCCGGCCGAATGCTCGAGAGCGTCTGCCGGGTCATCCGTCGGCTGCACGACGGCGACGGCTACACCGTCGCGATCCGCGAGTCAGCGATCCTCTACGCGACCATGTCGGCGATCGGCGACCGATCACCCGGGCTCACCGCGTCCCACGCGATGCTCCGCGCAGCCCTCCCCGGGCCCGCAGCGTTCACCGCAGACGAACTCGCCGGCGCAGCGTACTGGGCGTTGCTCTTCGGCTTCGGCATCGCGCCGCGCCAGTACGCCGCGACCGCATCACGATGGCTCCCCCGGCTCGGTGCGTGGTGGGAGAGCCTCGCCGGGCCGGCGAATGTCACAGAAATTATGGACGCGATCGCGGTTTGCGCGGTCTCACCAGAAGCAATCGCCGAGGCAATGCTCGACCGCGTGTCAGGAGACGGGCCGATCGTCTTGGCCGGGGCGATGGGTCGCAACGGCAGGGCGCTGCGCCGGGCGGCCGGCGCCCGTGGGTTGCCGCTCGACCTCCGCGACGACCGACTGCCCCGCGCCGGGCTCGAACGGCTCATCGACGTAAACTCGACCGTGCTGATCGCACCGAGCAACGACGAGAAAATCCTCGCCAAGCTGCCCCGAGGCCTGCGGACAAGGCGCTGGAGCAAAACCCGCACCGGGCTTTCCACGCGGCTGCAACAGGTGTTGCACGCAGCACGCGAGCAACAGCCCGCCGCGATCGGGGCGTGAGTTGCGTTGTCTCATGCCGAACGCATCGAACGCGGAACAAAACCGAGCCCGAAGCGCAAGCGAGGAGCCAGCCTGAACGCCAGGCACACCAAGGCCACGACAAAAGACAGCAAGCCATCCCATCGCCGAACACGCGGAGAAGGAAAAAAGCAGGCAACCCAAAGGAGGCTCAAGGCGCAAGCCTGAGCTTCTTCTTCTACTTCTTTATGCCGCGTCGGGCAGGATGATCCGTTCGACCCCGCGCTCGCGCAGCCTTTGGATGATCCCATCGCGTGATTCCGGCGTGACCAGCACGAGATGCTTAGGCAGCAACTGGTCGGCCCGGATCGCGGGGACCTTGCCCAGCGCGCGCGGGTCGTCATCAACCACCGCAATGGTCAGCCCAAGGTCGGCTGCCGCTCTGACCGCGTCGCGCCCGTTGCGCCCATAGCCATAAATCACCAACGGCTCGCCCGGCGCGAGCATGTCTTTGGCGCGCTCCATGATCGATCCCCAGCGGTGCGGGCCGAACGCCAGCCGCCGGGCGATCTCGCCCGCCATCGGCTCGCCGTCGAGCATCTCGAGCGCCCGCGTGGTCCATGCCCCCATCCGCGCCCCCCACCCGCGCGGCCCGACCGCCTCCTGCCGCGCCAGCGCCCAGCGGAGCGTCCCGGCGAGCGTCGGCAAGTCCTCCTCGCGGATCGCTTTCACATGGCACCGCAGCTCGTTGGTGTGGCTGAAGTCTTCTGCAGCAATCGCACGCGCAAGGGCGCGGACGTGCCACCGCCGCGCCATCTCGGCCAACTCGTACTCGTCGTGGGCGTGCCGTTCTATGACATCAAGCCCGATCCGCCACATCAAAGACAAGTCGCAGGACATCGACCCGGGACTGAGCCGGTAGCGAAACAGCGGCTGTTCGACGGGTGGCGCCCAGCGCGCATCGACCGCCGCAAGCCGCAACAGGAACTCCCAGTCCTCGTGGACACGCAGAGACTCGTCGAACATCGAGCCGTTGAGCAATCGCGACGCGCAGTCACGCCGCAGCACCACGCTCCCGATCGCCAGCCGGTTGACCTCGATCAGGCGGTCGTGTGCGGTGTCACCGGCGAGCACCGGCGCGTGCCACCCGAGCGGTTCGAGCGCAGGCCCGACAAACTCGTAGCACGATGCGACCGCGTCGCACGTGCCGATCGCTTCGAGCATTGTCGCCGCGTGCTCAGGCGAAACGGTGTCGTCAGCATCGAGGAAGCACACGTGGTCGGCTTCTGCCTGTTGCCAGCCCGTGTTGCGGGCGCAGGCGAGGCCGGAGTTGCGCTGATGCGAGCACAGCCGCACGCGCGGCCCGAGCAACGCCCCGGCGATATGCCGCGTGCTGTCCGTCGAGCCGTCGTCAACGACGACCGCTTCGACACCCGGTACCGATTGCAAGAGCACGCTCCGCACCGCCTGTTCGAGCGTTGCTTCGGCGTTGAACGCCGGGATTATGTAAGTCAGCGTAGGCAAAAAAACGTCTCCATCTCTCAGTGATCGAACAACCGAAGAATGTCCGGTGCGGGCGTCATCTCCCAGGGCATCGAGGGATCGCGCAGGCATGGTGCAAGATCGGCCGCGGTGACCGCACAATCCACAGGAACCCGCAGCGCCCCGATATTCTTGTGCATCGGGGGCACGAGCTTCTCGAACGGCCAGGTCTCAAACAACCATTTCGCGCCGTGTTGTTTCCAATCCACCCGCACGCCCTTGACCCGCTCGTAATGATCCGCCTCGGCGGGCAGGTTGATGTCGTGCAGCACGATCCAGCCCCCCGGCGTCATCGCGGGCAGCAGCGCCAGCACGTCCGCAGCCGGCCCGGGGTGGCGGTGGTCGGCGTCCACAAACGCCATTCTTATATCCGCGCCCGCAAACTCCCGCCCCGCGTCGAGCGCCGTGACCCCCACGCGGCGGGCGATCCTCGAACGTACATTCGGCTCGGCTTCGTCAATCGCCGAGCCGACCGCCCGCGAACGGTCAAAGTAACACCACGGGTGCAGATCAAACGTATGAACCGCCGGGTGCTCGCCCGCGGCGCAGCCTGCTTCTCCCATCGCCCGCGCCAGGAGCAGCGCCGAGGTCCCCGCCGCGGTGCCGATCTCGAGCACCCGCGAAGGTCGGAGCCCGCAGACCATGTCCCGCAGCACCATCGCATCATGCACCCCGATCGAACCGATCGCCCACGTGGCCGGCCTGTGGAGCGCCAACACCCGGTCGGCAAAGTCCGGCTCGGGGTCGAGCCCGAACCGGGCGCGGACGAACACATGGTCGGCCCGGTGCGCCGCCAGCGACGGCGCCCACTCGGCAGCCCGAGGATGTTCGGCAGCCAGCGTCATGCCCGAGCGATCTCCGGCACGGCGTGCGAGGCCTCCAGCGACTTGCGCACCAGTTCGATTAGGCGCGCAGCAAACGCCTCGGTCGAGCAGCGCTCGCGCACCCGCGCCGCGATGCCCGCCGACTGCGCCTCTCGCCACGCCGGGTCTTCGACCGCCCGTTCGATGATCCGTTCGAGGTCCTCTTCTGTGCGCACGGTCAGCTCGCGCAGATCGCCGAAAAGCCACGCCGCGTGCATCCCGCCGACCAGCGGGTGATCGGGCCGCCGGAACGAAACATACTGCGCCGCAGTGACCCGTTGTGTGCCGGGCGATTTCAGCCCGAGCCACTCGCGGAGCAGTACGTTGTGTGCCAGCGCCGGGCATTCCGCAATGTGGTAGAACCTGTCGCCGGATGCCGGGTCGGTGTTGCAGGGGGTGTGATGCAGCACCGCCTCGCGCTGGGCAGCGCCGAGGGCTTCGTCCACCACGTCCATCGTCAGCCTTCCGACCGGCAGCCCGCCGGACATCGCGCACTCCATCACCCGCTGGTGGACGAGCGTGTTGACCGAGGTGTGCAGGTGGATCGTCGCAGCCTGGTAGCACGCGCGGAGGTCCTCGCCGTGCTCGATCTCGCCGAAGGCATTCGGCGCAAACCGCGGATGGTCCTCCCACCCGCGCCCGAAGACCCGAAGCCGCCACCCGCGGCGGTCACAGATATCCGCAGCCCAACCGAGCGTTTGTTGCCGCAGCACCCGATCGGCCATCGGCAGCGCGTAGTACCGGAACACATACTCAGCAAGCCCGTCGGTCCCGTCCGGAGTTGCGGCTGCCGCGTCCCCGGCGAGCGCGCGCAGCCGGTTGTGCAGCGAGGTCCCCAGCGGCTGGGCTGCCTCTCTCTCGATCAGCGGGCGGAGTTCGGCGAGCAGCCCGGCGTGCCTGGCGTTGCGCTCTTCGGTCAGGCACCGGGTGTGAAACGCTTCGGGCGTTTCGCTCTGGTGCGAGACATACGCGACCTCGCACGCGAAGCGTTCGAGCAGCGCGCCGCTCGCCGGTGCCGGGTGAAACTTGCGCGCGCTGGCGACAACCGGGAAAGGCATCGCCCGGTCACGCGGAAAGCCCTCGCGGGTGCGAATCTCGCGGTGCAGGTGCCCGACGATAAAGTCCAGATCGTTGAACTCGCGCTCGGCAAACTGGTGCTCCATCGCGTCCTGCAGCCAGCAGACCCAAGGCACCTGCTCGGGGAAAGGAAGCCCCGCGTCATGCCGAAAGTAGTTGGCCAGCACAATCAGATCGGGTTCGAACGGGTCGGCCCAGCGCAGCTGCCCGAGCGAAGTCGGGCGGCTGTCGGGCGCTTCTATCGCGACCCGGGCGTCGCAGCCGAGGTCCCGCATCGCTTCGGCGAGGTCTTCTGAGGCATGGCGGATGTACGTCGAATAGCGCGAGGTCGGGATGAGTACCCGCAGCGGCGGGCCGCCGGTTGTTGCTTCGTCGTAGCGGCGCTTCCACCACGCCCGATCGCGCGGGGCGTAGAGCGCCGCGATCCGGTTCTGCGCCTCGCGCAGCGCCTCGGCCTGGGCGGCCGACCAGCGGTTGGTGACAGCCTGGGCATCGGGAGAGATCCGGCTGCGCGTGCCGGGCGTCACGATCGCCTTGCCCAGGGATGCCTCTTCCATGCGACCCATGACGTCCTCGAGCCAACGGGAAGAGGCGTCGGCCCCGACGAACACGCGGACACGTCCCTCGCCGAGCAACTCGCGGAGATCGCACGCCGAGAGTCCGTCGAGAAACGCTAGCGGGTCGGCCTGCAACAGCGTGATCGGCGCGGCGTACCCGACACGGTTGCGACCCAGCGTGCGCCACGCGGTCTCGAACAGCCACGGCGGGTCGAGCCCCTCGATCGTCAGGGGCGGCGGAAAAAACCCGCCGTCGCTCAGCCGCTGCTCGCAGAACTGGACCGCGATCGAACGATTGTCGGTCAGAAAGTGCGTCCACGCCGGCAGGTCGTCGGCCGCAGACCTGCGGATAAGGTTGCCGTCGGTCGTGCGGAAACAGTCGTGCGTGCCCAGCCGCATGAGCCAGTCGGTCCAGACCCCGTCGAGAATCTCGGCGGCGGGCAGCTTCCGCGCGCGCAACGCCGCGAGGTTGGCCTCGGCAAACGCCCGGCGATCCTCGGCGGTCACCCGGTCGTCGGGAAGATTTTCGACAGCGGCCGCCAGAGCCTTGACGTTCGGATCGGCCTGGGCTGCTACGGGCAGGCGGTCGAGTGTCTCGGCGGCGATGGTGCGCAGCCCGAGCTGGGCGCAGTTGGCCGCGAGCAGAAACCGGAGATCAAGGTCCGCAGGCACCTGTTCGAGGGCGCGGACCGCGATCGGCAGGAACTCGCGCGGTTTGCCCGAGCGGCCGAGCGCGAGCAGGTCCAGCCGGGTGACGGTCGTTGGTGCCGCTGCGGGAGACGTAGGAACTGGGGATTGTGTGGGTGTCGATGGAAGGGGCATGTCATGAGAGATATCGGCCGATTCCCCCGTCGGTGCGCAGAAACAGATCGCGTGGGGAGCAATCCGCGGCTGCCAAGGGGTAGGTATCTTGGGTGCGAGCTCGGCTCGGGCCCAGTGTAAGGATTCCGAGTGCGAGTTCTGCGCAGGTCCAGGGCCGATCCGTCCGATAGAAAGGTCTGCCACTGGAGGCGATCGCTGTGCCCTCACCTGCAAAAACATCGCGCAAAACACTGTCACGCAACGACTTGCTCAAAGTAAGGGCCGCCGCTCGGGCTTCGGGCCGGCGGGTGGTCCACTGCCACGGCTGCTTTGATATTGTGCATCCCGGGCACATTCGGCACCTCAAGTTTGCCCGATCGCTGGGTGATGTGCTGTTGGTTTCGATCTCGGGCGACGCGGGGATCACCAAGGGCGAGGGGCGGCCGTTGATCCCTCAGGAGCTGCGGGCGGAGAATCTCGCCGAGCTTGACTGTGTGGATTGGGTGTATGTCGAGCCCCGCCCGACGGCTGCCGGGCTGCTCGCCGAGGTCCAGCCGGATGTCTATGTCAAGGGTCGTGAGTACGAGTTCAACGCCGACCCGAGGTTTCAGGCCGAGCGCGACGCGGTCGAGCGGGCCGGGGGGCGGGTGGTCTTCAGCTCGGGTGACGTGATCTTCAGCTCGACGGCGCTGATCGAAGCGATGGAATCGTCGGTCGATCCGTTCCACCATCGGCTCGGGCAGCTGCTCGAGCGCGAGGACACCCAGCCCGACCGGTTGCTCGAGACCCTGGCTGCGATCCGGGGCAAGCGGGTGGTGATCGTCGGCGACGTGATCCGGGATACCTATCTGTTCTGCGATCGGCCGGACGTTGCCAGCGAGAGCCCGGTGATGACCCTGCGCCCGGTCGAGCGGCGTTCGTTCGACGGCGGGGCTGCGATTCTCGCGCGCCATGCTGCGGCGTTGGGCGCGCGCCCGACGCTGGTGACGGTGCTGCCCGAGACCGAGTCGGCCACTGAACTGGCGCGGAGCCTCGCGGCCGACGGGATCGAGCTGGTCTCGATCCGCCGGGGCACGCGGATTCCCGAGAAGCAGCGCTTCCTGGTCGGGTCGCAAAAGGTCATGAAGGTCGATCTGATTGACCCCTTCGTGCTCGACACCGCGGGCGTTGACGAGTTGCTCGCGGCAACCGCGGACGCGGTGGGCGCGGGTGGTGGTGGGGGGGGTGGGGGTGCCGACGCGGCGATCGTCGCCGACTTCGGGCTGGGGTTGTTCAGTCCGGGATTGCTGTCGAGTCTCTGCGCGTTGTTGAGGCCGCGCGTGGGCGTGCTCGCGGGCGATGTCAGCGGCCGCCGCCACGGGCTGCGGGCGATGCGCGGGCTGGACCTGATCTGCCCGAGCGAAGACGAAGCCCGGCAGGCGTACAGCCTGCTCGGCGAGGCGCTGCCGAACGTCGCGTGCCGATTGCTTGATGAGACACAATCCAAAGCCGCGCTGATCACGATGGGTGCCGAGGGGTTGGTGGCCTTTGCACCGATCCCCGAGCCCGACGCGGCTCCTGATCCTGCCGGGAGCGATCCGTTCCGCTCGCGGGTCAGTGGCGAGCACGTCCCGGCGCTGAGCTCCCACGCGGTCGACCCGCTCGGCTGTGGTGATGCGTTGATTACCACCGCGACGCTTGCGATGGCTGCGGGGGCTTCGGTCACGCCGGCTGCGATCCTCGCGGCTGCGGCTGCTGCGACCCACGGCCAGCGGATAGGCAACCCTGCGCTCGAGCCTTCCGAGATCCGCCGAACGCTGCTCCGGCTCGCCGGCGCACGAATCGCCTACGCCGGCGCAGAGATCAAACCGCTGGCGCGCAGCGAAAGGCAGGCGTCGTGATCTGCTTTGTCATGCCCACACGCAACCGCCCCGAGCGGCTTGGTCAGACGATCGAACACCTCGGCCGGTTGACGATCAACACACCAGCCGAGCTTGTCGTTGCGGACAACGCCTCGGACGAACCGGTCACGCTGCCCGAAGTTCTTCCCAACGGCATCACCTGCCGGGTGGTTCGGCTCGAGCGCAACGCGGGGGCGGCAGCGCGGAATGCTGCGGTCGATGCGGCTTGCGCCGATGCCGAATGGATCGTCATGCTCGATGACGATTCGCATCCGGTCGAGAGGGTCGAGCCTTTCGCAGCGACCATCGAGCGGCTCGACGCGCAGCCGGACACCGTTGCGGCGGTCATGGCCGATATCCACCTGCCCGCGCTGGGCTGTCGGGAATCGGGCGGGCTGCCCGAGGTTTTCGTCGGCTGCGGCGTGGCGATCCGTCGGGGGGCGTTTGTCGCTGCGGGCGGGTACGACGCTTCGTTCGGCTACTACGTCGAGGAGTACGACCTGGCCGCGCGGTTTCTCAGCCACGGCTGGTCGGTCGCGTTCGAGCCGGCGTTCTGTGTCGAGCACCACAAGATCAGCATCGGGCGCGACATGGACCAGATCCTCTCCCGCCTCGTCCGCAACAACGGGTGGGTCATGCAGCGGTACGCGCCGTTGCCGTTGCGGCGGGAGATGCTCCGCGAGCAACGGCGTCGGTACCGCCAGATCGCGGAGAAAGAACGCGCCCGCGCCGGGTACGCACGCGGGCTCGTCGAGCTGCGGCAGACGCTGCACCAGCAGCCGCGCACCCCGTTGCTCCGCGCCACATGGGATCGGTTTACAGGATTTGGGCACGTGCGGGCGGCGCTCAATCTTGCGTGGCGCGAGCGTCCGTTTGCCTCGGCTGCGATCGTCGAGCGCGGCAAGAACGCCTGGGCGGTCGAGCGAGCGCTCGCAGAAATCGTGCACGAAGCCGGGGTCTCGATCACCGATCCCGATTCGGCGGAGGTGCTGGTCGTGGGCACGCTGAGCCCGGGACCGATGCTCGACGCGCTGGAACGGTGGCAAAGGGTCGGACGGCGGGTGGTCGCGCCCTGGCGAGATGCACAGCCCGTGGATCGGCGCTCGGCTCGCGCCGCCTGAGCAACATGTTCGATTCTCTTCTCTGCCCGGTGCCTCGCGGTCGGATGCCCGCGTGCCAAGTCTGGCGGCCCGTTGCGATCTTGGCCGATAGCCCAATCATGTCCCTTTCGCGGCGCCGAGTTGTACGGTTCGGAGTGTCGGCATGACGCCCACCCGGGTGTATGTCGTCAAGGGCGACGGGTCCGGCTGGGCGATCGACGAGGACCGGCGGCTGACCATCGCGTCGCTCAAGGCGGGCAACGATCCGGTCGAGATTGTCGACGATGTTGCGAGCGCCGACGTGGTCCACGCGGTGTGGTGGGAGCCCTTGATGGAGCTGCCCCCCGAGGCGGTGCTCGGCAAGCGGGTGATCTGCCACGTTGAAGGGGATCCGCAGCAACGGCTGGGGATGCCGGGCTTTGCCAGCGCGATGCAGCGTGTGGACCATTGGATCGCACAATCGCGTTCTGCGTACAAGTTCTTGCATCACCTGGCGGTGCCGTGCTCGTTTGTGCCTTACGCGGTAGATGACGCGTGCTTTGCGCCGCGGTCTGCACCAGCGGGGGAGATTGTCAAACGCGCGATCGGATCGCTTCCAACAGAGTCCTATGTCGTGGTCAACTTCTACCGCGACACGATCGGCGACGGCCTCGCAGCCTGCCGCGTCGAGCCCAAGTGCGTGAAAGGGCCTGATGTCTTTGCCGAGGTGCTCGGGCTGTGCCGACGCCGCGGGTTGCCGGTGGTCGCGTTGCTCGCCGGGCCGCGACGGCACTGGTTGCGCAGGCGTCTGGATGTGCTCGGCGTGCCCTGGGTCTTTGCGGGCGAAATCGTCGAAGGCGACGACTATCCGCACAACATCCTTCCCGCGCAGCAGCTGGCGCACCTCTATCAGGCCGGGCACCTGCACCTGTGCTGCTCGCGGCACGAGGGCGGCCCGCGCGGCGTGCTCGAGGCTGCGGCCCGGGGCGTGCCGCAGCTCTCGACGCCGGTGGGCATCGTGCCGGACCTTCTCCCCGCCGAGTGCCTGTTTGCAGACACGGTGGACGCGGCCGATCGGATCGAGCGAGATATCGAGTCGGGGGTGATGCGGCGATTTGTGCCCGCGGTGCAGGAGTTGGTCCGCGCCCGGCACACGGTTGCTGCGAACACGCCGCGGTGGCGCGCCGCGTATGCCGAAGCCCTCGCGCCCGGCGCGCAGCCGCGTCCGCAAGCCAGGGCTGCCCCTTCCCTCCGCCAGCGTCCGCGCCGGGTCTCGTTCTGGGGTGGGGACGACCGGTTCATGGGCGCGCTCAAGGCCGCGTGTGAGCGGGAGGGGATCGAGGTCACGAGCGATGGGGCAGGTGAGCCCGCGACCGCGCACCTGCTCGACGGCTGCCGGTTCGATGTCGAACTGTTTGAGCGGGTGATGCAGGAGCAGGCCGCGCGGCATCCGCGTGTGGTGCAGCGGATCGGCGGGCCGACGGCTCTCCTGCGGCCTGCGCCCGATGCGCTTCGCCTCGATCGCGTGTGCCTTGATCTCAACCGTCGCTACGCCCACGCGACGGTCGTCCCGTCGGCGTTTGCACTCGGGGCGTTGGCCGAGGCCGGGCACGCACCGGTCCGCCCGGTGATCGTGCACAACGCGGCCGATCCGGTGGTGTTTGCGCAGCCGGACCATCTCTTGCCCGTGCCGCGCGACGCCGAGCGGCTCCGGGTGATTGCGTCGTCGAGGGGCGAGAACCCCGAGCGTGCAGCAGCGGTCTACGAGTGGCTCGATCGCCACGCCGATCACGAGCGGTTCGAGTTCACCCTTGTCGGGCGTACCAGCGCGGCGTTGCAGCGGTGGAGGGTCATCGACGCCCAGCCCCCCGAAGCGATGGCTGCGCTCTACCGCGATCACCACGTCTATCTTGCTGTGAGTCGCGACGATCCGTGCTCGAACGCGCTGGTCGAGGCGCAGGCCTGCGGGCTCCCCGCGGTGTATCTGCGATCAGGAGGGCATCCCGAGGTTGTACACTACGGCGGGCTCGGTTTTGGCACCCCGGCGCAGCTGCTGGCAACCCTTGAACGGGTGCGGGAGCACTTGAACGTGTACCGTGCTCAGCTCAGCCCGCCGACGATGGCCGATGCCGCGCGGCAGTATCTTCGTTTGCTCCTTGGTGACGCGGCGTACCAGTCATGAACGCACCACTGCTCATCTCACTCCCCCACGGTTTCAACGCCAGCGGCGTGACCGCGTGGGCGGTGCGGCTGGTCAACGCCCTTGCGCCCAAAGGCCGCGCGGTCGGGCTGATCGTCCACGACGAACCGGAAGGGCAGCAGCCGGTTGATTTCCGGCTCGACCCCCGGGTTGAGCTGTTCGACGCCGGCGGGCTCGTGCCGATGGACAGGTGCGAGGGCGACCTGTCGCCGTTCCTGCCGGTCTATCGGCTTGCGCTGGGGGTGCTGGCGGCAAGGGCCCCCGGGCTCCCGGTGGTGTGCAGCCCCAACCTGCTCGGCGATGCCTACGGCGTTTTCGCGGCCCTCCTGCGCGAGAAGCCGGGGCTGGTCCGCGTCGTCGCGGTGCATCATTCCGACATCCGCTACAACGACGCGGTGTGCGCGCATTACGCACCGATGCTCAGCGCGTTTGTGGGTGTGAGTGCGCGGATCACGACGAGGCTCGGCGGCATGGTGCCGACGCGCGGGCCGGATGTCTTTGGTATTCCCTACGGCGTCGAGGTGCCGGCCGGCGCGCTCCGGCGCGAGCCGCTGGCGGGCCGACCCGTGCGGCTGCTCTATGCCGGGCGCATGGACCACGAACAGAAACGCATCGGCGCGATGGCGGTCATGGCCGATCGGTTGCAGCAGTGGGGGGTTCGGTTTGAGCTGGCGATGCTCGGCGATGGACCCGCAGCAGGGGATGTTGACGCGATGTGCGCGCGACGTCCCGCAGCACGGCGCTTCGGCCCGACCCCCCCGGCCGGGGTCGTCGCGGCGCTTGAGGCGGCTGACCTGTTTGTGCTGCCCTCGCGCTACGAGGGGTTGAGTGTCGCGCTGCTCGAAGCGCTGGCCCGCGGCTGCGTCCCGGTGCTCACGCCGAGCGAATCGGGAACCGCCCAGCTTGTGACCGACAGCGTGACCGGCGTGCTCGCCAGCGCCGGGCCCGAGGCTTCGGAAGCAGAGGCCGGGACGAGCATGGCAGAGGCCGTGCTGCGCGCCGTGCGCCTCGGCGACGACAGGCTCCACGCGATGCGGGTCGCGGGCTGGTCGCGCATGTGCGATCGGTTCAGTGCTGAGCTTTGTGCAAAGCGGTACGCCTCGGTGATTGACCGTGTGGCGCAGCAGCCGGCGCGGTCATGGCCGAGGCACGCCCTGGCCGCGTTTACAGGAGCTGGCGGCGGCGGGTCGGGGACCGTCCCCACAGACGCAGCAGCACGGATGGCCGGGGTGCTGGCGGCGCTTGCCGGTCGCAGGGTCGTGGTCTTCGGCACAGGTCGGCACACGCTCGAACTGCGCGAGACCTTCCAGCACGCACCAGCCGAGATCGTCGCGTTTCTTGACGACGACCGCACCAGGCAGGCCGGCGAACTCTGGGGCAGGCCGATCCTTTTGCCCGAGGAAATCGGTCTCGTTGGCGCAACGGACATCGTCATCAGCTCGTGGCTGCACGAAGACGCGATGCACACGCGCTGCGCCCCCTTCGTGAAAGCCGGGATCCGTGTCCATCGGCTCTATGCCGAGA
>JAUZRR010000011.1 GCA_030950285.1 Planctomycetota bacterium | reverse complement strand
TCCGGCACCGCCCAGAGCGAGGGCGGCGAGGGCGGCGAGGCGGAGCTGCCCCGGGTGCGGTTCACGCTCAAGCGCGACCTCCAGACCCGGCTGGACAAGTACCTGACCAGCCGCATCACGTTTATGAGCCGCACCCAGTTGCAACGGCTGATCGAGTCGGGCGGCGTGACGGTGAACGAGCGTGCTGCGAAACCTTCGACCAAGCTGGTGCGGGGTGATCGGGTCGAGGTGGTGGTGCCGGTGCCGCCGGACAAGACGATTCGGCCCGAGCAGATCCCGCTCGACGTGCTGTACGAAGACCGGCACCTGATCGTGCTCAACAAACAGGCGGACATCATCGTGCATCCTGCACGTTCAGAGTTGGCGGGCACGATGATCAACGCGCTGGCGTGGCACTTTGGGCATATCTCGGACGGCGGGCTCTCGGGCGTCGGCGAAGAGTTTGCGAGGCCGGGCGTGGTGCACCGTCTCGACCGGCACACGACGGGGTGCATCGTGTTTGCCAAGGACGACGAATCGCACTGGAAGATCAGCCGACAGTTCGAGAAGCGCACGGTGGACAAGCGGTACCTCGCGTTGGTGCGTGGTCGTGTCGAGCCGGACGGCCAGGTGATTGACCTGCCGCTGGGGCCTCATCCTTCGAGGGAGAAGGGGTACCGCGAGAAGTATGTGGTTCGCTACGACGACCTGGGCAAGCCGAGCGTGACGATCTGCCGGGTGCGCGAGCGGTATGCGCGTGAGGGCGAGGAATTTTCGCTCGTCGAGCTCGAGCTCAAGACAGGCCGCACGCACCAGATCCGGATTCACCTGAGTCATAACGGGTGGCCGATCGTGGGTGATGAGATGTACAGCGGCAAGCCTCTGACGCTCGCGGACGGCACCGTCATCGAACGGCAGATGCTGCACGCGGGGCTTCTCGCGTTCGAGCATCCGATCACAGGCAAACCCATGGTGTTTACTGCGTCACTGCCGCCGGACTTTGCCGGGGCGGTTGCGGGGCTGCGCGCGGGAGAGGCTGAAGCGGTGCATGTGGATGGGACGGTGCCTCTTTCGCGGTTCGGGTTGTGAGGTGGTATTGTGGGGGCGTGCTGGCTGTCGGAGTGTCCGAGCGCCATCGCACTGGACTTCGTCCAGTGGCACCGCAGAAAAGACGCGGAGCGGAACGGGTGAAATATCCGTGTTCGTTTCGCCAATAATGCCGGGTTCATCTCCACAACGGGGAGGGGTATCGTGCCAGACGCAATCATCATGGACGGGATTACCAAGACTTTCGGCGAGAAGGTCGCGGTGCGCGATATGCACATGGCGGTGCCCGAGGGCGCGCTCTACGGCTTCATCGGCCCCAACGGCGCGGGCAAGACCACCACGATCCGCATGATCATGTCGATCCTCTTTCCCGACGCCGGGCGGCTCAGCGTGCTGGGCAAGGCGTCGGCGGTCGAGAGCAAAGACCGGATCGGGTATCTGCCCGAAGAGCGCGGCGTCTACAAGAAAATGAAGGTCGGGGCGTTCCTCAACTTTATCGGCAAGCTCAAAGGGGCCGGGGGGCCGGGCCTGGACAAAAAGGTCCGGGGCTGGCTCGACCGCGTCGATCTCGGGGACTGCTACAAGAAGCGTTGCGACGAGCTGAGCAAGGGCATGCAGCAGAAGGTGCAGTTTATCGCGGCGGTGCTGCACGAGCCGGACCTCTTGATCTTCGACGAGCCGTTCAGCGGGCTCGATCCGGTGAACATGCGGCTGCTGCGCGACCTGTTCCTCGAACAGCACGAGGCCGGCCGCACGGTGATCTTTTCGACGCACGTGATGCACCAGGCCGAGCAGCTCTGCGACCACCTCATCATGATCAACAAGGGCGACAAGGTGCTCGATGCGTCGCTGGACGAGATCCGGGCGCAGTACGACCCGCGGACGATCCTGTTTGCGCCGCTGGAGCCCAGCGGCGCCGAGGCGGTCGGGTCGGTGCCGGGGGTGGAGTCGGTGACGCCGATGGATGGGGCGTTCGAGGTGTCTTTGCAGGATGGGGTTGCGCCGCCGGAGATCATGCGGCAGATTTTGCAGCTGACGCCGGTCTCGAAGATCGAGCTGCGGCGTCCGACGCTCGAGGACGTGTTTATTGAGATCGTCACCCGCGACGCTACGCAGGAGGCCGACGAGGCATCGCTGCGGGCCGAGCTGCGTGAGGAAGCAGCAGCAGGAGCGTCGGTATGATCGCCAAAGTTTCCGCCATCGCGTGGCGTGAGTTCTCGTCGACCGTGCTGACCAAAGCGTTCCTGATCGGGGCGTTTCTGATCCCGATGCTTGCGGCGCTTGCGATCCCGCTGATTATCAAGTTTACCGAGGAGGCCAAAGCCCCGCCGCTGGAAGGCAAGATCGCGATCGTTGATCGGTCGGGGGCGGTGCTGCCGGGTGTGAAGGATCGGCTGAGTGAGGAGGGGATCGCGACCCTGATCGCCGAGACCAGCTCGATGGTGCAGAAGCAGTTTGCCGAGCAACTCGGGGACGAGGCCGACAAGTGGAAGGAGCAGCTCGATAGCCCGCTGGTGCGGAGTGCGATCGCGCAGGGGTTCGGCCCTCCCCCGGTGCTGACGGTCGAGAGCTATCCGGCGGATACGGATATCGAGGCGTTGCGAGATCGGCTGAAACCCTCTGAAAAAGAGGCCGAGGATGCGCTGGTCGGGCTGGCGATCGTTGCACCAGACGCGGTGCAACAGACCGAGGGTGCCGAGGCCTTCGGCGGCTACGAACTTTTCATACGCGCCAAGACCGACGATCGGCATATCGACCTGATCCGTCGCGGGCTGCGGGACGCGGTGCTCGATGCCCGATACGCCGCCGCGGGGGTTGACGCCACGAACGTCGAGGCGCTGACGACGGTCTCGGCTGCGCGGACCAAAGAGATCACCGACAGCGGAGACGCACGGGCGGCCACTACCGCCCTCAACATGATGCTCCCGTTCGTCTTTATGATCCTGCTGATCATGTCGGTGATGGTGGGGGGGCAGTACCTGCTCACCACGACGATCGAGGAGAAGTCGAGCCGGGTGGTCGAGGTCCTGCTGAGCGCCGTGAGCCCGATGCAACTGATGACCGGCAAGATTCTCGGGCAGATGTGTGTGGGCGTGGTGATGCTCACGGTCTACGCCGGTGTGGGTGTTGCGACGCTGATCGCGTTCGCCAAGGCGGACCTGCTTTCGGTTGACAAACTCGTCTATCTGGGCATCTATTTTGTACTGGCGTATTTCATCTTTGCGTCGTTCATGGCGGCGATCGGCTCGGCGGTCAACGAGCTGCGCGAGGCGCAGTCGCTCCAGACCCCCGTGATGCTCACGGTGATGCTGCCGTACTTCTTCTGGTTGCCGATCACGCGCGATCCCAACTCGACGCTGGCGTTTGTGCTGAGCATGGTGCCGCCGATGTCGCCGTTTGCGATGGTGGTGCGTATCGCCAGCTCCGAGCCGCCGCCCTTCTGGCAGATTGCGCTTTCGATCGCGATCACCGCCGCGTTTGCGCTTGGGTGTGTCTGGTTTGCGGCCAAGGTGTTCCGGATCGGACTGCTGATGTTCGGCAAGCCGCCAAACTTCAGGACGCTGGTCCGCTGGGTACGGATGGCGTGACCGGGAACCCGCCGGCGGGGTATCCGTGCTCGGGAGAACAGGCCCGGCCTATCGGACCAGGCTCGGGGCGGTCTGTTCTCGATTGTGGCGCGCCAGAGACGTGTAGCCGTTCGCGCGTGGTATTCCGAGCGGGTCGTACCGCTCGGCGAACACACCCATCCTCGATCCGGGCAAGAACAGTTGCGCCGGCTGGCGTCGCGAGCCGATACCTGGCGTATGTCCAGAGTCCAACTCTCGTTGATCAGCCTTGAGAACTACGACAAGGACGCGGCGGCGGAGCGGCGTCGGCCCGGCCGCATCGCGTGCGAGCGCCTCCGCTGCGGCTCGGGGCGGGTGGTCGATCTCTCCCGCACCGGCGCCAAGCTGCGCATCCGCTCGCTGTTTGCGCCCAAGAAAGGCGAACACCGTTCGCTGGTGTTCGAGACCGTCATGGGCAAGTCCGCGCCCTTCCCGTGCGTGGTCATGTGGGTCAAGCGTACGGCGGTGGGTGTGTACGAAGTCGGTGCCGAGTTTGTCGAGCTCGACGACCTCCGCCAGCGTCAGCTCACCGAGATCGCCAAAGTCCACGCCAAACGCACCGTCCTGCGCGACGTTGCCTGAACTGGCAACCGCGCGAGGGTGACGCTCAGGCACGCCCGCGGCTTACGTCCCCATCGAATCGATAAAGGCGTTGGCCTCGGCAATCGAGGCTTCCATGTCGCGGATCAGCGCGCCGATCTCTTGTTCAAGCTCGCCAACGGTGCCTTCGAGCGACGCGATCGCCCGGGCGTTCAGGTTGTGCTTGAGGAACAGCACCTGGTCGCGGAACGCCGAGAGCACCGGCTCCATCTTGCGCTCGGCTTTGTTCATCGCGGCGAGCAGCTCGTCGTAACGCCGTTGGGTAGAGAGCAGTTGCTCCCGGCTTGAGGTGCGGAGCGATTCGCTGGAATACTCGTTGAGTTCCTGTTCCCATTCGCGGAAGAGCGCGCTGCCGACGCGCTCGACGGAGGTGATCCGCCCGCGCACGCTGTCGGCCCGGTCCTCGCTGCGGTCAAGTTCACGTTGGAGGCGTTTGTAGGTCGCTTCGAGCTCGCCGCCGTCGACCTGGGTGACGGCGATAAACTCATCGAGCGCTGAGGCAAACTGCTCTTTGGCTTTCTCCTGGGCGTCGCGGGCTTTCTGGACGCCGTCGACGAGTTGCTCGCGTTTGGCGTACCCGAATTTTTCTTTGATCGCCATGGACGCCGAGGCGCACCCGCCCAGGCCGCCGAGGCTGACGATGCCGAACCCCACGAGCCCGATGGTGATTGCCGCTGCGCTGTTCCGATGCATAGCCGTACGCTCCTGGTCCCTGCCTGGTCAGAGCTACTCTAGCCACCCGGCTGCCGGGGGTAGCGGCACCACCGGTTCATGCTGTATCCTGCGGCGACACGAATCACCGAGACGCCGCCATGCTTCATCCGCCCCCGGTCCGGCCGACATTCGAGATGACACTCACCGAGCCACCCGAGCGGGCGATGGCGATGGTGGAAGAGGCGTTGGGCGAGGACACCCGCCACCCGCACCAGGTCCGCGGGCCGCACGTGGTGCTGACCGTGCCGCCCGAGGACCGGCACTTCTGGTCGCCGTGGCTGACGATGGAGGTCTCGCCCGCGGCGACCGGTTCGGTCTTGCACGGCCGCTTCAGCCCCAAGCCGGCGGTCTGGACCGGGTTCATGTTCGGGTACATCACCCTGACCACCGCAGGGAGCTTCGGCCTGATGTTTGCCGTGTCGCTGGCGATCATCGGGAAGTCGGTGTGGATCGCGGCGGTGTGCAGCATCGTGTTCTTTCTTGCGGCTGCCGGGATGTACGTCGCGTCGCAGGTCGGGCAGCGGCTCGCACGCGCACAGATGCAGGAGTTGCACGCGATGGTCTCGGAAATCTTCGCTGCGGTGCGGAGCGATTGACCGTGAGCGGCTGCGGGTGTCATCCCGTCTGGTACAGGCTGAGCACCGCACCGGCAGGGTCGCGGATCACCGCGAACTTCCCACCGCCGGCCGAGCGAGGCTCGGTGAGCACCTCGCCCTTGAGCGCACGCACCTGCGCGAGCGCCGCATCGAGGTCGGCAACCACCACATACATCAACCATTGCGCGGGCAGGCCGGCGTTCTTGCCCCGCGCGTGGCACACCCCGGCGCGTCGTCGCCGGCGTGCATGGTGAAGTCGGCGCACTCGCCCATGTCCACAGGCTGAGCAGACCAGCCAACGACACCCGCGTAAAAATCCCGAACGCCCGGGGCGTCGGAAACAGTGAGGTCGTGCCAGCCGATGGTTCCGGGCTTCATGGTGCTCATGCCGGGAGCATGCAGGATCGTTGACCGGTTGTAGGCGGGGGCGCTCGACAGATCACAAAGCGGTTGCGACTGTGGAGCACACATACCAGCGGTTGGCCGGATGCGGCTGGTCCAAAACGCAAACGGGCCCGCCTCCCCGGCCTGAGGTCGGCCGGGAGAGACGGGCACGCGCTTGAAAGGGCATGCAAGAACGTTCTCGGTCGACGGCTCGAAACCGCCGACCGAGAGAGCGCAGGCTCTTAGTGGTCGTGGTCGTGGTGACCACCGTCGTCGTGGTGACCGCCGTCGCCGTGGTCATTGTCGTGGTCTGCGTGGTCCATGTCCATCATGTCGGGCATGAACATGCCCTGGGCCTGCCACGCCGCGTCGATCATCTGGACGTACTTCAGGGGGTCTGCTTCGACCTTCGGCCGGCACGCAGGGCAGCAGAAGCGGAACAGCCGCCCCGCGATGACCATCTCGTCGGGCTCGCCCATCGACCCGAGTGTCCCGCCCGAGATCGGGCAGGTGTCGAGCGGGTAGTGCTCGCGCTGTGCTTCGGCGGCCGCCTGATCGAGCTCTGCGACGAACTTCGCGGGGTCGGCTTTGAACTTGCGCTTGCACATCTTGCAGCAGAGGCGGATGAGGCGGTTGTTGTAGACGATATCGGTCGCGATGTCCTCGCCGTCCTCGATCAAGGGCTCGCCCGAGACCACGCACACCTCGGACGGGTAGTACCGCATCTGGTCCTTGATCATCGCTTCGTCCACCGCGGCCCACGACGCGGTGAGGTCGGCCTCGAAGTCTTTGATGCACCCCTTGCAGCAGAAGCGGACCTCGCGGCCGTCGTACTCGCGGACGATCGGGTCGCCCATCGAGCCGAGCTTCTCGCCCGAGATCGGGCAGGTGTCGAGGGTGTAGGGGCCGGTCCACCCCTCGGGGTCGTCGTGCCCCGCAGTGGTTGTGGTCTGGGCACCGTGCCCGTCGTGGCCGTCGTGCGCCTGAGCGAACACGGCGGCGGGAGAGAAAGCAGCGAAACACACGCAAGCGGACAGTGTCAACGATCTCATGATGATTCTCCTTGTGAATCGTGGGTGATGACTTGAACAGGTTTGCGGATGCGAGACAGGCGGAACTTCCACTCCTGCACCCAGCAGTACAGAATGGGAACAACGAACCAGGTGAACGACGCGACGACCATGCCGCCAAACGACGGGATCGCCATGGGGATCATGATGTCAGAGCCCCGTCCGGTGCTGGTGAGCACGGGCAACAGGGCGAGGATCGTGGTGGCGCTGGTCATGACCGCGGCCCGGATGCGGAGCTGGCCGCCGCTCACCACCGCCCTGCGGATCGCGTCGATCGAGTCGGGTTTATTCTCTTCCATCGATTGTTCGATGCGGGTTGCCATGATGACCCCGTCGTCGGTCGCGATGCCGAACAGCGCGAGGAACCCGACCCAGACCGCGACGCTGAGGTTGTAGGGCTGGACCCCGAACAGCTCGCGCAGGTTGGTCCCGAGCAGCGAAGTGTCGAGAAACCACGGCTGGGCGTACAGCCAGAGCATCATGAACCCGCCGCCCCACGCGACGAACACGCCGGTAAACACCATGAGCGTGACGCCAACCTTGCGGAACTGGAAGTAGAGCAGCATGAAGATGACCACCAGCGAGAGCGGCAGCACGATGGTCAGCCGTTTGGCGGCGCGGAGCTGGTTCTCGTACGAGCCGGAGAACTCGTAGCTCACCCCCGCGGGGATGGTGAGGTCGCCCGAGTCGATCGCGTCCTGGATATACCGCTGCGCGTCGTGCACGACCGCGACCTCGGCAAAGCCGGGCATCTTGTCAAACAGCACGTACGCGACGAGGAACGTGTCCTCGCTTTTGACCATCTGTGGCCCGCGTCGGTACTCGAGCGTCGAGAGCTCGCGCAGCGGGACCTGCGCGCCCCTCGGCGTCGGGACCAGAATATCGCCGAGCGTGTCCGGTTGGTCGCGCAGCTCACGCAGGTACCGGACACGGATCGGGTAGCGTTCGCGGCCTTCGACGGTCATCCCCAACGGCTTGCCCCCGATCGCGACCTCGATCACCTCCTGCACCGCCGCGATACTCAGCCCGTAGCGAGCGATCTTCTCGCGGTCGATATCAATCTCGAGATACGGCTTGCCGACCACACGATCGGCGAACACCGCGAGCGGCTGGACCGAAGGCACCTGTTTGAGCAGCCGTTCGAGTTCGAGCCCGAACCCTTCGATCGTCTCGAGGTCCGGGCCGTAGACCTTGACGCCCATCGGCGCCCGGAACCCGGACTGGAGCATGACAATCCGGGTCTCGATGGGTTGGAGCTTGGGGGCGCTGGTCACTCCCGGCATCTTCGCCGCGGCCACGATCTCGTCCCAGATGTCCTGGTTGGACGTCACCTCGTCGCGCCACTGACGGAAGGGCCGCCCGTCCTTGTCTTCGATGAGTTGACCGTCTTCGTCGCGGACATACTCGGCGGCGTCTTTGTCGTAACGGAAGTTCAGGCGATGTCCGGACTCGTCGGTTCGGTACTCACTCTTGTACTCGATGATTGTTTCGATCATCGAGACCGGTGCGGGGTCGAGCGGGCTCTCGACACGTCCGATCTTGCCGACCGCCATCTCGACCTCGGGCACGCTCATGATCCGGCGGTCGAGCTCTTTGAGGATTTCGGTTGCCTCGCCGATGGAGATGTGGGACATCGTGGTGGGCATGTAGAGGAACGCACCCTCGTCGAGCGAGGGCATGAACTCGCTGCCCAGGCCCGGGAAAGCGTGCGAGACCTGGACCACTGCCTGCCGTTGGCGGACCGAATCGGGGAGCCAGCCCCAGACCTTGTCAAACCCGAGCCACACCGTTGCGCCGAAGAGCACGACGAGCACCGCCGGCGAGATCCCGATGAGCTTGTGCCGCAGCGTCCATGCGAGAATGTAGGGGAACGCGGCCCGGACAAGCCAGAACGCGAGCAAGAGCGCGCCGACAATGATCCCGATAAAGAGCGCGTTGCCGGGCAGCCCGGGCTCGGGCCCGAGCGGTTCCCACGCGCCCGCCAGCACGAGCAGGACAAGAAACACCGCGACGAGGTTGGTCGACCATTGAATGCCGCGCGCCACCAGGTCGGGGAGCCACGGCTTGACAAGGTAGAAGCCCCCGAACGCCGCGATGATGCTGCCGCCGATCGTGTGGACCCAGACCGCGGTCGCCAGGCCGCCAACAACCAACGCCGCAGCCCCGACCATGCGGAGGAGCCTGGTCCGGATGCGGAAGCCCATGAGCCCATGAGCCGCTGCGGGAAGGATCGCCAGCGCGATGACGATCGCGGCAATCAGCGCAAAGGTCTTGGTGTACGCGAGAGGCTTGAACAGCTTGCCCTCGGCGGCTTCCATCGTGAAGACCGGCAGAAACCCGACGACGGTCGTCGCGACCGCAGTAAGCACGGCGCTGCCGACCTCGCAGGTCGCGCGATAGATGACGTCGATGGTCGGCTCGGTGCTGGTCTCGTCGGCCTCTGCTTCGTCGAGTCGTCGCAGGATGTTCTCACTCAGCACAATCCCCATATCGACAATCGTCCCGATCGCAATCGCGATCCCCGAGAGCGCGACGATGTTCGCATCCACCCGGAAAAGCTTCATCCCGATAAACGTCATCAGCACCGTGATCGGGAGCATCGCCCCGATCAGCAGGCTGCTCCGCAGGTGCATCACCATGAGCACCACGACGATGATCGTGACCAGCACCTGCTGCGTGATCGCCGAGTTGAGCGTTTCGAGCGTTTCCTTGATCAACCCCGAGCGGTCGTAGAAGGGGATGATCGTGACCCGGCTCTCGGTGCCGTCGGCGAGGATCTTCGAGGGCATGCCCGCCGCGGTGTCAGCGATCGTGTCCTTGATCCGTTGGATCGTCGCCATCGGGTTCTCGCCGTAGCGCACCACGACCACGCCCCCGACCGCCTCTTCCCCGGCTTTGGTGAGCACCCCGCGCCGCATCGCCGGCCCCAGCGCGACCTTCGCGATGTCGCCGATGAGGATCGGCTGCCCGTCGCGTGCGGTGATCGCCGCCTGCTCGAGGTCCTCGACACTCTCGATAAAGCCGAGCCCGCGAACGATGTACTCGGCTCGGTTGATCTCGATCGTGCGTGCGCCCACGTCGAGGTTGCTCTGCCGGACCGCGCCGATGACCTGCTGGAGAGAGACTCCCGCCGCCCGCATCGCGTCGGGGTCGACATCGACCTGATACTCCTGCACGTAGCCGCCGATCGAGGCGACCTCCGAGACGCCCTCGACGCCGGCGAGTTTGTACTTGACGATAAAGTCCTGGATCGACCGCAGCTCGTCGGGCCCCCAGCCGCCGGTGGGGTTGCCCTCGGGGTCGCGTCCCTCGAGCGTGTACCAGTAGACCTGCCCCAGCGCGGTGGCGTCGGGGCCGAGCATCGGGGTCACCCCGGGCGGGAGTGTGCCCGCCGGGAGTGAGTTGAGCTTTTCGAGCACGCGCGATCGGGACCAGTAGAACTCGATGCCGTCCTCGAACACGACGTAGATCGTCGAGAACCCGAACACCGAATAGCTGCGGATATCTTTGACACCCGGGATGCCCAGCAACGCGACCGTCATCGGGTAGCTGATCTGGTCGTCGATATCCTGCGGGCTTCGGCCCGGCCACTCGGTAAAGACGATCTGTTGGTTCTCACCGATGTCGGGGATCGCATCGACCGGGACGGGGTCTCGGGCGAGCCCGCCGAGGTCCCAGTCAAACGGCGCAACGAGCCCGCCCCAGAGCAGCGTTCCGGCGAGCACGATCGCAACCACCAGCTTCTGTTCCAGGCAGAACCGGATCAGGTTGTTGAGCACGCCCGGCTTCGGTTGAGGCGACGGGTTACTCATGGTCGTGCTCCATCCCCGGCATGTCCGGCATGTCGCTCACGGCATCAGCTGCGGTGCCGGTCGGGGGGAATGCTGCGCGGATATCTCCACACCGCAGCATCCGGCTGCCGAAGTAGGGGTTGTTGACCTTGTCCCCGCGTTGCATCCACTCCGCCCCGGCATTGTCAAACGCCATCGGGCAATAGGCAACGTGCCAGGTCTCGTCGGTGCTGTGGCCGAACGCTCTTTCCAGCGCGATGATGCCCTTGCTCATGCGCTCAAAGAGCACCCTTGCCTGCTCGGGCGTGGTGACGGCCGTCTCTGTGCGGAGCTTGGCCGCCGCCCGACGCCACTCCCCGCGCGGCTCGCCGACCAGGCCGACTTCCTTGACGTTCTCGAGCGCCGCCTGCAGATCGTCAGCGGCCTGAACAAACCCGCCCACGTCGTCCCCTGCGAGCGATTCCTGCGCATCGAGGTACGCCGCGTACACGGGTTTCAGTGCAGCCATGAATGCCTCAGGAACACTCGCGCTGGTCTCCGTCGGCATCGCGCCCGGCGCCATCCCGGTGTGTCCGGCGTGGGCGTTGCCGCCGCCACCGCCGGCCGGGGTCATCATGCTCGGCTTGGCCACGATCTGCATGGCGCTGTCGATCCGGAACGCGCCATCGACGACGACCGATTCGCCCTCGCGCAGCCCCTCGCGGACAACGTAGAAATCGTCCGCCCGCGGGCCGAGCACGACCTCACGCCCCTCGTAGGTCGGCTGTTCTGAGTCGGGCACCTCGACGTAGACCACCGAGCGCGTGCCGGTAAAGAGCACCGCCGTTCGCGGGATCACCAGCGGCATCTCGACTTCGCTCGAGTCCCCAACGACGCCGAGCGACTCGGTCGGGACCAGGTCCATGCCGCAGATCTTGCACGCCCCCGGCCCGTCCTGCAGCTCCGAGGGGTGCATCGGACCGACCCAACGCCCGGCCAGTTCGTCGTTGACCACCGCGCCGTGGTCTGCGATCCGGGTCCGGACCACCGCCGAGACGTACATCCCGGGCTTGAGGCGTCGGTCGGCGTTGTCCACCGCGACGCGCACCGCAGCGGTTCGCGTGCGTTCATCAACCATCGGTTCGATGAACGAGATCTGCCCCTCGAAGGTCTCGCCCGGATGCGATTCGACCGTGAACGTCACGGGCTGCCCCCAGCGCAGGAGCGGGAGCTGCGACTCGTAGGCTTCCATATCAAGCCACAGCCGCGAGAGGTCGGCGACCGTCGCGATCGCGGCGCCGGTCTGCACATAGTCGCCCTCGCGCACCGCAAGATGGGTGACCACGCCGCCGATCGGCGCAAAGATTGTGAGCAGGTCAGAGTCGAACGACCCGTTCTCGATCTCGGCGATCTGTTCTGGTGTGATGCCGAAGAGCCTGAGTTTTTCCCGAGCCGCCGCGAGCATGTCGCGGGTTGTCGAGCGGACGATCTCGCTGGTCCCCCGGGTGTTCTGGTCCGCCGCGATGGACTGGCGGAGCTCCTCGAACGCCGCGAGCAGTTCGGGGCTGTAGACCTCCGCCATGTGGTCGCCCTTGGAGACCGACACCCCGAGATAGTTCACGAACAGCCGCTCGATGCGCCCGGGAAAATAGGCGGTGAGCCTCGCGACCGCGGTCTCGTCGAACGTCATCTTGCCGTAGAGGCGGGTCGAGGCGGTCGGGAAGAACCGCCCGACCTGGGCGGTCTCGATCCGGCTGAGCGCCGCGGCGCTCTTGCTTATCGTCACGCGCCGATCGTGGTCCTCACCGACGTCGGCGGTCACCGGGATCAGCTCCATAAAGCAGATCGGACACTTGGCGTCGGGGTCCGGCAGCCGCACCGAGGGGTGCATCGAGCAGGTGTACATCTGCGGCTCGCTCGCGGTGTCGTCCGTCTGGTCGTCGTGTGCATTCGCGGCAATCTCGGTCGACGCCTCGGGTGAATCCTGACCCAGGTGGTACCCCATGACCAGCGCAAGCCCGATCAGCACAACCGCGACACCCGCGGACGTATGACGCCAGATCCAGGCAACTGTCACCCGGAGTATCTTGAGAAAGCGGTTCATGGCTGACCCCCTTCGGTGGGCGAGGCAGGAGTTTCTTCGCCGGTCGTGCCGTCGGTCGGCACCGAGGCACCGACGAGCGTGTTCAGCCGCGCAAGCGCCTTGCCGCGGTCGGCCCGGGCCCGCTCGGCAGCAATCGAGAACTCGAGCAACGTGCGCTCGGTGTCAAGCAGGTCAAGAAAGCTCGTGTCCCCGGCCCGGAACCCCGCCAGCGAGGCCCGCAGCGATTCCTCGGCCTTGGGGATCAGCGTCAGCTCGTACAGCTTCACGCGCCGGTCGGCGTCGGTGTGCTCGAACCACGCCCGGTGGATCCCGGCTGCGATTCGGTTCGCCTCGGCGTGCCGGTCGCCCGCGATCGCGAGCCGACGGGCGATCGACTCCCGAACCCCGGCGTCGTACTTCTCACGCCACACCGGGAGACTCAGCCCGAAGCGGAGCAGGATCGGGTCGTCCCCGCTCTCGGGAAAGGACGCTCCCGCCGCGTCGTTGGTCACGATGTAATCCACCCCGACCGTGAAATCAGGCAGCCCATCCTTGCGGGCAACCTCGGTCAGGAACCGTTGCGCCTCCATCTGTTCGTCGAGTGCAAGCAGTGTCGGGTTGGCCCGACGTGCGATCGCGGCCAAGCCCTCGGCGTCCACACTCGCCACCCGCCCCGGCAGCGTGCCCATCAGGGGGACCGCGGTCGAGCCCGGCCGATCGAGCACCGAGTTCAGCTCGGCGACGTACGCCGGGCGCATCGCGTCGAGCTGGGCGATCCGGTCCTCGAGTTGCCCGAGCTCGACCTGCACGCGGATCACCTCCGGGTGCGAGCTCGCGCCGACCCTATACCGTGCGCGGAGCACCTCCTCGAACGACAGCAAGAGGTCGAGGTTCTCGCGGGTGATGCCGATGGTCTTGTCGAGGTATGCCAGGTCGTGCAGGGTGGTGACCACCCGCTCGGCGACTGTCAGCCGCGCCGCCTCGAAGCGCCGCCACGCCGCCGAAGCGCCTCTGGACGCCGCGTCTTCGCGGGCCCCGAGTTGCCCGGGCCACGGGAAGCTCTGCTGCACGCCGATCCGGCCTTGCTGAGCGCCGGTACGGGTCTCGACCTCATCGAGAAAGAACCCGAAGCTCAGCCGGGGATCGGGCAGCGCGCTGACCTGTGGCAACCGCTCGGCCGCCGCACGCCACCGCTGGTAGGCAGCCTCGACCTGCGGGCTGTGAAAGAGCGCGTAGCGGATGTAGTCGTCCGGCGACGAGGTCTCGGTCAACTCCGGTTGCGGGGCATCTTCGCCGAGCCGGGCGCGGGCGGCGGGGTCCGCGCTCTCGGGGAGAGTCCGGCTGAGCGAGTGGTTGGTGTCGTACGGCTGATCGAACGGAGAGGAGGAACATCCCCCGAGTAGTCCTATCGCCGAGGCGCTGAATGCGCACGCGACCGATCGCGGTGTCATGGTGGGCTCCAGAGTGTCAAGAAGAACGAGCGAAAGTCCGAGTGGCACAGGGCGTGCACCGCCGAAGTCGGCGCGCACGCTCTCTGTGGTGCTCGGTCGCTACGTTCTCCAGACCCCCATGAGCGCCTGAACCTCGTTGTTGGTCAGTGCCGTGAACTGGTCCGGCGCGGCGATCGGGCTGCGCGGCGCCTTGGCGTCCCACGCAGCAGCGCCGACCAGAGCAGGCCGCTCGGCGGGCGCGGCGGCGGGCGAATCACGCTCGGTGCGTGGCAGCGGGGCTTGAGGCTGAGGCTGTCGGTCCGGCATCGGGGCGACGCCGCAGGTGCAGTCGTCCTCGCCCGTGTGGCAGGGCATCGTCTCGATCGTCTCGCTGCAACAGGTGGTGCGGACCACCACATGCTGGCACGCCGTCTCTTCGCAAGACCCTGCGAACCCACCACGCACCCCGACAGCTCCCAAACCGGGTGCGCCGGCGAGAATGAGCATCAGGATGGCGAGTATTCGGATCATGCGGCGAACTCTAGCATCGTGGGAACGCTGGTGCAGACACCGCAGGCAGAGCGTCTATTCCGTGTGAACCGTCGTATTTGAGGCCGTGTGGATCGGTTGTGTGGATTGTGCGGCTTGGGCAGGCCCCAAGATAGGGGCGTGAGGGGCGTCGGGGCGTCGGGGCGTGGGGGCGTGGGGGCGTGGGGGGGCAGGTCAGCCCTCGACCGGCGCGACCACGACGCGGCGTTTGAGGTCCGGAACCCACGTCCCGCCCGGCTCCTCGATCGTCACCGCGAACAGCGCCACCCGGTGGACATCGATCCCCGGCACGATCGGGACGATGACCTCGCCGTCGGCGGTCGCGTTGAACACCCCGCCGCTGACTTTCTGCTCCATCCCGCGATCGTCGATCACCCAGACCTGGTACTGCTCGACGCTCGGATCGTTGGGCTCGAGCCCGACAAAGCGGAGATAGCCCTCTTCCAACTCGTCGTTCCAGACGACATCACCCCGCACCAGTTGCTGCTCGGCCGGGTTGTCAGGCAGGTCGAACGGCTGCCACGCCACCCGGATCGTGTCGGGCACTTCGAGCAGTTTCTGCCGATTCGCCGCGAGGATCTCCGGCGGAATCGGCTCCTCGTACATCGCGACTCTCGTCGAGAGGTCGCCGATGGTGCTTGTCGCCTCGGCCAACTGCTGCGCGTACTGCAACTCGCGCTGCTGGGCCGCCAGGACCTGCTCACGCTGCGCTGCGGCGAGCGACTCACTCGCAGCGAGCGCAACCCGCAGCTCGTCAGAAGCGGTCCTTGCCACAGCCAACAGTGTTTGGTTTTCCTCAACGCGCAACTCCAACGCCTGCCGTTCTGTCTGCCACCGGTCCCGGTCCTTGGCCCGATTGCCGAACGAGACCGCCGCGACTGTCAGCGAGACCGCCGCGATGAGCCCCGCCGCGACCAGCGCCGATTTCCAGCCCCGCGACGGGCCGGGTGCCGGGAGGGGGATCGGCGGGGCCGCAGCCGGAGAAGTTTCAGAGCCCACGATGCGCCGCCCTCTGGCGATCAGCTTGGCGCTGAGTTCTTCGGGCATCGCGTCGGCGTCGTCAGCCGCAGCGTCGAACGCCACGAACAGCTCGCCCAGGACTCTGTCTCCATCACCTCGGCTCGCGACGCCCAGCTCTTCGCGAAGGAGTTCCAGCTCGGCGCGGTCCTCGACCGAGAGCTGCCCGAGGGTCTCGTCGGCCGCGAGTTCGGCGAGCCGTTGCAGGTTGGAAGGGGTTTGGCTCACGATGCTCCCTCCTTGACGCCCGTGGCAGGCTTGGTCAGCATCTCCGTCAGCCGGATCATCGCCCGCCGCAGCCGCGACTTGACCGTCCCGATCGGCAGCTCGGTTGCCAGCCCGATCTCGCGGTGGCTCAGCCCGCGATAGACCGACAACCACAGCGCGTCCCGTTCGACTGCTGGCAAACTGTTGAACGCGATCGCGAGCCTCACCTGATCCTCCGCTGCCACACCCGGGGCCTCTTCAGACAGCCGCGGCGCGTGCTCCTGCTCGGCCGCTCTTCTGTCGTGCTTTCGACGGGTGGTGATCTCTCGCTGCCGATCGATCAGCCTCCGGTGCGCGATGGTCGCGACAAACGCGGCTTCGCGCCCTTTGCCCGGATCAAACCGTGCCGCCGAGAGCCAGACTTCGAGAAAGACATCCTGCACCGCGTCCTCAACTTCTGCCGGCACCTGGTCGAGATACTTCCGCGCGAGTCTCCACACCAGCCCGCCGTATTCGCGAACACACGCATCCACCGCGGGCTGGTCCCCGGCTGCAACACGTTGGAGTATCGTCTGTGCTGGCACGTGTGTCTCGCTGTGGTGTTGCGGGCCCGACCGGGGCCGACCTTTTCGTACGATCAATCCAGTGTAGCTCAAGGGGACAACAAGCGCACCCGAACCAAGCAGCGGGGCCCGAGGGGGAACAGGGCCCCGCGCCGGGTTCAGGCCCCTCCTCCCAGATGGGTTCCTTCGCCAGCCTGCATCCGCTCCGGCACCGCAAACGTCGTGGACGCCCAGTAGCTCTTCCAATCGATGTCGTCCCGGTCCGTCACCCGCTCCATATGCAGCGCAGTCAAAATCCAAGGCCCGCCCTCATCGGGCACAAACCGCACCATCCCCAAGGCGTCGGCCTCGAGTTCGACCAGCGCGCCGGGGTTGTTCTCGGAGGTCGCGACCACCCGCCGACCCGCGAGAGGCTCGCCCTCGAACAGCAGCCGCGCCTCAAGCACGCCGTCGGCGCTGTTCTCGATGCGCTCGATCACGATCTCCAGCGGCAGCCCGACCGCCTCGGTCTCGCCCGTGAACGGGCCGGCGTCGCCGACGGTCAGCAGCGACTTGGCGCACCTTACATACGCTTCGCGGCCTTCGGTCCCCGACTCGCCCAGCGCCGCCCGCCGTTCGCGGATCTCGTCGAGCCCCTCCTCGAGCAGGTACGCCTCAAACTTCTCGGCAGGCAGCAGATGAATGTACTCCTCGGTCTCGTAGACGATGACCGCGTGCCCGACACCGGCGGGCCGCATGAAGCCGGTCGTCGCGCCGTGCATGCCCCGGACATCGGCCACTGTCCCGCCGAGCCGGTACTCGAACCGTTTGATCATCGGGTCGTTCCGGCCTACCACGTCGCCGGCGAACCGTTCGCCGTGAAAGAGCGAAACCCGGACAAGCCCGTTGGCGGCCGGGCTGTAGGTGCTCGGCGAGATCCAGAACTCGTGGGCGAGCGCCTCGCCCGCGGTCAGCGTCACCGCGATGATGCAGAGCAGTGCGGAATGAATCAGTCGTCGTGAGATAGTCATGGTCGTCCTCTCGAACGGTGTGATGTGTGCGGGGTGTGCGGGGCTTGAGACCCGTCTCCGATTCTCGAACAATCGCCCGGCGGGGCGTTTCCGTCCCGCCGGGCGTCACAGAAGGTGAAGGCTCAGCGGTCCGAGTTCCAGGCGTTGAAGAACGCAAGGAGGTCAAGGGTGTTCACTTCGCCGTCGTTGTTGAAGTCTGCCTTGAGGATCTTGGGCGGGTCCTTGCGGTTGAAGGTGCCCGAGTGCGGCGTCGCGCCGTAGGGGAACACGCGGTTGTAGTCCACGTCGTTGCGAGGCACGTTGTCGCCGACCACGGTGATGGTGGCGTAGGAAGGCCCGCTGGCGATCGCGGTCAGCGCGATATCGACCACGTCGTCGCCCATGCGCCGCCCGTTCGGCCAGCCGCTCGAGACGCCGCCGGTGGTGTCGCCGCCGACAAACCCGAACCGGCTGAACCCGGGCTCGCCCTCGAGAGGCACCGGCCCGGTCGTCGTCGCGACCCGCAGCACGTCGGGGATGAAGATCGCTTCGAGGTCGGTGCGGTTGGTGGTCTCAAACGCCGTCCCGAAGACGAGGTTGATGAGCACCGCCAGCTCCGGGTTCGACGCGTACGTCGAGTACTGCGCGTCGTCGACCGGTGAGGTCGCGTTGTAGCGGTCCTTGTCGGCGATCGCGACCAGCCCCTCGTTGAACAGCGGGTTGCCCAGACGGTTGACCTGCACCCAGTCGCCCGAGCTCTGGATGTCGTCGCCGCTGTTGCGGATGGTCATCATCGGTCGGCTGACCGAGGCGTACACCCCAACCCCGGTCTGAGGCCCGAAGAACGCGTCGTTGTACGCCATCTCGGGCAGCTCATCGATCGGGATCTGGATCGCAAACGACAGGACGTTGAAGCCCTTGAACCCGTCCTTGCCCCGGCCGTCCTGTCCGAGCCCGTCGCTGAAATCGTCGTCGTTGTCGAGGATTCGCACGTTGAGCAGGTCGAAGACGCCCGGGATGTCGGCAAAGAAGCTGTCGTCGCGCGGCCCGGCAAAGAGCGCGTCGCCGTTGCTCGCGTCAACGATCGCCTGCTGGGTGTAGCCGTCGAGCTCGGCAAAGGACGCCGCGCCGGTGATCGCCCGCCCGTTCGCGTCGTTGTAGAGCGGGGTGACGTTGTTGCCGACATTGGGGACCGCGGTGAGGATGCCGTCGGCGATCATCGTCGCGTCGCCGCCCTCGGTGCGTGTGACCGAATAGGTCTGCGTGAAGTTCTGCCGTGCATCGCCGAGGTTCATGATCGGGCCGACTTCGGTGCCGAACCCAAACGAGAGGATGGTGTTCTCGTTCTTGTAGTTGTCGGCTGTGGAGGAGAAGGCAAAGTCGTAGCGGATCACGGTCTCGCCGGTTGCCGGGTTGGTGATGTGAATGCTGTAGAGCGCGTCGTGGCTGAAGCGTTCGTAGTGGGGCCCGTCGCCCGGCTCGCTGAAGGGGCGGACGTTGACGATCACGTTGAGTACGTCCTCGCTGGTGTCGTAGCGCGAGCCGACAAACGCGTAGACGTCGGTCAGGTTGGCCTGCGGGTCGAGCTTGATAAGCGGGGCGTCGTTGTGGCTCGAAGGCAGCCACGAGCGCAACCCGTCAGACCCGGAGGTCTCAAGAGCCGAGCTCGACGCCGCCATCGCGGTGCCGCAGGCGACAAGCAGCCCCGCCGAAGCGGTCCGCAACGTTCTGTGCAAAGAGAGAGGCATTTGGTGTCCTTTCGAGACAATGTGTGCGCAGCGATCGCGCAGTTTCCAGGACCGCCGACATTGACGGGCTGCCAGCGTCCACCCGGGCCGCTGGTACGCACACTTCGGACGACCCCCCGCCGACGGATCGCGCGTGGTCGATTTTTTTCTGGAACAGCCGATGTCGAGGCACCGGTGCGCAGACACCGCCCGCCTCCCGCGCCCGTGCCAAGAGAGATGCACGCCCCCAAAACGCAACACACCCGCCGGTGTGGCGGGTGTGTCAGCAAAGTGACCCCGACGGGATTCGAACCCGTGTTACCAGGATGAAAACCTGGTGTCCTGGACCAGACTAGACGACGGGGCCTCTCGGGCCAAGTGTAGCCGCCCACCCCCGGCTCTGGCGCGGTGTCCAGGCGATCGATTCGCGCAGCCGCGCCGCCTCCCCATACCATCCCCAGCAGCATGACCTCCGATCATTCCAACACGCCGCGACCTCCCGAGCCGAACCCCCATCCGCGCCCCCATCCGCACCCCGCGATCACCCCGCTGCCGGTGCCCGAGGGCGACCTGGACATCCTCCTCGTCGGCGGCTCGTTCGACCCGCCGACCCTTGCCCACGTGCAGATCGCCGAGCGTGTGCGGGCCGTTGCGCTCGCGCCGGGCGGCTGGCTTGTCTTTGTCCCCGCCGCCCGTTCACCCTTCAAGCCCGACCCTCCCGCGCTCGACGTTCACCGCGCGGCGATGCTCAAGCTCGCCACCGATCGTCTCGATCGGGCCGGGGTCTGGACCGACGAGTTCGACCGCGCTGGCGACAACACCCCGAGCTACTGGATCGACACCCTCCGCCGCGCGCGCGAAGCTCGCCCCGACGCCGAGTTCCGCTTTCTCATCGGTGCCGACCAGGCCGCCGCGTTCCACCGCTGGCGTGAGGCGCACCAGATACTCGCGCTGGCGTCCCCTCTGGTGGTGCTCCGTGAGCCCTTCGCCGACGCGGCCGCGCTTGCTGCGCACCTCCGGGCGACGACCGAGTGGAGCGAGGACGAGCTCACGATCTGGCGGGACGCGGTGTTGCCGATTCCTCTTGTCCGGGGCAGCGCCACCCAAGCCCGCACGGCGCTGGCCGCACAGCCGCAGGACAGGGCAACGCTCGAGCGCCTGCTCGACCCGGCGGTGCTCGATTACATCTGCGCGCACAAGCTCTACATTTTTCGATAGAGCATCTTGCGTTGTGGAGTTGCTTCGGGTGCCCGGTCGGTTGTTGTCCCCTCGCTTGCGCGAGGGGCTCTACTGCGTTCGTTGTCTCTTGTTCTCGTCCCTTGTCTTTCATAGAGCCTCTCGCGCAAGCGAGGGGGCAGGACACCACGTGCAACAGACGAACAAGGACACCCCGCCGACACCACACAAAAAAGCCCGACCGTCTTCGGGCCGGGCTCGGAGTGCTTGTCTTTCTCGATGCCGCCGGGGATGGGCCGCCCGGGGCAATCGGGCCGCTTACTTGGTGATCGCCGGCTGCCGATCCGGGGGCGTTTGGCGGTCGATATCGACTCCAGCGCTCCCGCTGCCGCCCGCGGGCGCGCCGCCACCGGCTCCGCCGACCGAGCGTCCGACATAGATCTCGACGCGCCGGTTCGCCGGCGTGTTGCCGTCGGCGTTGTTGGGGACCAGCGGCCGTTGGTCGCCCCAGCCGGCGGCCTGAATCTTGGAGCCGTCGATCCCGAGCGTGGTCAGCTCGTTGCGGACCGAGATCGCCCGGTGGCAGGAGAGGTGCATGTTGGTCGGGTGTCGCCGCGCGGTCCCCGAGCTGATGCGTTGGGAGTCGGTGTGGCCGACGATCACCAGGTCGTACTGCGACGCGCCGCTGCCTTTGAGGATGTTCGCCAGCGAGCTGAGGGTTCGTTTCGCTCCGGCGCTGACCACGTCCGAGCCCGAGCCAAACGTCAGGTCGGCGTTGAATCGCAGCATCCCCTGCGCCGAGTCGTAGCTGAGCAGGTTGGAGTGTCTCGCGGCCAGGTCGGCCAGCGCCGCGTCGGTGACCGGGTCAAGGGCGCCGAAGCTGAAGCCCTGCATCTGCTCTTCGAGCTGGCGCATCCGTTGCTCGTAGTCGTCGAGGAGGGAGTCCTTCTCCTTGAGCTGCGCGGTGAGCTGGCTGATGGTCGTGTCGCCGCTCTGGCGGCTGCCACCGAGGGCCGAGCGGGCGGCTTCGCACTCATCCAGCGACGCCCGGAGTTCTTGGTTGCGGTTGGTGAGTGTGCGGTTGGTGACCAGCAGGTTGTCGTAGTCCACCTGGCTGATGCACCCGCCGAGGGTCGCGGTCAGCCCGGCCAGCGCCAGCAGCGCCGCTTGTCTTACGTTGTGCCGACTGAAGAAAGCTGTTCGTTGTGTCATCGCGTCGTCTCCTGGAGTGGGTCTGAGGGGGGTGGTTCGAGGGGGGTGGGGGTGTGGGGGTGTGAAGGGGGACGCCCATGCCGACACCCGGCTGGGCGTACCGTTCGCTCTGGCGCAGTTGCCCGGGGGCTGGAAAGCCCCCGCCCCTGAATAGTATCGCGCCGTCCCCGTCTCATCGGCCGCACGCGTAGTCAGGCATGAAATCCACCCCCTTGCCACAACCACCCCCCACGATGCCCCCCACGCTCCCCCCCGCCCCGGGCCTCTATCGGCTCCGAACCGCCGGTATCGCCTCGCCGACACCGCCCGGCCCGATGGCCGACGCCCTCTCCGCCAGCCCTCTTCCGGGCCCGACCGACCTGCTTGTCGAACTCGGTACCTGCGCCGGATCGCCCGGGGACGGGCTCGATCTGCCGTCCCGCCGGGACATCCGCATCCTCGCTTCGGGCACCCCCCGCCAGATCAACGCCCATCCCGGCGCAGCGGCCGCCATCCCGATCGACCTCACCCACGCCGTCCTGATGCCCGGCATGGTCAACGCCCACACCCACCTCGACCTCACCCACCTGGGCCCGCTGCCGTTCGACACGGCCGAGGGCGAGAGTGCGAGTGGGGGTGCGAGTGGGGGTGGGGGTGGGGGTGGGGGTGGGGGGTTTGTCGCGTGGGTCGATCGGGTCCGGGAGGGCCGGGCCCAGACCGCCGGGGAGATCAAAGAGTCGGTCCGCCGGGGCATCGGGCTCTCGCTGCGGGCCGGGGTTGTGCTGGTGGGCGATATTGCCGGGGCGGCGGCGGGCGTTCCCCGGCTCGATCCTTTCGAGGCGCTCGCCGAGTCGCCGCTGGCCGGGGTGTCGTTCGTCGAGTTCTTTGCGATCGGTTCGCGTGAGGCGGCCGCGCTCGGGCGGCTCGAAACGGTGCTCGACGGGGCGAACCGCTCCCCGGCCACTGCCCGGCTCGGCCTCCAGCCCCACGCGCCCAACACCGTCAGCCTGCCCGCCTACCGCTGCGCGGTCGGGCTCGCCCGTCGCTTCGGCCTTCCCCTGGCGACGCACCTGGCCGAGACGATCGAGGAGCGTGAGTTCATCGCCCAAGGCACCGGGCCGCAACGCGAGATGCTCGAGCGCCTTGGCGTCTGGACCGATGGCATTCTCGCGCACATCGGAAAGGGCGAGTCGCCCCTCGCCCACCTCGGGCCGGTGCTCGACGAGGCGGCCCGCGACGCGACACCCTTCGTCGTCGCCCACGTCAACGACATCGGCTCGGATGGTGACTCAGAAACATCGCGGGCGCTCGAGATCCTCAAACGCTCGGGCGCCAGCGTCGCCTATTGCCCCCGTGCCAGCAGCTACTTCGGTGCCCCCGCCCGCTTCGGCCCGCACCGCTACCGCGAGATGCTGGCTGCGGGGGTCAACGTCTGCCTCGGCACCGATTCGATCATCAACCTGTGGCACCGGCTTCCAGCCGATGTACACCCCCACCCCGACCCCCACCCCGACCCCCACCCCGACCCCCACCCCGACGGCCCGGGGCTCAGTGTCCTGGACGAAGCCCGCCTGCTCTTTGCCCGCGACGGGACCGATGCCGACCCCACCCTCGCCGAGACGCTGCTGGCGATGATGACCATCAACGGCTGCCGGGCGCTGGGGTGGGACGAGTCGGCGTGCGTGCTCGCGCCCGGAGCCCAACCGCTGGGGCTGGTCGCGGTCGATGTTCGGGACGTGCCGCCCGCCGAGCAGATGCCCGCGGAACGGGTGCTTCGATCGCGCGCCCATGCCGGGCTGCTGGCGATTGGGACAGGCTGCCCGGGCTCTCCCTGACCGTCCGGCTCTCGCGTCGTGCGCACGGGCGGCGTCGGGTGACACCGGGCGACAGCCCAGTGCGAGACGTCGTGCACCTCCCGGCACTGGGCTGGCGCCCAGTGGCACCCAGACTGTGGACTCCCGTACCCTTCCCCGCCATGCCGCCCCACACCATGCTCACCCGCGGGTTCTTTGCGACCGACCCGGTCACGCTCGCCCGCAAGCTCCTGGGCTGCACCCTCGTCCGCACACTGTCCGATGGCACCCGCCTGGCCGGGACCATCGTCGAGACCGAGGCCTACCTCGGTATCCCCGACACCGCCGCCCACACCTTCGGCGGCCGCCGCACGCCGCGGGTCGCCTCGATGTGGGCGGCTGCGGGCACCGCGTACGTCTACTTCACCTACGGCATGCACCACTGCATGAACATCTCGGCCGAAGCCGAGGGGATCCCCGTCGCGGTGCTGCTGCGGGCGGTCGAGCCGACCGAAGGCCTCGACCTGATCCGTGCCAATCGTGCCCACCCCGCCGGCACCAAACCTCGCAAGAACCCCCTCACCGACCGCGATCTCTGCTCCGGCCCCGCCCGCTTGTGCCAGGCGTTCGCTATCGACCGGACGCTCGACGGCCTCGATCTGACCGCGGGCGTCGGGTCCGGGTCCAAGCCCAGGCGCATGCCCCGGCTCGGGGCTCTGGCGGTTGAGCGAAGAAAAACCGCTCCTTTGGCCGATAGCAGCATCGTTACCGGGCCTCGGGTCGGGCTCAGCGGCGACGACAAGTGGACCCACGCCCCGCTGCGGTTCGTGGTTGCCGGGTCCCCGTACACGAGCCGACCCCGGCTCTGACGGGAACCTTTGGCCGCCCGGGCCGAAGCGCGTAGAATACTGAGAGCCCGGCGGGCGGACCCGCTTTGGCCGAAGACCTCCGGAGCAGTACCCGTGTCCGACACCATCAAAGTCGACTGGCAAAAGATGCGCGCGATCGCCGGCCCCTTCCCCCGCGAAGCGTTCCAGTTCGTCCGCGACGGGCTTGCCCACGCCGTCGAGATGTCCCACGGCGAAGGCCAACGCGGCGATGCGTCCGACGAGTCCAAGCACGTCAGCGGCCAGGAGCTCTGCCTGGGACTGCGCGACTACGCGATCGAACGCTACGGCCGCCTTGCCCGCACCGTCCTGGAGCACTGGGGCCTCTACACCACCGACGACTTCGGCCGCATCGTCTTTGCGATGGTCGAGGTCGGGCTCATGCGTAAAACCGAAGACGACACCCTCGAAGACTTCATGGCCGTCTACGACTTCGCCGTGGCGTTTGATCCGGTTCAGATGGGGTAGTCTCTGCGACGGGAGCCTCTGAACCATACGGGGGGGCGGGCTTTCCAGCCCGCGTTGGCAACTCCAGGGGAGCGGGCTTTCCAGCCCGCGTTGGCAAAGCCTGGAACGCAACCGTCGGGTCTGTTCTGGTCCGGCATTCTTCGAGCACGCAAGATGAAGCACTATCCTGCCATTCTGGCCCGACAGTGTGCCGCCGCGGCGCTCGTCGGCATCGCCGCATCAGCCGCTGCCGACGTGGGCGACGCGGACGACGTGGATATCGCTGCCCTCCACGATCGGCTGACCGAGCGCTACGGCCCGGACCTGGCGGTCGGCGACCAGGACGGCGACGGCGCCCGGACCTACGAAGACATCGTCGCCGCGATCGAGCAACTGCTGCGAGAGTCGCCCGGGGCAACAACGGATATCGAACTCGCCGCGCGGCACGCCGCCGCAGCGCTCGGCACGCGCATCGAGGCAACGCACCGCCAGCCCGAGAAGCAACCAGACGCCGCAAAGACGCACCTGACCGACGCAAGCAACGCATGGCCGGCCGACCACCCCGGCTGGTGGCGGCCCAACCACCTCGTCAACATCTCGGCAAGGTACGAAGGCAAGGAAGCCGACCCCCTCGAGCACCTCTCGTACACCTCCAGCCGCCACCCCACCGCGCCCCACCAAACACACATCAGCAGCCAGTGGCCGGCCAACCACCTCTGGTACGCCTCGAGCACGTGGCTCCCCCCCGCCACCCCCAACAAACGCCGCGCCCGGTCGCCCGACACCGAGCCGCCGGAGTACCACAAGGAAAGTGTCAGCAAGTACTGGCACGCGGGCCACCTGCAAGAGATCACCTCGACATACCCCGACGACCACAACCCGGTTGTCTCGCGTGTCTGGTGGACGAACCACAGGTATTGGGACTCGATGAGGCTCCTCACCCCCGAGCACCTTGACGACCTTTCGATGACCTGGTCACACGAGACCGCACCGTCGCTGAGCCGGTGGCCGCCGAACCACACGCAGGATGTCTCGGAGACCTGGAAGGATAAGGAAAAGGCCGCGGACAAGCGCTACCCGCCCGGGCATTCCGGGGAGGTATCCGAAACATGGACCCGGCCGCAGCCCACATGGCCGGCCGGGCACGTCGGGACGGTGTCGGAATCGTGGGGCAGACCGGCGTCGGGAAGATGAGACTCTCGGCAAGCCACAAAGACTCCAGATCAATCCGATGCTCTCGAAACGGCTGAGGCAGTTTCCGTGTTGTCTTTCAGAATACGGCTTGACACAGGGGGGGGGGGGGGGGGTATGCTCGGCAGGTCGCCGCTCTTTCGTAGCGGAAACAGGAGGACGCCTGTCATGAAGAAGTATTGTCGGAAGATCCGAACCGGCCGGTTTGGTGCGGGTGCGAAGCCGTACATCATGACCAGTGTGATCGGAACTACCGTCACGGCGGCGTCTGTCGCAGCCCAGTACGGCGCGCCAGACCGGACCGGCGTGACGCGGTTCATGTCGCGGTCGAGCATGGTGATGACAGATCTCAACAACGACTGTCTCGTGAGTGATGTGGATGTTGTCATGTTGCTCATGGACCGGATGGCCGAGTTGTACGGCCCCGATCTGGATGTTGGAGACTTGGACGGGGACGGGATCGAGACGTCTGAAGATATCGTCACGGCGATCGGTTTCTTGATGAAAGGGGCGTTCGGGAAGACCGCCCCGGATGCGCAGGGAGCCGTTGGCGCAGCAGATATCGAACAAACGCTCCTGGCGGTCGCCGCAGGGGATGTCGAAGGCGACCTTAACTTTGACGGCGACGTGAACGCCGAGGACCTGCTCGTGACCGTCGACCGATTCGGTGAGGAAGTGAGCAACTACGATATCGACCAGGCGGCACGGTTGGCAGCCGAGTACATGGGATACATTGTCTCCCACGGGCGAGAGGCATTCATGGCTTCGGGATGTGCCCCGGACACGCACCTGTCGGGCGTGAGCGACACGTGGCCGCCGGACCGCCCGGGCTGGTGGTCCCCGAACCATCTCTGGAACATTTCGGCAAGTTACGACGGCGAGGATCCGGACGGGGATCACGAGGCCTGGGCCTCGAAAACAACGCCGACCGGTCCTCATCAGTATGAAGTAAGCAAGCAGTGGCCGGCCAACCACATCTGGTATGCTTCCAATACATGGCTTCCTCCGCGTGGCGGGCATCTCATCTTCGTCACCTATTCCGATGACCCCTACCACGAAACGAGTGTGAGTAAGGCCTGGCCTCCCGGGCACATAGAACAGGCCTCGTCGAGTCGTCCGATGCCGCCTGAGCACGAGCCGACAGTTTCACGGATCTGGTGGCCGAACCATTACTATTCAGATTCGCTCCAGATGAAGATGCCCCCGTACCATCGTACGGCATGGACCGAGACCTGGGTCCACGAGACCGACCGTTCGCAGAGTCGGTGGCCGCCGAATCACCAGTCGGTGATCTCGAATAACTGGGGTCCTGATCACAACATGGGAACCAGCGTGTACTACCCGCCGGGGCATCTCGATATTATTTCCGGAGAATGGCCCGGTCCCCAGCCGTCCTGGCCTCCCGGGCACACAGTTCCGATTTCGGAGTCCTGGGGTGATCCGGATTCAGGCGGTTGGCCTGTGTTCCCCCCGGACCACTCATGGTGGACTACAGCCAACGATCTCCGCGACTGGTTCTTTGATTGGCCGTGGTGATGATTCTTTCCAAGATATGTTGCCTGAGGCCTCTCACGTATGTGGTTTGGGGATGGACAATCTATATCGGTGCATTGATTTGTACCGGATGCGGTGCAGAGCGTGCCGTACCGAGCTCGGGTTGGATTGTTCTTAATGAGCTGTCGCTGCGTTCGAGCGAGGTACGTCGAGGTGATGAGACGAGCCTCGGTGTCACCCCGACGGGCCCCGTTTCGGAGCCGAGCTTCGATGATCCTCGGAGCGTGCTCCGGTTCGTCATGGCAGCCGCCCCCGAGCGGGCGGTCGTGTACCCGACCGAGCGGTATTACTACTACACGTTCCCGCTCGGGCCCCGTGTTGTGAGCGGCAACATCCGTTTTGCCGATGCCGAGGACGGCCGGTTCAGCGTCGGCTACTTCGACGCCTACAGCCAGCGCGAGATGATGGTCGGGCACTTCAAGCACGGCCGGGAGGGCGTCTCGATGCACTACAACGCCCAGACCGGCGAGGTGTCGCTCAGCGTCGACGGCCTCTCGCGGGTCTTCGTGCTCGACCGCTCCGCGCTCGAGCCGCCCGGGTTCCCGCTCCTGCCCGGCGAAGAGCACGTCACCGGCGTGCGCGACGAATCGGGGTATTTCTTGCAACTGCTCTATTACAAACCCGGCCGGGCGTTTTATTATGTGCTCGACGACCGCAAGCCGCGCCCGGAAGCGTGGGTCCGAGGCGAGTCCGCAAGGGTCGAGACATGGTTCGGCGAGCGGTCGAGGTTCTGCTTTGTCAGGCACGCCCCCACGGGGAGATACATTCTGGTCGGGGTGAGCCGCCGCGAGATCGCCCAGAACACCTGGTACGACGGCCCGTTCGATCAGGTCCCGCCCCGGCTGCCCTTGCGGGCGATGCTCGAAGAGGCGTATCCCTATGTCGAGGACGCCGGCGGGCTCGACGAGCACGGCAACTTCCTGGAACTCCAAGGCCAGCGCGTCGCGATCAGCCCCTACCGGGCGTACGAGTCCGGGGCGCAGCTCGAGAAAGACCTCGAAGGGATGATGACAGATGTTGCCGGCCCCACCGCCTGGACGACCGCAACCTACGAATCCAAACGGGACTGGCGCGCGCCAAAGGAAGGCGAGCAGGCAGGGATGCACCTGCGAGAGTTCTCGCTCGGGTGGCCCGCGAACCACTGGGGCACCAGCAGCCGGGGCTGGGGCAAGGGGCACGACGTGCGTCTCAGCCAGCGCTGGCCGGTGAACCACGACGCGGCTGTGAGCCGACTGACCGAGCCATCTAAATAGCAACGGCCCAGGAGCCGCGGCCGGGCGGTGTGTGTGCGCGCCCCGGCGGGCAGAGTTGCTGTACCATGCCCGCATGGCAGAGACCCCCGACACCGAGCCGACGCCCGAAGCACCCGCACCCCGCCGCGACTGGAAGTCGCTCCACCTCTGGCAGATCCAGGGCGTCCGCGATGTCCTCGTCGTGCTCGGCATCCTCGGCCTGTTCTGGGTCGGGCAGACGATCAGCATCGTGACTGTGCCGTTGCTTTTGGCGATCCTCTTCGCGTACCTGTTCGAGCCGGTGATCCGGTGGTTGATCGTCCGCACGGGGTTGAAGCGGCAGGGCGCGGTCGCTGCGGTGCTCGCCGCGACGATCCTCGCGGTGCTTGTCCCCTCGGCATTGGGGCTGACCTTCGGCGTGATCCAGTCGGCCTCGCTGGTCAAGCGGGTTGCTGAGAACACCAGCACCACGCTCGCGGCTGTGCAGGAAGGCGTCAAACTCCGCGACGCCAAGGCGCAGCTCCCCCCCGTGCCCGCCGAAACGCAAGTCGCAGCACCCGAGACAACCGATCCCACAACCGACCCCACGACCGGCGACGCGGCCGCGACGCCAACGCCCGACGATGCACCCGCGCCCGAGTCTGCATCCCAGCCGGAGCCTGCGATGGACCCAGCCGAGCTTGCCCGGCTCGAGCAAGAGGTCGGGACGCTCGACGCCGAGTACACCAGACACCTCGCCGCGACATCCGACGCCGGGAAAGCCTACCGGTGGATCGCCGACTACCTGTACGCCAAAGACGACGGCGAGACACTCACCAACGCCCTTGCCTCGGCCCAGGCGTGGCTCACCGCCAACGCCGAGGAGATCGCCACCGCCGGCGCGGGCGCGGTCCGCTCCACCCTCTCCCTCTTCGGCAGCGTCTTCAGCCTGCTCTTCATGGCGTTCATCACCGCGTTTTTCTTCTTCTTCCTCGCCACCGGCTGGGTCGAGGTCCAGGCGTTCGGGGCAAAGCTCGTCCCCGACAAACACCGCGACCTCCTCTTCGACCTGCTCACCAAGTTCGACGCGGTCATCAGCGCCTTTATCCGAGGCCGCCTCACCATCGCGTTCATCCAGTCGATCGTCTTCACCGTCGGCTATCTCATCATCGGCGTCCCCGCCGCGTTCATCCTCGGGCCCCTGGTGGCGGTCCTGTCGATCGTCCCCTACCTCGCGCTGGTCGGGCTGCCGATCTCGGCGCTCCTGCTTGCGCTCAACGGCAACGACGGCTTCCGCGGCGAGTGGTGGTGGTACCTGGGCGCACCGACCTTCATCTACTTCCTCGGGCAGTCGCTCGACGACTATGTCTGGACGCCGCTCATCCAGGGCAAGGGCACCGACATGTCCACGCCGATGATCCTGTTCGCCTCGCTCGCCGGCGGCGCACTCTTCGGCGTCTTCGGCCTGCTCATCGCGATCCCCATCGCCGCGTGCCTGAAGATCCTTATCCAGGAGGTCTTCTGGCCCCGATTCAAGGCGTGGGCCGAGGGCAGAGAGCAGGACTTCCTGCCCATCGACCGCGCCTGATCTTGGATTGTGCACGGGCCGTGGGTATCAACGAGCCCCGAGCGCAAGCTCGGTTTCATGTATGGGCAAGACCACGAGTGTTGCCTCAACCTGTGCTTGCGCACAGGGCTCGTCATGACGCAAACACGCCGTTTGTGCACTGTATCAATCCGCCCCCGCCGCCCGGCGATCTACCGCCGCTTCTTCCGGCTCTTAAACCCACGCCCACTCGTGCTCTTGGTCGACCCCTTCGACCGCATCATCGGCATCCCCGGCACCACCCCCCCGGCGCCGCCCATCTCCTTCACCGCCGCCACCTTCTGCTTGGCCGACATCCCCGCCATCGTCTTGGTCAGTTTGTTGATCGTCTCAAACTGCTTGACCAGCTTGCCCACCTCGTCGAGGCTCCGCCCGCTGCCCCGCGCGATCCGCTTCCGCCGGCTCATGGTGATGATCCCGGGCGACCGCCGCTCGGCTTTGGTCATCGACCCGATCATCGCCTCGACGTGGTCGAGCTGCTTGTCATCAATCTGCGCACCCTCGAGCGCCGAGCCCAGCCCCGGCAAGAGCCCGAGCACCTGCTTGAGAGGCCCCATCCGCCGCAGCGTCCGCAGCTGCTTGACGAAGTCCTCCATCGTCATCTCGCCCTTGGCCATCTTGGCTTCGAGCGCGAGGGCTTCTTCCTCGCTGACCTCCTCGGACGCCTTCTCGACCAGGCTCACCACGTCGCCCATGCCGAGGATTCGACCCGCCATCCGCTCGGGGTGGAACTCTTCGAGCGCGTCCCACTTCTCGCCGACGCCGATGAACTTGATCGGTGCGCCCGTCACCTTCTTGACCGAGATCGCCGCGCCGCCTCGGGTGTCAGAGTCAAACTTGGTGAGGATCACCCCGTCGACCTCGAGCCGTTCGTGGAACGCCTTGGCGCTGGTCACCGCGTCCTGCCCGGTCATCGCGTCGACGATCAGGAAGATGTGCTGGGGCGTGAGCGCCCGGTTGACCTGTTGCAGCTCGCCCATCAGGTCGTCGTTGACGTGCAGCCGCCCCGCGGTGTCAAGGATCAGCACATCCACGCCCTGCTTCCGCGCCGCGTTCAGCGCGTTGCGGCAGACCTGCACCGCGACGCCCACCGCCTTGCCGTACTCGTCGCACTTGTCCGGCTCGCCATAAAAATGCACCTGCGACCCGCCCGGCGCCTCGTCGTTGACGCGCCGCGCCACGATCTCCAACTGCTCGACCGCCGCCGGGCGTTGCAGGTCGGCCGCCGCGAGCATGACGCTCCGCCCGCGCTTTTTCAGGTACGCCGCGAGCTTGCCGCACGTCGTCGTCTTGCCCGAGCCCTGCAGGCCGCACATCATCACGATGGTCGGCCCCGGCGAGAGCGCCATGATCTCCGGCGGCGGGGCGGTCGCGCGTCCCTGCTCGTCGGGCTCGCCGCCCAGAAACTCCACCAGCCGCCGATGGACGATCCCGATCATCTGCTCGCCCGGTTCGAGGCTCTTGAGCACCTCGGTCCCCAGCGCGTCCTGGGTCACCTGCTCGCAGAACTCGTTGACCAGATCGAACTGGACATCCGCCTCGAGCAGTGCCGTCCGCACGTCGTCCATCGCTTCGCGGATGTTCGCTTCGCTGAGCGTCCCCTTGCCGCTGAGCTTGCGGAGCGCTTTGCCGAAACCGTCGCTGAGTCGTCCAAACATGAGACCGCCCCGGCGGCAAAGCCGGGCCCCGTCCAAAGTGTTCAGATCAGTGCTGTGACCGCAGCCGGGCATGGTAGGCCCCAAGCGATCGCACGCCGCGTACACTCAAGCAATACTGATGTTTACGCCTCGAGCCGACACCCTGTTGATGTTCTTTGGCATCCTCCTCTGCGCGATGGCCGCCATCCCCGCGCGACGCAACCTCGCGCTCTGTTTCCTCCGCGCCATCGGCTTGCTGGCCCTCGTCACGCTCCCGGTCGGCATCGCCCAGTTCCTCTGGGTCATCGAGGCAAAGGAGTTCCCCGAACTCGTCCTCGGCCCCTTCGCCGCGGTGCCTTTCAACATGGGTGGCCTCCTCTGCGCCGCCGCGTTCGATTCAGTCGACCGCGCCGGCCTCATGCCCACCCGCCAGATCACCATGCACCTGGGGGTCTACCTCCCCATGGTCATCGTCCAGGCCGGCATCCTCGCGGCCGTCATCGCCAGCCGCATCCGCACCACCGGCCGCGTCATTGCCGACCGCACCATCCTCACCGTACTCGGCATCGTGCTGGCCAACTCCATCCTCGGCATCACCTGGCCGTGGTGGGGGAGCTGATGCGTCACACCTGTAGAGCCCCTTGCGCGAGCAAGGGGACACCGCCGGCCCGATCCACGGAAACGCACCAACCCAATACGCTCTCCCGTCGCGATGGTGCCGCTCTACTCCGTTTCGTCCCGGTCGTGCCCGAGCCCGTTGAACCTCGCGTTGCTCCCGCGACCGACCTCGACAACCCCGGCCGTGTCGTCGGTAACCACGTACCCAAGCCCCCCCAGCGAGAGCAGCGCCACGTGCCCGTCCAGAAACAGCGTCGTGGCCTTCCCCCCCTGCCGGTTGTGCGCGGGGCTCGGCCCGGTGCTGTGCGCCCAGGTCTGCGCCCCGTTGTTGGCGGTGTCCTTGCGCGGCGGGTCCATCGTGTAGGCGTGCTCGCGGAACCCCTCGGTCGTCCGCAAGACCTGCGAGCCCGAGCTGTCGGCAAACGCCACCGTATCGAACGGAACCACAATCTTTGACATACGCACCGGGTAGTTGGCAAACCCGCCGTCGGGGCCTTCAAGCCGTGTGTTGCCCAGGTAGTGGTAGTTGTACCCGTACGACCCGTTCCGCAGCACCTGCACCTCGCCCGTCTTCTTGCTCACAAAGTCGCTCGGCGAGTGGCTGGGGTCGATGAACACCTCGTTGTCCAGCCGATCGAAGTCGTCGGTGTTCAGAAAGTCGTCGTACTCCTCCGCATTGCTCGGCGTGTAAGGCATCCCCACGTACTCGCCGATGACCCAGTGCCACCGCGCCCGAGGGCGCCCCGAAGCCTCGTGCGTCTGTCCCGGCGGCAAGCGCAGCGACATCAACGCCCCCGCATTCGCGTCGGTGTACATCACCAACCCCTGCCCGATCGAACGCAGGTTGACCAGATTCCCCGCCGTCCGGGCTGCGGCCCTTGCCTTGCCCAGTGCCGGCAGCAGAATCCCGATCAATAGCGCGAGAATCGCAATCACCACCAGCAACTCGATCAGCGTGAAACCAAGCCGCCGCCCACGTGGTCCAGCAGCGATCAACTCCTTGAGACATATCCGCATCGTGGCCTCCCTTGTGAGGCCGAAGACTAGTGCGAATGAGACTCATTTTCAACTACTGGAGGAGGATCGCAAAAATCAGGTATTTACCCGTGTTTTTGGCCGAGCCAACCATGCAGTTTCTTCGCCGACCAGGTATTCACGCACCGCTCCCGCAGCAGCCACCCCCGCCGCCCTGTCAACACGCCATAGCGCAGATTGGCAAAGTCGGCTGCGCGGTGGACATCGCAGTTGATCGCGATCAGGCACCCCGCCTCGACCGCGCCGCGGACGTGCGTATCGCGCAGGTCGAGTCGCAACCAGTGGGCGTTGATCTCGAGCGCCACGTCGTGCTCAATCGCGGCGGCAAAGACCTCGTCCATCGCCGGGTCAAGCCCCGCCCGCTTGTTGATGAGTCGCCCGGTCGGGTGCCCGATCACGTTAACGTGCGGGTTCTCGATCGCCCGCAGCAGCCTGGTCGTCGCGGCTTTGGGGTCCTGACTGAGCGCGGCGTGCGGGCTGGCGACGACCACGTCGAGCCACGCGAGGATGTCGTCGTCATAGTCCAGCGAACCGTCCGCGAGGATGTCCACCTCCGAGCCGTGGAGGATCGTGATGCCTTCGATTTCTTCTCGCGCTGCTTCGATCGCCTCGCGCTGCGCGCGCAAACGCTTGACCGTCAGCCCGCCGGCAATGGCTGCACTCTTCGAGTGGTCGGTGACCGCAATCGTGTGAAACCCGCGATCTTTGGCCAGCGCGGCGAGTTCGGCCAGTTCGAGCTTGCCGTCTGATTCGGTCGTGTGCGCGTGCAGCTCTGCGCGCACGTCGCCCAGCTCGATCAGCGGCGACGTTGCTTCGAGCGTCAGCTCACCCCGGTCCTCCCGCAGCTCGGGCGGCACGAACGGCAGCCCCAGCGCTGCGTAAATATCTTCCTCCGTCGCGGCCGCCACCGGCTCGATGCCCCGCGACTGGGGCGAGCCCTTCGCCTCCCGGTCTTCGGGGAACAGCCCGTACTCGTTGAGCGTGAGCCCCTGCTTGAGCGCGCGCTCGCGCAGCCGAACGTTGTGCTGCTTTGACCCTGTGAAGTACATGAGCGCTGCGCCCCATGATGCTTCGGGGACCACGCGGAGGTCCACCTGCACGCTCGGCCGTTCCTCAGCATCGCCTGATTTGCCCTCAAAGTTCCACCGCCCAAGGTCAACATCAAGCCCGTACCGCACGCTTGATTTGGTCTCGCCCGCAGCCAGCACCGCGACCACCTCGGGCATGGTTCGGAACGCCTCGCCCGCCGTGGCGGGGTCATCGGCGCAGACCAGGACGTCGATATCGCCGATCGTTTCCTGCCCCCGCCGCAGCGACCCGGCGAACGTGACACGGGTGACGCCCTCGATGCTGTGCATGTGCTGCACGATCGTCTCGGCGACCGGCATCGCCACACCGAGGTGCAGCCGACCTGTGTCCTGCTCGGCAAAGCGGATCGCCCGCGAGATTTTCTCGACCGCTTTCTTGCCCATACGGGGCAGCTCGAGGATCGACCCGTCCTCGATGATGGCTTTGAGCCCGGCCAGATCGGTCACGCCGCGCTCCTGCCAGAGCAGCCGCACGGTCTTCGGCCCAAGCCCGGGAATCCCGAGCAGCCGCACCAGCCCGGGGGGCACCTTCGCCGCGAGGCTCTGGTGTTCGGAGATATTCCCTGTCTCGGCCAGCTCGATCAGCTTGTCCGCAATCTTCGGCCCGATGCCCTCGATATCCGTGAGCGCAGTGCGGTCGGCTGCCAGCGCGCGCAGGTCTTGCGAGAGCCCCTCGATCGTCCGCGCAGCCCGGGCATGGGCGTTGATCTTGAACGGGTTCTCCCCGAGCAACTCCATCATCTCGGCGATATTCTTGAGAAGCCGAACAGCGTCGCGGTTGAAACTCATGCCCGGATCGTAGAAGGCAGAGCGGTGTGGAGCGGACCGGTTGGCGTCCGTGCGGTTGTCCCCTCGCTTGCGCGAGGGGCTCTACATCGATCATTTGTCCCCTCGCTTGCGCGAGGGGCTCTACACCGATCCTTGCGTTTGCATAGAGCCCCTCGCGCAAGCGAGGGGACATGTCTTGCGCCACACGCGCCGCCTACCGCTTTGTGGCGGCGTTCTTGCCGGTTTTTTTCTTCGCGACTTTGCGTGGCGGTTTGGTCTCGATTGCCGCTGTTTCCGTCGTTGCGGCGTCGGCTGTCGAGGGTTTGAGCACTTCAGCAACTTCGGGCATGGGCGTCTCGACCTGAAAGATCCCGTTGCTCCCCGGCAGGTCGTAGGCGGCCGCGACCCGTTCTTCGATCGCGGCGACCAGGCCCTCGCGGTCCTCGGGCGCGACCAGCACCAGCGCCGCGACCCACCGCCGGGTGAGTTCCATCCCGCCCTCGCGCATCAGCTCAACGATCAGCCGGAGATGATCGTTTGGGCACAGCATCGGCGATGGTTCGGATTCGGTCTCCGGGCTTGGTGCCTTTGGCGTCTTTGGCATCGGTCTTGGTCTCCAACAGATTGGTCGCCTTTGGGGCGGTCCGCACACGGATTTCGAGCATCTGCAGCAGCAGTTCGAGCCGATCCACGCGGTCGATCAGCATCTCGATCGTCCGCGCCATCGCGGACAAGAGCTCCGATGCCTCGGCGTTCTGAAGCGCCGACTTGCGCACGTCCGCCAGCCGCATCGGGCCTTTGCCCGTCAGCAGCCATTCGCCGTTGATCGACAACGCGGCGCACAGCGCCGAGAGAAACTCGACGCTGGGCGATTGCCCTTGCATGTACCGCCGCACGGTCTCGGGGTTGGTTTCGGTCAGCTCCGAGAGGTGCCGATAGCTCCGGTTCCCGGTCGCGGCGTGCAGGCGTTGGTGCAGTGCTGATTCTGGCATAACGGTCCTTCCGTCGGTCACTCTACCAGAAGTTGGGTGGCTTTGCTGAGGTTCAGCCAACATCCCCGAGCCCGAGCGAATCGCCGTACACTTTGAACAGCCTCCGGCGGAGCGTTGCTTCTTCGGCGCGCGAGAGCGCCGGGCTGCGCTCGATCCATCCCCGCGCGTCCCGCCGCGCCATCGCCAGCAGTTCGCGGTCGCGCATCAGATCGGCGACCTTGAACGGCGACGCCCCGGACTGCCGGCTGCCGAACACCTCGCCCGGGCCGCGGATCTCCAGGTCCTTCTCCGCAAGCACAAACCCGTCGTTGGTCTCGGCGAGAACCTTGAGCCGTTCGATCGCGTCGGGGGTCTTCGGCTCGCCGATCAGCAGGCAGTACGACCGCTCGCGGCCGCGCCCGACGCGACCCCGCAGCTGATGCAGCTGGGCGAGCCCGAACCGGTCGGCGTGCTCGACGACCATCACCGTCGCGTTGGGGACGTCCACGCCCACCTCGATCACGGTCGTCGCGACCAGGCAGTCGATCCGCCCGCCTCGGAACCGTTCCATCACGTGCTCGCGGGTGTCGCGGCGGAGTTTGCCGTGCATCGCGGCGAGGCGTCTGCCTTGGAGCGGCCCGGCTTCGAGTTCCTTGAGCAGCGACCGCACGCCCGCGAGCCCGCCGTCGCTGTCTTCGTGGCTGCCGCTGCCTTCGATGGTCGGCACCACGACATACGCCTGCTCGCCCGCTTCGAGCCGTTCGCGGACAAACCCGTACGCCCCGGCCCGTCCGCTGGGCATGACGATGCGGGTCTCGATCGGCGTCCGCCCGGGGGGCAGCGCGTCGATCGTCGAGATATCCAGGTCGCCAAAGAGCGTGATGCCCAGCGTCCGCGGGATCGGTGTCGCGGTCATCACGATGACGTGCGGCGTGGACGCCAGCGCGCTGCCCGTAGCGTCGGCACCCTCGGACCCCTTCACCCGCAGCATCGCCCGTTGCTCGACGCCGAAGCGGTGCTGTTCGTCGATCACCGCGACCGCGAGGCTGCGGAACGCGACGCGCTCGGTCACCAGCGCGTGGGTGCCGATGACCAGGTCCACCTCGCCGCGTTCGAGCCGGCCGACGAGGGATTCGCGTTCGTGCCCGACGATCGCGCCGGTCAAGAGCTCGACCCGCACGCGGGAACCCTCGAGCGATCTCGAGATCGACGCGAAGTGCTGCTCGGCGAGAATCTCGGTCGGCGCCATGAGGGCCGCCTGGTGGCCACTCGCGACCGCCAGCAGCATCGCGTAGAGCGCCACCACCGTTTTGCCCGAGCCGACGTCCCCCTGAATCAGCCGGTTGGTCGGCACCGAGGAGGTCAGGTCCTTGACCAGCTCGCCGACGACCCGGTCCTGGGCTTCGGTCAGCGTAAAGGGAAACCGCGAGCGGACCCGCGCGTCGAGCTCGGGCGAGTGGTCGAGCTTTGGAGCGCGGAGGGTCTCGCGCAGGTGCATCCGCTTGAGGAACACGCCGAGTTGCATCATCAACAGCTCGTCGTACGCCAGCCTGCGCCGCCCTTCGCCGACTTCTTCGAGGGTTGCCGGCTTGTGCAACATGCGGTACGCCTCGGCGAGTGTCGGCAGGTTGCGTTCGCGGCGGAACGACTCGGGCAGGTGTTCCTCGATCATCGGCAGCGCGAGATCAAGCACGCCGGCGATCGACGTCTCGATCTCCCAGCTCTTGACCCGTTCGCTCGCGGGGTAGACCGGGCGGACCCGTTCCTCCCGGGACGCGGGCTCCTCGCCGTCGAGAGGCAGCAACTCCCACCGGGGGTTGGCGATCTGCATCTTGTTGCCCCGTTGGCGCAGCTCCCCCTGCACCCGCAAGCGCGCCCCGGCGTGGATTCGTTGTTGCAGGTAGTTCTGGTTGAACCACACCAGGTCGAGCCGACCGGTTTCGTCGGTGAGCACCGCCTCGAACCGGGGGCGTCTCCCGAACGCGCTGGGCCGGGTCGCGGTGACATCCCCCCGCGCCGAGACCACCTGCCCGGGCTTGAGTTCGGCGATTTTCGCTTCGCCGGCCTGCACCTCGTGCCGCATGGGCAGGTGCGCGATGAGCTTGCCCAGGTTGGTCAGCCCCAGCGACGCCAAGCCGTGGGCGCGTTTGAGCCCGATGCCGGGCAGCTTGTCCACGGTCGTGGTCAGGCCGATCTTCGTTTCGCTGTCCACGCCGCGGCTCATGGGCAAAGCCTACGGCTGCGCACCCGGCCGGGGTGGGGCGTCGGCATCGTGCGCGGTATCTTCCCGCTCTTCGCTGCGGCGTTCTTTGGCGAGTGCCGGGTCGATCTGCCGCAGGTACGCCCACGAATAGATGCCCGTGCCGTGGCCGTCGGAGAAGTCGATCCTGATCGCGTAGTTGCCGACCATCTCGGCCCCGGCCGCGACGACCGGCCCGCCGGTTGCCTCGCCGCGCGGGTTGACGATGGTCAGCGGGTTTTTCTCGATCTCATCGCGGAGCATCTTCATGTCGGCCGAGGGGCTCATGCGCCGCAGGTAGGTGATGCTGTAGAACGAGGTTGTGCCGTCGCCCCACTCGATGGTCAGCCCGCGGTCTTTCTTGAGGTCGAGATGGGTGGGTGTTGTCGCGGGGTCCATGTGCAGCGTCCTGGGCAGCCTCGGCATTCGTGCAACGCTAGGCTTGTGCTGCCCTCACGGAGACGCCGCATGACCGAGACGAAAGACGCCCGATTCGCCGACCGTCTCGCCGCTGCGCTCGATCGTTCGGGCTCGCCGGTGTGTGTCGGGCTTGATCCTGTGCTCGAACGGCTGCCCGACGCGGTCCGCACCGAGCATACGGATCCTGCCCGTGCAATCGAAGCGTTCTGTCGCGGCGTGATTGACGCGGTTGCCGACCATGTGGGTGTTGTCAAACCCCAGTCGGCCTGCTTTGAGCGCTTCGGCTCGGCGGGGGTCCGCGCCCTCGAAGCCACCTGCGCCCACGCCCGATCCCGGGGGCTGGTGGTCATTCTCGACGCCAAGCGAGGCGATATCGGCGTCTCGGCGCAGCACTACGCCGCCGCCGCGACCGGCATGGGGGCCGACGCGATCACCGTCAACGCCTACCTCGGCCCCTTGACCATCGAGCCCTATCTCGATGCCGGGCTCGGCGTGTTTGTGCTTGTTCGCACCAGCAACCCCGACAGCGACGCGGTCCAGTCGGTGCCGCTCGCGGGGGCTGAGGGCGATGATTCTGCTGCGCGCACCGTGGCGGAGATGATGGCAACCCACGTCCACACCCTCGGCCTCGCCCGTCTCGGGGATGTCGGGCGAAGCGATGTCGGCGCGGTGGTCGGCGCGACCAAAGCCGCCGACGGCAAACGCCTCCGCGAGCGCATGCCCGACCAGGTGTTTCTCATCCCCGGCTACGGCGCCCAGGGCGGTTCGGCCGAGGATGTCCGCGCCATGCTCCGCCCCGGGAGAGCGGCTGCGGGCGCCTGCGGCGTGGTCGTCAACGCCAGCCGGAGTGTGCTGTATCCTGCAACAGAAACGGCCCAGCCATCCGACTGGCATCACGCGGTTGCAGCAGCGGCCCGAGCCTTTGCAACCGACGTGGGCAGCATCCTCAAGACGAGCAAAACGCCGTCCTGATTCTCTGCCTTCTCCTGATCCCCTCTCGCCCTTTGAGTTTTTCCTGCTCCCCCTCCCGCGCCCCGTGGGAGGGGGCTGGGGGGAGGGTGTTTTCCTTCGTTCTTCAGGACCCTTGTATTTCCTGTGCTTGACATTGTCCCCTCGCTTGCGCAAGGGGCTCTACCGCACGGGTTGTTTCTTCAAAGAGCCCCTCGCGCAAGCGAGGGGACAGGGGCAACACCAGAGCGTGACCGGACGGGGCAGAGCCTGAGTCATTACTTCTATGAGAGGCGCCACACGCACGGTGTATTCTTGCGCAAAAGAACACCGCCGACCCTCCCAGAAGGCCGGCGGTGCAAGATGTAACATGGTCATGCAACCGAGTGCTTCGGTTGGGTGCTGACGCTTTCGATCAGCGCCGCCGACGGATCCCCATCAGCCCGGCACCGAGCAGCAGTGTCGCGGTCGCGGGGGTGGGCACAAACCGCGCCGAGCCCGAGTAGGACCCTTCAGCAAAGATTTCGTCGATGGGGAACATGGTCTGCGGGTCGAGGGCTGCGCCGGGTGAGCCGAAGTCGTAGGGGAGCGCGCCGCTGGTGTTGATCGCGGTGAGCGAGAACCCGAAGTCCTGCGGCCCGACGCTGTCGCCGACGTACATGCCGTAGGCCGGTGCGTCGATGTAGCTTGTGTACTGCACGTCGGCCCACGAGTCTGCACCGAACATCGAGCCTGCGCTATCCCAACTGAACTCGTCGCCCACGACTGTGATGATCGAGCCGTCGAAGGTCATCTCGAGCACGGGCCCCGTGTCGGTAAACCAGCCAGCGAACGTCTCTTCGACCACGTAGGTGTGGAGGAACTTTCCGCCTCCGATCGGGGTGCTGGAGAGGTAGTCCACGTCGGCGTGCATGTTGAAGTCGACCTGGTAGCTCAGCGGTTCGAGCACGCCGTTGGCGTCGTCGATCAGAAGGGTCATGGGATCGGCATTTCCGATCCCGTCTTCGAGGGCGAAGTGCCCCCCGTGGAACTCGCCGCTGAACGTCCAGCTCTGGTCGCTGAAGTCGGAGGCGAAACTGAATATCCCGGCGTTGGCGGTGGCAGCCCCTGCGAGCACGAGCAATGCGGTAGTGCGGATCATGATTTCTCTCACTCTCTGGTTGTGAATCCAAACCGTTCCCCTGCAGCGGACGCAGCGGGGGTCATTGCTACAACAGACCACCAGAATGGGTGGTGTGCCAGCAAAGCGCAAAAAAAACCGGACCCGGGCGGCGGGGTTGGTGTTATGGGACTTTTTTGGGGGGGGGAGAGGTTGCGGCCGATTACATCGGCTTCTTCTCGATCGTGAGGTCGTAGATGCTCAGGAGCTTCTCTTTGTCGAAGACCATCTCCTGACGGCTCAGCCCGACGATGTCGTACTCGGGGGTCAGCTCGATCGCGTCCACCGGGCACGCCTCTTCGCACATGCCGCAGAAAATGCAGCGGAGCTCGTCGATCTCGAACTTGGCGGGATATTTCTCGCGGTCGTCCCAGGGGCTTTCCGCAGCCGTGATATGGATGCAGTTTGCCGGGCAGATGGTCGGGCACATCATGCAGGCAACGCACTTGACCCGGCCTGCTTCGTCGCGGTTGAGCCGGTGGACGCCGCGGTAGTTGCCCGGGTTGGACCCGCCGTCCTCGACGTGCATGTCCTCCCGGCGTTCCTCGGGATACTGCATCGTTCGGCTGGTCTTCCCCTGCCCGAACGAGGTGAAAAAGTGTCGCATCGTCGTCCCGAACCCTCGCAGGACTTCGGGCATGTACACCCGTTCGGTGGTGCTCATCGGGGCGGGGGTGACGTCGATAATGTCCTCGTCGCGGATCGTCATGGCTCGCAGTATAGAACGCCCCCAAACGCCCCGCCCCGCTCTGGGGGCTGGCGCGATGTACAATCACCCCGATGCCCGGCAAACGACCCACAACCCCGCTCTTTGAGGTGCTCCAGGAAAGCCAGGCCGCCGCCCGGGTCGGGACGCGGCCGGACCCCTCGGCCGAGCCCCAGCCGCAGCCGTCCACCACGGCCGACGCTGCGACCCCCCAGCCCATGCCGATAGAGCCTCAGGGCGGGTTCTCCGAGGCTCCGATCCGCATCGTGGGCGGCGTGGTGCAGATGCCGATGGTCTATGCCGCGGTGGCGCTGGCGGTGGCGATCGGGCTCATTCTCGGGGCATGGTCGCTGGGCTACCGGCGCGGGGAGTCCCAGGCAGCCGCCCGGGCGCAGCTTCTGGAATCGGCTGTTGGGTCTGGAGCCCCCGGTGGCCGTATCACCGAGCCCCAGATCCGGTCGGCGAACACCGCCGGAACGGATGCCGACACCTCCGCCCGAACCGCGATCCAACCGTCCGGCTCGTCTGATTCTGCGTCCGGGACGCCGAGCATCGGGACCGCAGCATTCCTGACACCCACCGGTCCGACCCAAACAGACCCCCGTCAAGACCGGTATAACTATCTCCAGCTCGGGTCGTCGATCCGGGTCTCGGAGATGCGGTCGATCATCGAGCTGATGGCCTCGCGTGATCTTGGTTGCTTTGGGGTCATTGATCCGGGCTCTCGGGGGCGCAACGATGGTCCTCTGTATGTTCTCTTTGCCAGCCGGGGGTTCCCCAGCGGCCAGGCGAACAGCCGGGAGGCCGTCCGCTACCGCGAGCAGGTGCTCGCCGCGGGGGCAGCATGGAAGAAGGTCGGCGGCGTCAAGGACTTTGACGACGCGGTGTGGGCCTTGTACAAGCAGTAGTCCTAGCCCCGCAGCAGGTTCTGCTGCGGGCGAAACTTTCGGAGACGTGACCATGAGCCTCGATTCCTCACTCAAGATCAAGGGCGGCCTCACCGGCAAGCGCTCGGTGCTCACCCGGGCCGAGCGGGTTGCCAAGCTGGTCGCCGACAAAAAGATCGACACCAAGAAGGACGGCGTGCTCGGGCTGGCCAAGACGCTCTCCAAGTAATCCGCCCTTCGGCACGAGTTGTTTCGGCATGAGTTGGTTCGGCATGAGTTGTTGACGGCCGCGCGTGGTGGTTCTGCACCGGGCGCGGTTGTTTGTGCGCAGCCCCTCCGGCCGCATACCGTTGCTCAATGGATATTCAACACCTGCTCAGCGATCGCACCCGGGACATCAAGGTCTCCGGCATCCGCCGCATTCTCGAACTCGGGACCCAGCTCGACGACCCCATCAACCTCTCGATCGGGCAGCCGGACTTTCCCGTCCCTGACACCATCAAGCAGGCCGCGATCGACGCGATCGCGCAGGACCGCAACGGGTACACCCTCACGCAGGGCATCCCCGAGCTGCGCACCCGTATCGAGGCGCACCTGGCCCACGATCTCGGGTGGTCGTTCGGCAAGGCTGACGACCCGGGGGTCATGCTCACCAGCGGCACCTCCGGCGCGCTCCTCCTGGCGTTCCTCATCCTCATGGACCCCGGCGACGAGATCATCATCCCCGACCCCTACTTCGTGATGTACCCGCAGCTGGCGGCGATCTGTGGCGGGACGGCTGTCCGGTGCGATATCTACCCCGACTTTCGCATGACCGCCGAGCTGGTCGCGCCGCTCATCACCGAGCGCACCAAAGCGGTGCTGTTCAACTCGCCGGGCAACCCGACGGGTGTCGTCGCGACCCGGGCCGAGTGCAAGGACCTGCTCGAGCTCTGCCGGGCGAAGGGTGTGTTGCTGATCTCTGATGAGATTTACGACGCGTTCACGTTTTCCGACGGCCTCAGCGACACCACCGCCAACACGCCGCATGGCAACGTGTGTCCGAGTCCCGCGCGGATTGATGCAGCAGCCGCGGAGGACGTGCTGGTGATCCGTGGGTTCGGCAAGTCCTACGGCATCACCGGCTGGCGGATGGGCTATGCCGCGGGACCGAAGGCTCTTCTGGCGGAGATGGCCAAGACCCAGATGTACACGTTTGTGTGTCCGCCTTCGATCGCGCAGTGGGGGTGTCTGGCGGCGATGGACGCGGATATCTCGATGCACGTTGCCGAGTACGAATCACGCCGCGATCTTGTGGTCCGCACGCTCAGCCCGGTGGCGTCGTTGCCGGTGCCGAGCGGGGCGTTCTATGCGTTTGTCGAGATCCCCAAGAGCCTCGGCTGCACGGGGACCGAGTTCTGCGAGCGGGCGATCGAGCGGAACCTGCTGACCATCCCCGGCGGCGTGTTCAGCGACCGCGACACCCACATCCGGCTGAGCTTTGCCACCCGCCGCGACAAGCTGGAGCAGGGGCTCGGCATCCTGACGGACATGCTCACGGGGAAGTAGTACGGCCTGAGGCGCGATCAGAACCGCAGCTGAAACCGAGCGAAGATCGAGTCGCCGCCGGCGTCAGCGGGGAGCACGCCGCCGGTTGGTGCCTGGAAGACCTCGTACCCGAGGTGGAGCCCGGCATGGGGGGTGAGTTGCCAGCCTGCTTCGGCGGCGAGGACAAACGCGCGGCTGCGCTCGGTCCACATCCGGCGTGACCCGACGCCGGCGAGCGTGAACCCGTCGGCGAGCTCGAGCGCGAACATCTGTTTGCCGCCGGTGAGCGGGGTGAGTTGCGCCGCTTCGACCCCGAACTGGCCGCTGGTTCTGACGGTGATCCGGTTGCCCGAACTGTGCGGTGTCGCGGCGCGCTCGACGACAGCCGCCCCGGTCCACAGGATGTCGGTGGCCACGGTCTCGGTCGGCCATTCCCCGAGCATCCAGTGCCTCGCGGCCAACGTCCCGGTGTCGTCGGAGCCGCCCGTCGAGGTCGGACCGTGCAGAGCCGCCGCGCCGGTTATGAGCAGGCTCTGGGGGCTTGCTTCTGCCTCTTCGGTGGCGGGGTTGTCGGCGCTGGTTGGGTCGGCCGCGTTCGGCGTCGAAGTCAGGGCGAACCGGGCTTCGGTGTACGCCAGCGCGGTGTCGGCGGCGGTGTTCCCGTCGGCGTCCGCGTCGGTTTGCTTGGTCGGGGGGTCGGCGGCTTCGTCCTGGCCTGCTGCCGGGGCGCAGGCAAACGCGACGGCAACCCCGATCAGGGCCGCCGTCGCGCAGGTGTGTCGTTGGTGATTGCTGACCATTCCGTTTCCCACCTCGGTGAACGGGCACTTCGCCGCTCACAAAAGCGTACCCCCGAGAGGGCGTGAGAGTTCCCGGAACGGAGAGACCCAGCGTCAGTCTTCGACGCCGGTGACCCCGGCCCGGATCGCGATCCTTGCCAGTTCGACGCGGTTGGTGATTGCGAGCTTGTTGCCCAGGCTCACCCGGTGCCACTCGACGGTCTTGGTGCTGCGCCCGAGGGTCGCGGCGATGTTGGCCGTCGAGAGCCCGCGGCCGATGTGGAACAGGACCTCACGCTCGCGGGCGGTCAGCTTGCCGAGCACGCCCTCGTCGTTGGTCTTGGCTTTGACGTAGTTGCCGATCTCGGGTTTGGCTTCTTCAGCGGGGATCGTCCGCAGGGTCTCGAGCACGCGGTGCTCCTGGGGGGATTCCCCTCGCACCGGACGGAGAGTCGCCCGCATGAGCCGCCCGGCGATCATGCCGTCGATCACGACGGGCTCGCCGGTCTCGAGGACCTGCCTGGCGTGGGCGATGTGCTCCTCGGCGATCTCGGCTTTCATCACGTCGTGGAGCGATTTGGTGCCAAACTCGGTCGCCGCGTCGCCGGTGAGCATCGACGAGGCGGTCTGGTTTCCGAAACTGATCCGCCCCTGTGCGTCGTAGACGAGCACGGCACTCCCCGAATCGTTGGCGAGAGCGGCCCACACAAAGTCACCGGTCCTGGCGGCAGCGGGGGTGGCCTTTTTCAACTCGATCATCGCGGCGTCCTGGATCATCTCGGGCATGGGGTTCTCCTTGGGCAAGGCCTGGCGGCAGACAAATGCGGGCCCCGCGACCGAGGTTGCACCGCACGTGAAAATAGATCTTCTCCCATGAAAGCCGCTTCGTGTGGGGAATCAAGTGCTTATCCTAGATGGATAACATGATCGGCAAATGATCGGGTTGTAATGTCGGGAAAACCACCCATTATATGCACCGGGATGGCAAATCAGAGGAGGAATACCCACCGCCGCCGGGCGTCTCGATCAGGAGCTTTGCCCCCGCTTCGCCTGTGACGGTCCCCGCGCCCAGTGGCTCTTCGGTGCCGTCTGGTTGGGTGAGCACAAACTTCGCGAGGGCACCGGCCGAACCCCCTTCCAGGCCGCTGGCAGCCCGGTCACGCCCGGAAAGGACGCCGATCTGGACGGCGGTCAGAAAGTGGTACTCGCGGACGAGCCCATCACCGCCCGGCCATCGGCCGCGGCCGCCGGAGCCTCTGCGGACCGTGCAGCGTTCGATCCGCACCGGGTGGCGGTGTTCGAGAATCTCGAGATCGGTGAGCGAGGTGTTTGTCATATGCGAATGCGCCGCCGACGCCCCGGGGTAGCCCGGCCCGGCGCCGCACCCGCCGCCGAGGGTTTCGTAGACCCCGAACGATTCGTTGCCGAAGACGATGTTGTTCATGGTGCCCTGGCTTTGTGCGCACAGGCCGAGTGCGGTGAGCATGCTCTCGACGAGGAGCTGGCTCATTTCGACATTTCCGCCGGCGACCGCGGGGCAGGCTGCGGGGTCGTGGTGGAACTCGGGGTCGAGCATGCCTCGGGGGATGCGGAGCTCGACGGGTTCGAGGAGTCCTTCGTTGAGGGGGAGGTCTTCGTCGATGAGCAGGCGCAGCACATAGACGGCGGCGCTGGTGACGATCGCTGGAGTGGCGTTGAGGCAGTTGGGGTGTGTTTGTCCTGAGCCGGCGAAGTCGATGATTGCGCGCTCGCCTTTGATCTCGAAGCGGACACGGATCGGGCCGCCGTTGCGCACGGGTTCCTGGTGGTGGTAGATGCCGTCGGGCATGCGAGCGAGCGCGGCTCGGATTCGTGCTGCTGCGCGTTCACGGATCGTCACGCCGAGCGATGCGAGCCCCTCGGCCCCGAGTTGGTCGCCGAGTTGTCGGAGTTCGCGAGCGCCGGCCCAGACCGCGTGCGCGCTGGCGGCGAGGTCGCGCATGTTCGTTGTCGGGCCGCGGCTTGGGTGGGGTCCGGTCGCAAAGAGTTGTCGAGCGGTGTTCCAGTCCACCTGGTTCTCGCGGCCGAGTGTTGTGGGCGGGATGACGACGCCCTCGTCGGCGAGGGTTGTCGCTTCGGGTGCCATCGAGCCGGGGGCGATGCCTCCGATCTCGGCGTGGTGGGCGCGGGCGGCGGTGTAGCCGAGGAGGCGTCCGGCGGCGTTGTGGACGGGGTGGATGAGGGTGACGTCGGGCAGGTGCGAGCCGCCGAAGGCCGGGTGGTTGGTGACGATTGTGGCGTGCTGGAGATCGGTGCCGAGCAGCTCGCGGACTGCGCGCACGCAGACGCCCATGGACCCCAGATGGACCGGGACGTGCGGAGCATTGACGACGAGGCGGCCCTGGGCATCGAGGATGGCGCAGGAGAAGTCGCGGCGTTGCTTGACGTTGGTCGAGACCGCGGCGCGGCAGAGCCTTTCGCCCATTTCCTCGGCGATCGCGGCGAGCTTGCCGACGGCGAGTTCGACCTCGACAGCACGGGAGGCGGTCGTCGGTTGTGCGCTCGCGGCGGGTGTTTCGGTTTCACGCCGCAGTGTGATTGTGCCGGTTTCGTCGGCGGTTGCCCGCCAGCCGCGCTCGACGAAGACCGTCGAGTGGGGGTCGGTCAGGAGCGCCGGCCCGGCCAGAGGGATATCCGCTGTCAGGGACTCCCGCGTTGCGGCGTGGGCGTCGGTCCAGCTGGCGGTGTAGACGCGATGGGGCCGGAGTGGGGGCCGGGGTGGGGGAGGGGGTTCACACCGGCTGGAAGCCGGTGCCACGGGTGGGCGGAGGGAGGGGGCGGAGTTGTCGTGTGTTTCTTTGACAGCAACGGTGACGCGGAGGGTGACCAGCTCGATTGCGGTGTTGCTCGGGAGGTAGCCAAAGACTGCGCGGGAGCGTGCGGCAAACCGTGCGGCGAGATCGTGTGTTTCGTCGGCGTCGAGTTCGAGGATGTCGTCCTGCCCGGCAAAGCGGAGCTCGGCCGAGCGGCGGGAGGTGACGGGGCGATTCTCCTGACGGACGTTGGCGGGCAGGGCGGCACGGGCGTGGGCTTCGAGGTCGTCCAGTTGTGTGTCGAGCGTGCCGAGTGTTTCGTCGAGGGGCAGGAGGACCTGGGCGGCGCAGGTGCGTTCGAGGGCCGCGATGGTCAGGCCGACGGCGCTGAGCAGGCCGGCGTCCGGGGGGACGATCACGCGGTCCATCCCGAGCAGTTCGGCGATGGCGCAGGCGTGCTGGGGGCCGGCACCGCCGAAGGCGACCAGGGCGTGGTCGGCCGGGTCGTGCCCGCGGCGGACGGTGATGCGGCGGATCGCTTCTGCCATGCGCTGGTTGGCAAGATCGACAAAGCCCGCGAGCAGGGATTCGAGATCGAGCGTGTCGTCGAGCTGTTCGCGTGCGTCGGCGAGCACGGCGTTGGCTTGCTGTTGTGCGGCGGTCTGGTCGAGGGGCAGGGCAAAGCGCGCGGTGTCGATTCTGCCGAGGAGGAGGTTGCAATCGGTGATGGTCAGCGGGCCGCCGCGGCCGTAGCAGGCGGGGCCGGGCTCGGCGCCGGCGCTCTCCGGGCCGACGCGGAGCTCGGCGTGCTCGACCCGGCAGACGGACCCTCCCCCGGCGGCGACGGTCTCGACCGCGACGCTGGGCGAGACGATCTGCGCATCGCCGACGCGGGCGTCACCGACGCGGGTTTTGTAGATGAGTTCGGGCGTGCCTTCGCAGCGGGCGCAGTCGGTGCTGGTGCCTCCCATGTCGAAGCTGACGACGTGGGGGCACCCGGCTTGGCGTCCGGCGGCGGCTGCGCCGACGACGCCCCCGGCCGGGCCGGAGAGGAGGCTGTCCTTGGGGGCAAAGCCGGGGCGGTCGATCAGGCCGCCGCTGCTGGTCATGACCAGGAGCGTGGAGCGGGCGTCGAGCGGGGCGGCGACGTTGTCGAGGTAGCGGTCGATCACGGGGGCGAGAAAGGCGTTGACGACGGTGGTCTGGGCGCGGGCGAGGAAGCCGATGGAGGCGCCCAGATCGCTGGAGACCGAGACGTGGTCGAAGCCTTCGTCGAGGAGCGCGTCGCGGATGAGGCGTTCGTGGTGGGGGTTGCGCCAGGCGTGGAGAAGGGCGACGGCGGCGGTGCGGATGCCGGCGTCGAGGGTGCGTCGGGCGTCGGCGCGGAGGGCTTCGAGATCGAGCGGCCGCAGCACGGTGCCGGCAGCGTCGAGGCGTTCGTGGACTTCGACGACCTGTTCGTGGAGGGGGTCGGGGCGTTGGACGCGGAGGGTGAAGAGGTCGGGGCGGGTCTGGTCGCCGATGGTGAGCAGGTCGGCAAAGCCCTCGGTGACGAAGAACGCCACGCGGCCGCCGCGGCGCTGGAGAAGGGCGTTGGTGCCTCGGGTGGTGGCGAGGCGCAGGTGCATGGTGGGCAGGGGGTGGCCGACGGGGGTGCCGGTGACGAGGCGGGCGGCGAGGATGGGGGCCTCTTCGCCGGTGGAGATTTCGACGGTGTCGCCGGGGGAGAGGGTGCTGGTGGGGGTGGGGGGGTACACCGGCTGGAAGCCGGTGCCACGCAGCTCGACGCGGCCGAGGCCGGGGTTGGTGGGGGAGGTTGGCTGGGCGCGGGTGATGTGTGCGGCGATCGGGTGGGCGGGCTGGTGGGGGGGTTGGTGGGGGGGCTGGTGGTGCGTGGGGCGGAGGGTTGCGCCGATGGCAAAGGCCGGGCGGTCGAGCCATTCGGCTTCGAGGATCAGTTCGGTGGGCGAGAGGATCTGCCGGACGGTCGCCCGGACGGCCCCGGTGCTGAGGACTTTGCAGCGGTGGGTCGAGCCGTGGGGGGCGTGGGGGGCGTGGGGGGCACGTGCGATGCAGTCGGTGAAGGTGCCACCGGTATCGATAGCGAGTTGCCAGGGGGGCGGCGGGGCGGATCGGCGTGTGGATTCGCGTGGTGGCATCGGGGTGGTAGAGTACGGTGCGTATGGCTGGCGATGTCCTCATCCGGTGTCTTGCTGTCGGAGCCGGGGGGGCGTTGGGTTCGCTGGGGCGCTACGGGCTGAGCCTGTGGGGGGCTTCGCTGGGGACGCGGCTCCCCTACGGCACGCTGGCGGCCAACGCGCTTGGGTGTCTGTTGATGGGGGCGGTGATGCAGGTGGTGGTGGTGCGTTCGTCGATGCCCGAGGCGTGGCGGCTGTTTGTGGCGGTGGGGTTGCTGGGGGGGCTGACGACGTTCTCGACGTTCAGTTACGAGTCGGTGGCGCTGGCGCGGCAGGGGCACCCCGGGCCGGCGGTGCTGTATGTGTTGGGGAGTCTGGCGGTGGGGCTGGTCGGGGCGGCGGCGGGGTGGTGGCTTGCGTCGCTGGTGCCGGTGCGGGGGTAGGCGGGGCGGGCGGGGCGGGCGGGCGGGGGCGACCGGGTGGCCGGGGTGCACACCGGCTGGAAGCCGGCGTCACGGGTTGGGGCGGCGGCTCCTATGGTGTTGTCTCAACCACACCATTTCTTGCAGGGAGATTGACCGATGACGACCGCGACCCCATCCAAAGGCCTCGAAGGCATCGTTGCCGGCGACACGCAGATTTGTTCGGTGGCGCAGGGCGACCTGATCTACCGTGGGTACGAGATCCACGACCTGGCGGCGCACGCGACGTTTGAGGAGGTTGCGTTTCTGCTGTTGGTGGGGCACAAGCCCGACGCCGGGGAGTTGCAGTTTTTCAAGGATGAGTTGATCGCCAACCGGGCGTTGCCGACGCAGGTGATTGACTTTCTTCGCGCGGCGGCGCCGATGCTGGAGGAGGGGACCGCGGTCCCGATGGACGTCCTCCGCTCTGCGGTCTCGATCTTGGGGAACCTGGACAAGGACAGCCAGGACAACTCGGCCGAGGCGAACCTGCGCAAAGCCAAGCGGCTGACCGCGAAGATCCCCACGATCATCGGGCACATGCAGAACATCATTGATGGCAAGGAGCCGATCGCGGTCCACACCGGGGGCGACGCGAAGCTTTCGCACGCGGCGAACATGCTGTACCTGATGACGGGGGAGAAGCCTTCGCCCGAGGCGGCCAAAACGATCGACGTCTCGCTGACGCTGTACGCCGAGCACGACTACAACGCGAGCACGTTCGCAAGCCGGGTGATCTGCGCGACGCTGAGCGACATGCACGGGGCGGTGACCGGCGCGATCGCGGCGCTGAAGGGCCCGTTGCACGGCGGGGCCAACGAGGCGGCGATGGAGATGCTCGCCGAGATCAGGAAGGACATCGGGCCGGAGAACGACCCGGCGAAGATCGAGGCGTGGATGCACCGGGCGTTCAAGGACAAGCGCAAGCTCATGGGCTTTGGGCACCGGGTCTACAAGAACGGGGACCACCGGGCGCCGATCCTGCACGCGCTGGGGCGGAAGACCGCCGAGAAGGCCGGGCCCGAGTTTGTGAAGCTGTTTGAGCTTGGTGAGAAGGTCCAGCAGATCATGCTCGAGGAGAAGAACATCCACCCGAACGTGGATTTCCCGTGCGGGATGACGTACTTCACGATGGGGATTCCGGTGCCGCAGTACACGCCGATCTTTGTGGCGGCGCGGATCACGGGGTGGGCGGCGCACATCATGGAGCAGCACGCCAACAACCGGCTGATCCGTCCGATCGCGACCTACACCGGGCCGGCGCAGCGGAAGTGGAACGGCTGACGGCTCGGGGTTCTGCTACGCTCGGGCAGCATGTCTCTCCGCCTGAAGTTCCTGATCGCCATCTTGGTCGCGACGCTGCTGCCGGCGTCGTTTGTCGCATTGATGGGGTTGACCTCGATGCTCCGGCTCAGCCGCACGCTCGCGGCGGACCAGCGCGAGCACCTCAAGCTCGAGGCCGAGGGCGTGATGCAGGCGGTGGTCCGCAAGAACACGCTGACGATGGCGCAGATCGGGGGGTCGTTTGCCAGCGGCGTGCTGGTGCAGGCCGGGGAGGCGTCCCGCCTGCTCGAGGCACCTCCTTCTGAGGCCGCCGACGGGTACTTGGGAGCGTCGGCCTTTCGAGCGGGGGGAGAGGCCCCGGGGCTGGCGCGATCGCCCGACCACGTCGTTGTTGCCGGAGCGCCCGGGGGCGGACCGGTGGGGCCGGCGCTGGTGTCGTACGCGGCCCCGGTGATCTCGGTGGCCCCGGGCGGCAGCCGCGAGGACGCGGCAAAGCTGGCGGGATTGACCGGGACGTTCCGGGCGTTGGCGCCGTCGTTGCGAACGACGGCGTTCTGGCAGTTCATTACGCTCGATTCGGGGGTGCACGCGGTCTATCCCGGGAACGGGCTGCTGCCCGAGGACTACGACGGGCGTGAGAGCCCGATCTACAAACGGTCGCGGCCGAGCCTGGGGCGGGGCGCCGGGTCGTCTGCGAGCATCGACCCGGCGACCGGGCAGCGGCTGGTCGGGTCGGTGGTGCCGGTGACCAACAGCGCAGGAGAGGTCATCGGGATCTCGGGGGTGGTGACGCGGCTTGGGTCGGTGCTCGAGGGGTTCCGGTTCGGGACCGAGTGGGGGAAGGACGCCGAGACGATCTTCGTCTATGTTGACCCCCGGCTGCCTCCGTCCGAGGGGATCTTTATCATCGTCCGCGAGGCGTACACCGAGGACCGCGGGCAGGTGTCGGGGTTTCTCAATATCGATACCTTCGCTGCTGACGACCCCGAGCAGACGGCGCGGATCTTCGAGGGGATCATGCAGAGCGAGTACGGGCACATGACCATCGAGCTCGACGGCGTGCCGATGCTGTGCTGCTTTGGGGGGATGGAGGGTGAGGGGACCGGGCTGATCACGCTGGTCCCGGTCGGGAGCGTCGCCGATATCGCCGACCAGGCCGCCGGGCGGATCCGCTCGCAGGCGGTGAATCTGCTGATCGGGATGCTTGTCAGCGCGGTGGTCTTCTCGCTGAGCATTATGTTCGCTGCGGCGATCGGGGTGCGGGTGATTACCCGACCGATCGGGACGCTGGTGGCGTCGATCCGCAAGGTCGCGGCGGGGGACCTGGATGTCTCGGCCGAGATCGAGAGCAAGGACGAGATCGGGGAACTGGCGACGGCGTTCAACTCGATGGTCCCGCAGCTGCGCGATCGGTTGCGGATCCGCCAGTCGCTGGACCTTGCCCAGCAGGTCCAGCGCGGGCTTTTGCCGGCGGCGCCCCCCGAGGTGCCCGGGTTCGATATCGCGGCGCGGAGCGTCTATTGCGACGAGACCGGGGGGGACTACTTCGACTTCCTCGAGTTTGATCGGCCCGACGCTGGGACGCTGGCGATCGCGGTGGGGGATGTCACCGGGCACGGCGTGGCGGCGGCACTCTTGATGGCGACGGCGCGGGCGTTGATCCGCATGCGGACGACCCTGCCCGGCGAGCTGGCCGAGCACTTTGGGGATATCAACCGTCACCTCACCGCCGACACCGACGACGGGCGGTTTATGACGCTGATGTTCCTGGTGCTCGACCGCGAGCAAGGCACGGCGCGGTGGGTCGGGGCGGGGCACGACCCGGTGCTGGTCTACGACCCGACGGCCGACGCATTTACCGAACTGGTCGGCAAGGACATCCCGCTCGGGGTCGAGCAAGGGTGGGTGTTTACCGAAGAGCGCACCGATTCGGTCGGGGTCGGGAAGATTCTCTTTCTGGGGACCGACGGCATCTGGGAGGCGTTCAACGAGGCCGAGAAGCCCTACGGCAAGGACCGGCTGCGCGAGTGCATCCGCCGGCACGCGGGCGGCACGGCCGGCGAGATCGCCGACGCGGTGGTCGAGGATGTCAACCGCTTCCGGGGCGGGCATCCGCAGCTCGACGACATCACGCTGGTGGTGGTCCGGATCATCGACCTGCCGTGATCGCGTCGGTGGGGGTGGTGGGGGTGGTGGGGGTGGTGACGACCTCGGGTGTGCGCGCGGTGGTGTCGGTGGGGCTGTTGGGGTTGGTGGTGTCGATGCCATCAAGCCCGAGCAGTCCGCGGTAGATCGACTGGACCTCGGCGACGTGCTGCGGGTAGCTCCAGAGCTCGCTGACGGCGTGGACCTCGCGGGGGCTGGGGAGGACGACCTCTCCCCGCACGACGCGCTCGAGGCACGCGGCGAGGGCCTGGTCGTCGCCTCCCGGGTGGAAGAGCGCGTTGCCGAGCCCGCCGTTGGCCTGGGCCTGGGGCGTGCCGGGTTCGCAGAGCCAGTCCACCGGGCCGCCGAGGCGGGAGGAGAGGATGAACTTGCCGGCGTGGAGGTGTTCGAGCATGACCAGGGGCGAGTTCTCGAACCAGATGTGGGGGAGGACGGCGACGTCGTATTCGCCTGCGCCGGCGAGGAGCTGGAGGGTGTCGTACCCGCCGAGGAAACTGACCTCGGGGTACTTGCTGAGCATTTTGCGGTAGCCCCAGTCGGGGCCGCCGGCGTGGAGGATGAACTGGCAGCGCCGGCGGGTGTCGCGTTCGAGGCGTTCGATCGCACGGGCGAGGACGCCGAAGCCTTTGTTGTTCCGGGTGGTGCCCCAGTAGGCGACGCGGAGGGGACGCTTGGCGGTCTTGGGGTCCCACGGACGGGTGTCGTAGTAGGGCGAGCGGAGGGCGCGGCGGTGGAGCTGGTCAAAGTGGGGCTGTCCGAGCCGAACGTGGCGGAGCTGTTCGGGGCGGACGCCCATCGCTTCGTAGGCTCGGCACATGAAGGCGCTGGGCGGGGTGACGAGGCTGGCGCGGTTGAGGGCTTCGATGCCGGCGCGTCGGCGTTTGCCATAGATATTGACCACGCGGAGGTGGACGTCGCGGGTTGCTTCGAACTGTTCGTTGGCGTCTTCGGGGGCGACGCCCAGCTCGTTGATCTTGTCGCGTTCGATGACTTCGAGCCCCAGGTCGATGGTTCCGGGGTGGTCGGGCGTGCCGGGGTCAAAGCCGCGGGCGGTTTCGGGGTCGGGCTTGATCTGGTCCTCGGGCTGGGGCGTGCGGGCCGGGTTGCCGGCGAGACGTTTCTTTGCGAGCTTGGCGGCGTTGCGCAGCGTGACTGCCAGCTCGAAGCCGAGGGTCTGCTCGAAGGTCTGCTGGATCGCCCGGTTGCGGCGTGCTTTGGCTGGGTCCGGGGCGGTGAGGCAGCCCTCGCAGCGGGCGCCGCCTTCGTAGTCGAGGCAGCACTCGCGTTCGTTGTGGAGGAGGTCGACCTGGGGGCAGCCGTAGTGGTAGTTGTGGGTGGTGACGACGACGGGGAGCCCGGCGTCGCGGAGGGTGGCGATGAGGTCGAGGGCGAACCCTTCGAGCGAGTGGATATGGACGACCTCGGCGTTGATTTCGCGCAGCCAGTCGAGCACGACGGCGTTATCGCGGGGGCTGGAGATCTCCTGCTGCATGTTGCGGAAGTTGGTGGCGGCGGGGCTGAGGTTTCGGCTGTTGTAGAGGGTGTGGCAGGGGATCTCGCGCCAGGTTTCGGTGTGCTTGATGTGGGGGCCGCGGCGGATGGCCGAGTAGTGCATGCCCGACCGGAGGTAGCTGACGGTGTGCCCGCTGAGGGTCAGGCCGGTGGCGAGCTCTGAGGCGCTGAGGTTGTAGCCCGAGCCCTCGCGTGCTTGCGCGGAGAGCCTTGCCCAGGCGAGGATCGCGATGCGCATGGGTCGGTCGGTGGTCGGCCAGCCGTCGGGTCGGGTGAGGGGGGGGGGTGGTGTTTGGTCGCTCTTCATGGCGAGGTCGTCTCCTTGGGGAACCCGCCGTATTTTTCGGAGGAGCGGAAGGGTTTGAGCTTCATGACATAGACAGCACAGCGCAGGCAGGTGCGGAGCCACTGGCCGACGAACCGCAGCCGTTGTGCGGGCAGATCTTTTTCGACCTGGCAGGTGAGGAGGGACTTGGGGTCGATGTGGATGTTGCGGCGGCCGAAGAGGAGGGGGAAGTCGTTGACCTGCTCGAAGACGACCGCGGCGTGGGGCCTGCGTTTGAGCAGGTCGAGGTTGCGGCGGATGCGGGACTTCCAGTTGCCGGCGTAGACCACGCGCTCGATGCCGGCGGGGGGGGTGCCTTCGGCGCCGGGGACGGTGTTGCGGACGATCTCGACGAATGTCGGGAGCGGGAGCTGCTGTCTTGCGGCGTAGACGCGGAGGTGGGCGCGGACGCGCTTGGCCCATTCGAGGGAATCGGGGTGGTTGCAGAGGAACGCGAGGCGCGCGCCCGGCTTGAACAGACCGATCCGCGCGGCTGCGGGGCAGAGGGCCTCGGGGCTCGGGCCGATGGGGTCGAGTTTGCCGGTGCGTCCGACGCAGACGTCCTTGGCGGTGCGGCGGATGATCTCGGCGTGGAAGTGCCGGCGCATGAGCATCGCGTGCATGGACTCTTTGAGCAGCGAGACAAAGCGGCGGCCGACGACGCGGCGGAGGTCGGCGGGGGGCAGGACCTTTTCCATCATCCAGATGACGTTCCGCTGGGCGTAGTAGAGGCGGGCGGGGGTGAGTTTGTAGTGCCAGGGGGTGTGGAGGACGGTGGCGTCGAGATTGAGGACGACCTTTTTGCCCGCGTGCGCAAACCTGAGGCACCAGTCGGCATCGTCGCAGTAGATGAAGTAGCGCCAGTCCCAGAACCCGACCTCGCGGACGGCCGACCAGCGGGCCAGGAGGGAGCAGGCGCTGACGACGTCGACCTCGCGCACGCCGGAGTACTTGTGCAGCCCCTTGGGGCCTCCGACTTGGGTTGCCCAGGCGTTGTGCGAGGCTTCGAGCCGGTGCCCGGCTTGTGGGTGGTCGTCCATGAGGCCGGTGTCTGGGTTGAAGTAGATGGTGGTTTCGATGGTCTCTTCGGGTTTTTCGATGTGGACGGTGCGGGTGCCGACGAGCCCGACGGCGGGGTCGTTCTCGGCGACCTGCACCAGCCTCTCGCAGGTCTCGGCGGGCATCCGCACGTCGTCATCGACGAGCCAGACGTAGTCGGGCCTGGCGTCGTTGCCAGCGTCGTCGAGGACGCGCTCGATGAAGGCAAAGTCGGTGTTGAACCCGCCGCAGCCGCCCATATTGTCGGTGTTTTTGACGATCGTGAGGGAGCGGAAGCCGAGGGTGTTTGTGCCCTGGCGGCGGTCGGGGACGCGGAAGTCCGGCTCGTGTGCGTTGGGTGTGGGGTTGTCGACGATGCGTTCGGGGGCGAAGCGTTCGAGCAGGTGCTCGGCGGTGCCGTCGGTCGAGGCGTTGTCGCAGACGACCACGTCGAGGTGGTCAACGGGGAAGGTCTGGGCGGCGAGGTCTTCGAGGACCCGGGCGATCATTTCTTTGCGGTTCCAGGTGACCATCGCGACGGCGATATTTGGCGTGCGGGTGGTGCGCGTCTCGGCGTGCGCAGCGGCATCGACCACGACCGGGCGGGGGAGCTGGCTGGTGGTGCCCTGGGCGTGTGGTGTTGTGGTGGTGCCGGGTGTTCCCGGCGTGTGTTCGGTCACGCGCTTACCCCTATCGGTTGCGATGATCCGGCGTTCCCGTTGCGGGGCGCGCCCGGTTCGTTCGTTTTGGTCTTGTCGGTTTTGTTGGTGTGGTTTGCCTCGATGAGTTCGCGGTACATCGTTTCCATCTCGGCGGCGTGGTCGGCGATTGACTTGCCGGGTCGGACGTTGGCGCGGAGTCGGTCGAGTGTTTCGGGATCGCGTATGACGGCGGCGAGCTGACGGGCGAGGTCGAAGCGGTCGTTGCCTCGGAAGAGCAGGCCGTTGACGTTGTGGGTGATGGAGTCGGGGATGCCGCCGAGGTCTGCGCCGAGGACGGGGACGCCGCAGGTGAGCGACTCGAAGACGGTTTGTGGCCCGTTGTCCCACCAGACGCTGGGGACGACGGTGAGGTCTTTGCCGCCGAGGAACCAGGGGATGTCGGAGTAGTCGTAGGCGTCGCCGTAGACCAGGCCGGCGAGCCTTGGTTTGAGGCGTTCAAAGCGCCATGACATGGATCGGCCGTTGTGGGCGTGGACGGTGATGTGGAGTTTGCGGAGGTATTCGGGGGTGAGGAGTTCGAGGGCGTCGGCGAGGACGTGGAGCCCTTTGTAGTGGTTGTTGTAGCCGAGGAAGATAAGGCGGATGGGGCGGGTGGGGTTGGTGGCGAAGGGCTCGGGGGCGAAGACGAGTTCGCGGTTTGCGTCGACGACCGAGTTCATGCGCGAGCCGATCTGGAGGACCTCGGCGCGGGTGGTGTCGACACCCATCGAGACGAACTTGTCGCGGACAAACCGGGAGACAGCGAGGACGCGGTCGCAGCGGTTGAGCATGGCGACCATCGCGGCGCGGCGGTTGCCGTAGGTGTTGAGCGCAGCGGGGGTGGGCTCGGGCTCGATGACGTTGAGCAGGGGTTTCCAGGCCGGGTCTTCGGGGGCGGGGACAAAGCCGTGCTGTTCTTTGTCGGTGATGCTGCGGGACTGGCCTCGGCACTCGGCCTGGGGCTCGACGGTGCGGGGTGTGGTGGTGTCCTGGGTGTTGTGTATCGGGGTTCCGGGCGGTTGGACCGGGGCGGGCGGGGATGGTCGTGGCGGCGGTGGTGGGGGCGGCTGCAGGGGCTCGCCTTGGATGTAGCGTTTTATCTCCCGGAGTAACTGTTTTGCGATCGGGGGCGGGGGCGGTGGGGGCGCGGCCCGCTTGGGCTGGGGGCGGGCGTCGGGATGGTCTTTTCGGTAGTTTTTGTCGTAGCGCTCGGCGCGGAGGAGTTTTTCGGCTGCCGGGTCGGAGCATTCGATGCATGTGGCGCAGCGTGAGCCGCCTTGGGAATCGAAGCAGGGGTCGGTGTGCCCCTGCATGAGGTAGACTTGGGGGCAGATGGTGTGGTAGTTGTGGAGGCTGTAGAGGAGTTGTGCGCCGCGCCACGCGTCGGGGCTTTTGCCCTCGCTTCGGGCGGATGCTTCGACGCACCCGGCGCTGAACCCTTCGACGTTGTGCCAGTGGACGATGTCGGGTTCGAGGGTGACGAAGAGTTCGCGGACGACGGCTTCGAGTTCGGGGCAGTGTGCCTCGCTTTGGGGGTCGGGGAACTGGAGGAGGGAGGGGGCGAGGACGGGGCTGTTGATGATCTCGAAGACGCGGATGCCGAGCCAGTCGTCGTGGCGGCGGACCTGGCAGGTGCCGATGGTTTGGGGTGTGTTGCCGGGGGTGTAGGTGACGCCGGAGGAGAGGCTGATGACGTCGTGACCGCGCGCGACAAGCTCAAGCCCGAGGGCTTGGCAATACCCGTTCACACCACCGCCGTAGGACGCGCCGTCCCAGATGTGGGCCCAGTTGACCAGCACAATCCGCATTGATCCGCCACTATAGCTAACCTTTGCCGGAGTCCCGGCCGCAAGTGGTTGCTGGTTCTGCCGAACAAGTGCCGGAGATACCGGGTGTCGGGCTCTGGGTGGGTGCCCGACCTGGCTGCCGATTTCAGAGGGTCCGACTGCATGATCCGTAAACCTTGCGACAACTGCGACCGTGTGATCGAGGTGGACGATGAGCTGGCCGGGGCGAAGGTTGCGTGCGAGGCGTGCGGCGATATCAACGTGATGCCGGCTGCGGGGGAGGCGGCTGCCGTGGCTGCCGGCAGCCGGGCGGCGCAGCTCGGGCTTCCGCCGGACGAAGGCCCCGAGCAGGAGGTGCTCAAGGTCCGCCCGGCGATGCTGCGGGCCCGCCCGTTGCTGTTTATAGGGCTCGTGCTGCTCGTCGTTATGGGGATCACAGGGTTTGCGTGGGGGATGTACGGCATGCCGAACACTGTGAAGACGCTTGCCAAGTTCGCGGGCGGGATCGGGGCCGTCGTGGCGTTGGGGGCTCTGGGTGCCTGGAAAATGAAAGCCCTCTCGGCGGCACTGGAGATCACCAACAAGCGGACGGTGCATCGGCAGGGGCTTTTGAGCAAGGCGACCAGCGAGGTGGTGCACGACAACATCCGGAATGTGCAGGTGACGCAGACGTTCTGGCAGCGGCTGTGGAATGTGGGGACGCTGGGGCTTTCGAGTTCGGGACAGGACGGGATCGAGATCGAGATCAGCGATATCCCCCGTCCGGAGCGTGTTCGGGAGGTTATTGATGCGTACCGGCCGCTGGGGTAGGGGCTGGTGATCGGGGCCGGTGGCTGCGTTGTCCCCTCGCTTGCGCGAGGGGCTCTGTGCAAGGGGTTGTTTCCTCGCTTGCGCGAGGGGCTCGTTTTTGGGTCGCGTTCTCCCGCCGGGGCGGTCGTATTTTGCCTATCCTCGCGTGTTGTGCCGGAGAGGTGGCGGATCTGTCAACCCGCAGCCTGAATCCGGACGAAGAGTGGTACACCATGATCTGGATGGCTCGTCTCAGACTCCGCGTGCTTGCGTTCGTCCTCGGCCTTGGGCTGGCGGCGATCGGGCTGATCTCGCTGACCGCGTTGCCGGCGTTGCCGATCATCGGGGTGGCGTTTGCTGCGGCTGCGGTGGGGGTGAACTCGATGACCTCCCGCCTGAAGCAGCCGGTGTGCCACGGGTGCGGGAAGGGGATCGATGGCGTGCCTCCCGGGGCGTACGGCACGGTGTGTCCGGATTGCGGGTTTATGACGCAGATCGGTGGCCCCCCGAAGCTGGCGGCAGCGGATGAGCCGAAGGCCGAGGCCGAGAGCGATCCTGAGACGGACGACGAGCGGACGGTTTGATTCTTTTCTTGGTGCAAGTGATTTTGTGTCCGTGATCGGCGTTGCCCCCTCGCTTGCGCGAGGGGCTCTTTTGTGTGGCGATCATGTGTTTTATGGAGCCCATCGCGCAAGCGAGTGGATCTGCGCCACCCGTGCAGTGAGAAGAACCACGATGACGGAACGCGCTCTACCGCGACGCGATGCTGTGAGCCTTTCCATGGCTCCCCAAAAAAGCCCCACGCATCGTTGCGTGGGGCCTTGTCGTGTGTGAGTCGGGCGGGGGCTCTGGATCAGTCCTTGTCGGCGAATTTCTCGGCGAAGGCTTCCTGGCTGATCTCTTCGACCTCTGCTTCGGCGAGGATGGCGTCGAGGGTTTTGTGCTCGCGGACCTGCTGGAAGACGCTGGCGATCTGGTTTTTCTGGATGAGCTCCTGGCGGAGTTTTTCGGGGCGTTCGCGGCGTTGGGCTGCCATCTGCGAGATGCGGCTGTTGACGTCGGCCTCGGTGACCTGGACCTTGAGTTCCTCGGCGGCGCGGTGGAGGATGAAGTAGAGCTTGAGCTCGCTGACGGCGACCTCGTGGCTGGCGTCGCGGAGGTCGGAGATCTGTTCCTCGATGTGCTGCGGTTCGATGCCTCGGTACATGAGGTCCATGCGGCGGCGTTCGAGGTTTCGCCCGGCCTGGTTCTCGGTCATTTTCTCGGGGAGGTCCATCTCGGTGGCCTCGATGAGGGACGTGGTGATCTGCTGGCGCATCATTTGCTGCTGTTCGGCGGCGATCTGGCCTTCGAGGCGTTTCTGGATCTCTTCCTTGAGGATGTCTTCGCTGGGGAAGCCGAAGCCGAGGGCGAGTGCGGCGGGCTCGGCAGGGACGATGCGGTCGATGCGTTCGACCTTGAAGGTCATTTTCAGGTCGGTGCCGCGGAGGCGTTCGACCTCGTGGTTCTGCGGCCCCTTGGCGGTGATGTTGACCTCGTCGCCGGCTTTGGGGAGCCCGAGCTGTTTTTGCAGGTCTTCGACCATGATGCCGAGGATCATGCCTCGGCCGTCCTTGTCGGCCGCGGGGACCTGGACGACGGCGCCGTTGATGTTGTAGAACTCGGTGCCGTCGGGCAGCTCCATGCGTGCGACGCCGGTGAGGTAATCGCCGGGCTCGCTGGTCTCGCGTTCTTCGAGCTGGCCTTCGACGGTGCAGAGGCGTTCGAGCTCGGCGGCGACGGCTTCGTCCTTGACTTCGAGCTGGGGCTTGAAGACCTTGATGCCTTTGAGCTCGGGGAGTGCGAACTCGGGGAGGACTTCGATCTCGACCTCGAACTTGAAGGGCTTGCCGTCTTCGAGCTCGAGGTCGTCGAGGCCGTCGCTTGCGGGCTCGCCGATGACTTTGAGCTCGTTGTCGTCGATGGCGCGGTTGTAGGCCTCGGCGACGATCTGGTTTTTGGTTTCGCCACGGATGGATGACCCGAAGCGTTTTTCGACGAGGCGGCGGGGGACGCGGCCCTTGCGGAAACCCGGGAGGTCGGCTTCTGCCATCAGGGTGTCGACCGAGTCGCGGATCTTGCCGGCGACGACGTCGGCGGGGACCTCGATGGTGATTTTCTTGCGGCTGGGCCCGACATCGGAGACGGTGACGTTGTTTTCAGCGACGGCAGATTCTGACATGGCAAGGGCCTTTCGGTTCGGGCACACCCCGGGCCCGGGGCACACCCCCGGACCGACCAGCGTGCGATCGGTTGAGCTTGGCAGTGTAGGGCGGGGGTGGTGGGTTGACCGGCTCCACAGGAGCCGGGTGGCGGGTGGGGATTGACCGGGGGGGTTGGGGGCCTGATGATCGTGCGGGTCGGGTGACCCTTTGCTGCGGCCGGAGTGGCGGAATTGGCAGACGCGGTGGATTCAAAATCCACTGTCCGAAAGGGCTTGGGGGTTCGAGTCCCCCCTCCGGTATTGCTTGGTTTCGGGTTGGTTGAGGCGGCCCTAGCCCACTCGTGATTTGGCGTACATCCCGCCCAGGCACGCCCCGGCGACGCCCCAGATCACCAGGAGCGAGTGGGCGACCATCGGCAGGACGCTGAGCGCGACCCCGACGGCGAGGCAGTCCAGCCGTTGTTGTTTCTTGCCGTAGATGAACATTCCCATGCCGATGGCGCCGAGGATGAGGCCCGAGAACAGGACGCCGGGGTTGTCGAGATTCATGGGTGAAGCCTCCGGGCCGGTCATCGGCGGGAATGTGGGGCGCGGCGCGAACACCCGGGTTGTTTTTGGTGACGAGGTTGGTTCTGTGGCAGCTGCGCATGCTGGTGTGGGGGAGCGCGGCTGGAGCACCGGGGGTTCAGACGTTCTTTCCTGCTCTCGGAGACGGCAGTCGCCATATGGCGCCGCATTCGGGGCAGGTGGTGAGTCCGGACGGTGGGGATGCCTTGTCGGTTACGAGATCGGCTGCGCAGGATGGGCAGAGGCAGCGAAAGAGCATGGCGTCCTTGATGTGGGAGGTGTTGATGCCCGCAGCTCCGCGGAGGGTGAGTATCGCTGAGTAGGCTGCCGTGGGAACGAGGAAGAGTGCCGTGAAGGTATTGAGCGGGCGTCCCACGCGGAGATTGGCCACAACGACGATGAACGCGAACACCTGGAACGCGCACATGCCGAGTATTCGGCGGAGACTGCCGTGGGAGAGCATTTCGCGTCTTGCTTCGAGCAGACGGTCACGGAAGTCGCCATCGGCAGCCCGGATGGGCCAGGCAAGGTGTGGCGAGACCACCGGCCGCTGGAAGCTGCGGTCGTCGAAGATGCTTGTGGGGCCGTGTCGCTCGTACGTCTTGACCCGTTCCCACCAGAGTTGCAGGGGCCGGGCTTCGGACCGCCCGGCACGCCGGCTGAAGGAGTGAAAGCGTGCGATCCGTGACCGCAGCCACGCTGCGCCGCACTCGGAGCACTTGAGCAGTTCGTCGGTCACGGGTTGACCGGCGAGGTTGTAGGCGCAGCCCGGGCAGATGCCGTTGGCGAGGAGGATGTCGGCGGTCCGCTTGGCGACGCGTGGGAGTTTCTCGCGGCGCAGGAGCCAGTAGAGAGCGAGCGCGGGTGGTGCCCAGACCAGATAGGAGAGCACGATCGTGGAGTTCGCAAGGAGTGTGAGGTACGTGAAGAACCCGCCCGTGGCGAGCATCATGAGCGGTGCCATGATCGTGGTGTTGGTCTTCTCGACTATCAGTGCTCGGGAGAGCCGATGGACAGCCGCGGCAAACGCGGGGTCCGAATGTCTTTCGTCCCAACGGAGTTGCCATATTGAGATGATCGCGCGGGGTTTGCCTGTGTCGTCGGTGGTCGCGGCTTTGGAGAAGAGCCTCATCTATCCATCCCCCCCACGAGCCAGCCTCTGTGAGGCCGGTGAAGTACCGAGTTTCCACGCGGCGCCGCACTCGGGGCAGAGGGTGCAGCCGTCGGAGGCCTTTGGGACACCGGTGAGTTCGTAGCCGCAGGATGGGCAGACTGGGGTGGCGGTGCGCAGTGCCGAGACCCATCGTCGTGAGGTTAGTCGGCAGCAGGCCTTCCACCACAGAAACCAGACCCAACTCAGCGCGGTGAAGGGCAACACCAACAGCTGTTCGGTCCATGACACCGGATCGCGCCAGACACGCACGACCACCAGGGTCATCGCGGCGGCCAGGACGCCCAGAGAGAGGCGGATGGGCCGGGACGCTGCGACGTGGCGCGACCAAAGGACGCGGCGATGCATGAGCCAGACATTGTGGGGCTCGCGGGTGTTGTCGACGTTGGGGGTTGCGAGTCCCGGCGGTGGGATGTCGATCGTGGTGCCCCGATCGTCGGTTGCCTGGAATGTGTTGAGCCGTATGGGCACGCCGACCTCCGGTTCTTTCAGCGAGTAGAATCGTATCGCGGTTGCATCTGGAGTATGTTGCATCCGGAGCACTTTGGAAGGAAAGGATCGGCCATGCCCCTCACCGATTACGTTACCCTCGGCCGCTCCGGTCTCCGTGTCAGCCCGTTCTGCCTGGGCACGATGACCTTCGGCGAGGACTGGGGGTGGGGGTCTTCGGTCGAAGACTCGAACGCGATCATGGATGCGTATATCGATGCTGGGGGTAACTTTCTCGATACCGCAAATATCTATACCAACGGCCATTCCGAGACCATCATCGGCGACCATGTCGGCAAGGATGCTGTCCGGCGTGACCGGCTCGTCATCGCGACCAAGTTTCTTGGCAACATGTACCCGGGCGACCCCAACGGCGGCGGGTCGCACCGCAAGGCGATCGTCGCGGCGTGTGAGCAGTCGCTTCGCCGACTCCAGACCGAGTACATCGACCTGTACTGGATGCACTTTTGGGACCACCTGACGCCGATCGAGGAGACCATGCGTGCGCTCGATGATCTTGTGACGTCGGGGAAGATTCGGTATGTCGGTTTTTCTGATACGCCGGCGTGGAAGTGTGCGCAGGCGCAGACGCTGGCGCAGTGCCGTGACTATGCGCCGATTGTCGCGTTGCAGATCGAGCATTCGCTGGTGGAGCGGACGGTCGAGAACGAGCTGTTGCCGATGGCTCGGGAGTTGGGGATGGGGGTCACGCCGTGGTCGCCTCTGAAGGGGGGGGTGCTTTCGGGCAAGTACACGCGGGCGAACAGGGACACGATCGAGCCGGGGCGTGGGGAGTGGGTCAAGAACAACCTGACCGATCGGAATCTGGACATTCTCGATGTTCTGGTACGGATCGCGGCGGAGGTGGGGGCGTCGGCGGCGCAGGTGGCGCTGGCGTGGGTGCAGGCCCGGGACGGTGTGACGAGCACGATTCTCGGGGCTCGGACGATGGAGCAACTCACGGACAATCTCGGGGCGTTGGAGATTGAGCTGTCGGCGGGGCAGACCGCGGCGCTCGATGAGGTCAGCGAGATGCCGGCGATCTTTCCGCAGAGCTTTTTGCCCTTTACGCGGAGCATCGTTCGGGGCGGGACGACGGTCAACGGCGAGGCGACGGAGCCCTGGGCGCTCTCGCCGCAGAGCGATGCTGAGCGTTGGTGAATCTGTGGCGGGATGGTGCGTGTCTCGCAGGTTTCGTGGCGGCTAGTCTTGTGGCATGGCTATCCCGCTTCAGCAGAAGATCCAGCGTGTCCAGTCCGCCCAGCGGATGGAGGCAGTCAACAACCACGAGGGCGCGATCAAGCACTACCGCGAGATGATCGCCGAGGAGCCGACGGATCCGGTGCTGCATTATCATCTGGGGTTGGCGCTCACCGCGCGGCTTGAGTTTGCCGAGGCGCTGCAGGCTGTGCGGGCTGCGATCCGGCTCAAGGACACCGTTCCCGAGTTCTTTGCGCTCCAGGCGATTGTGTACCGGGGGCTGAATCGTCTCGACGATGCCTTTCGGGCTGCGGAGCGTGGGGTCGAGCTGGACCCGAAGAATATCTCGAACATGAAGATCCTCGGCGACATTTACCATGTGCGCGGGGATATCGAAGAGGGGCTCGCGCTCTTGCAGCCGCTGTTTGATGAGGGGTGCGACCATCCGCAGTTTCTGGTGGTATACGCCCAGTTGCTGAGTGCTGCGGATCGACGAGAGGAGGCGCGTGACGTGCTCGAGCGTGCGGTCGCCAAGCCGGATATCGACAGCCAGTCCGCGGCTTGGGCGCACCTGCATCTTGGGAGTGTTGCCGAGAAGCTCAAGGACTATGAGACCGCGTGGGAGCATTTCACGATCGGGAACAAGCACCGCGGGACCATCTACCAACCGGCGTTGCACGACGCTGCGATCACCGACACGATGATGGTCTGGAGCAAGGACCGCCTCGATCGGCTGCCTCACGCGAAGGGAAAGAAATCAGAGCAGCTTGTGTTTATTCTGGGCATGCCCCGTTCGGGCACGTCGCTTGTTGAGCAGATCATCGCGTCTCACCCCGAGGTGTATGGCGGTGGTGAGTTGAACTTCGTCACGCGGACTGCCCGCGAGCTGCTGTTGCCGACGCTCAAGGAGTCGACGGTGCTGGCGCGTGCGGAGGGGCTCACCCAGTCGACGATCGACCGTGCGGCGCAGAAGACGCAGAAGCTCATCACCGCTCCTTCGCCGCGGGCGAAACGGTTTTCTGACAAGTTGCCGCAGAACTTTTTACATCTGGGGATCATCCAGTTGCTCTTCCCTCGGGCGCGGGTGATTCAGTGCATCCGCGACCCGCGTGACATCTGCCTGTCGTGCTATACCAGGCTGTTCGGCGGCGCCAACAGCCAGCCTTTCTCGGGGAATCTCGAACACTTGGGGCACTACTTTCGTGCGCAGGAACGGATCATGGACCACTGGCACAAGACGCTGGATCTTCCGATTTTCAAGGCGTACTACGAGGATGGCGTGCAGGACCTTGAGACTTATGCGCGGGGGCTGATCGACTTTCTCGGGCTTGAGTGGGACGACGCTTGCCTGCGTTTTTGGGAGACCAAGCGCGACGTGCTTACGGCGAGTACCGATCAGGTCCGCCGTCCGATCTACACCACGTCGATCGGCCGCTGGCGGAACTTCACCGAGCACCTCGGGCCGTTGTTTGAGTCGCTCCGGCTCGGGCCGGATGATCCGTGGCCGCGTGAAGAGGGCTGACGCTGGGCTCAGGCGCGCAGCGGGCGCATCCCTCGTTTGGCGCGCTCGGCGTTGAGCTTTGCCAGCGCGGGGGGGTGGTCGGCGAGCATTCGGACCATCTGCGTCTGGGTGCAGCCGAGCCGGACCGCCGCCCGTTTGGTGTCCCATTTGCAGGCGGCGATGACATCGAGGGCTTCGGCGATGAGTGTCGCGTGGTCGCGGTGCGTGGCGGAACAGACGATCCGTCCGCTCTTGCTGCAGCGCTGCGCCCAGAGTGGGGTTCGCGCTTCCCCAGCGGGGATACTCGTGCGGACCTCGACTGCGAGCGTATAGCGCAGGCGTCCGACCGCGACCTTCTTGTTTATCTCGGGGCTGCGCCGTTCGCCGGCGCGGGCGGTGATGCCGGTGGGTGTATGGTGGAGGACGACTTCTGTGGCGACGCGGTTTCGGTGTTGTCCGCCGGGGCCGCTGGTTCTGCCGCGGACCAGTTCGCACTGGGCAAGCAGCGCGTCGTTGTCTTGCCCTGCGGGATGGGTGCTCTCCCGCCAGAGTGCGGGTGCGGCGGGGCGGTTGGGGGTGTTCGTCATTTCGTGATCCGTATGATCATTGCACATTTTCTAGCACGCGGTTGTCGGGACGGGGGAGAGGGTGAGGTCTGCGACCCGTCCGGCTTTGAGGAGTTGGTGCCCGAGCCCGGCGATCATCGCGGCGTTGTCGACGCACAGCGCCATCGGGGGCAGGACGAGAGGGAGGTTTCGCGCTGCGCAGAGCGCGGTGAGGCGTGCCCGGAGGAGCGAGTTGGCGGTGACGCCGCCGCCGGTCAGGACCGATCGGCAGGGTTCGCTCGCGAGTTGCTCGAACCGGTCCAGCGCGCGTTCGAGTTTGAGCAGCACCGCATCAACGGCTGCTTTCTGAAAGCAGGCGGCCAGGTCGCGGCGTTGGGTGTCGGTCAGGTCTTCGGTACGTCGCTGGTAGCGCTGCGGCCCGTGGGTCCCTCGGCCGGGTGTGCCTCGGACGGCGTAGAGCAGGGCGGTCTTGAGGCCGGAGAAGGACATGTCGAGGGACTCGCGCGAGAGGCGGGCGATCGGGAGCTTGACTGCGCGGTCGTTTGCGCCCTCGCTGGCGGCGAGTCGGTCGACGTTCGGCCCGCCGGGTTGTTCGAGCCCGAGCATCGTCGCGGCTTTGTCGAACGCCTCGCCGAGGGCGTCGTCGATGGTTGCGCCGACGCGGTGCAGCTCGATCGGTGAGCGCATCACATACAGCGAGGTGTGCCCGCCGGAGACGGCGAGCCCGAGGGCGGGGAACAGGTCAGGCGCATCGGTTGGGCGTGGGGGGGAGGCCGGGCGTTCTTGCGAGCTGTCGTCTTGCGCGCGGTCGTCGTCGTGCACGAGCAGCCCCGCGTAGAGGTGTGCGTGGACGTGGTCGACGCCGATCAGCGGCAGGCCGAGCGACCAGGCAAGACCTTTGGCGGCCGAGACGCCGACCAGCAGCGAGCCGACCAACCCTGGGCGGTGCCCGACGGCGATCGCGTCGAGTTGATCGAGGCGGACGCCGGCGTCACGCAAGGCGCTGCGGACCACCGGGAGGATCGCTTCGACGTGCGCCCGGCTTGCGATCTCGGGCACGACCCCGGCGTACTCGGCGTGCAGTTCGTGCTGCGACGCGACGACGTTGGAGAGGACGCGGCAGGCGCGGGCCGGGCCGGCGGGGTCGGTGCGTACGACCGCGGCGGCGGTTTCGTCGCAGGAGGTTTCGATGCCGAGGGTCAGCGTCCCGTTCACGGCTTCGGCTCGAGCCCCGCGCCGACGAGCCAGCGTTCGAGTGATTCGTTGACGATCTCGAGTTGGGCGATGATGTTCCCTTCGGCGTCGCGGACCTCGACGGTGCCGCCGGCGACGTTGGTTTCGTCGGGCCAGAGGTCGGTCTCGAGGTCGGCGGCGGCCAGGTCTGTGCCGCCTTCGATCGCGCCGATGCGGCGTTGGAGGCGTTCGAGTTCGAGGATGAGCTGCTCGCGCCCCTCGGCGAGGCGTTTGAGCTCGGCCTGGGCGGCAAGCTCGGTGACGGGCTGGTCGCTTCCCGGGTGGAGCCACTCACCGGTCTCGATCTTCGCGGCGATCGCGCGCATCGCCGCGGCGAGTTGGACGTCGCGGAGTTCGGTCTCGATCCAGCCCGGGTCGGCGAAGCGCGAGCCGGCGTGCAGGTTGTCGGCGTCGTCGCGGATGATGTCCTCGGCCTGGCGGGCGCGGGCGACCTCGCGGGCTTCTTCCTGTGTCAGGGGCACGTAGAACCCGGGCGTGGGGTCGACGCCCCAGACCGCCGAGTCGTCGGTGCGCTGGATGCTCCGCCCGCTGGGCAGGTAGTAGTTTCGATCGGTGATTTTCAGGATCGCGCCCGGGGCGCTGGGGATGGGGATGACGCTCTGGACACTTCCTTTGCCGACGCTTCGTTCACCGAGGACGACCGCGCGGTCGTGGTCGACCAGCGCGCCGGAGAACACCTCGCTGGCTGAGGCGCTGAACCGGTTGAGCAGGATGACGACCGGGAAGTCGGGGAGTGTTCCTTCGGTGGTGGCGCGGTCCACGTCCTCGTCGCCGTCGCGGCTGCGGGTGGTGACGACGACGCCCTCGTCGATAAACATGTCCACGAGATCGACGGCTTCACGCAGCACGCCGCCGGGGTTCCAGCGGAGGTCGAAGATCAGGCCGTTGAGTTCGCCCTTGCTTGCGCCGACTGATTCGAGTGCTTCGCGGACCTCGGCGGCGCAGCCCGGGGTGAACTGGGTCAGCCAGATGTAGGCGATTTTGCGTTCTTCGTCGAGCATGAAGCGCCAGTCGTTCTCGCCGCGGCGTTCGATGCCTTTGACCTGTACCGTGTTGATGTGGTCGCGGACGATCTCGACGGGGAACCGTTCGCCGTCGCGTTCGACGGTGACGTTGACCGGGACTCCCGGCTCACCCATGAGCAGCTCGATGTTGTCGTCGATCGTCTTGCCGAGTGTGCTTTCGCCCTCGATCTCGACGATCTTGTCGCCGGCCTGGATTCCTGCGCGGATGGCGGGCGAGCCGTCGAGCGGTGTCACGATCGTGAGGTAGCCTTCCTCGATGTTGACGGCGGCGCCGATCCCGACGTACTCACCGATGAGCCGTTTCTCGAAGTCTTCGGACTCGGTGGGGGGGACGTAGACGGTGTAGTCGTCGCCGACGGCTTCGACCATGCCCTCGATCGCGGCGTTCTGCAACGCCTGAGGCTCGGCGGGTCGGTAGGCCCGGGTGTCGAGCAGGTGCTTGACCTCGACAAGCGGGTCGAAGAACCTGTAGTCGTCGCCCATCTGGGCGATCCGGAGGGTTGATCCCAGGACCGCAACGCCCAGAATCCCGAGCAACGCCAGCTGCAACACCATTTTCGATTTCTTCACGCGGCACGCTCCTCGTTGTCAGCAGAGGCCAGCAAGAGTGCGGACACCGGAAGGGTTCCCGCTCGCTCGGCTCACGCCTGTCTGGTATCGTACGGGCCAGCGCTCGCCTCTGATCGCCCGATTCTGCGTTTACGCTCGGACCGTGGCACTTTCGCCCCCACGAGCCCCCACGAGCCCCCACGAGCACCCACGAGCCCCTAACCTCCCTCGATCCATGCCACCATCCAAAGAACGTACCACGATTGATGTCAAGGCCGAGCGGGCGGTGCTCGCGGCGGTCCGGCTGCCTGATTCCCGTTACGACCCCGCCGATCCGTTTGGCGAGCTGACTGCGCTGACCGAGCAGGCCGGGGCGCGGGTCGTCGGCGAGCTCGAGCAACGGCTGGAGCGCCCGGTCGCGGGGACCTACATCGGATCGGGCAAACTCCGCGAACTGGCTGAGCTTGCCGAGCGGCTTGATGCTTCGGTCATCATCTTCGACCACGACCTCTCGCCCCGGCAGATCTCGAACATCGAGAAGGTCACCAACCGCAAGGTGCTCGATCGGTCGGAGCTTATTCTGGATATCTTCGCGACCCGTGCGACGACGCACGCGGCAAAGATTCAGGTCGAGATCGCCCAGCTTGAGTACACCCTGCCGCGTCTGCGTGCGATGTGGGGGCACCTCGAACGGCTCGCGGGCGGTTCGGCGGGCGGTGTCGGCACGCGGGGCCCCGGCGAGCAGCAGCTGGAGATCGACCGCCGGCTCGTGCAGAAGCGCAAGCAGGTGCTGCAGAGCGAGCTGGCGACGATCCAGGCCCGCAAGCGGCGGGAGGTTCGTGCGCGCAAGAACGACCATTTCACGGTCGGGCTTGTCGGGTATACCAACGCGGGCAAGAGCACGCTTTTCAACGCGCTGACCGCGGGGGGGGCGTACGCCGACGACCGGCTGTTTGCGACGCTTATGACCCGCACCCGCGAGTGGGACCTGGGGGGTGGGTTGCGGGTGATGCTGTCTGATACGGTTGGGTTTGTCCGCGATTTGCCGCACCACCTGATCGCGTCGTTCCGGGCGACGCTCGAGGAGGCGACCCACGCCGACCTCTTGCTGGTCGTGGTTGATCTCGCCGACCCCGCGGCCGAGATGCACCTGGAGACGGTGCTCAGGACGCTCGACGAGGTGTTCGAGGAAGTCGCAAGAGTCGAGAAACGGCTGGGGGAGCGTGCGGGTGGGGGTGGGGATGCGTCGGATCCGCGTCGGGTTGTGCTGCTCAACAAGGTCGATCGGCTCAAGGACAACGCCGAGCTTCTGGTCTGGCAGCACAACCATCCCGACGCGATCGCGATCTCGGCGTTGCCGGGCGAGGAGGAGGGACTGTTGCTCGGCGGGGCGGCGCTCGCGGCACTGGTCCGCGACGCGGTGCAGGGGCAGATCCGCGAGCTGGAGATCACGGTGCCGCTGGCGGATGCCAAGACGATCCACACGATCGAGAACCGGGCGGAGGTGCTCGATCGGCGGTACAACGACGACCGGACGGTGACGCTGACGACGCGGATCGGGCAGCGGCAGCTCGACCAGCTCCGCTCGGCGGGGGCGAAGATGGCGATTGTGGGGGAGG
>JAUZRR010000010.1 GCA_030950285.1 Planctomycetota bacterium | reverse complement strand
CGCCAGCGAATCGGCCGCGTCGTCGCAGGTCACCCCCGCATCTGCCGCCCCCGCCGCGATGCACCGCACAAGATGCCGAATCTCCGCGTCGTAGCCGGTGATCGGCTCGACCTCGATCGGCGCACTCTCGCCCTCCCGACTCAGCACAAGCTGAGGCTCGCGCCCGAGATCAAACTCGACGGTCGCGCGCTCAAAGCACACCACAAACCGCATCCGAAACCCGAACCCCGGATCGTGCCCCCACCCTCCCTCAGCAACCACCATCCCCGGCCCGTCCTCATACCGGTAAATCGTGGTGACGTGGTTGGGCGTCCCCGCGCTGACGACCTCGCTCGGCGACCCGAAACAGTGCCGAACAAAGTCGGTGTCGTGGATGTGCAGATCGACCAGCGCCCCGCCCGAGCGCGCCGCATCGGCGTAGAAATCCGCCCACGCCGGGGTCGAGCCGAGCCTGTGGAATGTCGCGCTGCGGACCTTGCCGAACTCGCCCGAATCGACCGCCTCCTTCAGCCATGCGTACGCCGGCCAGTAGCGGATGCACATCGCGGGCATGACGATCGCCGCCGATGCGCGCGCAGCGTTCGCCACCCGCCTCGCGTCGGCACTCGTCAGCGCCAGCGGCTTCTCGATCAGCACGTGCTTGCCGGTCGCGATTGCTGCGAACCCGAGTTCGACGTGCGTCGGCGTCGGCGTGCAGATCGAAATCAGCTCCACCGCATCGTCAGCCAGCAGCCCGCGCCAGTCGGCGTAACCGGTCACCTCGGCGGGGTCAAAGATCCGCTCGGCCTGCGCGCCGGTCGAGATGTTTCCCGCGCCCTCACCCCGCCCCGCGCGGCGGTCGGCGTTGGGGTCGGCGACCGCGACGAGCCTGCAGGGCAGCCCGGCTGCGCGCGCATCCTGAAACGCCGCGACGTGCGTCCGCCCCATAAACCCCAGCCCGATGACACCGACGCCGATGTCCTTGTCCTTTCCGTTGTCCTCGCCCGCAGCGGTCACTTGGCGCTCTCCTGCTGCGCCACACCGCCGGCGTCCGCCGCATCGAGCGAGCCGTCCGCTTCGCTCGGGGTCCACTTCACAAACCCCTCGATCGCCTGGTATTCAGGCAACCCGAGCTTGTCGTACATCTCGGCGGTCTTGCGGTTGCGGTCCTCGGCCCGCTGCCAGAACTCGCGGGTGTCCCACGAGCCGGGGAAGAGCGCCCGGTCTTTCTGGCTCTCGTGCTTGAAGATCGCCATGCGTTTGCGCTCGACCTCGTCGGGCGAAAGCGGGACCGCCATCTCGACCTCGTGGGCCCCCCACTCCTGCCACGCCCCCCGATACAGCCACAGCTCGCAGTCTTTCATCCACGGCCGATCCTTCATGCGGTGGAACGCGGTGGTGATTGCCGCCAGGCAGGTGCGATGCGTGCCGTGGGGGTCGGAGAGGTCACCCGCGGCGTACACGATCTGCGGCTTGACCCGCTCCATGAGGTCCGAGACGATCCGGATATCGTCCTCACCCAGCGGCTTTTTCTTGACCTTGCCCGTTTCGTAGAACGGCATGTCGAGAAAGTGGATGTGCTCGGGGGACACGCCGCTGAACCTGGCACCGGCGCGGGCTTCGGAGCGGCGGATGACGGCCTTGATCGTGCGGAGCTCGGGGGTGTCCACTTCGCCCGGCGCTTTGGTCTGGAGAAAGGTCTGGATATCGCGGGCGACCGACGCGGCCCGCTCGGCCCCGTCGCCGATCCCCAGCGCCGAGCACAGCTCCTGAAAGAAGTCCACGTGCCGCTCGGCAGCCGCGTCAAAGACCGCGATATTTCCCGAGGTCTGGTAGGCGACGTGGACCTCGTGCCCCTGATCGCAGAGGCGGATGAAGGTGCCTCCCATGCTGATGACGTCGTCGTCGGGGTGGGGGCTGAAGACGATGACCCGCTTGGGAAAGGTGTCGGGGCCGTTGGCTTCGTCCACCCCTTTGCCGACGACGAATCGGGGGCGTCCCGGCTTGCCCCCCGGCCAGCCGGTGATGGTTTTCTGGAGCGCCTTGAAGACCTCGATATTGATCTCATACGCCGTGCCCCGCTCGGCCATGAGTTCCTGCAGCCCGTGCTCGTTGTAGTCCTCAGCCGTGAGCTTGAGGATGGGTTTGTCGAGGGCTTGGGCGAGCCAGATCACCGCGCGTTTGGTGAACGCCGCGTCCCACACGAGCCCGAAGTCGGCGATCGGCCCGAGCAGCCAGGGGGTCTTGAACCGGGTGAGCTCGGCCGCCGCTGCCGGGTCGAGCACGACCTTGGCCCCCGGGTGTTGCTGAAGGAAACTCGCCGCGACAATCGTGGTGATCTCGCCCTCGACCGCGTCGCGGATGACCGGTGCTTTGTGCTCGCCGAACGCGAGCATGATCAGCCGCTTTGCGTCGAGGATGGTCCCGACGCCCATGGTGATGGCTTTGCGGGGGACGTTCCACTCGCCGAAGAAATCGCTGGCTGCGTCCATGCGGGTGACGCGGTCGAGGGTGATGCGCCGTGTTCGGCTGTCGCGCCCCGAGCCGGGCTCGTTGAACCCGATGTGCCCGGTGCGACCGATGCCGAGAATCTGGATATCGATCCCGCCAGCCGCCCTGATCTTCTCTTCGTACTCCCGGCAATAGTCGGCGACCCGCTCGTGAGGCAGTGTGCCGTCGGGCACGTGAACGTTCGCCCGGTCGATATCCACATGGTCAAAGAGGTATTCGTCCATAAACCTGTGGTAGCTCTGGAGTGCGTCGACCTCCATCGGCCAGTATTCGTCGAGGTTGAAGGTCACGACGTTGGCAAAGCTCAACCCCTCGTCGCGGTGCATTCGGACCAGCTCTTCGTAGACGCCGCAGGGGGTCGAGCCGGTCGCCAGCCCGAGGACAGCCTGCTTTCCCGCTGCCGCTCGCTCGCGGATCAGCCCGGCGATCTCGGCCGCGACCGCGACGCTGGCTGCCGCGCTGGAGGGGTGGACGGTGACCGCGACTTTCTCGGTGCCGCCCCGGGGGGATGGATGGTGGGCGGGGTGGGAGGCCATGTCGCGGGTTCCTTTCGGGTCGAGAGCCCGGGTGTGCGGGATTCGAGGAAGCCTAGAACAGCCTGACCCGGGATGAAACGTGTTTCTCCGTGTGCCATGGCCATTTTGGCCGTGCGAGCGTCCGAGTGCCCTCTGTTTGGCCCGGCGCTGACGCTGAGGGCTCTGTGCATACTGCCCGTGCGAGCATCCGGGTTGCCCACCGATCTGACCGCACGGCTCACAGAGCCGTGGCACACCAGACGAGACAAACGCACCCCGTATCCCGTATCCTGTTGCACACCGGAAACCTCACCCCCCCCACGGATCGGGAACCGCTCATGCACCGCTCGAACGCCCCTGCTGTCCCTTCGCCGCTCGCTGTGTTCGTGTCCGTTGCGATCGTGCTGGCGGGGCTGATCGCCGGGGCTTCGATCCAGGGCTGCTCGTCGAGCGGCCCGTTCCGGGGGATGACCTCCCGCCCGAGCGAGGAACGAATGCGGGGGATCTGGGTCACCCGGTGGGACTACCGCACCGCGGTCGATGTCGAACGGGCGATCGACGACGCCGCGGCGACCGGGTTTACCGACATTTTCTGGCAGGTGCGAGGTCAGGCCGACGCCTACTACCGCTCGAACCTCGAGCCCTGGGGCGAGGACCTGTTCCGCGACCGGCCCGACGCGACCGACCCGGGGTTCGACCCGCTGGCGGTCGCGGTCTCCCGCGCCAAGCAGCGCGGCGTCCGGCTGCACGCGTGGATCAACGTCTATCCGCTGTGGAAAGGCAAGAATCAGCCCCGGGACCCGAGGCACCCGTTCGTCCGCCGCCCCGACTGGGTGCTCACCGACAACCTCGGCAACCCCCAGCCGCAGAGCGACCATTACGTTGTCGCCAACCCGACCGACCCGAGCGTGCAATCGCATATCGCGGCCGTCTGCCGGGACATCGTGAGCAGGTACGCGGTGGACGGGCTGCACCTGGACTATGTGCGGTTTGTCAACGACTCGCTCGAGGACGGGCGGATCTATCCGGCCGACCCGGCGACGATCACGCGGTTCTATGCGGCGACCGGTCGGCGTTCGCTCACGACGATCGAGGACAGAGCCGCGCACGCCGCGTGGGTGCGCGACGAGATCACGGCGCTGGTCCGCCGCATCAGCCGCGAGACGCAGCGGATCCGCCCGAGGCTGGAACTGACGGCCGCGGTGTGGCGCACGCCGACGCTGGCGCGGGAGGCGGTGCTGCAAGACTCGGCGCTGTGGCTGCGCGAGGGGATCGTCGATCGGGTGCTGCCGATGATTTATACCGACAGCAACGCCGACTACACCCGCGACCTCAAGCTCTGGCTCGACGCGGCGGATGGCAAGCCGGTGACGCCGGGCATCGGCGCCTACAAGCACCAGGCGACCCAGACCCTCGAACAGATCAGGCTGTCTGAACAGGCCGACGGGTACTGCCTGTTCGCGTTCGCCACGATCTTTGAGGGGGCCAACCCCTTCGAGCCCAAAGACGCGACGTCGGTCGCGATGCGCGAGGCGAGGCGGCGGGCGCTCGAGGCGGTGCAGCGGGTGCGGCCAGGCAACTGACTTCGCCGCCGGCCGCACACCGACGCCGCCGCCTCTGGTATGCTCTGCCTCCACCCCGGAGGTTGTTATGCCCACGATACGTTTGCTGTGCTGTCTGTTCATGGTTGCCTGTTCGGGCCTTTGCGCACAAGCCCAAGACAACAACATCCCCTCCACCCCCGAGTCCGTCGCGCTCGTTGACCTGCTAAGCGACACCCAGGCCGACCGCCGCGCGGTGCGGTCGTTCTACAGCATGTCGTTCGACAGCCGTTCGTTTGATCGGCTTGCCGAGATCGACGCCGACGCGAAGCGCCGACTCGAAGCGACCGACTTTGCCGCGCTCGATCAGCAGGGCAGGATC
>JAUZRR010000001.1 GCA_030950285.1 Planctomycetota bacterium | reverse complement strand
ATCGGTTTGCGACCGAGACGACGGACTCGCCCCGCTCCACTGCCGCCAACATCTTCTTTCGTGTCGCGGCTGGGATCGGCATGCCCGGGCCTCCTTGCCTCGACACCAGTATGGCCAGCGAAACGGAATGGCGCAAGGTGCTCCAACAACCCGTCCCTACTTCGCAATCCTCGCAATCAACCGCCACACATCGTGCGGCGAGAGCTCGCGGCCTGTCGTGGTGTTGAACCACTCGACCAGCCGGTCAAACTCGGGCGTGAACGGCAGCCGATCGCGCTGGCCGAGGGAGCCGATGAGGCGGACGACGTGCTCGCCGAGCTGCGATTCTTCCTCGGCGTTGATCCTGGGCGGGCTCGATGTCGCCCGGCCGAGCCTGGGCAGCTTTCCGGCCTTGCGCAGGTTGTGCAGCGCGTGGAACACCTCGCGTTCGCGCATCCCCGTCGCGCCGCCTGCCTCGGCAAACAGGGTTGCCCACTCGGGGGTGTAGGGCAGGTCGTCGAGTGTGCGCGCAGCACGTTCGTAGGCCGCGACCAGCAGCTCGTCGGTCCGGTCGCGCGAGGGTGCTGTGCCGAAGAGTCCGGTTTGCGCACCGGTAAGAGGGTGGTCGGCGTGGTCCGAGACTCGCCCGGGCACGCGGTCGCCCTCTTCGAGCAGCGAGGCCCACGTTTCGATCGCGGCGGCGGGCTCTTGGGCGGGGTCGAGAAAGTCGGCTGCGCAGCGTTCGTAGATCGCCAGACGCCGGGCGAGTGCGAGCGAGGGCTCGGTGTGTCCTGTCGGCACGACGAACCGCCACTTGCTTCCCGGGTCGGTGTCGAGCGCGTTGAAGACGGCCGCAGCGGTCGGGGCGGGGACGACCTCATCACGCAACGCCAGCTTGCACAGCGTCGGCGTGCGCACCTTGCGGGCGTGGACTGCCGCGTCGCAGAGGCGCAGCGTGTCGAGCGCTTCGGTTTGCGTCTCTTCACCGAGCGAGCGGAGCAGCGCGAGCATCTCGGCGCCCGAGCCCAGCGCCATGCGGGCGGGGTTTGCCAGCCTCCACGCCCAGTCGCCGAACGTCGGCAGCCCGATCGCGAGGCGGTCAAACCGCATCCAGTCCCGGGGGGTTTGTGCTGCGGCGATGACCGCGAGCCCGCCGCCGAAGCTCTCGCCGCGAAGATACATGTCGGGCGCTGGCGCGTCACCTTTCCGCGCGCGCGTGCCGAGCCACTCCCGCAACGCGCGGCCGGCGCACGCGACGTCCGCAACCGCCAGAGGCAGCGACCACCGTAGCGCATCCTCGGGCTTCTGCACGCGGGCGGGAAAGCCTTGCGTGATCCAGCCGAGCGAGTGGGGATCGCCGGTCCAGTCTCCGGTGTCGAGCTGCGAGCCTGGAAAGCCTCGGACGCGCAAAGCCAGCACCGCGACGCCTCTTGCGGCGAGCGCACGGAAGCGGTTGGCGTTGGTTTCGAGCGGGTCGGGCGTGGCGTAGCCGTGGGTCGTGACCAGGCCGGCGCGCACGGGCGTGCCCTTGGGCGGCAGCTCAAGGCGGCACCCGATGCGCACCGAGCCGAGCGACTCGAACCGGTGCGTCGCGGTCTGGTCGGAGGGGTCGGCAGGTTCGGCCGGGCCGAGTGTTGGGGTGAGTGCGGTGACCGCTTCCTGCCAGCGGCTCCAGAACGGGCGGTGCTGCGGCGCAGAGACAGCGTCGCCCACATGGGCGAGTGTCGCAAAGGGAGCGAGGCCGAAGTCGTCGGGCTCGGGCATAGGGGATGGTAGTGGGCTCACCACGCAGTCGCGGGAGGAGACAAGAGCCTCTTGGCAAGTCGTGTCTTGTGTCATGCTCTGTGTGCCACGGCAAGAGCACTTCGCATGAAGGTGTTTCTCTTGTTCGGGATGTGAGCGAGTTTGTCCCCTCGCTTGCGCGAGGGGCTCTACAAGGCTGTAAGACATCTCCGCGAGCACGGCTCACAGAGCCGTGGCACACGAGACGGGAGCGCGGCGGCCGCTTTAATCGTTGTCCAGCGCCGCCTGGAGCGCGAGCACGCTGTAGGCGGTGACCAGCACCGGGTCGCTCTCGAGCCAGCGGTCGTTGAGCGTGCGGAACGAGCCGTCGTCGAGCTGGAGGTCGGCGAGCGTGGTCACGAGATCGTCGGCCCATGCCCGGCTTTCTTGGCTTTCTTCGGTAGTGATTTTGGTGGCCACATTGATTGTCGGCTCGCCCCAGGCATCCAGCGCGCGCGCAAACGTAAGAAGATAATAATAATACCCCTGTTCACCCAGCCCGGGGTTTTCGTCGAGCGTGTAGTGTTTTGCGATCCAGGACCGCGCCGCGGTGACCCGCAGGTCGTCGCGGGGGAGGTCGGCGTAGATGTAACTTCTGAACCCCGCGTAGGTCATCGAGCCGTAGGACCGCAAGCGGCTGACGACGGTGCCGTCGTCGAGGGTTTCTTCAATCGTTCCGGCTTGCGACTGGCCGATGTTGATCTGGTCGGCTTCGGGGCCGGTGGCGTAGATGAACCCGCCGTCGGTTGCACCCCTGGCATAAGGCATGTCGTTGATGCGTTCGTCCATTTGTATGCGTTCGAGAAAGACCAGCGCCCGCTGGAAGGGTGGCGATTCGGGGTCGTATCCCGAGTCGTGGAGCGCCTGGAGCATGAAGGAAAGATTGGACAGGTCGGGTCGGCCGTGGCTCCCGTAGCCGATGCCGCCGTAGAAGGGGTGGGTTGCGTCGACTCTGCCGACGCCGAGGGATTCGGAGATATCTTCAGAGAGCGAGTCTTCGGACCATTGGAGCCCGATGAGGAAGCGTTGTGCGTCTGGGATTGTCGTGTCGGCGGTGTCGATGTCTGCGCGCGCGAGGGCGGAGAGGGAGATCGCGGTGTTGTAGCTGGGGAGGACGCGGTCGTAGATCCCGCCGTCGGGCTGGCGGTAGGAGAGGAGGAACTCGACGCCGCGTGCGACTGCCGGGTCGTTGGTGTCGATCGCGGGGTGCTGGAGCATGCCGTCGACGACGAGCGCGGTAATGGCGGGGAAGGTGACGCCGTCGGGCCGGACGCCCCAGCCGCCGGTCGCGGGGTCTTGCTGTGCGCGCAGATACTCGATCGCGTTGTTGAGCACGCGGTAGGCCTGGGCCCTGTGCGCGGGTGTGAGCCGATCGGCGGGCTGGGCGCGGGCTGCGGTCGACACCGCCGGGGAGAGCGTCAGCACGAGAGCCGCGGCGATGGTCGCGGGCAGAGAGAGATTGTTCATGCATCTATTATGGCACATCTGCTGCACTGCGGAGGCGACTATCCTCCCGCGATGTCTGGTGTCCGCGACATTTTGCCGCAACCGGTGCTCGACAGGCTCGCCGAGCTTGACCGTCAGCACGCAGCGCTCGGGCGCGATCTCGAGGACCCCGAGGTCGCTTCGGACCACCGCAGGGTGCGCGAGTTGTCGATCAAGCGGGCCGCCCTCGACACGACGGTGGTTGCCTACCGCGAGCTGTGTCGGCTCGGCGACGAGGCTGCGGAGCTGCGCGAGGTGATCGCGGCGGCTGAGGACGCGGACCTGGTGACGCTTGCAAAGGAAGAGCTGCCCGAGATCGAGCAGCAGGCGGCCGGGCTGGCCGAGCGGGTGAAGGCCGGGCTGGTGAATGCGGACGATCGGCGGGTGGGGTCGGTGATGGTCGAGATCCGTGCGGGGGCCGGGGGCGACGAGGCGGGGCTTTGGGCGCGGGACTTGTTGGGGATTTACGAGAAATATGCTGCGAGCAAGGGGTGGAAGGTGGACCCGCTCGAGCTCGTCGAGGACGGCGGCGTGGGGGGGCTGCGGTCGGCGCTGGTCAACATCCGCGGCGAGGGCGTGTGGAGCGAGCTGGCGTTCGAGGCCGGGGTGCACTCGGTCAAGCGGGTGCCGGCGACCGAGGCGCAGGGGCGGGTGCACACTTCGACCGCGACCGTCGCGGTGCTGCCCGAGCCCGAGGAGGTCGAGGTCAAGATCGACTGGGGCAACGACGTCGAGGAGCACATCACGACGGCGCAGGGGCCGGGCGGGCAGAACGTCAACAAGGTCGCGACGGCGGTGCATCTGTTGCACAAGCCGACGGGGGTCGAGGTGCGGATGCAGGAGACCAAGAGTCAGGCGCAGAACCGGGACAAGGCGCGGCGGCTGCTGATGACGCGGGTGCATGACATCGAGCGGGCGAAGATCGATGCCGAGCGCAGCGCCGAACGCCGGAGCCAGATCGGGACGGGGGAGCGGAGCGAGAAAATCCGGGTGTACCGGTACCAGGACAACATCGTCGCCGACCAGCGGCTGGATATGAAGTTCAACCTGCGGGAGATCCTCGCTGGGGAGCTCGGGCCGATGTTTGAACAGCTGATCGAGCAGCAGACAGCGGAGCGATTGGCGGAGCTTTGAGGGGCGGATTTGGTTGGAGCGGGCGGCTCTTTGGGGTATGCTCCACGCAAGGAGAGACCATGACCATTCGCACCGCAACGATTCTCGGACTTTGTGCCTGCGCAGCTTCGGCTGTTTCGGCGCAGACCTATTCCCTGACCATCAATCCCGACGCGAGCGGCTTGGCCGCGTCGCTGGGGCTCGATATTGACACCGTCGGCTCGCTGATCGGCGACTGGGACCCGGACACCAACCCCGCGGGCACGCGGACCAAGCCGGGCTTGTTCGGGTCGTTTGGTTCGACCGAGAACGTGCCGGTGGACACGGCGTTGGGCTTCACGCTCGCGGGCGATCTGGACACGCAGACCGCCGGCAGCGGCACGCTCACGCTCGATCTCGACGCGGGGACGATCGTGCTCGAGGGGCTGGTCGCGGACCTGCTTGCCGGCGGACCGGCGGCGATCCCCGCGACGCTGGGCATCGCGCCGGACAGCTTCCGCACGCGGCAACCCGACTCGGTCTACATCGGTATCCCCGTCGAGATTCCGATCGGGGAGCTGAGCGTGACCACGCTTGCTCTCACCCAGACCGGGGCCGCGGCGGGTGTGTTGACCGAGATCGACACGGACCATTACAGCTTTGTGCTCGTCGGGCCGGCGGAGATCGCGGGCAGCGCCGAGCTGCTCGGTGCGCCGATTGATATCCCGCCGTCGCCGCTGCCGCTGGCGCTGGCCGGGGAGATCGTGATCGTCGGGGACGGGCTGACGCTGATGAGTGTGCAGCCGATCGACCAGACCGACGAGCAGACCCCCGACGAGCCCTTGCCCGAGTTCCCGCTCGCGTTGCCGACGGTGCTGCCTCCGGGGGAGACAGCGAATCTGCTCATGAATCTGGTGCTCGAGCGTGTCGCGACCGGGCTGGTTGGCGAGTTGACGCTGGTGGCCAGCGGTGAGCCCGCGTCCTGTGCTGCGGATTTCAACGGCGACGGCATGGTCGACACGCGGGACGTGCTGGCGTTTCTCAACTCTTGGACCGCGGGCGACCCCGAGGCCGACACCAACGGCGACGGGGAGATCGACACGCGGGACGTGCTGGCGTTTCTGAACCTGTGGACTGCGGGTTGTTAGGCGCGGTACGTGGGTGGGTGTTTGTGTGCTTGTACGGCGTTGTCCCCCCGCTTGCGCGGGGGGCGCTGCAGGGTGCCGCGATCTCCGGTTACTCTTCGATGATGAAGTAGTACCGTGTCGATGCGAGTTTCCGGAACCTGCCGGCGTTGAGATCGCCGTCGTCGAATATGCCGTCGATGATGATCATAAAGGCGTCGTCCCGGGCTTCGCTTGCGTCGTTGAAGTGGACGCCGAGGGCTGAGGTGACGCCGCTGTCGTTGTACTCGGTGTCCCACACGCCGCCGATGGGCGTGCCGGCTTCAAATTCGTCGGCATCGACATAGTCCACAAACTCGGCCGGGCAGACCCCTGAGGAGCCGTCGGAGAGGAACCGCCCCTCGCGCGAGGTAAAGTACTCGGCCGCGTCGACAAAGACGCGGAGTTCGTCGACGAACGCGATCCGGCGGGATTCCTCGCTCGCACCGGCAAACTGCGGCACGACAATCGCCGCGAGAATGCCGAGGATCACCACCACGATCAGAATCTCAATAAGCGTGAACCCACGCTGGATGTGCCGGGCGGAATGGTGCATGAGGTCGTCCTGTTGCCTGGAGGCCCAACTCTCCCGTTCTTCGGCTCGGGATTCGGGGCAGATGATGCCTGCCTCGATTCTTCCATATCCGCCCGGTCCTCCCCCGGCACAGCCCGTGTGGGCGCACCAGACTCGCAGGGGTGGCGTGCCGGGACGAGTTCTCGGAACTCCTCGGCCGGTCTCGAAATCAACCCCGGAGATTGTGGCACGCAGGTCCCCTCGCTTGCGCGAGGGGCTCTACGCGAGGGGACACCGGCATACTCGACCCCAACCCGCATCGCCGTGCAGGTTCAGAACGGGGCCTCGCTCTGAAACTCGGTCCACACGCCGGTGGTCGGCTCCCAGAACCCGAGGTGCGATGCGTGCAGCAGCATCCTCGGTGCGGCGTCGGGATCGCCGTAGAGAGGATCGCCGACGATCGGTGCGCCGAGCCCGCCCTCGTCGCGGGGTGTGGCGGCGTGGACGCGGAGCTGGTGCGAGCGGCCGGTGACCGGGCGGAACTCGACGCGGGTGCGGTCACCCTCGCGAGCGGTCACGGTCCAGGCGGTTTGCGCGGGCTTGCCGAGGATGTAATCGACCTGTTGCCTGGGGCGGTTTGGCCAGTCGACAAAGAGGGGCAGGTCGATCTCGCCGGCGTCGCCTTCGACCTGCCCTTCGAGGATCGCGGCGTATTGCTTGACGGTTTTGCGGAGTTGGAACTGGCGGCTGAGCTTGCCCTGGGCGAGGGGGGAGAGGGCAAAGACCATCAGGCCGCTGGTGTCCATGTCGAGCCGATGGACGGTGAGCGGCCCGGTCGCGTCCGGGAACATCGCCCGGACGCGTGCGGCGACGCAGTCCTGTTTGTCCTCGCCCCGACCCGGCACGCTGAGCATGCCGGGGGGTTTGTCGATGACCACCCAGCGCACGCCGAGGCCGAGGACGCGGACGGTGTCGTCGGGCCCGCGTGCGCGCAGATCGGTGGGGAACTCGGGGGTGGTGTCCGGGGGAGAAGTCATTGCGATTTGCCTAGGATGTTTGGGTCCACATTCACTCCCAAGAGGAACACGAACATGCCGACGACCGAGCCGATGACCCAGCCGACGATCACACCGCGTTCGGGGCTGCACGACGGGTGCTTTCCGAGGCTTCGGCTCGCGGGTGCGACGGGGCTGCTCGTGGCCTTGTGCGGAAGCGTTGCGGCCCAACCCGCGTGGGTCGAGGCGGAGCGCCCGATTCTGTCCAACACGGTTCTTCTGACCAGCCGGGACGTGTTCTACAAGGCGGGCGAGCAGTACTTTTCGCCGGACGCCAGCCAGGTTATCTTCCAGGCGGTCCCCGTGCCCGAAGCCGGAAAGCTGCCCGCCAACGATTATTCGATGTACGTCGCGGACGTGATTCGCGATGAGGATGGCATCATCACAGGCCTCGGCGAGCCGTTGCTTGTGAGTGCGCCGGGCGCGGCGAGCACTTGCGGCTGGTTCCACCCGCTCAACCCCGGCGAGATCATATTCGGGTCGACGTTTGTGCAGCCCAACAGCGAGAGCGGCCCGGGGTACAGCCGCCCCGGTGGGAGGTATGTCTGGAAGTTTCCTCACGAGATGGAGGTTGTGACCCGCTCGATCCAAGCGCTGGGTGCTCCGGCCGACACGGCTACGAAGCCGTTGTTCAGCAGGCCGGGGTACGACGCCGAGGCGTCATTTTCGCTCGACGGCCGGTATGTGCTTTACGCCCATGTTGACGAGGAACGCAGCGCCGCGCTGGGTCGGCCCGACGCCGATCTGTATGTCTTTGACACCACGACCAACACGCACGTGCCGCTGGTGGTCGAGAAGGGTTACGACGGCGGCCCCTTCTTCAGCCCGGACATGAGCTGGATCTGCTACCGCTCGGACCGGTTCGGGGACGGCAACCTCCAGCTCTTCGCGGCCGAGATCGACTACGGACCCGACGGGAGCATCCAAGGCATCAAGCGCGAGGTGCAGATCACCGCCAACCAGCACGTCAACTGGGCGCCCTACTTCCATCCCACGGGCCGATTCATCGTGTACACCTCCAGCGAAGTGGGGCACGCCAACTACGAGGTCTACGCGCTCGAGTTTAATCCTGACAAACCGATGGAAGACCTCTGGAAGTACCGCATCACCCACGCCGACGGGTTTGACGGCCTGCCGGTCTTCAGCCCCGACGGCAAGACGATGATCTGGTGCGCCCAGCGCGGGCCGCTGGCTGAGGGTGAAGGCAGGCCCAGCAGCCAGATCTGGGTGGCGGACTTTGACGCCCGGGCGCTGCTGCAACGGGTCGAGGGGCAGGGCGGGTTCTAAGGCCGTCTGAGAGTCCGGCTGCGGGCGCGAGCTCGGGACGACGCCGACGGTTGGACGGGTGGGCAGCACCGGCAAAGCCCGTCCTCGAATCCGGATTCAGAGTTATTGCAGGGTGCTTGTGCTTCTTCGCGAAACCGAGCCTGCGCTCGGGGCTCGTCAAGACGTACGAGTTCTTCTCGTGATGCGTCTTACTTGTCGCTGGCGTCCTGCACCGGGATGGGGCCGACCGCGTCTTCGAGGATCCTCGCGATGGTCTGGCCGGCCTGGTCGACACGGGCCAGGGCGTAGTCTCTCGCTGCCCGGCGGGCGTTGTCGCGCAGCGCGGGGTCGGCCCCGGCGTTGAGCAACGCGAACACCGCGTCGAGGTGTCCTGCCCCCGCAGCGAGCATCAGCGGGGTGCGGCCGCCGTCGTCGGTTGCGTTGATGTCCATCCCCGAATCGATCATCGCCTGCAGGACCGCGACATCGCCAGCGGTTGCGGCCTCGACGAGTGTGGTGGGCAGCGCGATGGCCTGGTCTTGGCTGCCGGTGTCATCGTCGGTGGGCTCTGCCGCCGCGTCGGGGGAGTCTGCCCCTCCGGGCACTTCGCCCCGCGTGGTGTCGGTGGTCTGGTCGATCAGCGTGACGCCCTCGTCGGGGTTGGCGCCGAGCCCGGGGTCTTCGGCATCGGCGATATCGTCGGTTGCGCCGGCGGGGATCAGGCCGTCTGTGGGGGGCGTCGTCGCGGGTTTGCGGCTGGTGATCGCGTAGATGACGATGATTGCCGCGACCAGCACCGCGACAAAGACCAGGACGGAGTTGGTTTTCTGGTTGCTCACGTCTGTGTTCTCCGAGGGAATGGCGGTGCGGTCCCAACGGTGTCAGGTGCGGCCGCACCGCACGGCGCGCCGCGGGCTGATCCGACCATCCTATTCCCGCCGATCCGGTGTCGGCGTCCGGGCGAGCCCTCGGGGTTAGTCCTCTTCCTGGTGGGGGCTGAAGGCCGCGATAACTTCCTGCTGGACGTGGGGGGGGGTCTGCTCGTCGTGGCTGTAGTCCATCGTGAACGTGCCGGCTCCGCCGGTCATGCTCTTGAGTTCGTTGGAGTAGTTCTGCATCTCGCTGAGCGGAGCGGTTGCGCGGATGACACAGACATCTGAGGTGATCATGTCGGTGTCCTGCACACGGCCCCGCTTGGTCGAGAGGTCGCCGGCGACGTCGCCCATGTAGTCGCTGGGGACGGTGATCTCGAGGCTCACAAAGGGTTCGAGGAGTGTGGGGCGTGCCTTGCGGACCGCCTCGATGAACGCCCGTTTGCCGGCGGTGATGAACGCGATTTCTTTGGAGTCCACGGCGTGGAACTTCCCGTCGTAGACCTCGACCTTGATGCCGTGCATGGGGTAGCCGGCGACCGCGCCGTCGAGGAGCACGCCGCGGATCCCTTTCTCGATCGCGGGCATGAACTGCCGGGGCACCGACCCGCCGACGGTGGCGTTGACAAACTCGAACCCGCTCTCGTGATCGGACGGCAGCGGCTCGACGCGGAGGTAGACCTCGCCGAACTGCCCGGACCCTCCGGTCTGTTTCTTGTGCCGGTGGTGCCCCTCGGCTTTGCCCGAGATCGTTTCTTTGTACGCGACTCTGGGCGGCTGGGTCTCGACCTCGATCCCGAACGCCTGCTGGAGTTTTTCGAGCACCACCCGCAGGTGCAACTCACCGAGCCCGCGCATGACAGTTTGCTTGGTCGCGGCAACACGGTCGACCTTGAAGCACGGGTCCTCGGCCTGGAGCTTGGCAACCGCCGGGCCGAACTTTGCTTCGTCCTTGTGGTTCTTGAGCTCGACCGCGACGCCGTACATGGGCTTGGGCAAGGGGAGCGGGCGGAGCTTGAGGCCGTCGAAGTCGTGCCCGACGTGGAGCACGCTGTCGAACGCGATCTCGTCGATTTTGGCGATCACCCCGAGCTCGCCGGGGCCGAGCTCGTCGACCTCGACGGTGTCTTTGCCCTGGGCTTTGAGGACGTGGGAGACCCGGACGCCCTTCTTTTCGCCGTCGATATGGATTTCGGTCTTGCTCTTGATGACACCCTGGTGGACCTTGAAGTAGCCGAGTTTGCCGACGAAGGGGTCGCTGGCGATGCTGAAGACATGGGCGATCAGCGGCTTGTCGGCTTCGGGGACCGCCACCAGCTCGGTGCCGTCCTCGGTGACAAACGTCCGCGGGTTGCCCTCGAGCGGGCTGGGCAGGAGAGACGCGAAGACGTGGAGGAGTTGGTCAACCCCGGCCCCGGTCTGGGCGCTGACGAAACAGATCGGGATGAGGTGCCCCTCGCGGAGCGCCTGCTCGAACGCCGCGTGGACCTTGCCTTTGTCCAGCGCGTCGGCGTCGCCTTTCTCCAGGTACTCGCTCATGAGGTCTTCGTCGACCTCGACAACCTGCTCGACGATCGTGGTGTGCGCTTGGTCAACGCTGGAGAACTCGGTGGCTGTGGATTCGTCGTGTGTGTCAAAGACGTTGGTGACGGTCTCGCGACCCTTGGCGGGCAGGTTGATCGGGACGCACTCGGACCCGAGCGTCTCGCGGATCTTGGTGGTCAGCTCTTCCAGATCGACCTGCGCGTCTTCGATCTTGTTGACGATGATCATCCGCGGCAGGTTGCGGTCGGCAGCGACCTGTATCAGGCGGTGGGTGGTTGTCTCAACGCCCTTGCCTGCGTCGATCACCACCGCGATGGTTCCGGCGGCGGGGAAGGCTGCGATCGAGTGCCCGAGAAAGTCGGTGAGCCCGGGGGTGTCGATGAGGTTGACCAGATGCCCCTCGTGCTCGAAATGCATCATGCTCGGGCGCAGCGAGTGCTGGTGCTCTTTCTCCTCGGCGGTCCAGTCGCTGACGGTGTCGCCTTTTTCGATGCTGCCCATCCGTGAGATGGTGCCGGTCGCAAAGAGCAGCCGCTCGGCGAGCGTGGTCTTTCCGCCGCCGGTCACTCCGACCAGTGCGATGTTGCGGAGATCAGCGGGTTTTCGTGCAGACATAGGGCGATCCTCCTCAGCCCGCACGGCACAATGCCGGCGAGCAATAGTGTGTGCGACCGCGCCGGCGGCTGGACAAACGTCCCGCCGACGCCCGGGACATCCCGGCATCATGCTCGGCCCGGCGGCCCCCACAGGCCGCAAGAGGACACGAGCCTCCCAGATTTGCCATTCTAGCGACTCGGCACGATCCGGGTGCCCCCGTCGAGTCATCCCCGTGGACTACCCTCAGTCCCATGCCTGATACACCCCTCATCACCCCGCCGGTCACCCGTTTTGCCCCTTCGCCCACTGGGCACCTCCATATCGGGGGCGTTCGCACCGCGCTCTTCTGCTGGGCGTACGCCCGACGCCACGGCGGCCGATTTGTGCTCCGGATCGAGGACACCGACCAGAAACGGTCCAACCAGGACGCCGCGAGGGGCATTCTCGAGGACCTCGCCTGGCTGGGCATCGCGTGGGACGACGGGCCGGAGTTCGCGCCCGCCAAGGGCGACGGGCCGGCAGGGAACGGGCCGCGCCTCGGCGGCGATTCTCGGGGGGTCGGGCCGTTCAACCAGTCCCAGCGGCTCGGTGTCTATCAGGAATACCTCGATCGTCTCGTCGAGGCCGACCTGGCGTATCCGGCGTTCGAGACCGCTGAAGAGCTGGCTGCGATGCGGGCCGAGGCCCAGGCCCGCAAGGAGACCTACCGCTACAGCCGGCGCGCCGATTACGAAAGAGCGGCCGCCCTCGCCGAGATGGGCCGTCGCGATGAAGCGGGTGAGCCCTATGTCGTGCGGTTCTGTATGCCGAATGCCCCGGTCCACGTCACCGACGCGGTGCTCGGCGAGATCGAGTTTGCCGAGCAGCACACCGACGACTTTGTCATCCGCAAAGCCGACGGCTTCCCGACCTACCACCTCGCGGTCGTGATCGACGACGAACTCATGGGTGTCACCCACGTCCTCCGGGGGCAGGAACACCTCAACAACACGCCCCGCCACGTCGCGCTCCAGCACGCGCTCACCCACCCGGACGGCACAGCGTTTCGCACGCCGGTGTACGCGCACATGCCGCTGATCTTCAACCCGGACGGATCGAAGATGAGCAAGCGGGACAAGGACAAAATCGTGCGCCGTGTGGTGAAGGCAGAGCCCGACGCGCAAGCGAGGTGCCTTCCTCACGCGACACAGCAAGACCTCGATGCCTGGCTCAGCGACAAGACACGCCAGCTCCCCCCGGAAACACTGCTTTCGCTCGCAGCCGAGTTCGGGATCGACCTCCCCGAGATCGACGTCGAGGACTTCCGTCGCAGCGGCTATCTGTCCGAGGCGTTGTGCAACTACCTCGCCCTCCTCGGCTGGACCCCGGGCATGAAAAACGACGACGGCACCGACCTCGAACGGTTCGACACCGCGTTTCTCTGCGAACATTTCTCGCTCGAACGCATCGGCAAGAGCAACGCGAAGTTTGACCGCGAGAAGCTGGCCGCGTTCAACCAGTCGGCGATTGCCGCGTTTCCTGCCGACGTGTTCGCATCGACACTGCGCGAGTGGTGTCTGCGGTACGACCCCGAGCTGCTCGAAGCGTTCGGCGACCGATTCGACCTCGCCGCCCGAGCCGCCCAGCCGCGGATCAAAACGCTGCGCCAGTGCCGCGAACCGATCGGTTTTGCGCTCACTGCCGACGACGCGATCGAGTTCGATCCCAAGGCGGTGAAGAAAGCTCTGCACAAAGGCGAGCCCAACGGCCTGGCCATGCTCGCCGAGTTCCGAGAAACGCTCGCGGCGGTCGAGCCCTTCGAGCCCGAACAGATCGAGGCCGCGGTCAAGGCGTTTTGTGAATCCCGCGAGATGGGCATGGGCAAGCTCGCCCAGCCGTTGCGGGTTGCGATCACCGGCGGCAACGTCAGCCCCGGGCTCGGCGAAACCCTCGGGCTGGTGGGCAAAGCGAGCGCACTTGCCCGGATTGAGCGGTGCCTCCGTGAGTGCCAGCCCGGATAGGGCAAATGGCGAACAGCCGGTGTGCCGCTGGCGGCGGCGGTGCTGGAACGCGGCTGAGAGGCATAGTGGCGGAGAGTTCTCGGGCCTTGCGTTTCGGCTTTGTGCTGGCCGCCCGATCCTGTACACTCTCTGGCAGCCAGCCCTGAGGGGGCGGCATTCGGAACACAATCCGTGGGTGGAAAGGATTCATGCGATGAAAAAGTCAGCGATCATTGTCTGCGCAGCCGGGCTTGCCTCGGCCGCAATGGCCTCCGACGGGGCCCGCCCCGGGCACTTTGACGCCGACGGCGGCTACGTGCCGTTCGTCCATCAGGAAGGCAATCTCGAGTTCTCCGGCTCGATGATCGTGCGCGTCAAGCAGGACCTCACCGCCGAGCAGGACAGCATCGCCCGCGCGATGATGGCCGACGGCTTTGCACGCCAGAACGCCAAGGTCGATTACTACATCATCGACGCCCCGGTCGTCCGCGGGCTCGGACAGCCGGGCGATGCCGAGAACGCGTTCGGCGAGCAGCTCATGGCGACCGGTCTCTTTGAGTACGCCGTCCCCAACTGGATCTGCTTCCCGCTCGAGATCCCCAACGATCCGCAGTACGCCAGCCAGTGGCACCACCCCCAGATCAACTCCCCCGATGCGTGGGACATCACCCACGGCGATGCCTCGGTCATCATCGCGTTTACCGACACCGGCATCTATAAAGACCACTCCGACCTCGCGGGCAAGATCGTCAACGGGTACGACGCCTACAACAACATCTCCGAAGACGACGGCGGCAGCGTCGATGACATCCACGGCCACGGCACGCACGTCGCCGGCTGTGCCGCGGCGATCACCAACAACGCCAACGGTGTCGCCGGTGTCAACTGGAACGCCCAGATCATGATGATCCGCGTCGCGATCAACAGCGGCGGCGGCGCGTACTACGAGGACCTCCTCGAGGGCGCCCAGTGGGCGATCGAGAACGGCGCGAGCATCGTCAGCGCCAGCTACTCGGGTGTGAACTACGAACCCATCCAGACCATGGGCGAATACATCCACTCGATCGGTGGCATCTATATGTACGCCGCGGGTAACAGCAACACCAACCACTCGTCGTGGGACTGGCAGGACGTTGTTGTCGTCGGCGCAACAACCTACGGCGACGCCAAGGCGAGCTTTTCGTCGTACGGCCTGGGCGTCGATATCTTCGCCCCCGGCGTGGACATCGGCTCGACCACCCGCGACGGCGGGTACGGGTACTGGTCCGGGACAAGCATGGCAACCCCCGTCACCAACGGCGTCGCCAGCATGATCTGGGCTGCCAACCCGAGCCTGACCAACCTTGAGGTCGAGCAGATCCTCTTCGAGACTGCCGAGGACCTGGGCGCATCGGGCAACGATTCCTACTGGGGCTGGGGCCGGGTCGATGTCGGCGCCGGTGTCCAGGCCGCGGCCGACGGCGCCTGCTTTGCCGACTGGAACGGTGACGGCAGCGTCAACACCCAGGACGTGCTGGCGTTCCTGAACGCATGGACCGCCGGCGACCCCGAAGCCGACATCAACAACGACGGCAGCGTGAACACCCAGGACGTGTTGGCGTTCCTCAACGCCTGGACTGCCGGCTGCTGAGAAGTCGGGATGCATTCGGTGTAGTGCCCAATCCAGAGGGTGGTCTCATCCGAGGCCACTCTCTTTATTTTTTTGTCGAGAAAAATAGATGTAACTTCTTGGCCATGCGATGTTTACGCGAAAAAGATCGAAGAGTGCCCGCGTGCCATTCGAGGAAAAATCGAGAATACGCAAGATTCTCTCTCTCTCTCTCTCTCTCTCTCTCTTCTGTTAGACTTGGGGCATGAAGAGCATGCTTTTCCGAAGCCGAATGCCTCTTTGTGGGACAGCCGTACTCCTTCTCGTTGGCGCAGCGACGATCTTGGCTGCCCCGGTTTCGGCAGCGCAGGCGCAGAGTGTGGACAGGGAGACGGTAGAGGCTTGGCTTCGTGCGGAGTGGGCCAACGCGGCAGATGCACAACTTCCTCCTGATATTGTTCTTGAATATGTTGTAGATGTTGTCGAAGTACCTACAGCAGCTGAAATTCGTGCATTGCGAGCAGAAGTCCGAAACCGCCCCGACCATCCGATGCGTCAGGACCTGGAAATCTATGAACGCCGTCTTGCACATGGACCGGATCGAACCGTTCACAAGGTGTGGTACAGTTCTGAAGACCAGTGGCGCCTTTCACAGTCACTGGAATACACCGGAGATGAAGGGGGCTACTGGGACACGGCGCGCTCCGGCGCTCTGGTGTGGGGGATGTCAAAGCAGCAACTCACTCTGGTCGACGCCGAGCATGAGGCCGAGGTGAAACGTCGCTTCGCTGAACGCGGGACCGAAGTGATACGATCGGTATGGAACTCTTTGGTCTTCGGCAACTTTGCATTCGGGTGGTTCCAGGAAAGCACGCCAACTCTCATAAGTATTCAGAACGATGTGTGGATCGCGCAGGCCGTAAACTCTGGCGGAGTTATAGGTGAATGGCGTGGGCGTTGGGATTCTGCGGCCGGGCGGGGATTTGTTACCTCCGTTGCATTCATCGGAAAGACTAACGGCGAGCCGTCAAGCGCATCAGAATGGTACTTTGAAGACTGGTCCTATAATAGAGATGTTGGGGTTTGGATCGCGGCTCGTGCGGCGAAGCAACTCGACCACCGCCCGATGAAGAGTACAAGATATCTCGGCGCGGAGAGGGTTTCGGATGAGGTTGTTCGGCGAGCTATCTCGATCCCGGACATCGCTGGCGAGGATCCGGTTCGAGGAGTGGTCACCATATCCAAGGTTAGTGATCTGCGGACCGGACGTGATGAAGTTCAGTGGTTGGACGAATCTCAAAATCTGCTCTATGCCGAGACGTCAAGTGCAAAGCCGCGCGCTTCGAACACCCTGCGCTGGATTGGCTGGGCAACACTCGTTGTAATGGTTGGGGCGCTGCTGTGGGTGCGTGTCGGGCGCTCGAGTGTTGGTCGATGATCGGAAGTATACAGCTGCCTTGCGCCGGGCGGGCGGCGTTTTACGGAACTCTCTTTGGAGACTGAAGGATGAAACAGTACAGCACTGCCTTGCGGTTATTCCCTTTCGGAGCATTCGTTGCGTTTCCGATGATACTGGGTGCCTTCCCTTCGCGGCCTTTGCGGGTGACGGCCCCGGGGGAGGAAATCCATCCTGTCTTGTCGAAGGCCCGACGGTGACAGCATGCAGCAAAGTGCCTGACGACCTTAACTGCAAAGATGATTTCATTGAAGATGGCGATTGTCCGTCGGTGAAGTTCAGGTCGTTCGGCCTTTCGGGACCTCCGAACAATTTCACTGTGAACTGCAAGTACTACAAGCGCGTGGTGGGCGAAAACGGGTGCGAGACAGATGGTGTGCTTCGCACCTATGCGGCTGCGTGTGAGCAGCCGGACGGCGCCTCTTGCAACTGATCAACCGGTATTCGCTTTATGGAAAGAGCAACTCATGGATGACACGCCACGACATCCGGCAAAGTTCTTGACGGGTGCCGTGGCGGTCTTCATGGCGTTTGCGGGTGTCGCGAAGCTCGCGGACCTGCCGGCTTTCGCCGAGAGTCTTTCTGAGTGGGCAGTTCTGCCCTTTGCGGTCAAGTGGGTTGCGCTCTACACGGTGCCGCCGCTTGAGGTTCTTGTGGGTGGCATGTGGCTTCTTAGGATTCAAAGGCGGCTCATGGCCGGTGCCATGGCCTCGCTGCTTGTCATCTTTGCCGTAGCCTACTCGGTGCAGTGGATGACGGGAAAGGTACCGGACTGCGGCTGCCTCGGCAGACTCGCGGTCTTCCATGAACTCCAGAGCAGCACGACCTTTGTGCTCGTCAGAAACGGCGTGCTTCTTGCAATGCTGACGGCGGATGCCTTGCTCGGCCGTGTGCGGGATCGGGGGGGCGGGCGCCCTCTTGCTGCGGCTGGCACGAACACTCGGCGGGCGTTCACGCTTCTTGAACTGATTCTCATGATAGCGATTCTCGGGTTGCTTGTTGCCCTGCTCCTACCGGCACTGGGCCGAGCAAGAAACAGCGCCCGGGAGGTTGTCTCAACCACAAATCTCCGCTCCCACGGGCAGACGATCAATGCGTATCTTGGCGATTGGGACGACACGTTCCCTGCTTTCACCGATCCAAAAGTGACCTACACGATCTTTCGGCATGAGAACAGGATTCTTCGCCTGAGCTACTTCGATGCCCATGCATTTTGGAACTTTGCCTTGGCCCCGGAGTACTACGAAGGGCAACTCCTTCATAAATCCTTCTTTGCTCCGCTGACATCACCCTCGTATGTGATGACCGATTATCTGTACTCGTGTACATTCCTCGCGGGAAGCAGTTTCTGGGAGCAGGAACGCCGGACCGGGCCAGACCAATGGCGGGCGGTCCGGGCTTATGAGGTCGACTTTCCAAGCTCCAAGGGGGTGTACTTTGCTCCCAACGACGGCGAGATCGTGTGGAAAGACGATATTCCGTCGGTCGAACCCGGCGAGCGGCAGGGGATCGCCTGTGTTGATGGCAGTGCAGAGTTTCGAGTTGCCGATGCCTTTTTGGGACCTCCCTATCCAACCGGAGAAGGCGATTGGCCCGGATCGTTTCATAAGAGCGGCGCCGATCCCGTGATGCACACCATCTCCGGCTCGCGCGGCAGAGACATCAATCGGTAGGGCGGCGGGGCATTCCGGCGATGCATCACATCCCATACACCGGCCGCAGCTTGCCTTCGAGGTGCCGCATCAGGGGGTCGGCGCTCAGCGGCGAGCCGGTGATCCGTTCGCACAGCTCGCCGGCGCGGTACCGCTGCCCGTGGCGGTGGATGTTCTCGCGGAGCCACCCGAGCAGTGCCGCGAACTCACCCCGGCTCATCTGGGCGGCGAGGTCAGGAATGTCGGCGTTGATCTTCTCCCAGAACTGGGCCGCGTAGAGGTTCCCGAGCGTGTAGGTCGGGAAGTACCCGATCAGGCCGAAGCTCCAGTGGACATCTTGCAGGCACCCCCGACGGTTGTCGGGCACCTTGACCCCGAGCAACTGCTCGAACCGTTCGTTCCACACGCCGGGCAGGTCCTTGACCGCGAGGTCTCCCCGCAAGAGCGACCGCTCGATCCCAAACCGCAGCATCACGTGCAGGTTGTACGTCGCTTCGTCGGCTTCGACACGGATGTAGCTCCGCTGCACGAGGTTGGTCGCGCCGTAGAGGTCGTCAACGCCAAACTTTTCGAGCCCCGAGCCGAGCGTTTGGTGCGCGTGAGGCAGAGCCCACACCCAGAACTCCCGACTCCGGCCGACAAAGTTCTCCCACATCCGCGACTGGCTCTCGTGGATGCCCAGCGAGATCGAATCGCCCAGAGGCTCGCCAAAGTGCTCGGCTTTGGGCAGCCCCTGTTCGTACAGCCCGTGCCCGCACTCGTGCATCGTGCCGTAGAGCGCGTCGGTGAACTTCTCGTCGCGGTAGCGGGTGGTCAGGCGGGTGTCGCCCGGGGCGAGCCCCTCGCAGAAGGGGTGGGTGGTCACGTCGAGCCGACCGGCGTTGGTGTCAAACCCGAGCCCCTCGATGACCTTCATGCCAAAGGCGTGCTGGCGGGCGGCGTCGATCTTGGTCGCAAGCGGCGCGTCGCTGGGGGGGGTGCCGTTGTCGAGCAGGTCTTTGACCAGCGCGCTGAGTCGTTCGCCCAGCGGCGTAAAGACCGCCTCGATCTCGGCAGCGGTCGCTCCCGGTTCGTAATCGTCGACCAGCGCGTCGTAGAGCTCGCCGCCCGCGGGCACGCCGTAGCACTCGGCTTTCTGCCGGGTGAGGTCCATCATCTTGCTGAGCCAGGGCTCGAACGCCGGGAAGTCGTCGGCCTCGCGGGCGACCTTCCAGGCTTCCTGAGCCTGACTCCCGACGCGGGCGAGCTCGGCGACCAGCGAAGTCGGGAGCTTGGTCTGTTTGTCGAAGCTTCGGCGAAACTCTCGGACGTTCCGGGCCGCTGGGCTCTCGGCATCGGCCATCAGGGCCGTGTCGCTCTCGCAGGCCGCGATAAGGTCGCCGAGCCTGGGGTCGGTCCGGCGCTCGTGGATGAGCCCGGCCATCGCGGAGCTCTGCTCGGCCCGGCTGGCTGCCCCGGCGGGGGGCATGTAGGTCTCCTGATCCCAGCTCAAAAGTGCCTCGACGGCGTGCAGGACGCCGGTTTCTCGGGCGTGGGCTCGGAGCTGGTCGTAGGTCGGGGTGGTCATCGGTGTCTCCTGTGGGTTTGGCGGCATCCTATTCGCGGCGTGGAGAACACACGCCGGTGTATATTTTTCTGGTGAATATCTTGGATATTCAGGCTTTGCCCCACCTTGGGCAAATGTCCCGTGCACCCCGGTCGATAGGGGGAATCACTCGGAGATTAGTCAGCGTTCCGAGCAAATCGTCAGGAAAAGATCAAGGAGAGAATCGGATGATGTCACCCGGCCAAGAGCTGTTCGTGAGCTTTCCCACCAGCGGGACCACCCGCGTGCTTCATGCAGCAAAGATTTGTACCGTCGAAGACGACGTGATGACCTTCAAGTTTGCTGAGCCCGACCTCATCCCGGTCGAAGTCGAGGACGCGTGTACCGTGTTCTTCGACGGGCCGAAGGAGTTCATGCAGCAGCCGGCCGAGCGCGTCCCACTCGAAGACGCGGCGGACACCGAAGAGTCCTTCGACCTCGCGCTCCGGCTTGCTGGGGAGGCGGTCAGCGCCGAGTCGCGCAAGTGCTACCGCGTCGGCACCTCGCTGGCCCACTACGAAGGTACCTTCGACAAACTCGGCACCTGCCACATCGTCGATGTCAGCGCGACCGGGCTCGGTTTTGTCAGCAAAGCGAACCTCAAGGTCGGCGACGCCATGGACTTCTCGTTCGACCTCAATGGCAAGTCGTACTCCGGCAAGGGGTTCATCCAGAGCCACAAAGAAGTCCGCATCGGCAACCGTTACGGCGTGCTCTGCACCGCCACCGACCCGGCGCTGGCGAAAGGCCTCCAACTGCTCACGATGGACGCCCAACGCACCCAACTCCGCCGGCTCTCCGGCGCCGCCTGACTCCTGAGCCCAATCCGGGCTGTGTTCCTTGTGCAGCGACGAGCGGTCGGTTTTCCGGCCGCTTGTTCGCTTTTTTGGAGCAGTCTATGTCTTTGTGTTTTGTCGGGTTGCGTTGTTGCGGTTGTCCCCTCGCTCGCGCGAGGGGCTCTTTTGTCCTGTGGCCGTGTGCCTCACCGAGCCCCTCGCGCAAGCGAGGGGACAACCACCAACCACGTCATCGCCAACCACGTCATCGCAGGAAGCACGATAACGCAGAATGCTCTAGCCGCACGCGCCCCGCAGAACATCAACCTTGTCGGTCTTCTCCCATGTGAAGAAGTCCAGCCCCTTCTCGCTGAAGGGTTTGCGCCCGAAGTGCCCGTGCCTTGCGGTGCAGCGGTAGATCGGCTTGCGCAGGCCGAGGCTGTCGATGATCCCCCGAGGCGTCAGGCTGAACACCTCACGCACGGCCGCCGCGATCTTCGCCGGGTCCGCCCGTTCGGTCCCGCTGCAGTCGATCCACACACTCGTCGGCTCGGCCACCCCGATCGCGTAGCTGAGCTGGACCTCGCAGACGTCGGCAAGCTCGGCGGCGACGATGTTCTTGGCGATGTACCGCGCCATGTACGCTGCCGAGCGATCGACCTTGGTCGGGTCCTTGCCGCTGAATGCTCCGCCCCCGTGCCGTCCGCGTCCGCCGTAGGTATCGACGATGATTTTGCGCCCGGTGAGCCCGGCGTCCCCGTGCGGGCCGCCGATCTCGAACCGCCCGGTGGGGTTGATGTGGACGGTGACCGCCGGGTTCCACCAGTCGCCGAGGACCGGCTTGAGCACCTCGGCGATCACCTGCCGCTTGAGCTCGTCCTGGCGTTCGTTCCAGCTGCTGTCGTGCTGGGTGCTCAGGACGACGGTGTCGACGCGCACCGGCTTGGTGCCGTCGTACTCGATGGTGACCTGACTCTTGGCGTCCGGACGCAGGCCGGGGATCTTGTTGTTGCTGCGGACCACAGCCTGCTGTTCGACGAGCCGATGGGCGAGTTGAATCGGCAGCGGCATCAACTCGGGCGTCTCCCGGCATGCAAACCCGAACATCATCCCCTGGTCGCCAGCCCCGTCGCGGTCCACACCCTGCGCAATATCCGGCGACTGCTTATTCAACGCCACCATCACCGCACAACTCTCAGCATCAAACCGCATGTTCGCGTCGGTGTACCCGATGTCGGTGATCGTGGACCGCACCACGTCGGGGATATCCACGTACGTCCGCGTTGTGACCTCGCCGGCCAGAACGACCAGTCCGGTCGCGACCATCGTCTCGCACGCCACCCGCGAGTGGGGGTCGTCAGCCAGCATCGCGTCGAGAATCGCGTCGGAAATCTGGTCGGCGACCTTGTCTGGGTGCCCCATCGAGACCGACTCGGAAGTGAACAGGTGTGTGCCCGCCATACAGCCCTACTTTCGTGCGTTCTAAAGGGTCCTCGCCGCAAACCCACCCGGCTTGCTGCGAGACAGGCGAGTCTAGCTCGCCCGCTGCCCAACTGCCAACACCCCCGGCTCCGGGCGGCCGATCACTCGGACGCGTATCCTCACCGCACATGGCAAAGCGAGCCGCATCCAAGCCCCCACGTTCGAGCAAGCCCCACGGCTCGGAGAGCCGTGCCACCAAAGCCGGGAAAGGTCGTGCAGCCTCTGGCATGACCTACGCCGCGGCGGGGATCGACCTCGAACGCTACGACGGGTTCGTCGGCAAGCTCGGGCCGATGCTCAAACGCACCCACGGCCCCCGGGTCATCCCCAACCCCGGCGGCTTCGCAGGCCTCTTCAGACTCGACTACAACGAGAAACTTTTCGCCCGCAACTACCGCGACCCCGTCCTGGTCGCGTGTGCCGACGGCGTGGGCACCAAGATCAAGATCGCCCAGCAGCTCGGCATCCTCCACACCGTCGGCATCGACCTGGTCGCGATGAACGTCAACGACCTCATCGTCGAGGGGGCCGAGCCGTTGTTCTTTCTCGACTGCCTGAGCGTGCCTCAGGTCGACGATCGGCTCTGCGCCGCGGTCATGCACGGCGTCGTCGAGGGTTGCCGTATCGCCAACTGCGCCCTCCTCGGCGGCGAGACCGCCGAGATGGGCGACCTCTTCAAACCCGGAGACTTCGACCTCACCGGGACCGCCGTCGGGGTCGTCGAGCTGCACAAAGCCGTCAGCCGCCGGGCGCCCGCGCCGGGCGATGTGATCCTCGGCCTTGCCAGCTCGGGCATCCACTCCAACGGCTTCACACTCGCCCGCAAGATCATCGACGACACCGGGCTCGACCTGCACAAATCCTACGACGAACTCACCGACCCCCAGACCGGCCACACGCAGACGCTCGGCGAGACGCTGCTCACGCCCACCCGCATCTACGCCGAGCAGCTCGTCAAGCTCGGCCGGGCGTACCGCGTGAAGAAGGTCATCACCGCGATGGCCCACATCACCGGCGGCGGCGTTGCTGACAACCTCGCCCGCTCGCTCGACGATTCGGTCGACGCGATCATCAGGACCAACACCTGGCAGCCGCACGGCATTTTCAGGCTCCTCCAGGAGCGCGGCAACGTCGAGGACGCCGAGATGCGCCGCGTCTTCAACATGGGCATCGGCTACTGCGTCGTCGTCCGCCCGACCTTTGCCAACGCCGTCGCCGAGAGGCTCACCAAAATGGGCGAACAGGTCCACACCATCGGCAAGATCGTCAAAGGCAGGGGCCGGGTCATCGAGAAGTAGAGCAGATTGCGTCCTTGTATTTTTTTGAGTTGCGCTGTCGCGGTTGTCCCCTCGCTTGTGCGAGGGGCTCTATGAGAGACAGAGGGAGAGCCCCTCGCGCAAGCGAGGGCACACGCAACACCCGCGCCGCGCACGAAGCATGATGATGCGAAACGCTCGATGGCCACTCACGCCGCCGAGTTGAACTTCTCTTCCAGCCGCTTCTCGACCGCATCGGCAATCGCGTCCGACGATCCGATCGCGGTCACCCGCAGCCCGAAGTTCTCGCCCACCTTCACCGCCGTCCCCACCCCGATCCGCTGGTTGTTGATCAGCAGGTCCAGCTCGTCGTCAGCCGGTTTGGGAATCTCGATAATCGACCCCGGCGCAAGAGCCAGCAACTCGGCCACGGTCATCGACCGCTCACCCAGCTGCACGATCAGCGGCACTTCCAGCCCCCGGATGGTCTTGATATCCGAACTCATCACACACGCTCCATCGGCACCCCAGAGGCGCAGCATCAGCCAACTCCCGGAGCGCACTCTCTGCGCCCGGATCGGCCTTGAGAGAGGTCTACGCAACCCGGGTGCCAGCCGCGACAAAGGGCGGTGTCCCCGTGTGTTCCGTTCTTCATAGAGCCCCTCGCGCAAGCGAGGGGACTGGGTCGAGTGCAAACCGCGCCAACCGGCCGCACGCCGCGCTACCCCTCGTACGTGCCGATGATGAGCGTCACGTTGTGTCCGCCAAACCCGAAGGTGTTGTTCATCGCCCGCTTCACCGGCCGTTCCTGCGCCTCGCGGGCGACCAGGTCGATATCGAAACCCTCGTCGGGGTTGTCGAGGTTGATCGTCGGCGCGATAACGCCGTCGCGGACCGTGTGGATGCACGCGATGGTCTCGACCGCGCCCGACGCCCCGAGGCAGTGCCCGTGGACACTCTTGGTCGAGCTCATCGGCATTGTCCCGCCCGCGGATCGGCGGGCGTGGTCGCCGAACACTCCAAGCACCGCCGCCACCTCGGCCTGATCGCCCAGGGGCGTCGAGGTGCCGTGGGCGTTGACGTACCCGATATCTTCGGGATTGACCCCCGCGTCCTGCATCGCCCAGACCATCGAGCGGGAGGCCCCGCGCCCTTGTGGGTCCGGCGCGGTGATGTGGGCCGCGTCGCCGGAGTTCCCGAACCCGAGCAGCTCGGCGTGGATGGTCGCGCCGCGGGCTTTGGCGTGGGCCTCGGTCTCGAGGACGAACATCGCTGCGCCCTCGGAGAGCAGAAACCCGTCGCGGTCCTGGTCGAAGGGTCGGCTGGCGAGTTGAGGCGCGTCGTTGCGGGTGCTGAGTGCCTTCATCACCATGAACGCGCCCAGGCAGAGCGGGGTCACCGCGGCCTCGGCCCCGCCGGCGATCATCACGTCCGCAAGCCCGCGGCGGAGGTACTGCATCGCGTCGCCCATCGCGTGCCCCGAGCTGGCGCACGCCGTCGCGTGCGCCGACGCCGGCCCGCGCAACCCATACCGGATCGACACGTTCCCCGTCACCGCGTTGACCATCAGCCGCGGCACCGTAAACGGGCTCAGGCGGTGAGGGCCCCGCTTGTTGAGGATCGTGACCGCTTGTTCGATCGTCGAAATGCCGCCGACGCCCGAGCCAACGATCACGCCGCAGCGGTCGCCGTCCTCAGCGTCAAAGTCAATCCCCGAGTCCTCGACCGCCTCGGCCGCCGCCGCAACGCCGAGCTGTGTACACCGGTCGAGGCGTTTGGCTTCACGGGCGTCGATCCGGGAGGTCGGGTCCCATCCTTTGATCTGGCCGGCGATCCGGACCGTCCACTTGTCGTCGTGGGCTGCGAACAGGTCGCCCTCAACGGGGGTGATCCCGCTGCGTCCCTCACGCATCCCCGCCCAGGTCGACGCCGCGTCGACGCCGAGGTTTGTGATCGCACCCATCCCTGTGATCACTACGCGATTCATCGGCACCTCACAATATCGATCACCCGTTGCAAGCGCACACCAGCGCGCCCGGTCCGTTCAGCCCGGGCGCACCACATCGGACGCCGTCTCTTCCCCCGCGATACCCAGAAGACGTGCTACGCCTTGCCGGTGGCTTGAGAGATGAACTCGATCGCCGCGCCGACGGTCTTGATCTTCTCGGCCTGCTCATCGGGGATGGAAGTATCGAACTCGTCCTCGAACTCCATGACCAGCTCGACCGTGTCGAGGCTGTCGGCGTTGAGGTCCTCCACGAAGTTGGTCGAGCGATCAATCTTCGCTTTGTCCGTGCCCATCTGCTCGGCGACGATCTCGATCACCTTCGCTTCAATTTCCTGCTCGGTCACGCTAGGTCTCCGGTTCACAACCAGCCGCACGCAGAACCTCTCCGGAGGGCCGCGACGGCGCAAGGCAGGGATTGTATACGCAACCCGCCCCGTCTTGCCAACCGGGCGCAGACCTCAACCACACGGACGCCAGATGCAACAGCCAAAACCGCTCGGCAATCCCGAACCCCGTCAGGGGGTCTTTCCGGTCGGAATCAGCCCCACAGACCCCGGCGCAGCCCCCCCAGGCATCGGCACGGGGGCCACCGGGCTGCTGGTGATCTGTGTTCCAGCCCCTTCCACGGGCGTGACCGAACTGGACCGGAATATCCCGATATACGCCCAGACGACCGCCGCGTTGAACAGTGTCCACAGCGCGATCCACGCCACCGACTGCCGAACTGTCTTAGATTGCCCGGTAAATGACCCTGCCAGTGCCTCGACGCCCTTGGCGACTGGTTCGCCAGCCCGTGTAAACACCGGGCTAACGAATCGGCCCGTAAATTCCCTTGCCTTGGCGTACGCGATCGCCATCTTCGTGGCTGAGGGTTGTGCTTTCGGTGCTTTGGCCGGCTTTGTCTCTGTGGCGGCGTCGGTCTCCGGAGGTGCCACGGACTCGGGGGAGGCCTCCGGAGCCGGAGTGCTTTCGGGCGATTCGGCGGTGTGCGGTGTTTTCGGTTCCGGAGCAGATTTCTCGGCCTCGGGCTCGGATTCGACCTGATCGGCCGGTGCCGGCGCAGCGTCCGCGGCGGGAGGAGGCGTCTCGGCAGGGGGGGCGGCCTCCACCACAGAGGGCGACTCGGCCGGCATCTCGGCAGGGGCGCGGGCTTCGGCCTCTGCCGGGGCGGCCTTGGTTTCAGGTTCGGGCTCTGGCTTCTCGGCAGCCTCGCTCGGTGCGGTTGCCTCGGCGTGCGTTGCCGTCTCGGCTCGTGCGTCGGCTTGGGCATCGGCGGCGGGCGCAGCTTCGTCTGCGGCGGCTTGGTCTGGCACCGCTTCGGTTGCCGTCGCTTCGGGTTCTGCCGACTCAAGGGGATCCTTCGCGTCGTCCGCTGCCACGACAGGAGCGTCTACGGTTTGTTCGGTTGCGCTCTTGTCCAGGTCCTCAGCGGCCGCTGCCATCGCGGCATCGGGATCGACCTCGCCCTCTCCCTCCGACCCATCCGCTGCCGATTCCTCTATCCCAGCAGGGATTTTCGAAGCGGCCGCTTCCGGTTCGGGTAGTGCATCGCTTGCGTCCTCAGCTTCGGCGCTCGCGTCGTCGATCGCCGCCGCGACCGCCGCCTGGATCTCGTCGAGCTGTTCGGTGACCGGGGTCTCGGCGTCAACAACCGGTTCGCTCTCCGGCGCGGGTCCGGGGGTGGGTGTGGGCTCCGGATCGGCCGCAGCCGTGGTCTTGCCGACCTCCTCGAACATGCCGTCAAAGTCCAGGTCGTCGTCGTCGCCCTCGTCCTGGCCGGTCAGCAGGTCGGTCATCTCGCTGAGCGATTCGTCGAGTTGTTCGATCTCGCTGGGCGCACCGGCGTCGGTCCCCGCCTGCTCGTCAGCGTCGGGTGGTGCGTGTTCCTGGTTGGCTGCCTGCTCGGTCATGCGCGCGCAATCCCTCCGCCTTCCCTGCATGATCGGCGATCCGGGCCCGCCGCTCAAGCCCCCGCCGGCCGGACAACCCGCCCAACCCGGAAGATCGGCCCGGATTCTGCCCGGGCTGTCGATCGGGAGTGCTTTCTACCCGAATCTCCCGCCGCCCGGTGCCGCAATCCGAGGCCGATTCCCGGCACGCGCTGCCTCCATGCACCATATCCTCGGCCCATGAGCGTCCACCGTGTCTATCTCCCGGACCTTGGCCATGGCGATTTCGAGCCGGGTGCGGTCCTCGAAATCACCGGGCAGGAGGCCCGCCACGCCGTCCGCGTCAAGCGGCTCATGCCGGGTGATGTGCTCGAAATCCTCAACGGGCAGGGGCTCCGGGCGGTCGCGGTGCTCGGCGAGTCCCGCAAACACCCCGCCGGGCACGGCAAGACCGAGTGGGCGGTCGATGTCCGGATCGAATCGGTGGCCCAGGAGCCACCAATCTCACCCCGGCTGCACGTGCTCGCCTGCGCGCCCAAGCTTACGCGGGTCGAGGACATGGTCGATCAGCTCAGTCAGGTCGGGGCCGCAGCGTGGTTTCCACTGGTGACCCGGCACACCCTCACCCCTCCCAAAGCAGAACGCGTGGACAAGCTCGAGCGCGTTGCTGCCGAGGCTGCCAAACAGTGCGGCCGGGCATGGACGATGGAGATCGGCAGCCCCGTGCCGCTCGCCGACGCGCTCTCCCGCACCCACCGCGCGATCCGTCCGAGCGCCAGGCTCGTGATCGCCGACCCGCGTGGTGCGCCCTACTCCCCGGACGGCTCGACGGACCTCGCGCTTCTGATCGGCCCCGAAGCCGGGTTCACCGACGACGAGGTCGATGCTGCTTGTCGGGCCGGGGCGATGCTTTGCTCGATCGGGCCGCACCTGATGCGGGTCGGCACCGCAGCGGTGGTCGCGTCGGGGCTGATCCTCAACGCCGAGCAGCCGCGATAGACTCGCCCCATGCCGACTCTTGTGTGCGTGTCCATTCTGGTCGAAACGGTCGAACGCGCGAGCGCCGACGCGGTGCTTGCAGGAGAGCACGGCGCCGACCTTGTCGAGTACCGGATCGACGAACTCTTCAGCAGCCTCGACGATCTGCCAGAAGTGCTGCGGCTCGTCGAGCACTCGCCGCTGCCTTGCATCGTCACCTGCCGACCGACGTGGGAGGGCGGCGAGTACGACGGCGACGAGGACCAGCGGGTGGCGATGTTCGAGAAGCTCGGCACCAGCGACCGCCCGCCGCAGTACATCGATGTCGAGCTCGCAGCGTACACCCGATCGGCCAACGAGCGGATGAAGATCGACCTCGCGGTTGACCACGCCACGCAGCAGCGCGACCTGTACACCCGGCTTGTGCTCTCGACGCACGATTTCTCGGGTCGGCCGACCGACCTGACCCGCCGCGTGCTGCGGATGCAGGATGAGCCGGCCGCGGCGGTGCACAAGGTCGCGTTCCGGGCGCGCAGTCTGCGCGACAACCTCGAGCTCTTCGACCTGCTCGCTGAGAGTCCAAAGCCGATGGTCGCGCTGGCGATGGGCGAGCACGGGCTCATCAGCCGAATCCTCGCGCCCAAGTTCGGCGGCTTTCTCACCTTCGCCACACTCCGCGACCACAGCGCCACCGCGCCGGGACAACCGACGCTCGCCGACCTGCTCGGCGTGTACCGCTTCGGCGAGATCGGACGGCAGACGAAGGTCTTCGGCATCGTCGGCTGGCCGGTCGGGCACTCCCAGAGCCCGCGTATCCACAACGCCGGGTTTGCCGAGGTCGGGTTCGACGGCGTGTATGTCCCGCTGCCGGTCGCAGCGGGCGACGACCCGGAGACGTCCTATGCGAGCTTCAAGGCAACGCTGCTCGAACTTGTCGAGCACCCGAGGCTGGATTTCTCGGGGTGCAGCGTCACCCTGCCGCACAAGGAGAACCTCGTTCGGCTCGCCCGCGAACAGGGTTGGCCGCTCGACGCGGTCTCGGCTGCAAGCGGGTCGGCGAACACGCTGGTTGTCGAGCGGGACGACCGCGGCGGCGTGGCGTCGGCCCGCGTGGTCAACACCGACGCAGCCGCGGCTGTTGGCGCGCTCGCCCGAGCGCTCGGCAGCGTGCCGGGCAAGCGGGTTGTCGTGCTCGGCGCGGGAGGCGTGGCCCGGGCGATCGCGTTCGCGCTGGCTGAAGCCGGGGCGAAGGTGACGGTGACCAACCGCACGCCCGAACGAGCGGCGCAACTCGTCGCCGACATCAACGCGGCCCATCCGGACGCAGCGAACGTGTTGTCCTGGGATGCGCGAGAAACCACGACGACCGAGGCGTTTGTCAACTGCACGTCGGTCGGTATGCAGGGCGGCCCGGCGCCCGAGGAGTCTGCGCTTGGGGCCGCGGCGTTTGCGCATCTGCCGCGCGGGACGGTGCTTCTTGAAACCGTGTATGCCCCGGTCCGTACAAGACTGTTGAGCATGGCTCAGGACGCGGGCTGGCGAACAATCGACGGCGTCGAGATGTTCGTCGAACAGGGTGCGAAGCAGTTCGAGCTCTGGACACAACGCCCCGCTCCGCGTGAGCAGTTTGCCTGCCTCGTCCGTGATGCGCTCAACGGGTGAGCGTGTCGGGGCAGGAGGTGGCGCATGATCCGGATACACGAACCAGCCGTCTTTACTGAACACCACGGCGCGAGTCTGCCCCGCGGGCGGCACGCGGCCGATCGGACGAGCGACGTGCTCTTCCCGGTTGGCTACACCTGGCTTGTGCTTGCTGGCGCGCTTGACGTCATCATCACAAATCTGATGCTCCACTTGGGCGCGGTCGAGGTCAACATCGTCGCCAACGCAGCGATCGGGTACGCCGGGTTGTGGGGGTTGATTCTGCTGAAGTTTTCGGTGGTCGCCGGTGTGCTGTGGATCTGCGAGTACGTCGGGCGGCGGCAGCTCCGCACCGCCAGAGCGCTCGTCGGCACGGGCGTGGCGATCAACCTGCTCCCGGTCGTGTTCTCGTTTGCCCAGCTCATCCTGTTTCATGATGCGTGGGTCGAGGACTACATGCACGGGTAAGCGAGGCAGCGGGGAGAGAGTCGTCGGTGTCGTCGGTGTCCCCTCGCTTGCGCGAGGGGCTCTATGGGTGCGGTGCCTCGGTGAAACAGAGCCCCTCGCGCAAGCGAGGGGGCAACGCAACACTCCGCATCACCCCGCAGCCGTTGAAGATGACGAAGCGGCGCTTGTTTTAGAAATCGCACCCGATCCCGCTGTTGACCAGTAGTGTGCGGAAGGTCTCGCTGAAGACAAAGTTGTGGTCGGGGAACTCGGTCCCGGCGATGTTCTGATCGAGGTGGCTGAACATCAGGTCGATCTTGCCGATGGTCACCCACCCGGCGTCGGGGTGGGCGTGGTCGAAGAGATCGACGGTGCCTTTGGTCGCAGCCCCCTGCTCGCTGTGCATCGCCAGCTCGGCGGTGTGCCGGATCGTCGTGCCGGGGGTGGCGTCGCGGTCGAGGGTTGCTCGGGTGACCTTTGCCAGGACGACCTTCTCGCGGAAGTCCTCGGCGTGGCCGACGAGAATACCGGCGGTCTGGGCCATGCCTTCGATCACCAGCGAGCCGGGCATCACCGGCGTTGCCGGGTGAACGAGCTGCCCGGCATCGTCGCGCACTTCGGGGAAGTGGTCGTGCAGGTGGTCCTCAGCCATCGTGATGTTTTTGATCGCCACGAGCCGCTTGCCGCGCTCGAGCTCCAGCACCCGATCGATCCAGATCCATCGCACGGGGTTGGCTCCTCTGAAGGCAGGATCGCATCTTCTGCACAGACGGCGCGGGTGGGGGGGCGTGGGGGTTCGTGGGGTTCAGGCGGCGAGTTTGCGTTCGCAGAAGTTCACGAGTGCATCGACCGTGAAGACCTGGGCGACGCGGGTGATCTGCGGGTCGGCTTCGAGCGCAGCAAAGTCAATGTGCGGCAGCCGTTCACGGAGCATCGTCAGCCCCTTCTCGGTCACCATGCCGTCCTGCACAAAGTCGGGGTCCTGGGTGACGTTCTCGGGGAAGAGTTCGCCTTGCTCGATCTTGAACCCGAACGCCTGTTCGAGCTGAAAGACGATGTCGAGGAAGTCGATGGACTCGGCACCCAGGTCGGCCGCGAGCGAGGCGTCGGCCGAGACCTCGTCGTCGTCGACGCCCAGCGCCTCGACCAGCACTTCGCGGACCTTCTCAAAAATCTCGTTTCTGGTCATGGGTTCGGGCCCTTTGGAGTTGGGTTCGAGTCTGTTGTGGCACGGGCGGGCGTTGCTGCGAGTCGGCGACCAGAAAAGATGCCCGCCGGCAAGCGGGGATGTTATGCGCCCGGGGCTGTCGAGCCCACCGGGTCTTTCGCAGGCAGTTGGGTCCGCACCGGGCGGAGGGTGAACCGCCCCGTCGCGGCAGTCTGAAGATCGCCCGGCTGCTCGGGGTCGATGAGGTCGGCGCTGCCTCGAAAGCTCAGCGAGCCTGTTTCGTCGTCGGTGCCTGTGAGTTTGACCTGCACCCGCAGCGAGCACCCCGGCGGCACGAACCGGTTGTACTTGAGCCCCCGGACCTCGGCGATGGTCATCGGGAGCGTTTCGCCGCGCTCGGCCGCGACGAGGCGGGCGGCCTGGACCATCGCTTCGAGCATCAGCACCCCGGGAAGCACGGGAAAACTTGGGAAGTGGTCCTGGAGATATTCCTCGGCTGCCGAGACGGCTTTGATCGTTGCCGCGGCTTCGGCGGAGGCTTCCAGCACCCGGTCGACGAGGTCAAATCGCATGGTTGACGATAGTCTCGCCGTCCGGGCAGTACCCCCGGCAGGCGTCCTCTTACCCCACCACCTCAACCTTCGAAAGCTGGTCGAGGTTGCAGTAGACAATCTCCCCCTCGTCGGTCCGTAGCCGCAGCCGGTCGAGCCAGAGCTTGTTGTCCTCGCTGTGGGCGTACCACGAGCCGGTCTTCTGCTGCTCGAACGCCTCGACCACGCCCTCGACGGTGGATGTCTGCGGGTTGGACTGCAACACGACCTGCTGGGTCACCCGGACCCGCTGACCGACCTGTATGTGCTTGCCTGCTGTCGTCATAGTGGGGGAGTGTACGCGCTCGTCTGGACGCCCGGGTTGAGTCCTTGGAGGGTCCGTCCCCCCCGATACCACCCGGAGCTTCGCAGAGCCTCAGCTCCGGCGTCCTCACACACTGTTACCCACCCACTCACCCCACTCACCCCACTCACCCACTCACCCCACCACTGCTGCCACGGTGTCGAGCAGGCTGCTCACGCCCTCGGGGGTGCGTGCCTCGCCGATGAGTCGGAGGATCGGCTCGGTGTTGCTCGCCCGGACGTGGACCCACGCCGGGCCGCCCCCACTCCCCCCACTCTCCGGTTCGCGGTCTGCCCAGTCCACGCGGACGCCGTCCTGGGTGTCGATTCGGGCGTCGGTTCCGCCGCCGCCCCCGCTCGCCCAGGCGACCAGTTTTTCCTCCGCCGGGCCGGCTTCGGCTTTGCTGGCGATCGTCACCTTGCGTTTTTCGATCGCGTACGCCGGCACCCGCCCGACCAGCTCGCTGACCTGCCGGTTGGCGCGGACGATGGCCGCGAGCACCAGCGCCATCGCGCCCAGCGAATCGCGGACGTAGGTCACGCTCGACCAGATCACCCCGCCGTTGCCCTCGCCTCCGATCACCATGTCCGCGTGCTTCATCGCCTGCACAACATGCGCCTCGCCCACCGGGGTCCGCACGACCTCGGCGCCGAACTCCCCGGCCACGTCCTCGATCATGCGGCTGGTCGAGAGATTGACCGCGACCTTCTCGCTCCGACGCTCGGCCCCCCGCATCCCCATTTCGATGACTTGGCTGGCTGCGAGCACCAGGGTGTATTCCTCACCGATATATGCCCCGCGCTCGTCGATCACCGCGAGCCGATCGGCGTCGGGGTCCTGGGCAAAGCCGACGATCGCGCCGTGCTCGCGGACCGCTTCGCACAAGCCGCCCGCGCCGGCGAGATTCTCCCGCGTCGGCTCGGGGGTGTGCGGGAAGATGCCGGTGTCCTCTGCGCCCAGCTGGACCACGCGGCAGCCCATCCGTTCGAGCAGCTGTCGCCCGGCGTGTGCGCCCGCCCCGTTGACCGAATCGAGGACGACCGTCGGCTTCATCGCCGCGATGGCGGTGAGCACATCCTCGCCAAACCGCTCGACTACCCGCGCGACGTGGACTGCTGCCGCGTCGCGCTGGCGGGTCACTGCGCCGAGCCTGTCCCACCGCTGCCAGTCGTTCTTGCCGCTCTTGAAGCGATCGACGATCTCTGCTGCCATCTGCGCGCTTGGTGCGCACGCCGACACGCCGCCGCGTTCGCATTCGTCAGCCTCCCGGAGCAGACACTTCATCCCGTTCCATTGCTGGGGGTTGTGGCTTGCGGTCAGGACCATCCCGGCGTCGGCTTCGAGGGCATCAACCATGACGCCGATGGTGGGTGTGGTTTCGATGCCCAGGTCCACGACATCGCACCCGCTGCCGCAGAGCCCGGCGATCGCGGCGTGCCGGACCACGTGCCCGCCCGCGCGGCCGTCGCGTCCGAGCACCACCGTCACCGGCTTGCCCCCGTGCCGCTCGCGGAGCCACCCGCCGAACGCCCCGGCGTAGCGGGAGATCACGTCGGGCGTGAGGCTCTCGCCCACAATCCCCCGGCACCCGCTCACCCCCAACATCAACGGCGCATCGCCCATCGCACTCGCTCCTTTGTGATGCAAGAGCCTACCCCGCCGAGCCAGCACTGTCCCTCGCACCGGTGCCTAGTGCCTTGCTGCCTCATGCCTCATGCCTTCTTCATGGTCTCCTGTCTTGCTGCCTTGCTTTCTTGCTCCCTCCCCCGCGCCCCGTGGGGGAGGGCCGGGGAGGGGGTGTATTTCTGTCTCCGGCTTGCCGGGTTCCTCGCTTGCGCTTCGGGCTCTGGTGCGGGCCGGCGCTGACGCTTGGGGCTCTGTCTCCATACACTCGGTGTATGTATGAGCTGACGGTCCATGCCGAGTTTTGTGCGGCCCACGCGATCACCATCGCCGGCACCCTCGAGCCGACCCATGGCCACAACTGGCGTGTCACCCTCACGCTCTGGGGGACCACGCTCGACGCCGACGGGCTGCTCTGTGATTTTCACGCGGTCGAGGCCGCTCTGGCAGCTGTCACCGCGCCGTTCCAGAACGCCGACCTCAACACGACGCCGCCCTTTGACCGTGTGAACCCGACCGCCGAGCACGTTGCCAGGCACATCGCCGAAGCGACCCAGCGGGCTCTGGCAAACGTCCTGCCCGCTGGCACCCGCGTCGCGTCCTGCCGGGTCACCGAAGCCCCGGGCTGTGCTGCGACCTACTTCTCTCCACCCCCACCCACCCTCTGAACGGACAGGCTGCTCTCCTGATGACCACACCGCCATCCACGTCGCCCACGCCACCCACATCGCCCACGTCGCCCGACGAATCCCATTTCTTCAACCGCGATCTCTCGTGGCTGGAGTTCAACCGCCGCGTGCTCGCCCAGGCGGGCGACGACTCGTTCCCGCTGCTCGAACGTGTGAAGTTTCTTGCGATCTTCGCCAGCAATCTCGACGAGTTTTTCATGAAGCGTGTGGGCTTGCTCAAGCGCTACATCCTCAGCGGGGTCGAGACCCCCGGGCCCGACGGGCGGCGTCCTTCCCAGACGCTCGAAGAAATCCGTCGCATGGTCAAGGAGCTGCAGGCCGAGCTGGCCCGTATCTGGAACGAGTCGGCGTTGCCCAGCCTCAAGGCCGAAGGGATTCACGTCCTGACCTACGCCGACCTCGACGACGCCCAGCGCGAGTGGGCCGACACTTGGCACCGCACGAATGTCTTCCCCATCCTGACGCCGCTGGCGGTCGATCCGGGGCACAAGTTCCCCTTTATTTCCAACCTTTCCGAAAGCCTCGGCGTGCTGGTGGGCTCGCCTGACAGCCCCGAGCGACACTTTGCGCGCATCAAGATTCCCGATGTCCTCCCCCGCTTTGTCCGCATCGATCCGGCGACCGACGCTGACACCGACGCCAACACCGACGCCAACACCGACGAGGTGATTCTCGTTCCCCTCGACGAGATCATCCGGCACAACCTCGACGGCCTGTTCCCCGGCATGGTGCTCCACGAGGTCGCGTCGTTCCGCCTCACCCGCAACGCGTCGATCCAGTCCCACGCCGACGAATCAGACAATCTGTACGAGCACGTCGAGGCCGAGCTTCAGCTCCGCCGGTTTGCCAGTGCCGTGCGGATCGAGATCCCCGAGGGGGCCAACCCGGAGATCATCCGGCTCGTCCTCGAGGAGCTGGGCCTCTCGCGGAGCGATGTCTACGCGCGTACGGGGCCGCTCGACTTCCAGGACGTCTTCGAGATCGCCAACCTCGAACGCCCGGACCTCAAGCTCTCGCACTACAAGCCTGTTGTTCCCGCGATCCTCGCTGACGACGAGGGCGACATTTTCGCGCTCATCCGCGAGCGGGACATCCTGCTGCACCACCCGTACGAGTCGTTTAAAGCGAGCGTGCAGCGCTTCGTCTCGGCGGCGGCACGGGACCCCGACGTGCTGGCGATCAAGCAGACTATCTACCGCACCAGTCGCGACTCGCCCTTTGTCGTCTCGCTGATTCGTGCCGCGGAAAAGGGCAAGCAGGTCGCGTGCCTGGTCGAGCTCCGCGCCCGTTTCGACGAGCAGAAGAACCTCCGCTTTGCCCGCCAGCTCGAGAAGCACGGCGTGCACGTTGCCTACGGCGTGGTCGGGCTCAAGACCCACTGCAAGTGCTCGCTGGTCGTGAGGCGCGAGGCCGAGGGGCTCCGTTGTTACACGCACCTGGGCACCGGCAACTACAACCCGACGACCGCGCAGCTCTATACTGACATCGGGTTGCTCACGTGCAACCCACGGATCGCCGAGGACGTCGTCGGGCTGTTCAACCTGCTGACCGGGCGCAGCGCCCAGACCGAGTACAACGAGCTGCTCGTCGCGCCCACCACCATGCGCAGGCGTTTCAACGAGCTGATCGCACGCGAGACCGAGTTCGCTCGGGCCGGAAAGCCCGCGCGTATCTACGCCAAGTTCAACTCACTCGAAGATATCAATATCACCGAACGCCTCTACGAAGCCTCGCAGGCGGGCGTCTCGATCGACCTGGTCGTCCGCGGCTTCTGTTGCCTCCGCCCGGGTGTGCCGGGGCTCAGCGAGAACATCCGCGTCTGGTCCATCGTCGGCCGTTTCCTCGAGCACTCCCGCATTTTCCACTTCGGCGCCGGGCACGAAGACCCCGCCGACGGCGACTGGTTCATGGGGTCGGCCGACTGGATGTACCGCAACCTCAATGACCGCGTCGAGTCGGTCGTCCCCATCTACGACCGGGCCGCTCGTCAACGCCTGGCAACACTCTACGACATCCTCAATCGCGACCAGAAGCGCGCGTGGGACCTCCAGCCCGACGGCAGCTACACCCTCCGCACGCCCTCGGCCGACGCGGACCCCGAATCCCCCGAAGCCGGCGGCTCGTTCCGCGCGCTCATGCACCTGGCGCGCGCGGGCACGCCGGTGTAGCAGCGCTAGCTCTCCTCGTTCCCTTCAAACACCGCTCTTTCGCGCACTTCCACGTCCCGCCCCGCGATGGCGCGAGCGATCCGTTCCACATGCTCGTGCGAGTTCTCGATGAATATCTTCGACCGCTGCTGGCTGCCACCCGTTGCGGTCCCCGCGACGAACACGCCCGGGACGTTTGTCTCCATCGTCTCGCGCGCAAACCGGGGGCGGTGCTCTTCGCTGTGCAACTCCACACCCAGCATCTCGAAGAGCTCGGGGTTCTGGTCGTACCCCGTCAAGAGCAACACCGCGTCCGCCCCGATCTCCACACGCTCTGAGCTTCGGGCTTTAGCCCGGGGGCCCCCCGCAGCGCCCGTCGCACCGCCGGCGAGCGGTTCGATCACGACCCCGCGCTCGGTGATCTCGCGCACCCCCACGCCCGCGTGCAGCCCGATCTGCCCTTTCTTGATCAGCCACTCCACCTCCGGCAACAACCAGTACTTGATCCGGTCGCGTTCCAGCTCGAGCCGTCGCTGGCAGAGGGTGACCTTCGCCCCCACGCGGTAGAGCCGGATCGCGGCCTCGATCGCCGAGTTCCGCCCGCCCACGATCACGACCCGCTGGCCGAAGTAGCGGTGCGGCTCTCCGAGGTAGTGGCTCACATGCGGCAGCTCTTCACCCGGCACCCCGACCAGCCTCGGCGTGTGCATGTTGCCGATCGCCAGCACGATCTTCTCGACCCGGTACTCCATCCCTCGGGGCGGGACACTCCGGGGCCCGACTCCGTCTCTTCCATCCACGTCCGCGTGCATCCGCGCCGCCCGCTGTTGTTCTTCCACGCCCCCAACCCCGTGCGCACTCTTCTCGGTCCGCAGCACAAAGCCATCGTCATCCCGCGTTGCCCCGACAACGCGCTCGTAGGTTCGTACGTCAAGGCCGAACTGCATCACCACCTGCCGGAGGTAGCGCAGGTAGTCCTCGCGGGTTGCTTTGTCCTCGTGCTCGACGACCAGAGGCACGCCGGCGATCGCGATCCGCTCGGGGCTCGAAAAATACTTCGTGCCCGGCGCCCACCAGCCCATGGTCGAGCCGATCGCGCCGGCCTCGATCTGGACGGTCCGCACGCTGGCGCGCTGCAGCGCGACCGCCATCTCCAGCCCGATCGGGCCGGCACCGATGATCCCGACTTGGTAGTGTTCCACGCAGCATCCTACGCCTCGACTCTCCTCGCCCCCGGCCCTCGGCCCAGCCTCCATACGCTTGGGTCCCATGCCACACCCCCTCCACGAAGACATCGCCTGGCTGCACGGGCTTCTCGATGAGGTCAGCCCCCCGAGCCGATCGTTCGAGACGCTCTGCGACGCGGCCGCCCACATGCTCGAAGGCGAGACCGCAGCGGACAGCCGCCCCCTCCGCGACCTGCCCGCCGACGAGGTTCACCACATCCTCAAGCGTCTCGCCATCCGCTTCCACCTGCGGAACAAGGCCGAGCAGGTGCATATCGCGCGGGTCAACCGTCGCCGCGAGTGCGACAGTGCTGCGCCGCGCCCCGAGTCGATCCGCGAGGCGGTGCTGGCGCTCGCGGCGCAGGGCAGGTCCCGCGACGAGGTACGGTCGCTGCTGGCCGGGCTTGATATTCAGCCGACGCTGACGGCCCACCCCACCGAGACCCGCCGCCGCGCGGTGCTCACCAAGCAGCACCAGATCGCGGCGTGTCTGACCGGCCGCCGGGTCCACGGCATCACCCCGGCCGAGGCAAGCCGAAACGAGAGCCGCGTGCGGCAACTCCTTTCGCTGCTGCTGGCGACCGACGAGGTCCGCAGCCAACGCCTCGACGTGCTCGATGAGGTCCGCAACGGGCTGCACGCTCTCTCGACCATCATCTGGGATGCGGTCCCCGCGATCGCGCGCGATATCGACGACGCGATGCGCGAAGCGTTCGGCCCACCACCCGCCGCGCCCGCCGAACCCATCACCCCCATCACCCCCATCACCCCCATCCGCTACCGCTCGTGGATCGGGGGCGACCGCGACGGCAACCCCAACGTCACCGCGGCCCTCACCCGTCAGACGCTCGACATGCTCCACGACACCGCTCGTGCGCTCTGGGCCGACGAGCTCGAACTTCTCCGCCGCGACCTGAGCATCTCGGCCCGCCGCGTCCCGATCCTGCCCGAACTGGCCGGCAACCTTGCCCAAGAGGCCATCGACTCACCCGTCGATCCCGAGAGCCTGCGTCACCTCGAGCACGAGCCCTTCCGCGTCAAGCTGCTGCACATGCGCGAGCGTCTGAGGCACGATCGCGCCTACACCGCCAACCAGCTCCATGCCGACCTGGATCTGCTCCGCCGAGCCCTCGAACACGCCGGCCTGCACGAAACCGCTGCGCACGGCCGCATCGCCGACCTGCTTGTTCGTTCGCGGGCGTTCGGGCTGCACCTGGCGGCGATCGACGTCCGCCAGCACAGCCGCGTCCACGAGGCGGCCGTCGCCGAGATGCTCGATGCCGCCGGGGTTACCGCCGACTACGCGAGCCTCGACGAGCCGGCCCGCCTCGGGTTGCTCCACGCCGAGCTCGCGCTTGATCGCCCGTTGCTCTCCCGCCGGGCTGCGCTTTCCGAGGCGACGCGCGAGCTGCTCGAGGTCTTCGAGTTGCTCGCCGAGACCATCGCCGCGCGGCCGGGTGCGATCGGGTCGTATGTCATCAGCATGACCAGCGACCGCTCGGACCTGCTCGAGGTGCTCGTCCTGATGCGTGAGGTCGGGCTCTGGCGCCGCGTGCGCACCGACGCCGGCGTGCGCGTCGAGAGCGATCTTGACATCTCGCCGCTCTTTGAGACTGTCTGCGATCTTGCCGGGTCAGGGCGGCTTGTGCGCGACCTCTTCGGCGACCCGATCTACCGCGAGCACCTCCGCGCCCGAGGCATGTTCCAGGAGATCATGCTCGGCTATTCCGACAGCAACAAGGACGGCGGCTACTGGATGGCCAACTGGCGGCTGCACCGCGCGCAGGCCGACCTTGCCCGCGCGTGTACCGAGGCGGGTGTCACCCTCCGCTTCTTCCACGGCCGGGGGGGCACCGTCGCTCGGGGCGGCGGGCGGGCCCACCGCGCGATCCTCTCCGCTCCGCGCGAGAGCCGCTCGGGCCGCATCCGGTTTACCGAGCAGGGCGAGGTCATCACCTTTCGCTACACGCTGCCCGATCTCGCTCGTCGGCACCTCGAGCAGATCGTCAACGCCACACTCCTGGCCGCCGCCAGCGCCACCGAACCGGGCACCAGCACTGCCCCCCACACCGCCCCCCACACCGACACCGAGGCCCAGCTCGACACACTCATGGACACTCTCAGCGATTCGTCCATGCAGCACTACCGCGAGCTTGTTGATCGGCCCGACTTCTGGCCTTGGTTTCTTGACTCTTCGCCGGTGCTGCACATCGGCAAGCTGCCGATCGCGTCGCGGCCGGTCTCCCGCCCGGGGACCACGCTGACCTTCGAGACCATCCGCGCGATCCCGTGGGTCTTTTCGTGGACGCAGATGCGGGCCAACATCCCCGGGTGGTTCGGGCTGGGCACCGCGTTTGCATCGCTCGTGCTGGCCGACCCCGCCCGGCTTGCGCTCTGCCGCGACGCCTACCGCGAGGGCGCAATGTTCCGTACGTTCATCGACAACGCCCAGCAGGAGATGGCCCGCGCCCGGCTGCCTGTCGCCCGCGCCTACAGCCGCCCGGGCTCAGAGGCGCTCGACTTGGTCGTCGCCGAGTTCGCCCGCGCCCGGGCCGCGGTGCTCGCGGTCACCGGGCAGGCCGAGCTGCTCGACAACAACCCGGTCATTCAGCGATCTATCCACGAGCGCAACCCCGACACCGACCTCATCAACGCGCTGCAGATCGAGCTCATGCACCGTTGCCGCGAGGCCGGGCCCGGGGCCGAGTCCGCCCCCGAACGCGAGCGCCTGCAACAGCTCATGCTCCTGAGCATCAACGCCCTGGCCGCCGCGATGCAGAGCACCGGCTGAGCCCTCAACCCCCAACCCCCAACCCCCAACCCCCAACCCCCCACCCCCAACCCCGTGGACGATATCTCACGAAGCTCTGATTCTGAGCAAGACTCTTGCGTTGTAGAGTGCGACTTTGGCGGTGACCCAGCGGGTCACCCGTTCGAGGCGGGGTGGCACCGAGAACTCCTGCCGTGCCACCGAGATCGGCTTTGAGATCTCGGTGCTGATTGACACCGGTACGGCACAGGGCACCGAGGCGTGTCTCAAAGCCGCCGCACCTCGGTGGCACGGTGGACGGTGTGGCATGGGGTGGCATGGGGAGTAACTGGCTTACCCCACCGCTCCGCACACCTTCTCCGCCGCATCGCCCAGATCCGTCGCGGTTTGCAGCGTCGGCAGCTCGCCCTCGGCGTCCTGGAGAATCTTCCGCCCCGCCTCCACGTTCGTCCCCTCGAGCCGCACCACCAGCGGCACCGTAAACCCGATCTGCTTGGCCGCGTTGACGATGCCCGCGGCGATCACGGCGCAGTCCATGATCCCGCCGAAGATGTTGACCATGATGCCCTTGACCGCCTCGTCGGAGAGGATGATGCGGAACGCCTCGGTGACGGCGTCTTCGCTGGCACTGCCGCCGACGTCGAGGAAGTTGGCCGGCTCGCCGCCGAAGAGCTTGATGGTGTCCATCGTCGCCATCGCCAGCCCGGCGCCGTTGACCAGACACCCGATGTTGCCGTCGAGGGCGATGTAGGAGAGCCCGAACTTGTGGGCCGTCAGCTCGGCGGGGTTCTCCTCGGCCGGGTCAAAGAGGGCGAGGATGTCCTTGTGCCGGAACGTCGCGTTGTCGTCGAAGTTGAACTTGGCATCAATCGCCAGCACCTGCCCGTCGGGGAACTCGGGAGTGGGGGGCGTCAGGATCAACGGGTTGATCTCGGCGATCGAGCAGTCCTTATCGAGGAACGCCTTCGCCAGCCCGGTCATCACCCTGACCGCCTGCCCGACCTGCTTGCCCTTGAACCCGAGCTTGAACGCGACGGTCCGGGCCTGGTGGGGTTGCAGCCCGGTCAGCGGGTGCAGCGGGGTCTTGATGATCGCTTCGGGGTTGGACTCGGCGACCTGCTCGATCTCGACGCCGCCCTCGGCCGACGCGATCAGCACGTTGCGGCGGGTCTTGCGGTCGGTCGTGAGCGCGAGGTAATACTCGTGGGCGATATCGACGCCCGCCGCCACGATGAGCTTCTTGACGTCGAGCCCCTCGGGGCCGGTCTGGTTGGAGACCATCTTGTTGGAGAGCATAAACCGGGCCGCATCCTCGGCTTCCTGCGCCGAGCGGACGAGCTTGACAAACCCGGCCTTGCCCCGCCCGCCGGCGTGGACCTGCGCCTTGATGACCGCCAGCCCGCCCTCACCCAGCCCGGCCTCGGCGACGCAGGCTTTGTAGGCCGGGGCGGCCTGCTCGATCGAGGTGATGACCTCGCCGGGCGGCACCGGAACGCCGTAGGAACGGAGAAGGTCGCGGGCCTGGTATTCGTGGATCTTCATGGGGTGTGGCTCCTTTGGCGTGCGTGCTGAGGTGGAGTGTAAGCTCATGCGGCACGACGGGCTGAAAACCAGCATCAGGAACCCGCGAGGCCGAGGAATCATGATAGGGATATGGTCGGCTCTCAACGCGATGCAGATCCCGGCCCGACTTCGGCAACGGATTGGCCGCGGGGAGGGTGGGGAGCTATTGTTCTGACCCACTCGGGAGGCCGAGGGGGTGTTTCTCTCTTCCCGCCCCGCTCGGGGGTGCGGCACGGTTGAATCTGCGACGGTTTTCGACGAAACGAAAGGCGCGTTCATGGCGACGACAGGCACTATCACTCAGGTCATCGGTTCAACCTTTGACGTCAGGTTCCCCGAAGATCAACTCCCCGAGATCTACAACGCGGTCTGGGTCGAAGCTGACACCCCGACCGGCAAGCTCGAACTCACCGGCGAGGTGCAATCTCACCTCGGCGGCGGGCGCGTCCGCGCGGTTGCGCTCGGCTCGACCGACGGCCTGACCCGAGGCATGACCTGCGAGGACACCGGGAGCCCGGTCAAAGTCCCCGTCGGTGAAAAAGTCCTCGGCCGCGTCTTCAATCTGCTCGGCGAGCCAATCGACAGAAAACCGGCACCGGATATCAGCAAGCGGATGCCCATCCACCGTGAGCCGCCCGAGTTCAGCCAGCTCAACCCCAACACCGAAATCCTCCCCACGGGGATCAAGGTCATCGACATGCTCTGCCCCTTCGTCCGAGGCGGCAAGATCGGGCTCTTCGGCGGGGCCGGGGTCGGCAAGACCGTCATCATCCAGGAGATGATCGCCCGTGTCGCCCGTGAGTTCGGCGGCTACTCCGTCTTCTGCGGCGTCGGCGAACGCACCCGCGAGGGCAACGACCTCTGGCGAGAGATGCAGGAAGCCGAGTACACCGACGAGAACGGCAACACCGCACACGTCATCGACAAGGTCGCGATGGTCTTCGGCCAGATGAACGAGCCCCCCGGCGCACGCCTCCGCGTCGCCCTCTCCGGCCTCACCATGGCCGAAGAGTTCCGCGACGAGTCAGGCAAAGAAACCATGATGTTCGTCGACAACATCTTCCGCTTCACCCAGGCCGGGTCAGAAGTGTCCGCGCTGCTCGGGCGGATGCCCAGTGCCGTGGGTTACCAGCCGACGCTCTCGACCGAAATGGGCGAGTTGCAGGAACGCATCACCTCGACCAGCAAGGGCGCGATCACCTCGGTGCAGGCGATTTATGTGCCGGCTGACGACCTGACCGACCCCGCCCCGGCCACCGCGTTTGCGCACCTCGACGCGTTCGTCGTGCTCGCGCGTGGCATCGCCGAGAAGGGCATCTTCCCCGCGGTCGATCCGCTCGCCTCGACCTCACGCATCCTCGATCCGGGGATCATCGGGCAGCATCACTACGACGTCTCCCGCCGCGTGCAGGTCATCCTCCAGCGGTGCAGCGAGTTGCAGGACATCATCGCGATCCTCGGCGTCGATGAACTGAGCGAAGAGGACAAGCTGATCGTCGGCCGCGCCCGCAAGATGGAACGGTTCCTCAGTCAGCCCTTCTACGTCGCGGAGGTCTTCACCGGCTACCCGGGCATCTACACCAGCCTCGAGGACACCATCGACAGCTTCGAGCGCCTCTGCAACGGCGAAGGCGACGACCTGCCCGAGTCCGCGTTCATGTACGTCGGCACCCTCGACGACGCCCGCCGCAAGGCCGAGAAGATGGCCGCCGAAGCGTAAGCCGACGGCTGAGAGAAATGTTCAGACTTCGCAGAGCCCCGGCCGGTTGGTCGGGGCTCTGTCTTTGATGGCGTTGCGGTTGCGCCGGGGAGAGTCTCTTGGGCGACCGTGTTGCATTGCACTGGATAAGGTCTCGCTTGTCCCCTTGCTCGCGCAAGGGGCTCAACAGGGATGCGCTGCAGAGCAGAAGTAGAGCCCCTCGCGCGAGCGAGGGGACAACACCGACATCGCATGACTGTGCAACACAACGCACGCTCATTGCCTGAATCGGGTTCGAGCACGACATTTGTGGAATCGATTGAGTACTGCTCGTGGCCCGTCTCAGTCTTCCGCGAGCATCGACCGCACATGGTTGATCGACTTGACCGTGTCGTCGGTCGCGCTCTGGATCGATCCGAGCTGACCTTCGATCGACTGGGTCGCCTCGGCGGCCTGCTTGCTCAGCCGTTTGACCTCGTCGGCGACGACCGCAAAGCCCCGCCCCGCCTCGCCGACACGGGCCGCCTCGATCGCGGCGTTGAGCGCGAGAAGGTTGGTCTGGTCGGCGATCGACTTGATGACCTTGGAAAGCCCGCCGATGCGTTGCGAAGCCTCGGCCAGGCCGGTGACCACGTCGAGGGTCTTGCCGAAATCCTCAGCCAGGTCTTGCCGACGTTTCTCGGCAGCCGCCAGATCTCTGGTCTTGGTGTCCATCTGTCGGGTGGCGCCGTTGATTGATCTCGCCGCCTTGCGGAACGACCCGAGCATGCCGTTGAGCAGCACCCGGCGGAAGAACCGTCCTTTGCTCGCGTACTCGAGCGAAGCGGTTGCCTCGCGGACAAAGGCGTCGGTCATATCAAGCAATCGGTTGATCGAGTTGAGCAGCTCGGCGATCTCGCTCTCGGGTTCGATGTGCAGGATGCGGGCTTCGAGGTTGCCCCGTGACGCTTCGCTACAGACGCGGGTTGCCTCGGCGATCAGTACGGCGAGTTCGGGCGAGAGCTGGGTGCTGGAGAGGTCATGCTGCGTGGTCTGGTGTTGCATCGTGGTCACGACATCGCCTCCGCTGCTGCGTCTTCGCCGGCGAGCGAAAAGACGAACTCGTCGTATGTTGTGTTCTGCGACTTGAGCAGGTCAACCACCGCAGGATACGACGCAGCGATCGCTTCCCTGGGTGTGCGGAAGGGTTTCTCGATCTGCAAGAGCGAGTCGTAGAGGGCTTTGACTTTGCTGAGCGCGTGGCGGTCGGGCACCCGGCGGTTCGAGTGGTACCCGATCTTCGTCCCGGCTTCGTCGTAGCTGGGGGTGACGTGCGCGAACACCCAGTAGTGGTCGCCGTGCTTGGTCAGATTGATGACGTACGCGAAGATCTCCTCGCCTGCTGCAAGAGTGTCCCAGAGGAGCTGGAACACACAGCGCGGCATCGCGGGGTGGCGGATGATGTTGTGCGGCTTGCCGAGTACCTCGGCTTCGGTGTACTGCGCAACCCGAAGGAACACGTCGTTGGCGTAGGTGATCCGGCCTTTGAGATCGGTCTTGCTGACGATGATCTCGTCTTTGCCGAATGTGCGTTCATGGCCGGTCGGCCGGATGGTGGGTGGTGCCACGGGATCGCCTCCCTACGATCGGATCGCATCAGAGTAAAATGGGATACTCATATCCAGTATCGGGCGAGAGCAGCAGCGGCATGAGAGGGCTTCGCGGCGAATTGCAATGTGGCGAATAGACCGCCCATGCTCAAAGGAAGGGCCGAAAATCGGGTGAATGTCCCCGGGTTTTTACCATGAGGATGTTGGCCGAGCGAACACCGGAAAGGCCCTGAAGGTGCAGAATCACCCCTACGATCGCCCATGAACTCGACGATCATTTTGTGTCCCGGGCAGGGCGCTCAGGCGGTGGGGATGGGCAAGCTCTGGTTCGACGCCTCGCCCGAGGCTCGCGCGGTCTTTGCCGAAGCGGACCGGCTGATGGCCGAGCTGTGGGCGGCCGACGACGCGACAGCAGGATTGCCCGCGCTCTCCGAGGTCTGCTTCGGCGGCCCCGCGGACGTGCTGAACCGCACCGACGTCTCCCAGCCAGCGATCTACACCGCGTCGGTCGCGTGCCTGGCGGGCGTCAGAGCGAGGCTGGGAGCCGATGCGGTGTCGCTCGCCGCGACCGCCGGCCTCTCGCTCGGCGAATACACCGCCCTCCACGTCGCCGGGGCGATCGGGTTCGAGGACGGGCTCCGGCTCGTCGCGCTCCGAGGCCGGGCCATGCAGGACGCCGCGACCGCCACCCCCAGCGGCATGGTCGCGTTGATCGGCGCGGACGAATCACAGGCTGCCGAGGTCTGCGAGAACGCCCGTGGCAGTGGGGGGGAGGACGGCGTCCTGGTCTGTGCCAACTTCAACGCCCCCGGGCAGGTCGTCGTCAGCGGCTCGATCGCGGCCTGCGAGCGGGCGGTGGGCGTCGCCGAGGAAATGGGGCTCCGGGCCAAGGCGTTGCCGGTCGCCGGGGCCTTCCATTCCCCGATCATGGCGCCCGCCGCCGAGCGGCTGGGGGACGCGTTGGCCGCGACAACAATCCAGGAGCCAGGGTGCGTGGTGATGTCGAACGTGACCGGCGAGCCCCACACCCCCGGCGAGCGTGGTAGCATGGCCGACTCGATCCGCCAACGTTTGGTCGAGCAGCTGACCAACCCCGTGCGGTGGGCCGCGTGTTGCCAATGGCTCATCGGGCATCCGCAGACCGCCGGCGGGTCAGAGTTTGGAGAGCTGTCCCCGGGCAAGACGCTCGGCGGGCTGATGCGACGGATAGACCGCAGGACAAAGGTGAAGAGTTATGACGATCCAACCTCGCTCGAATAGGCAACGCGGCTCGCGGGTCATCCCCCGCGTGCTCTGTGCCGTGACAACTGTGGCCGTGCTCGGGCTTGCGTCCTGCAAGAAGGAAGAGCCCCCCCCGCCTCCGCCGCCGCCGCCGCCGCCGAGAATCGAGCAGCCCAAGCCTCTCGACGCCGGCAGCGTGCTCCAGTCGATGGACGTGGACGCCCGGGTCGAGTTCGCTGAGGACGCCGCGCCGGTGAGCCGCGACCTTGCCCAGGCCGCGATCAAGCTCGCCGACGCGATCGCGCGGGGCGACGACGAAACGCTCCGCACCATGCTCGACCGCACCGACCACGGCTCCCTCGACCGCCTCATCGCCAGCGGCCAGTGGTACGACGCGACCGGCAAGCTCGAAGCGGTCCGGGTTGTTTCGATCAACACCGGGGCCAGGCTCGACCCCGCCCCCGAAGCCGCCGAGATCGGGCTCGCGGTGCAAGACCAGGACGGCGCGTACGTCATGCTCTGGGCCGGGCGCAAGGTGTTCGACGACTGGGTCTTCTCCGCAAAGCCGGCGTCCGATGAGGTCCGTGCCCGCGCGACCGCCTGGGACGGGGTGTCTTCCTCGATGCTGGTGAGTTCCGGGCCTGCTGCCGGGTTTGGCAGCGGGCTCTCCCCCGAGATCCTCGCGCAGCTGCAACAGCTCGGGATCGACCCGAACAACCCCGACCCCGCCAAGTTGCTCGAGTTTCTCGATCAGCTCGAGGGCGTGATGCCGCCCGAGCAGTTGCAGACGTTGCGGGACATGATCGAATCACTCGGCGGTGATCCCGCCGCGCCGGCGGCCGACGACAACGACGACAACGACCACAGCGGAGACATCCCGAGCCGGCGCCCGGGCGGCTGAAACAGCGAGGAAGATCATGGCCCGAGCTCGCGCTCGGGGCTCGTTGTTGCCGGGGAAACGCAACCCTCGCGGCGGGTGCTTCTGGGTTCCAGATTCAGGAAGGGGCACGGCATGGCTGACCAAACACGAATCGCAGTAGTCACCGGAGCAAGCCGAGGCATCGGCAGAGCCATCGCCCTGCGCCTCGCAGCCGACGGCAGGCACGTGGTGCTGGTCTCGCGCTCCGCCGGGCCGCTCGAAGCGGTCAGAGCCGAGATCGAAGCAGCCGGGGGCGCAGCGATCGCGCTGGCCGCAGACGTCGGCGATCGCGCCGCATGGGCAGCCGCCATCGAGAGCATCATCAAAGACCACGGCCGCCTCGACATCCTCGTCAACAACGCGGGAATCACCCGCGATAACTTATCTCTACGCATGAGCGACGAGGAATGGGACGAGGTGATCAGTGTCAACCTCACCAGCGCCTTTGTTGCGATCCGTGCCGCCGCGCGGGCGATGATGAAAAAGAAGTTCGGCCGTATTGTCAATATCGCCTCGACCAGCGGCCTGGTCGGCAACGCCGGGCAGGCCAACTACGCCGCGGCCAAGAGCGGGCTGCTCGGGCTGAGCAAAACCATCGCCCGCGAACTCGGCAGCAAGGGCGTCACGTGCAATGTCGTCGCCCCCGGGTTTATCGTCACCGACATGACCTCGAACCTGCCCGAGGACGTCACCAACAAGGTCAAGGACGCGATGGCAATCAAACGACTCGGCGAGCCCGAAGACATCGCCGCGGCCGTGGCGTATGTGACGAGCGACGAGGCGGGCTTCCTCACCGGCCAGACCATCGCCGTCGACGGCGGCATGACGATGGTTTGAACCCGGTGTGAACTGCCAACCCGGAGGACCGGCTTTTCCAGCCGGTGCGGACAGCGCGACGTCACGCTCCGCGTGCGGCATCGGGACGTTCGAGGATGTCCACGATCGCAGCAGGCCCTTGGAGCAGTGCTCGCCTATCTCCCCGTCAGCAGCACCACCCCACCCAGAATGCTGACAATCCCCAAGGCCTTCTTGGCAGTCAGCGGCTCGTGCAGAAACACAAACGCCAGCACGCTCGCGACCGCCGGGGCAAGCGCGAACGCCACCGGTTTGATGCGCGAAATCTCCCCGGTGTGGAGCGCCGCGTAAAAGAAGATCATCGCCGCCGCCCCCGCAACCAGACCCGACCCGAGCACCAGCTTCAGCAGTGTCGCGGTGTCGGCGCGGTACCAGTCGGCCGGCTCGGCGCGGGCGACCTTGACCGCGACAAACCACGCCAGCCACAGCACCGGGAGCGCAACAGTCGAACGCACCGCGACCGCCGTGATCGGGCCGATCTTGCCGGTGTGCAGCACGCTCTTGGTAAAGAGCTCACCCACACCCCAGCACAGCCCGGCAGCAACAGCAAGCAGGATCGGTTTCATGCAGAGAGGGTATGCATCGACGAAGCCAATACCGGCGGCGGGAATGGGAGCAACAGCCGCGACCGGGGAGGCGTCTCTTCGTCCAGAGACGGGAGAGGGAGGTTATATATTCTTGCAATGTCGCGCATCATCTGTCTGGTATCCCGGATGTCGGAATGCTCATCAGTATCCGGGTTTGACGCCAGGAGATTGACCTGCGCTGCGACGACCCGCTGGAGGTAGCCCAACGCCCACCGTGGCTCCCCAAGCCGTGCCCTCGTCTCGGCGAATCAATCAGAACTTCTGGGCGACACTCACCTCCTCCGATGGAGGCAACAACGTGATCACGCCCACGTCCGCGTCAGGGCAATGGGACGGGCGAAACCTGAACCTGTGGCAGACATGGACAATCAACCCGCAGCCGAGCGGTGAGGTTATCGACATCAGCACTATCGTCGCAAACACGGGCGGCACGCTTCAGCGTGTGAGCACGTGGACCGGGTGCAACATCGTGGTTCCAACGCCGTCCACGGCAACTCCGCTTGCCACCGGAGGGTTCGTGGCGATCCGCCGGCGCCGAAGAGAAGTGTAGAACGTCGCGCCAAGATGACTAGAAACTTTCCGAGCATGCAAGACGCCGACTGGCCCGCCTGCTTTCAGCAGAAGGCGGGTCCGTCTTGCGATACTGCACATGGTCACCGGGGCCACACGCGGCTTGGTCTCTCATGCCGATGTCAGAACGAAGGAGCAAGACGGGATCAGCATTCTAAGCGAGAGTGCATCGGCAAGGTCTTATCCCCCGCCGCTCACACCCGCCACAAACTGCTCGCCCACGTCAGCCCCGCGCCGAACGCAAGAAACATCACCCGATCGCCCGGCTTGATCCGCCCGCTCCGGGTTTCCTGATCGAGAATCAGCGGGATCGACGCGCCGACGGTGTTTCCGAACCGGTCGATGTTGATGTAGAACTTGTCCTCGGGGATGTTGAACCGATCGCGGGCCGTCGAGAGGATGCGGGCGTTGGACTGGTGGCAGATATAATGATCGACATCGTCGGGGGTCAGGTTCGCTTTGTCGAGGGTCTGCCCGATGAGCTTGGGGAAGGTGCTGACCGCGAACTTGAAGATATTGCTGCCGTGCATGACGATGCGGTTGATCTTGCGCTCGTCGTAGTCCTCGGCATTGAGAAACATATGTTTATCGGTAGGGATATAGAGGTGTTGTGCCCCGCAGCCGTCAGAATGCATCGCCTGTGCGATAAGGCCTTTCGACGGGTCCTCTGTCGCCGAGAGGACGCAAGCCCCGCCGGCATCACCAAAGAGGATCGCCGATGTGCGACCCAGAGTGGAGAACTCACAAAACCGAGTCACACAATCAACCCCGAGCACCAGCGCGTTGCGGTACGGAGCGGTCGTCATCAGCGCGTGGGCGGTGTTCATCGCATAGACGAAACCCGAACACGCCGCATTCAGATCGAACGCGGCGATCGTGCGCGTGCCCAGCGACGCGGTCAGCAGGTTCGCGATCCCCGGCGTGGGCATGTCGGGCGTCATCGTGCCACAAACGATCAGGTCGAGTTGGTCGGCTGCCATGCCCGCGGCTTTGAGCGCATGCTGCCCGGCCAGGGTCGCCAGGCTCGCGGTGCTCTCGCCCGCCTCGGGGTCGTGGATGTGCCGCGAGCGGATACCCGTGCGTTGGGCGATCCACTCGTCGGAGGTATCCATGACCGATTCAAGGTCGGTGTTGGTCACCCGCCGTTTGGGCAGCGCCGACCCGGTCCCAACGATCGCGATCCCCGAGAGAGACCCGATCGCGTCGGGCGCGGCGGATGATTCCGGGCTCATGCGGGCTCTCGTTGAGGTGACGCGACCTCCTGGAGGCTCTGGATCCGTGCCGCGATCTCGTCGTTGACGTGCTTGGTCACATAGTTCCGTGCGTTGCGGATCGCCGCCTTGATCGTCCGTGCCTCGCTCGAACCATGCGAGATGAAGCACGTCCCGTTGACACCCAGGAGCGGCGCCCCGCCGCACTCGTGGTAGTCGTTCTTGGCATGGATCTGCTTGACGACAGGCTCGAACTGCAGCGCGAGATTCGGGTCGGCGTCGAACACCTCTTGTGCGATAGCTGCGAAGAGACTCTTGACGAGCCCCTCGGCCATCTTCAGCACCGTGTTGCCAACAAAGCCGTCGGTGATAATAACATCGGCGACCCCATCAAAGAAATCGCGACCTTCCACATACCCGATGAAATTCAGATCGGGAGTATCCCGCAGCAAGTCGCGAGTCTGGCGGATCAGGTCCGAACCCTTGCCCTCTTCTGCGCCGATATTCATAAGAGCAACCCGAGGCCGCTCGATCCCCAGCGTGCCCCGAGCGTAAATATCCGCCATCACACCGTACTGCCAAAGGTGGACCGCTGTCGGCTCGGGGTTGGCCCCGGCATCGCACAGCACGACGGGCCCATGGAACGCCGGGATCGTCACCGCGATCCCCGGCCGGTGTACGCCGGGCAGCCGTTTCATGTGCATGATCGACGCCGCAACGCAGGCCCCGGTATTTCCAGCACTGATCGTGCCGTCGACCCGGTCTTTGTGTTTCTTCGAGCCGCGGAGTGCCGTGCGAACAATGGAACTGTCAGGCTTGGCGCGGACAGCCTTTGCAGGTGAGTCCGACATCTCGATGACCTGGCTGGCATGCTCGACGACCAGCCGCGGGTCGGCGCAGCCGTACTCGGCGAGCAACTCGTTGATGAGCGGCTCGTTGCCGATGAGAATGAGCTGATCTTCGGGCGCAAGAAGATCGAGCGCCTCAACGCATCCTTTCAGAATCGCGTCGGGAGCGTTGTCCCCGCCCATCACGTCAATTGCGAGCCGCACGAGCGTCAGTCTCTCGGAACACCGATGCCGAGCTTGGGCACCGAGATTTTCAGGCCCGGGCGGACATAGCCCGACTCTTTGCACGCGCGGTGGGGCAGCTTGGGCATCCCGCTCAGGGGGCACATGCCGTGCTTGGCGGGCGTGAGCGAGTCGTGAGAGCGCCGCCGGCGTGTCCGGCCGTAGCTTTGTCTTTGTACGGGAAGCATGGTCGTGAGTCCTTTTCAAACGTCGCCCGCGCCGAGCGACGGGTGGGATGCTGATCGGTGTCTGCAGGCTCATACCGGCAACAGGGCCGATTCCAAACCTCCAGATGCCGGCGGCAACGGTAGCGCCAGCAGCCCGGCCGGTCAACGATTCCAGACCCCGACGCTGGACGCCGGGCCCGACGCGGATACCATCCAACCGCAACGATCGTCGGCATATCCCGGCGGCCGTTGGCGTGCAGGGGCATTGTACGTACGCCCCGAACGCCTCCCTAGCTCAATCGGCAGAGCAGCTGACTCTTAATCAGCGGGTTCGGGGTTCGAGTCCCCGGGGGGGTACTTTTTTGCGTGCGGACAGGACCCCGCGCAGTCCGCCCTCGATTCGCCGCGAAGGCTCTCCTCACTCTCGAGGTCCGCCACGATCGACGCCCCAGCGATCGCCCCGGTCGACCACGCCCACTGAAAGTTGAACCCCCCGATCCTCCCGTCCACATCGAGGATCTCGCCCACAAGCCAGAGCCCCTCGCAACGTCGGCTGCGCATCGTGCCCGGGTCGATCTCGGGCAGCAACACCCCCCCGGCCGTCGCCTCGGCGTGTGCAAAACCCCGGTCGCGGGTGATCTCGACAGGCATCTCGACAAGCGCATGCGCGAGCGCCCGCCGCGCATCCTTGGTGAGCTGTGCGCCGGGCTGCATCGGGTCAACGCCGTGCGCCGTACAAAGCGACCGCGCCAGCCGATCCGCCAGCCGCTCGCGCACCCACGTCAGCACCCGCGTCGCGCCCAGCCCTCGCAACGCCTCGTCGACCGAACCAAAGCTCTCACCAATCAGCCACCCCACGTGCAGCGACGCGCCCGGGTCGCGGCCTCGCGCTTCGGTCAACCAACGCGAAGCGTCCATCACCGCCGGCCCGCTGAGCCCAAAGTGCGTACACAGCAGGTCGTTCTCGAACCGTGCCAGCCGCTTGCCTTGCCCCGAGCGAACCTCAACCGACACTCTCGCGCTAATCCCCGACAGCCCGGTCAACCACCGTGAACGCTCACCCGTGACCAAAGGCACCAGCGCAGGGATGCACCGCTCGGTCAGCGTGTGCCCGAGCCGGCGCGCCAGCGGATACCCCCCGCCGTCCGACCCGCTCTTGGGCAGCGCCATCCCCCCCGTCGCCAGCACGACCCGCGCCGCGTCAAACGCTTCGTCTGTCCCCGCCCGCCCGACGACGAACCCGCCGTCAGGAGATGCCTCGACCGCACCCACCCGCCAGGGGTGGACAAGCTCCACCCCGCACCGTCGCACCTCGCCGAGCAGCGCGTCGAGCACCGTCTGCGCCCGATCACTCACCGGGAAGAGCTTGCCGGTTTCCTCGCACTTGAGCTCGACCCCCAGCCCCGCAAAGAACGCGACAGTCTGCGCGACATCAAACCGCCGAAGCACTTTGCCGATGGTATTGCGTGATCCCCCGGCGTACTGCTGCGCATCGACCGCGTGGTGGGTGACGTTGCACCGCCCGCCCCCCGCAACAAGAATCTTGACACCGACCTTCTTCGCGCCGTCGAGCAGCACCACCCGAGCGCCGGTCCCGGCCAACCTGCGCCCGACGCACACCGCCGTCATAAGGCCCGCCGCCCCCGCACCAACAATCGCAACATCAACCCGCTCGCGTGCCAAGCCCTCAGCGTAGCAGCATCGCCCGCGACCAGAGAGTCACTCGGGGCTCTTGCCCATAGAGCCCCTCGCGCAAGCGAGGGGACACGTCCCGCGGTCTTTCTCTCACTGGAGTTGCCCGTATCACGCAAGAGCAAAGAGAAAACGCGGTGTGCAGCAAGTATCACAAGAACGACGTGGGATTTGCATGGGTGACAACGAGCCCTGTGCGCAAGCACAGGTTGTTTCTACCTGCAAAGACCAAGGATTCATGATCCCGAGCCTGCGCTCCGGGCTCGTCGAAACGCACAAGAAACTCCTGCAATGCAGATCATTTCACGACGCTTCCAACTCTTCCCACCGCGCATAAAGCCGGGCCGCCAGCTCCTGCGCCGCGCTCAACTCTTCGCACGCTTTCGCCATCGCCTCGTGGTCGGCAAGCACCCCGGGATCACCCAGCCGCCGCTCGGCCGCCGCCGCCGCCGCCTCGGCTTCCTCGATCCGCTGTTCGATCGTGTCGTACTCCCGCTGCTCGTTGTAGGTCCGCTTCTTGCGAGTGGGTGCGGGCGGCGATGAGTTTGCCGCGGCGGACCCGGCTGGCTTTCGCGGCTTCCCATCCTGCGCAACCTCAGCCGCCCGTCTGATCTGCGCCTTCCGCCACGCGCTGGCCTGCCCGAGCGAGGCGTGCAACGCCCACCCGCCCAGCCCGTCGAGCGCCAGCACGTCCGTCGCCAGCCGCTCCAGCATCGCCCGGTCGTGCGTCACCAGAATCACCGCCCCCGCAAAGCTCTCGATCGCCTCCTCGAGCGTTTCGAGTGTCGGGATGTCAAGATCGTTCGTCGGCTCATCCAGCACCAGCACGTCGGCCGGGACGAGCATCAGCCGCGCGATATGCACCCGCGCCAGCTCTCCGCCGCTGAGCGAAAGGATCGGCTGGTCGAGTTGCTCATCACGAAACAGAAACCGCCTCGACCACGCGGTGATGTGCATCTCCCGCCCGCGGAACCGCACCTGATCGCTGATCGGGCACAGCGCCTCGCGGAGTAAAGTCGTCGGCGCAAAGTCCTCCCGGTGCTGGCTGAACACCGCGATCCGAGGCATCGGCTCGGCGAAATCAACCATCCCCTCGTCCGGCGCGAGTTCCCCCGTCAGCACCCGGATGAGCGTCGTCTTCCCGCTGCCGTTGGACCCGAGCAGCCCGACACAACTCCCCGCCCCGAGCGTGATGTCCAGCTCACGAAAGAGCGCACGCCCGCCGTACGACTTGCTCACACCCTTGGCAGTCACCAGCTTCCGCGTCTTGCGTTCGCTCGAATCAAACCCGACCCGCGCCCCGCTCGAGCTTGCCGCGGTGTTCCTCGCCCGCAGGTCCGCCAGCTCGTCCATCCGCGCGGAGCTCTCCTGGATCCGTCCCTTCGCCTTCGTCTGCCGACCCTGGGGCCTGCGCGAGAGCCACGCGATGTCCTGCCGCACCAGCCCGGCGATCGCCCTTTGCGCCTCGGCCTGTGCCGCGAGAAACTCCTCCTTCCGCCGCAGAAACTCGCTGTAGTTGCCTTCGACAACGAGGATCCCCTGCGGGTACGCCGGGCTCAGCTCGGCAACCCGCGTCGCGACCCCCTCCAGAAACATCCGGTCGTGCGTGACAAACACCGACGCGCTCGATGCCGACCCCCCCGACCCCCCCGCCCCCCCCGGCCCGCGGCGGACAAACGCCTCAAGCCACGCCACCCCCTCAAGATCAAGATGGTTCGTCGGCTCATCAAGCAGCATCAGGTCCGGCTCGCCCCCCGCGCTCGCCAGCGCACACGCGATCGACAGCCGCTTGCGCCACCCCCCCGACAGTGTTTCCGCAAGCGCATCCGCGAGCGAGTCCGCAAACCCCACCCGTGCCAGCATCATGTCGGCGAGTGTCTCCGCTTCGTGCTGGTCGTGGGTGGTGCCAACGCCGCCCATGCAAGAGAACGCATGCCCGATCACCGCGCCTCTCGCGGTGATGCCCTCCTCGAACCGATCCTGCTGAGGCACATACACCGCGTGCATGCCCTTGGGCGTGGTGAGCGTGCCCGAGTCAACCTCGAGATCCCCAGCCAGCAGCCGAAGCAGCGTGCTCTTGCCCGCGCCGTTCGGCCCGATGATGCCCAGCCGATCACCCTCCCCCAGCGACAGCGACACACCCGCAAACAGCGTCCGGTGGCTCAGCGACTTGGAGATGTCTCGCGCAGTAAGCAGCATCAGGTATCCGCAGAAAACAGCCGCCGTACGCAATGCCCCGGCGTGCAATCCCGGCAGCGGCCTCTCGTGAACAGTTCAGATCGACCATGCCGCCAGAAAATTGAGTAAAAAACCTGCGCCCACGCTCCCTCTGTCCCGCGAGCACATGCTCATAATATCGCTGCACACAGGAGCAGGGGCCAGGGAGCACAACGATGGTAGCAGCACAGAACTCAGCCGCGGTCACCGACGTCACCCCCGAACAGCTCGAGCAATGGCTCGCCGCGGGCGAAGCGTTCCTCGTCGATGTTCGCGAACCCATCGAGCACGCCGAGGAGCGAATCGAGGGCGCCGAGCTTGTCCCCCTCTCCCGCTTTGAAGCCGACGCGATCCGGGCCGCCCATCCGGACGCCCGCCTCGTCTTCCACTGCCGCTCCGGCAAACGCTCCGCCGACGCCGCAACCCGCTTCCAAAGCAACGGCGAGCCCGTCTTCCACCTCGCCGGCGGCATCGAAGGCTGGAAGTCCTCCGGCCGTCCGACCGTCCGACCCCAATCCGCCCCCCGCATCCCCATCATGCGCCAGGTCCAGATCGCTGCGGGATCACTCGTGCTCCTCGGCGTCGTCCTCGGCGTGCTCATCTCGCCATGGTTTCTGGCGATCCCCGCATTCGTCGGCAGCGGCCTGACATTCGCCGGCGCCACCGGCTGGTGCGGGATGGCGATGATGCTCGCAAAGATGCCATGGAACCGGGCCAGCCCCACGAGCTGCAAAGCCAACTGAGCCCCTCGCGCAAGCGAGGGGACACCGCCGCCCACCCAAAAAGGCACCGGCTGCGCCAAGCTCGAGGAGCACGACGCAACCGGAGGGGTGGGGTCAAGTTTCACACGCCGGACTGCCGACGCGGTGGGGTCAATCTCAGCGCCTGCGGCGGGTCGCGATCAGGCCGCCAAACCCGAGCAACGCGATCGAACCCGGAGCGGGAACCACGTTGAAGCTCACGTCCGCAGCAAACGCGCCCTCGTTGTCGGCATACCCAGTCGGCTCACCGGTAAAGAAGCCAGCATCCGCCAGACCGAAGAACACGCGGGTCGCACCCGTGGGCACCACGAACTCCTGCAGCACGCCGCCGTCGGTCCAGCCGTTGCCCACGAAGAACGTCTGCCCGATCTCCGGCGACAGCGACGCGAAGTTTGAGCCGATGCTGTTGAAATCCAGACGGGCCGGCGCCGATTCCTGGGGTGCCTCGTCGGACAGGAATACCGCGACCAGAGGCAGCGTCCCGGGATGGATGAACCCCGAAATGCCCTGGTACGAAGCGATGTCGCTGTCGTTGGCCGTCGTGAAGTTCCCGTCAGGGCCGCCCCATTGCAGCACCGGGTGCGCCCGGACGATGCCGAGCACCTCGGTCACGTTCATCGACGCTGCCCCATCGGGCAGCGCGAGCATCGGAGGCAACTGGCCGTCAAGCGTCGGGGCATCCCGCCCGGCGTCAAAGATCGCCGACTTGGCATCCACCGCCACGATGTCCGCAGCCGCGAACTGTGCCAACCCCGAAACCGCGAGCAATCCAACAAGTGCTTTCCGTGACATTTTTTCTCTCCTACCCACCAAGTTTGCAGTTGTGTTGTGGAGCCCGATGAATCACCGGGATCCAGAATCAACTCAAACATGCCACACAAGTAGAGATATGCCAACGACTTAGAGCATTTTGCCGCAAATGGAACTCTGGGGAACCTTGCAGCAAGGGTCGATCAAACAAAAACAGAACCGCCCGAGTGAACCCGGGCGGTCTGGAGAGTTTGGGATGTATTCGGGCCGGGTGGCCCCTCATTCTCGGACACAGGCCTCTCAGCCCGATCCCGAGGCCGCGATCAGGGGAAAATCCCGCGGACCAGGTACGCCTTGCCGATGTGTTCCAGAGCCGCGATGTAGGCCGCGGTCCGAAGGTCAACCTTGTACCGCTGACGGGCCAGCACCGTCCGCCGGGCCGCCATGACCATGTGGCGGTTGAGTTCGCGGTCGACCTGCTCGATGTCCCAGTAGGTGCTGGTCTTGTTCTGCACCCACTCGAAGTAGGACACGGTCACGCCCCCGGCGTTGGCGAGGATCGCCGGGATGATCTCGATCCCCCGCTCGTGGAGCACCCGGTCGCCCGCCGGTGTGCACGGGGCGTTGGCACCCTCGGCGATGATTTTGGCGCTGATCATCGCGGCCTCGCGTCCGGTGATCATCTGCTCGAGAGCCGCCGGGATGAGCACATCGACCGGGGTCTGATAAAACTCGTCGGTGGTGATCTTCTCACCGGCAAAGCCCGCGATCCCGCCGTGCTCGGCACAGTGCTCCGCCAGCGCGTGGGCGTCGAACCCGTTGTCATTGCGGATCGCCCCGGTGTGGTCAGCCACCGCGACAATCTTCGAGTCCATGTCGTGCAAAATGCGCCCCGCCCACGAGCCCACGTTCCCGTACCCCAGCACGCTCACCCGCATGCCCTTGGTCTCGAGCCCCACCTCGGGCAGCAGCTCGACCAGCGTGTCCACGACGCCCTGCCCGGTCGCTTTGTCCCGCCCGAGAGAGCCGCCAAACTCGACCGGCTTGCCCGTCACCACACGCAGCCCGTCGTTGGCCGCTTTGCCCTCGTTGGACATCATGTAGGTATCCGCAAACCATGCCATATTTTGTGCGCTGGTGCCGACATCCGGGGCCGGAATGTCGTATTCGGGCCCGATGATGTTCGCAATCGCCGAGCAGAACCGCCGGGTGATGCGTTCCATCTCCCCCACAGAATGCTCGCGAGGGTTGACCTTGATCCCCCCTTTCCCGCCGCCGAAGGGCACCCGGACCAGCGAGCACTTCATGCTCATCAGCAACGCCAGACTCTTCACATCGTCGAGATGCACGTCGTGGTGGAACCGGATCCCGCCCTTGTAGGGACCCAGCGCGTTGTTGTGCTGCACCCGGTACCCCTTGAACAACCGGTGGTGCCCGTCGTCCATGCGCACCGGAAAGTGCACCATAACCTCGTTTTTCGGCTGCGCCAGGATGATCTTCACCCGGTGCCGCAGATCAATAATGTCGGCCGCGTCGAGCATCGTCGCCACGGTCTGATGGTAAAGATTGTTCGGATCTTCGGGGAATCCAAGCTCCTCGAAGATCGGATTGGAGTGCGCAGCAGCGGACTCGTCGGCGGACACAGCTGTGGTGCTCATGGCTATCCTTCGGTAACGTCAAGCGGCTGCCCTCAGGAATCCCTCCGCGATTCAGGCTGGGGCGGCCTGAGGATTCTGGAATGATACTCTACGTCTGTGCCGATCTTCTATGGGCGACCCGCATCAAGTCGACCGCCGAAGCAATCGGGCTCGCCGCCAGACCGGTCAGATCACTCGAAATGCTCGAAGCGAGGCTCGCCGATTCAGACGTCAGAGCGCTCGTCGTCGACCTGGAAACCGAAGACCTCGGCCTCGACCTGATCCGTCGGCTCCGTGGCCCCGACGCCGCCGAGACCCACCGGGCGATCCGCGTCCTCGCATTCGGACCCCACGTCATGACCGAACTCTTCACCAAAGCCAGAGAAGCCGGCGCCGATCGGGCGATCGCCCGTGGCGGGTTTGCCGCCAATCTGCCCGATGTCCTCAAAGCCCTCGACGAGGGACCCGCAACCTGAGGCAATCTGGGGGATTTGTCTGCCCGTCTTAGGTGCTCGAAGACCATCCCCCTCTCATCGGTGCGATCGACCCCCGGCTGGATCGTCGCCGGGCGCAAACCTCGCCCATCGACAACAAAAAAAACGGCCGCCCTCGTGGGCGGCCGCTGGGTGTTTACACAGGATGCCGATCAGGCGCGACGCCGACGGCTCGCAAGCCCGGCCAGCCCGAGCCCGGCCATCGCCGCGCCGGTGGGCAACGGGACGATGGTGATGTCGAAGTCGCTGCCGTCAAACCAGCCCTGGCTGCTCCGCAGGAACGAGTTGATCCCGCCCTTGTTCGAGCCTTCAGCGGTGTCATAGGTGATGTCAAAGTTACGGAACGGGTGCAGCCAGATGCCGAAGGCGTTGGTAAACTGCGCGCCGGTCCAGTCCGCGTGGTTGCTGTAGTCGATGATCCCCGTCGCGTCGACGTCGAACCCGAGGGCACGCTCGCCGGCGTTGTCTGAAGCCGTCAGCGAGTTGATCCAACCGGTGTCGTCGGTGCTCTCGATCAACGCCTGCGTCTGGTACGAGTTGGCGTTGTTCTGCCCGCTGTAGACATACGCGATCAGGTTCACGTCGTTCTGGTCGGCTGCGTCAAAGTAGAAGAGCGCCATCTCGTTGGCGTGCCCCTTGGGGTTGCTCCCGTTGTTGATCGCGAGCGTGAAGCCCTCGGTCACCGCGTTCGAGAACACAACCTCAAACGTGAGGCGGTTGGTCGCGGGGTTGAACGTCGACGAGATCGACTCGAACACGCCGCCGTTGTCGTTGCGGCCGAACGAGCCGGAATCCCCGTCGTTGTACTGGAATGAATACGTCGGGTCGGCAGAAGCAGCGGTGGCCGCCATGCCCACCGCGAGGGCAGCGATAGCAAGGGTTTTCATTTGTCTCTCTCCTCAAAGCTGGGGTGTTTGACTGAGCATTCACACTCAATCGCCAAGGTCAAGAATAGACGCTTCTCGCTGTAATGCAAGCACCGAAAGGAGTTTATGAAGAGGTCATGCCGATATTCTTGTTCTGGGACTCCGGTTTGCTCACCGCGGGTGTTCACAGTTTGACCGGAATGCCCATGCTGCCCAGATTGACGTAGAGCAGCAGTCCGACATTGCTCACGGCCGCCCTACTCGTCGGCCGAGAGGCTCGCACGCCACTGCCCGTCGAGGTCGGCAAAGCTCACGCCCAGCGCTTCGAGCGTGGCCTCATCGAGCGAGTCGCCCGACGCAAGCCGACGGACCCACGCATTCCGCGCCGACCGCCCGAACCGCTCGGAGACGTACCCCACAAAGTGGTGCCCCTGCAAATACACATGCCCGTGCAGCCGCGAGGGCGTCTCGCGAAAGTCGGCCATGTCCTCCCACGCCGCCAGCGCGCCGGCCTCGGCCCACGCGCGGACCGCAGCCTCGGTGCCTTCCCGCGCCCGGTCCCCCGAATACCGCTCGGCCGCGAGCTCGGCCACACCCTCCGCGACCCACCAGGGCAGATTCTCCGCGACGTCCTGGTGATAGGTAAACGTCGCAACGTGCCCGTACTCGTGCGACAGCAGGATCCGCAGCCGCCGCGCGCCCATCCGCGGGCTCGCCATGATCTTGATCGCCTCGCCCGGCTCGTTCCACCCACCCAGCCCGTCGGTATAGCTCAGGTAGATCGACTGTTGCAGGTGCCCCATGTCCGTGTAGAGCTTGACCACCTGCGGGTGCTCGAGGTGGGTCTGGAACCCCGTGTCCACGTGCTCGCGGATGCCGGGCATCATTTCGGTGATCCGCTCGGCGATCTCTTGCAGGTCGTCGGTGAGAAACAGCACGATGGTCTGGCCGTCCTCCGAAGCCACGCTCGTCCACGCCTCGCCGGCGTAGTGCCAGTTCTGGTGCTCGTCGAGGGTAAACCGTGCGGGGAACTCGACCCGACGTTCCCCCCCGTCTGGGAACTGCCAGGTCATGCGGAGGGCCGCGACGTGTTCCGACGGGTTGAGCTCTGCGGGAACCTCGACACGGGGCAGGAGGTTCAGGTCAAACATCTCCGGCGTGTGCTCGGCGAGGTCGGCTGCCCAATTGGTCTGTTCGGTTGCCCATTCGCTGGCCGTGGTGTCGATGTTGGCGAGATACGCCTCGGCATCCCCAGCGAGCACCGCGGTCTCCAGGCGTTGGAGCAGGTTCTTGATCATGTCGTCCGCAGCAATCGCGGCGTCGTCCTCCCCCGCGTTCAGGAACACAGTGCAGCAGGACACGATCGAGAGCGCGGCATAGAGGATGGGCTTGTGCATGCCGAGAGTGTACCGAAGTACCCAAGAAGAAAGCGGGCGCACGTCCAACGTGCGCCCGCCTCAAGAGTTGGTCAGAATCTGCCGCGTCTGTTGTTACGCCCGGCGCGAGCCGTAGCTGCTCGACCGGGTCTTGCGGCTGCGGGGCTTGGCCCCCCCCTGACCGCCGCCGCCGCCACCGCCGTACCCAGACCCGCCGTAGTCGTTGCCGCTTCCGCTGCCGGTGCGGCGCTTGGGCGGGCGTGGGGCCGAGGCGCTGTGGTTGCCGGGCTTGCCCGGGCCGCGGGGTGTGCGGGGTGTGCGGGGCTTGGACTCAACCCCGCGCTCTGCCTTGGGCAAGATCGGCAGCACCGGCAGCTCGGTCGTCGCGGCGATCTTGTTCCCCAGGAGGCGTTCGATCTGTCGCAGCATCGAGCGCTCGTCGCGGTCGCAGAACGCGATCGCCAGCCCGGTCGCGCCGGCCCGTCCGGTGCGCCCGATGCGGTGGATATACGCCTCGGGCTCGTTGGGCATGTCAAAGTTGAAGACGTGCGACACGTCGTCGATATCGAGCCCGCGGGCCGCGACATCGGTCGCCACCAAGACCCGGCACTTGCCCACGCGGAACCCGTCGAGGGCGCGCTGCCGCTGGTTCTGCGATTTGTTGCCATGGATCGCGTCGGCCGCGATGCCCGCGCGGTTGAGACGCCGGGCGACCTTGTCCGCCCCGTGCTTGGTCCGCGTAAAGACCAGCGTCCGCTCGATCGAGTGCTCGTCGATCAGGTGGTGCAGCAACGCCTGCTTTTCCTGCCGCCCGACCATGTAGACCGACTGCTCGATCTTCGGGGCCGCCGACGCGACCGGTGTCACCGTGATGTGGACCGGGTCGTTGAGCAGCGAGTTGGCGAGCGACTTGATCTCACGGGGCATGGTCGCCGAGAACAGCATCGTCTGCCGGTCCTCGTGAATCTCAGCCGCGATACGGCGGATGGGGTTGATGAACCCCATGTCGAGCATCCGGTCGGCTTCGTCAAGAATGAACACCTCGATCTCGCTGAGATCGACGATCCCCTGCTCGATGAGGTCAATCAGCCGACCCGGCGTGGCGACGAGAATGTTGACCCCGCGGCGGAGGGCCTTTTCCTGATGGAACTGGCTCACCCCGCCGTAGATCGCGGTGTGTCGCAGCCGCGCGTGACGGCCGTAGGTCGAAAAGCTCTTGGTGATCTGCCCGGCAAGCTCGCGCGTCGGGCACAAGACCAGCGCCCGAGGCACGTGCCGACAACGGTCCTCAGCGACGCCGTCCTTGATGAGCTTGTCGAGCACCGGCAGCGCAAAGGCTGCGGTCTTGCCCGTCCCGGTCTGCGCGCAGCCGAGCACGTCGCGCCCCGCCATCGCCGGCGGGATCGCCTGCGCCTGAATCAGCGACGGCACCTCGTAGCCCTCGTCACGAATCGCGCGGAGCAGCTGCGGCGCAAGCTCGAGCGAGGCAAAGTCGGACGCGGGCTCGCCGGACTCGAACGGGGTGGAAGGGGTGTCGGGGGTGGTGTCCTGCGCGGGCTCTTGACGGGGCTTGGGCGCGGGGTTGTGTGGTCCCTTGCGGGCGTTTCGGCGGAAGTTGTTTGGGTTACGAGACAATGTGGTTCGACTCCATATCCCCACGCTGCGCACGCGCAGCGAGGGCAATCGTTGATTCGGGCGTTTCCTGTGCCCTGCCGAGTTGGCGATTGGGGCAAGAGCGGCCGTCCTGGGTGGAGCGTCTTCGCGCTGATCGGTGATTCGTCACCGGACGGAGAGGACGCTGCCGACAGATTCCCAGATGGTCCTCCCGACACGCAACAGCGTGAGGTAGGGGAGGGCTGAGGCCACCGGCTTGCGAGGGATAGTAGGCAGGGATGCGGGCTGGGGCTTTTGAGGGGTGAAGGAGAGGGGGCGGCTGATGCACTGAACACCGAGAGCGAGGCGATTGGTGCCAGGCGGAGACCGATCATCCAATCGCCAACGAGAAACCGCGCCCAAGCGGCCCGCGATGCCGCAAGATCAGGTGACCTTTGCAGCAGCCTGCTCGAGCTTGGGCACGGGCACGATCGAGAACGTGCCGCCGAGGATGGTTGCGCCGGGTGAGACGTAGATCGCGGGTGCTTCGAGGTCGCCGTCGATTCTTGCGGCCTCGCCGAGTGTGACCGGCCCGAACGAGACGATTTTGCCGCGGAGCGAGCCATGCACCTCGACCCCCCCGCCGGCGGTGAGGAGGTTGACCCGGACGTCGGCCTTGCGGTCGAGGAGGATCTTGCCACAGGTCTGGAGTCGGCTGCCCCAGTGCCTGGACCGCACGACGATGTCGGCGATCGCGAGCTGGCGGTAGCATTGCGAGCACGAGCTGCTCATCGCGTGGACACTGACCGCGCAGTGACGCCCGCAGTGGTAGCACTGCACGGTGCGCGACGGCGCGGCGGGGGGCACGAGCGACTTGGCGGAGAGGGTCACGCGGGGGGTCTCGTCTTCATCGCGCCGCTGCGCTGGTGCGCAGCGGCGGTTGGCATCGGGACGACGGGCGGCAGCAGATACACGGCACCAAGAGCCGTGCCGCCTTTCGGGCGTGGTGCAACGTTCGTCAGGCTGCGCCGTCGGCAGCGGTGGTCCGCGGGCCCCAGCCGTTGGTGCCGTTGCTCACTTCGTTGGCTTCACCGTTGCCGGCTTTCCCGACCCAGTCAAACGCCGCGGCGTTGGTTCCCGCGGGCTTGACCTCGGGGATGGGACGCTCGACCGGACGGCTTTGCGTGGTGCCGTTCTCACGGGGCTGTTGCGCGCGGGCGTCGGGGGAGGCCGCGGCTGCGTTCCTTGTCTGCAACTCGGCGACGGCTTCGGGCCCGACGCAGCAGCGGCCGTTGAACGACGCGCCCTCGGCGACGATCAGTTTCTCGGCCACGACGTCGCCGTTGACCCGAGCGGTGCTGTTGAGCTGGATGCGGTCGCTCGCGGCGACGTTGCCCTCGACGTGGCCGTCGACGATGATCGTGGTGGCATCGAGCGACGCGACGCACTCGGCGGTCGCGCCGACCTGCAGCTCGCCGCCGCTGGTGATCTTGCCCTCGAAGCGGCCGAGGATTCGCGCGGTGCGCTCGAAGGTCATCTCGCCCTTGATCTGGGTGTCGGGACCGATAACAGTAATCTGCGGTTCGTGCTCACTCATGGAAGGCTCCGGGGAAAGGGGTGCGCCGGTCGGTGGCCAAACAGGACCACGCCGGCCCTCGTGCGGAACCAACCATCGGCCCGTCTCGATTCGGGGCTCCAGTTTCGGCCGGGTTCGTGTAGACTGGGCAAGAACTGTTTGAAGGCCTCAACTCCGGCGAGCTCCGAACGCCCGATAAGGAACCCGATCATGCTCACCCGCATCGCTGCCGTGCTCGTTCTTGCGCTCTCCCTGCTGGCTGTCACCGGGTGTGAGGAAACTGTCACGCCTGAAAACTACGACCTGATCCAGGTGGACATGGACCTCATCGAGGTCGAGTCGATCATGGGTGGTGCTGGCGAGTTGCAGGTCGCGTCGGGCGTCGGGATCGGCGCGGCCGGCATGGTCGAATCGCAAGGCGGCGGCGGCGATACCAAAGACTACCTGTGGGGCGACGAGAATCAGGGCATCCTCGTGATGGTCAAAGACGGCAAGGTTATCTACAAGCAGAAGTTTGGCCTGAACTAACGCACCCAACATGTTGTGTATTTGGAACCGGGCGGGTCGCTTGCGAGTGCGTCGCCGAGTGTGCGTGCACGCTCGGATTTGTCAGACGAGAAAAGAGCCCTCAGCGAAAGCGCCGGGTCCAACACGACCGGGCCCTCTCGCATGGACACACCTCGCACGCGGGGCGCACGCGAGCGTCTGGCACCTCGAGTCTTTCGTGGTTCGGGTGGGTGCTTTCCCCTCGCTTGCGCGAGGGGCTCTACGAAGATGCCAACACCCGGCGTGTGCGTTTTCAAAAAAAAGAGCCCCGGTCGCCAGGGGGACAGTCAGCAACCGGGGCACGAAGAGGATTCACACGAAGCCCGTTTCCGGCCTTCTGCCGGGATCAACCACGCGGTGCCGCCCGATATTCCTCGGACGCGGAGATTTTGTCTGCCCCGGGGCTCACCAAGGGCGCCGGGCGGCCAGCGGGGCCGCGAGTCGGCCGATCATGACCGCCGCGACCGACTTGACGACCAGCCCGGGCAGGTAGGGGTAGAGCCCGCCCTCGAGCGCGCGGCCCACGCCGTAGCCGTTGACCAGCCCCAGCACCGGGACGCCGAACGCGAAGACCACCGCGTTTCCCGCGAGCACCGCGGCGATCATCGCCAGCCACCCCCGGACCGAGCCGTCGCGGCGGCGGGCGATCATGCCGACCACCGGCTGGCAGCAGACAAACCCGAGCAGGTAGCCTCCGGTCTGGCCGACGAGGACAGCGAGGCCCTTGGACCCCTCGGCAAAGACCGCGCCGCCGCCGACCCCGACCGCGAGGTAGATCAGCATGCTCAGCGTGCCGACGCGCGGGCCGAGGCAGAGGGCTGCGAGCAGGACCGCGAGGGTCTGGAGCGACATGGGGACGTAGTCGGGAGGGAGCGGGATCGCGATCTGGGCCGCGATCGACGTGAACAGGGCGAAGAACGAGGCTGCGAGGAGGTCACGGAGCGCAGAAGATGGCTCGGCCCGGCTGCGGGCGGGGAGCGCGATGGTGTCAGCCCGGGGGTGGGTGATCCCGCGTTGCGGTGCAGAAGAAGACCAGAGCATGGCGGATGGTAGCGGAGACATCGGCCGGGCTTGGCAAAAGAGAACACCGGCCCGATGCGTGCATCGGGCCGGTGGTGGAGACAGGGATTGGTTGTCGCGTCGGGTCAGCCGCCGCTGTTGTTGATCTCAGAGCCGCCGTAGTCGATCCCGTGGAGCCCTTCGCGGGTCCAGCGGAAGTAGGGCTCGAGGTCGACGTCCTTGGTGCCGCCCGAGCGGGCCGGCGGCTCGTAGATTTCGTTTGGGACATAGTCCATCCGGGCGTGCCCTTCGTTGCTCGGGTTGTTGGGACGGAAGCTGCGGTTGGAATCGCCGGTGGTGAGGAAGCGGACCGACCCGTCGAAGAAAAGGAGGTTGGTCTTGGCGTCGTCGTAGGCGTAGAACTGGACTTTGGCGGCACTGTGGAAGTCGTAGAAGTCGAACATCTGCACCTTGTTGGAGGGGAAGTCAACCTCGCGGATCTGCCGCTCGCCGAGGCGGGCACCGGGGGGGAACAGGAACAGGTCGTGGTTGGGCTTGTACGGCGAAACCGTGGCGGTCTTGGGGGTCCGCTTGTCGGGCGCCCAAGACGCCGGGACAAACTGGTAGGTCGAGCGGTAGGGCGACATCTTGCTGTACGCCTCGCTGCCCTGCTCGTTGAGGTCCGGCGGGTTGTGCGGGTCCTTCTGCCAGGAGATCAACTCGCGGTCCTCCGGACAGGCGGCCGTCTGTTCAGGGATCACGTCGGCCATGTAGTCCACCACCACCGCGTGGCTGAACCGACGCTGCGGGGCGCGGTTGTTGAGGACCGGGAAGGTGTCGTCGCCGGTCTTTCGGCGGATGATCTCGGTGAGCTGGTACATCGTCGCGGTGACGTTGTCGGGCGCATTGGTCAGGTCGTTGTACTTGGTGGTGTAGTTGCCCCGGTTCCAGCTGAACGAGGCGATCTTGTCCTCGAAGTCAGAGGCGTAGGTGTTGACCGCGACGCCGACCTGCTTGAGGTTTGAGCCGCAGATCGACAGGCGGGCGGCCTTGCGGGCTTTGCCCAGCGCCGGCAGCAGGATGCCGATGAGCAGCGCGATAATCGCGATAACCACCAGCAGTTCGATGAGTGTGAATCCGAGTCGGGTGGGTCTTTGCATGTGCTTGTGCATGGTTTTCTCCTCTTGAGGCGAGCT